>NZ_JBBOTK010000002.1:0-754852 GCF_038005565.1 Paenibacillus sp. FSL R10-2748
AGAACAGTAAAAATTTAAACCTGAAGAGCTTTTTGTAATGATTTTTTCATTGCTTCTACAAAATTCTGACGTGTCTCTTCAGATAATTCTAATAAGGAAAGATAGGGATTTAAATCTTCTAATTCGACTAATAAAAGCTCCCCTTGTTCGCTTCGACAGGCATCAACTCGTTGAATCCCCCAGTCAAGATTATTCCAGTCAATGAAACGTTTAGCAAAAGCTAAATCTTCTTCCGTAGGTACATACTCTTTCAATTCCCATCTTTTATCTTTATCCGGTGCATAAAGAGCATACTGAAATTCTTTGTTGATAAAATAAAATGAGACTTCATATTCAAAATTGATAAATGGTTGTACCAATGTATTTTTCGATTGTGAATTAACTTTTTCACTCAATTCATCTTTCGTAACAAATTCCATCCCGATAGAATCTGCTCCATCTTTCGGCTTTACGATATACGTGTCTACATTAGGGAGTTTATTTAGGGAATCAAGCGTATCAATCGTTGGAATAACAGGAAAATGAGCATTTGTTAGTTCTATTAAATATTCTTTTCCGTTCATATCAGCCTTCCCATCAAACGAATTATATGTGTTTAAATGTTTAGAAACAATTCGGTTGCGGAACGCTTCATATTTGTCTTTAAAATTTGCGACTGGACCTGCATTTCGGAAAACAATTAAATCAGCATGATCTTCAAATGCTTCGATATCTTCAGGATGACAGATGACCAAATTAAAGGCTTCTCTAAGTTTAGAAGTAAGAAATAAATCCTCTTCATAATAGTTTCTTCCTTTTGCTTCATAATATAAATCTGTTACAAATAGTAGCGTCTTCATTACGCCTTCACCTGCTTTTCTTAAATTCTTATTGTAAAAAAAACATCCTAAAAAAAAATCCCGTCTCAGTAAGAGACGAGATTGAAACTCGCGGTACCACTCTTGTTTAATAAAATGTTTGAATAACACTTTATTACCCTTTACAAACGTACAATCATACGTTGTCCCTTGTAACGGTGGATACCGATAAAGCTTACTAAACATTCGGCTTTACTTCTCAGAGATGATTTTCGGTTATTATCTGAACACTGGTTTTCAGCAAAACACCAGCTCTCTTTGGAACAGAAACAATAACGTACTCTTTCTCTTCATAGAATTTAAATAAAATTAGATTAATTAGCATTATTATATATTAATTCGAAAATAAAACAAATGGTTATTTAAGGAAGTTAATTGGATTTCTTTATACAATTATTTGCTTCTACACTTTAATTTAAATATCCAATTCCCTTTAAAAGTTTTGCTCCACAATCTGGCCCTTTAACGGAACAACTATGTCGTCACTCAACAGTTCCTTAATTCACCTTTTAATTCAGATGTACTTTTCAATTCACTAAAAAACACCCCTAAGATAATCTTATCCAAAGGGGTAAAGCATCGTAACTTTTTTGCAAACGGTACTTTGTTTCAAATCTACACCTGTTTTTTAAATTATAAGATATTCTAAAACCTTTGAATACCGTAAATTTCCTTCTTTTAGTTCAATAAAAAGAAAAAAGAGGATTATCTCACCATCCCCTCTTGTATATCAGGCTTTTTTATTTCTGGACCCTTTATGAAAACTCTTACATTTATAAAGGCTAATAGACCGAAAGTTCCGAATGTTACCACGTTTAAAGTTACCCGTAATTTTTAGCTAACACTAACTAGACAAGCCAATAATCATCTAAATGGTGACATCAATAAAATTAAGCTTTGTACTGTCGTAGGAATAGTAGTTATACGTAATCTTCTTCTTGTCTAGGATTCGCATTACATTGGTTTTGTCCTGCTTTTTTACCCATAATTATCACCGATCTGACTGTTTAAAAGGTTTTAATTCCTGTCTCAAAAACAGTGGACAGTCCTCTATTTTTGAGACAGGCTTATGATTCTATTTGGAAATTACTTTTTACGAATGCAGATGGAATAACTTCGAAATAATGATCCATTCACCGTCTAGTTTAAGTAATTGCTGAAAATCAGTGTATGATTCGCCATATGCATCATTCTCTAAACTTATACGAACAGAAGCAATCGTTCCTTCAACATCTAGAATATCAACCCTTGATTTAAGATCCATTGCAGGACCAGCTTTATCCATAAAGTCCCATAAGTTTTGAATAGGTCCTCCTAGAAAGCCATCAGTTGTATTGTAACCGTACATAGTTGCATCTTTATGAAAAGCTTGCTTTGCTACTTCTTTGTTCCCTGAAATAAGACCTTCTATATACTTATTCACCACTTTAATAATCTCATCGTAATCTTTTATTGCTGTTTTGCTCATTTTTCCTAAATCCCCCTTAAGTTATAAATAGTCCGTTTAACGATAATAAAGTTTTCTAACCCAGGCTCGTTTTATTTAATTAGCACATATAAAAGCTATTCTTATAAATTCCGCAAAGCATCTGATATAGGAGTTTTACCATCGCTCATTGTGATGACTTTTTCGATGGTATTAGGGTCTTGCAAACTCTGAACTAACGTATCCACTACATTTTCTATAGAATTTTCACCAGGATAATCAATATTGACATCTATTTTTCCAGATCCAGGCTCCTCTTTTAAAACACCAGGCTGTAATATTGTATAGTCTAGCTTGGTATTATTAATTAGCCAATGATCAGCAAAATGTTTAGCAATATTATAATTTGTTAAATCTTTTAGAAAAGACTGATTCCACTTGTCTTGATTTAGGGCAAAAACTGAACTAAGCATGATAAATCTTTTTATTTTCTTGTGCTCAGCAGCGCGCATCACTTTAACAGCACCATTTAAGTCAATCTTCAATAAATCTTTTCCTTTAGAACCAGCTACAAAGAAAATAGCTTCTGCATCATACATATTCTCAGCTATTGCTTCAGGGCTCGCTAATAAATCTATATGAACATAGCGAACATTGTTCGAACTGCTTGTGAGGTTATCCCTTCTAGTTCCTGCGTAAACAAAATGTCCGTTCTCAACTAGTTTATCAACAAGATGTGAACCTACTCGACCATTAGCTCCTACTACTAATACCTTCATGAAAAAACCTCCCCAAAAATGAATTTAAATGAGTATTTATCTTATAGTGATAAAAATGATATTAACATGGTCTGACCATATTGATATTATTTTACTCTATTCAATTTAAAACAAACTATAAGTGTAAAAACTTATTGTCTAATTCTTATAGACAAAATCAAGTGGGGTAAATTACCTCTCTTTTCTTTCGTAATCAGAAGTCTTTCTTTCAAATTACCTCATTACCATTCCTGTGCTGTAGGTGTGACAATCACATCATTAATCATGACGTTCGCAGGCTTATTAACCACAAATCCAATTGTTTCAGCTACATAGTCTACGTCAATAGCTACCTTATTTAATTCTCCCAGTACAGATTTTACATCTTCATCTGTCACTGTATCCTGCCAATTAGTTGCAATGACACCTGGTGAGACTAAAACAGCTTGAATATTATGTTTGACCGATACCTCTTTACGTAGACTTTCGGTAATTGCTCTTACTGCATACTTCGTAGAACTATACACACCATGACCTTCACCAATCGCATGACCGGCAATAGAACCTACATTAATGATTTGTCCACTTCCTTGTTTCTTCATATGAGGTAGGACCGCAGCTACTCCATACAGCACACCTTTTACGTTAAGGTCAATCATCGTTTCCCATTCGTCTACATGAGCGTTATCCCACATGGAGAACAACATCATCCCTGCACTGTTAATTAACGTATCAACTCTTCCGAATTTATCTACTGTAAAGTCTACGAGAGATTGAACGTCTTCTTTGACGGTAACATCTGTCACCTTGTAAGAAGCCTTCCCCCCTTCTTTATTGATTCGCTCTGCTAGATTTTTTAGTTTCTCTTCATTTCTGGCAGCTAGAACGACAGAAGCTCCATTCTTCGCAAGATGAATCGCTGTTGCTTCTCCAATCCCACTTGAAGATCCTGTAATAATGACTACTTTGTCTTGAATATATGACATCTTTTATACTCCTCCTTTAGGTTTTTATCTTTTGTCATTTCAACTTATCTTCTAAAACCATCTGCGTACTGTGTAGGCACAGTCGTTTCTTTTTTTAATGTAGCTGCAGCTTCTAATGCCCAATGAGGATTTCGTAACATTCCTCGTCCAACAGCTACAAGGTCTGCCTCCTCATTTCCGATAACAGCGTTTGCCAATGCAGGGGCATCCAATCTTCCAACTGCAATGACCGGAACATTGAGAGCTTTTTTAATTTCTCGAGCTAGTGGTACTTGATAAGCAGCATGCGTACCAGGTTTTCCCCAAGCAGCAATAGGACCTTCACCACCTGAAGAGATGTCAAAGATATCTACTCCTGCTTTTTGATATTCTTTTGTAAACTCTATACTTTGGTTAATTCCATATCCACCTTCTACATATTCTTTAGCAGATATACGCATCATTAACGGCATATCTTCTGGTATCTCAGCTTTGGCTGCTTCAATAATTTCTCGGCCAAACTTAGTTAGATCCTTTCCATACTCATCATTTCTTTTATTTGTTAAAGGAGAGTGGAATTGATGAATTAAATATCCATGAGCACCATGGATTTCAATTGTGTCAAATCCTGCTTTTACTGCGCGCTGTACGGCCTTGCGAAACTTTTCTACCATTTCTTTCACTTCATCTGTTGAAAGAGCTCTAGGTGTTTTTGAATTTTCATCAAATGGAATAGCAGAAGGTGCAACTGGCACAGCAGCATCTTCTGCTTTACGTCCAGCGTGAGCGATTTGAATACCAACTTTTGCTCCATAACGGTGGCAAGCTTCTACAATTCTTGCTAAAGCAGGGATTTGCTCGTCTGACCATAATCCTAAGTCAAAGTCTGAAATACGGCCATCAGGCTCAACATCTGTCATTTCAATCATAATAAATCCAGCTCCACCGATCGCTCTATTTACATAGTGCAGGTAATGCCAATCCGTAGCGATCCCATCTTTATTTTCAACCGAATATTGACACATTGGAGACATCACAATACGGTTTTTTAACTCCAATCCTTTTATCTTATAAGGACTAAATAAATGTTCCATGATAAAAAACTCCTTTTTATTTAAATTAAATGCATGACACATGCATATAATTTAACGCTAAATTTTCTCCATGTCAAGTCAAAGTACTCCATCTGAAAAATGAGTACTTTGACTGATTAGGAATTTTTATAACTCTTCTATTAACTGTTTCATTAATCCTTCAACATTAACCGTAGAGAGATATGATTTTAGTATTTCTCGGAAAGAAACTAAACTTCTTTGTAGTTTCTTCTCACCTAAGTCAGTTAGGCGAGTATAGGAACCTCTACGGTCATCTGTACAAACATGCTTTTCTAATGCACCACAGCTGTTCGCTTCCATATTACCTACTAGCCTAGAAAGCGCACTCTGACTTAAACCGATCATCTCTTGCAATTGCTGTAATCTGAGCTTTTTGTCTGGTGCTTTGGAAAGGTAGTAGAGTACGTAGAATTCTTTTAAAGATAAGCTGTACTCCGCTTGCAGGACATTCTCCAATTCTTTCTTTATTTTATTTTGTATAGAGTCTATGGTTAACCAATGATCCATAAAATCATGATTAGTATTCATGATATTCCACCTATTCTACATTATATTATTGCGTTCTAATCAGAATATATGCACAAACTGGTACGATATCTAAACCATGTTACATAATAATTCTTTAACATATAATTTTACCAAAGTGAAGTGCAAACAGTCAAATTTCTACTACTGAATGTTAGGTACCTAAATGGGTATCCAAAAGAAAACAACCTATGTGTAAAATATCCAATTTAACCACCAAGTGTTATTCAATTATCTGGCCCTTTTCTTGAATAACTAACGTGTTTGAGAGGTCATTTAATCACCTTCAAGCACATACGACATCTCTTTTTTTACAACTACATTACCAAAAACCATGCCCGCGTTTCCACGATTGATCAGAACCTAGACAGACAACTTAGCATGCTAAAGGAATATGGCTGCGAAAAGATAATTGATGAAAAATTCACTGGTACAGTGAAAGACCGTCAAGGTCTGCAGAATTTAATGAATGTGATTAGGGCAAATGATATTGTTGTAGTAGAGAGTATTTCACGTCTGGGTCGTAAAACGCTCGATATTTTAAGTATCATTCAAGAATTTGAAGATATAGGAGTACAATTTGTCTCCTTAAAAGAGAATATGGACACACGAACATCAACAGGAAAGGCTATGTTTCAAATGATGTGTGTGATTGCTGAATTGGAACGGAATCTCATCGCTGAACGAGTAAAAGAAGGATTGGAAGCAAGTAAGAAGCGTGGGAAAAAGCTTGGAAGACCGAAAGTCGACAAGGATAAAATAGCCTTGGCCCTACGAATGTATGACAGTAAGGAATACTCTGTAAAAGAAATTATAGAAGGCACTGGTATTTCACAAGGTTCTTTATACAGAGCTATTCAGAAGCGGACCCTAGAAACAACATAAGGAGCATACACTTTGCTCCTGTTTTCTCATATCATCTCTCCACTTATCTGCTACTTTGCGGTCTATGACAGCAACCCTGTGACTAGGCCTAATAGATACTTAAGCAAGCATGAAGCAACAAAAGTACAAATTCCATCTAAAAAAGCGCGTACCGGGAAGTATCTTTACTTCAACGATACGCGCTTTTTAAATTTTCCTTACTATTGCTGCTCTTAACTTATTCCATCGCCTGCTGGGGCATCTGTACGCGATTCCCACGGCAGCTTGAAGGTTTTCATAATTTGTTTGGTATTAGCCGGGAGTCCAGTTACGGGATCACCCGTAGTACCCAGCAGTTCTTCTTTATTTAGCGTGGTAATCCGTCCATAATAAGTAGTGCTGCTGTCTCCCCATCCTGTAGTAAACTCGTAGATCAGCGGCTTATTTAGCTTCGGATAAGTTCCCCACTGATTTTTGGCTTTATTCACCATAAAACGCTCCAGCGGATCGTATTCCATTGTAAATGTTTTATCAAAGGGAGCACCCACATACCCTTGATAGGTGACAACTGGAAAACCGTCCTTCACTTCAACCAGATTCAGCACACCCCCACCTACTGTAAAATAGCGCAATGCTTCGCCTTGAGGGAACATATAGACACTGGATAGAAGCTCAGTGTTAGGATTATGTGCTTCTATATAAGGATGGACAGTGCTGCTGTCTAAACGGATTAGCGCTTCGCGTGCTGTCGCCAGATCTCCCTCGTATATTTCTTCTTTTAATTTACCATGAATCTCTGGCTGGTCATCAGTCTCCGTTCACTTAATGAACTTATTCATTCCTAATCTATCTCTTTTTGGCAGCGTCAATGTCTCCAGGATTCAGACCTTCCCATATGTTCGGGATACTAACAGTCTCTGGATGCTCAAATACGAGAAACGCAGTCGGCAAATACCGCTCTCCGTATTCAGAAGAAGGCTTGTTCACAATGGTATTATCCTTGACGAGCACCGTTGAAGAACCTCCATCCAGATTAGCACCGATAACTGCTCCATGTTTAAGCAAAATATTTTGCATATCATACAAGTTGGCACCAATACTGTACCCAGGCTGACGACCGTCGATGGTCACGAATATAATGGCCCCGTCTGCTCTTTGTCCCATTGCGGTACGGGGAGCAATTCCCCACCCCTCGCTTGCATTGCGAATCAGACCTTTCCCATTCACGATTAGGCGTGGTTGAAAAGTAACCGCTTCTTGCACATTCATTTTGGACAACTCAGACAACGAATAGTGACCGGCTATCATTTTTCCCTGTTTATCAATACCTACGATTTGAACAGAGGCATTTTTGCCCATATCATTGTAGTATATCTCGCCCTGGGAAATGACAACGCCAATCGGTTTAAAACCATTCCCATTCCAGTTGGGATCGGCAAAGCCACCGCCATTTACGCCAGCAACAGCCCCTAAACGCTCGACCATACTAGATACCCTTTCTCCCCGGCCGACCTTGGAAGGAACCCCGAGCCGAATTTTAGTGGGATCATGAACCGTCATAACATAGCCATGATAGTTACGGCCCGATACCTCTTCCACCTCAACCAGCGGCGTTTGTTGTACTTTGGTCGGTATCAGATCAGGCAGATTGATTGTATGTCTGTCCTTCTCCTCACCCATCGCTTCAAAACGGGCCGAATATTCAGCCACACGTTTTTTTGCCTCTGCTTCACCGATAAAGTACTTCGCCCAGTGACGATGTTGGGTCGTGATCAGCGTATCCGCGGCCAAATAGCGCATGTCCTTGCCAGATGACGTTAGGAACAACCACGCACCACCCCCTATTCCTGCTAACAGGAATACAATAAAAAGTCGCAGTATAAAGCGACCGAATTTTCCTTTTCGTTTCTTTTTTCTATTTTTCTGCCTGCGAGCTGCTGCACGCTGTGGCAAGACTTCCGGTTTCATTCATCATCTCTCCTGTTATTGGTGACTTCTATCTTATTCATCACTATTGCCCATCAAATGATCCGTAACGATAGGCAGCGACATCTAACGACAATATCATAAACTAATTTTGTAGAATGATAGTGTCAATTTTTTAACAGATTCATCCACTCTGAAAAAAATACAGGAAAAAGTCCTCCACATGAATGTGAAGGACTGTAATTAAGAGTACCCTACGCTTTTTACGGAGCAGCCTCTGGTTCGAGTAGCATGAACAGTTCTTTCATCTGCTGACGCTTGAGTTTGGGACTAAGCACATACAATGTATCGCCAGGTTCAATCACCGTCGTGCCTCTCGGGGCAATAATTTGCTCGTTCCGAATTATGGCTGTGAATAAAATATCTTCAGGCAACTGTATATCCTGAATCGCTTTGCCCGCTATCGACATCCCTTTTTGTACCTGAATGTGGTTGATTTCCGAAGTGGTTTTCCCCAGAGAAACTAATTCCAGCAATGAAGGAGACGATGTTTCGTTAGGGTCCATCAAGCCAAGCTTCACCGCTAGCCACGAAATAGTTGTACCTTGAATGATCGCAGAGGTGAGCACGACGAAAAATACAACATTAAAAAACAAGGGTCCTACATCCATCTCATCCAGTAAAGGATAGGTTGCTAGTACAATAGGTACCGCCCCCCGCAGTCCTGCCCAAGATAACAGGGTCTTCTCGCGCACAGAGTACCTGGAAAAAAGCAAGCTTAGGAACACGCCTATTGGACGAGCCACGAGCATGAGGATGAAGGAGAGCGCCAAGCTTTGCCACGCAATGCCCAGCAATTGATCAGGAAAGACCAATAGGCCGAGCAGGACAAACATCATAATCTGCACCATCCAGGCGAAACCATTGTTAAAATGAATAATGGATCGCTTGTAGGTCAAGTCGGAATTTCCCAAGACAATGGCCATGACATAAACCGCCAGCAATCCGCTTGCCTCCAGTAACGATGCCGCCGCATACGTCAAGACTGCAAATGCCAGCGCCATTACAGGATACAAACCGGATGAATCAAAATTCATTTTATTAATCGCATATACACCTATACGTCCAAGTACAAAACCAACGACTAAACCAAAACCCATTTCCCATAAAAACAACAAGATATGTATCCAAATGGATTGCTCAGGGTGATGTATCAGCTCAATCAATGTTACCGTGAGAAATACAGCCATCGGGTCATTACTGCCGGATTCCGCTTCGAGCGTCGAGGTAATTCGTTTTTTGATGTTTTTACCTCCTAGAACGGAAAACACGGCTGCCGCATCCGTCGATCCGACAATAGCGCCAAACAGCATGGATTCCATCCAGCTTACGCCTAAAATAAACTTGGCGCATACGCCAATGACTACGGTCGTAATGATGACCCCTAACGTTGATAATGATAACGCAGGTCGAATAACTGGCTTAACGTCTGCAAACTTTGTCTGCATCCCGCCTTCAAACAAGATTACAATGAGCGCGAGAATGCCCACCAGCTGTGTGATAAAGGCATTATCAAAATAAATAAACTGACTAAGCACCATACCTACGGCAATAAACAAAACAAGCGCAGGCATACCGAAACGGCTGGAAAATTTGGTAGTCAGCACACCGACCAGCAGCAAGCTGGAAAGCAAAAGCACAATCAAATTTATAAGGGTTGTCTGTTCCATACGCTTCTCCTATCTTGAAAATGGATGTTCAATTTTTCGCCTTCTATCTATATACCCTCAAATCACACAGAATACTAATCTTAAGTAAAAAAATATATGAGAAAACAAAAAATCCAGCTCATGGTCTGTGCTAAATCGCACTCGATGAGCTGGTTTGTATAATTTTTATAAGGCTTAAGCAGAGACAATCGTCGTGCTTTAGGCTTTAGGATGAATCATATGCGCAGGTACAACATATTGATCGAACTGTTCTTCAGTCAACAGTCCGCTGCGGAGTGCCGCTTCTTTTAAAGACAGTCCTTCTGCATGTGCAAGTTTGGCGATTTTAGCGGCATTTTCATATCCGATATGTGGATTCAATGCCGTCACCAGCATCAGCGAATTATTCAAATTGTGCTCAATTTTAACGAGATCAGGCTCAATGCCGATCGCACAGTTGTCATTAAAAGCAATCATGGAATCGGC
Source organism: Paenibacillus sp. FSL R10-2748 (assembly GCF_038005565.1). Lineage (NCBI taxonomy): Bacteria > Bacillati > Bacillota > Bacilli > Caryophanales > Paenibacillaceae > Paenibacillus > Paenibacillus sp. FSL R10-2748. The sequence continues at coordinate 10,632 of NZ_JBBOTK010000002.1, forward strand.
CAGCAGATGAACAGACTGCAAAAAATTGTATATGATTACTGGCTTAAACACGTTCAGTTCAAAATTACCCTGACTCGCAGCAAAGCCGATAGCTGCATCATTACCCATTACTTGAGTAACGACCATCGTCAGTGCTTCGCTCTGGGTCGGATTCACCTTACCGGGCATGATAGAGCTACCTGGCTCGTTAGCAGGGATCGTAATTTCCCCCAAACCGCTACGCGGACCACTTGCCAGCCAACGAACATCATTGGCGATTTTCATCAAATCGGCAGCGAGCGCTTTGACTGCTCCATGTACGGCCACCACTTCATCGTGGCTGGTCAATGCATGAAATTTATTGGGTGCGGAAGTGAACGTTTTGCCAGTGAAACTGGAAATTTCCGCAGAGGTTCGGGAGCCAAACTCTGGATGAGCATTAATTCCTGTCCCCACCGCTGTACCGCCAATCGCCAGCTCCTTCATGTATTGAACCGTGTCGATGATAATTCGCTTGCTCTTGTCCAGCATGGCATACCAGCCGCTTATTTCCTGGCCCAGCGTAAGCGGTGTCGCATCTTGTAAATGGGTTCGTCCAATTTTTATAATATCCTTGAATTGCTCTGACTTCTGTTGAAAAGTCTCTTTCAGCTTATCGATGGCAGGCAACAAACGATCCTCCACTGCAATGACACCCGCTACATGAAGCGCTGTAGGAAACGTATCGTTTGAGCTTTGCGACATGTTCACATCGTCATTGGGATGCAGCTTCGTATCTTTTCCCTGCTCTTGTAACCATTGGCTTCCCAGATGAGCAATCACTTCATTCACATTCATATTGGACTGCGTACCGCTCCCTGTCTGCCATACAACCAATGGGAAATGGTCATCAACTCGCCCTGCGAGAATTTCGTCTGCTGCATAAATAATGGCATCCTGCTTCTCCTGTGATAGCTTACCCAGCTTATAGTTACTGATCGCCGCGCTCTTTTTAAGCACCGCGAACGCCTGTATGACCTCTAATGGCATTTTCTCCGAACCAATCGGGAAATTTTCCTTACTGCGCTGTGTTTGCGCTCCCCACAGACGGTCTGCCGGTACTTTGATTTCGCCCAACGTATCCTTTTCGATGCGGTAGTTCAACTCATTTCCTCCTCTTGGCCTATGTAATTCAGACAAAATATGGTGATCTCTCTTGCCTATTATACATTAAATTTCAAATGTTATCATTTATTTTGCAAGCGCTTTTTTACGATGAGGCCAGAGGAGGCAAAAGGAGATTTCGGCTACTATCCTGGGTCACTAAGTTCAGCTAATGGTGATATTTCTTTTGCCATGGACTTCTTTTCTACTCAGTAGCTTGTTCAGCGCATCGATGTAAGCTTTGGCGCTAGCTTCCAAAATATCAGTACTTGTGCCTCTTCCCAGTGCTGTGTACTCACCTTGCCTCAAAATGGCGTGTACTTCCCCCAACGCATCTTTGCCATATGTTACAGATTGGATCGAATAATCCTCCAACTCCACCTCTTCACCACTGGCCTTGTCTATAGCATGGAAAATCGCATCTACAGAACCGTTACCCATTGCTACTTCATCAATTGCTGTCCCATCTTGTTTACTCAACCGAATGGATGCGACTGGAACCGACTGATTGCCATAGGACACCTGAATGGAATCCAGTGTGTACATTTGAGGCGAGGCATTGCGGCTTTCATCCATCAGGACGAGCAAGTCTTCATCCAACACCTGTTTTTTCTTATCCGTCAAGGCCTTGAATTTGCGGAACGCCTCTTGCAGCTGTTCCTCCGTCAAAGCTTCAAACCCCATGTCCGCCAGTTTTTCTTTAAATGCATGTCTACCCGAGTGCTTGCCCAATACAAGTTTACTTGTCTTCAGACCAATACGCTCAGGGGACACGATCTCATACGTTGTACGCTCTTTAAGCATTCCGTCCTGATGTATACCAGACTCGTGCGCAAACGCATTGGCTCCAACAATGGCCTTGTTTCCCGGTATCGACATCCCCGTACGTTTGCTCACCAGGCGACTGGTGGCATACAGCTCCTCCAAAACCAGACTCGTTTGTGCACCATAGAGCTCGGTTCTAGTGTCAAGGGCCAGTGCAACTTCCTCGATAGGTGTATTTCCGGCTCGCTCACCGATGCCATTGACGGTACCTTCAAATTGGTCTACACCATTACGGATGGCCGCCAGCGTGTTAGCTGTTGCCATACCAAGATCATCATGACAATGTGTGCTAAGTTGTATTTTTTCGATACCGGGCACTTGTTGTTTTACAATTCTAAACATTTCACCGAACTGGTCCGGCGAGGCATATCCCACCGTATCCGGTAAATTGACGACTGTCGCACCAGCACGAATCGCCATATCCACGACCTCACAAATAAAGTCCAGCTCGGTACGACTGGCGTCCTCTGCTGAAAATTCTACCTTGCTGAAATACTTGCGTCCATAACGAATGGCAGCAGTAGCGGTCTCTAATACTTTCGCTTTATCCATTCGCAGCTTATGTTGGCGGTGAATGGGTGAGGTAGCCAGGAACAAATGAAGACAGGCATCCTCAGCTCCTTGTAGCGCCTCTCTGACTGCATCAATATCCTGTTCCTTCGAGCGTGCAAAACCAACCAGTGTTGCTTGGGTAATCTGTTTGGCAATCTCCTGCATGCTGATAATCTCACCAGGCGAGGTTGCTGGAAAGCCAGTCTCAATCCGATCTACGCCTAACTTTTGCAGCTGAAGAGCAATTTCCACCTTTTCTGTGCTGGTTAAGCTAACTCCTGGTGATTGCTCTCCATCTCTTAACGTTGTGTCCAACACCCATATTTTACGCATACAGATACCACCTTTGGATTGATTTTAGGAGATGTTCGAGTAGAAGGCTTAAAATTCGTTTTATCATTCATCTGATCATCTGATGTTTAAGAGTAAAAAAATTTATGAACTTCCCATATGCTTTTGCAGCTCCAGCTTGGTGCCGTCCAAATGTTGAATGCTATACAGCTCGGCAGCCTTGCCATCCTGATCCCGGATTGCTTCATATATTTTTTCATGCTGCAAAGTAAAATGATTTTGCATCGCTGGATCGGTAATGAGATTGTTCAATGCCTTGCGAATGGCCTCTACAAAGCTGCCATATACGTCTGTAAGCACCTTGTTGCGTGTAGCTCCGGCAACAGCCAAGTGAAAAGTGATATCCGCATCTAAGTACCCAGACAAATCTCCAGCGGCCAAAGTTGCAGCACGACGGTCCAGCGCCGCACGCATTAAGTGTAAATCCTCGTCATTACGACGTAATGCAGCCAATCTGGCAATCTCTAGTTCCAATACACTCCGTACTTCATAAACTTCAATAATTTCAGCACGGCTTAGACGGTAATCCAATGGCTCTTGAGAAGTCGTCGGTTGGCAGACAAAAGTTCCGTGTCCTTGCTTTTTCTCTAATAGACCGGCATGTACCAGAACGCTAACCGCTTCACGCACTGTAGACCGCCCGACTCCGAATAGCTTCATGAGCTCAGGCTCGGTTGGAATCTTTGTGCCCACATTCCATTCACCAGCAGCAATTTTTCGTTGCAGCTGTTCAGCTACTTCATCGGCGATTTGCTTGCGTTTGACGGCTTGAAAAGGAAAATTCATCTGATCATCTCCTGTTTCGTATCATACTATGACTGCTTGGCATTCTGCAACCTTTTTCGTCCTCCTTCCCCATTGTCCCTTACCTGTGCTTTACATACCCAAATAAAGCCTGCACCGTTGGACACGATACAGGCTTAAAAGGATAAATTAAATGCTAGGATTTCGATTTATTAGGTGTTATACAATACAAACGGCTGGTTGCCTCAAAAATATGGCCTGGAGCCAGTGCAATCAATCCGATCTCCTCAGCTGGTAGGTCCGGACGATTCGGTGCATTGATCATGTTCATTTGCGGTTCAGGACAGATGAATTCCTTGTTCGCTTTGTTATTCCAGATCATCCAATGCTTATAAGCTGTACCTACATCGTATACGAGGGTAGCCCCTGTCTTACTGTGTGTCAGTTCCATGTAGTTGCGTCCATTTTGCGGAGCTGCCGTGTAATGATTATCCATAGAGGCAAAATAAGGACTAACTCCCGTCGTCTTCAGCAGTTCCTCTTCCGGAGATAAAGGCTGGAACTGACCTGTGGCCAACAACCGTTCCGTCAGCTCACGACGCTCACCGATTGTGACCTTAATCTTGTAATCCTCAGGCGAGCTATCGGGTACGAACGGAACGCGAATCGCTGTGTGAAAGGCAAATAAGTTGGGGATCGGTTGATCGCCCTCGTTATGGATCACATAACGCTGATGCAGGCCAAATTCGTCCAGGCTGTACGTTAACTTCATGGTAAAGGTGAAGGGTAAATAGCGGAACATGGGATGTCCTTCCCTTACATGCTGATTCATTACCACATAGCTACCTTGCTCCCCGGAACCGTAGTCCTCAACCTCCCACCGAACAGTGTGTAAAAAGCCGTGCAGATGGTTGTGGGTCGCCTCTTCATTTATCGGCAGCTCATATGTAACACCATTCCACAGGAATTTTCCATCCTCATACCGATTCGGAGGGAACAGGAAAGGAATTCCGTAAACGGACGGGCTTTGCTTAAAAGCCTCTATGCTCTCAGCATCTGGCTCACGCAGAAAAGAATATCCCGTTTCATTGTCACGAAAAGAAATCAGATTTGCGCCGTTTCCCGGCAGGGCAACCGCTTCATATCGTCCAAATTTAAGACGAATCGCCGGTATTCCATAATAAAGATCACCAATTGCAGCATGTTGTTGTGTCATCAAAAAATCCTCCTTGATGAAATGACGATGTTTAATGAAAGCGTTTAGCTTTTGGCTTGACTATACCATGCTGAGCAAAAAAATTCCACGTCCACACAAAAAACGATGCCCCGCAAGGCATCGTCCTTCACACATCACTACACATAACGTCCCTGTTTGGGTACAGCCATGTGCTCAAAATCTCCCGCCAGTTGCTCCAGCTGATCTGTCAGCTCAGCACCACGCATGTAATGACCATGTCCTGTGACTGCAATCTCAGGCTTTAACTTGGCCAGCATTTCCACCGAACGCTGCGCAGCTTGCCAATCTGTTGTAAAATACGCAGGAGGTCCATGTATTTCTTTTTCCTGTAAAATAACGGCCAGTGCCGATTCCTGTTTCACCGTAATAAAAGCGTCACCGGCCACCATTAACCTTCTTCGCTCATGAAAAAGCGATACATGACCAGGTGTATGTCCTGGCGTATGCAGCCACTTCCAACCAGGGGCACCGGGGACACTGCCATCTTGGGGCAGGGATGTGATGCGATCATCGAGATCTATAGCATCATTGGGGTATAAGAAGGAAATGCCCGACATTAAACCTCCCCCTACACTAGGGTCAGGTTTTTGATAATCCTTCATTCCCGTCAAATAAGGTAATTCCAAAGGATGTGCATAAACAGGTGTACCCCAATGCTGTACCAACTCAATAACCGAACCTACATGATCAAAATGACCATGTGTAAGCACAATAGCGATCGGAGGGCCAGCGAACCGTTCCTCTGCCAGGCGTATAATCGAGTCTGTAAATCCTGTCATCCCCGTATCCACCAGCACCCAGGAGCGGCTTCCCGGCTCTCCAATAAAACACATATTTACAAACAGCGTCCGTAAGCTCAGGAGATCGGGAGCAGCCTCTTCATTTGCCGTCATTCCTTCGGTGAACAGATGATTTGCCAAAGCTTCACCCTCCTATTCACATGGAATTTCCTGTTAATATCGACCTTTAGGCTTCCCCCATGTCAGCAGATTATGCGGACACTGCTAAATATAATCCGCTTGTCACGAAAATAGACCATGTTTACATTACTCGGGTAATTTGCTCCATGCCGTATCTAGTAAATAATCGAACAAATCATCGTTCTCTTCAATCCAGCTATCCATTTGCAGCATCTCTTCCTCCACCCGTGGCTCTCCTGCAAAATGGAGACTGTAATCCCATTCCTTTCCCCTTTTACTGTGGAATGTGATTTCATATACAGAACTCTGTCCGTCTACTCCAAATACCACTTGGCCCAGATAAGCACCATTCTCATCTTTTGTCATTTGTGCCTGTTGAATATGTACTTCTTTCACTTCCTGAGGTGAATTTTGCTCTGTCATTCATCTATCCGCCCTTTCATTTTCACTAAATAGTACCAAAACTGATTTGTGAACCTTTTCGTTACATTGTACAATATATAAGCTATGTGTGGAATTTGCAAAAAAACTGTGCAAGTTACCCAAGCCTTGTTTAAGGCTTTTCGTGAAATGGAGGAAAGTTACATGTCAGATTTTCAACAAAAATTGCAAAAATATGCCGAGTTAGCCGTTCGGGTCGGCGCCAATGTACATCCTGGGCAGACACTCATCGTTCATGCGCCAATCTTGTCCGCCGAACTCGTGAGACTTATCGTCAAATCAGCGTATACTGCTGGAGCCAAGCTGGTTACAGTAAAATGGAGTGATGAGACCATTACTCGATTACAGTATGAACTAGCTCCTGATGAAACTTTTAATATTGCTCCCAAATGGTACGCAGCCGAAATGACTGAAGAGGTCGAAAATGGCGCAGCTGTACTGCATGTCATTGCAGAAAATCCGGATTTGCTTAAAGGGATTCCGTCCAGCCGAATTACTGCTGCCCAGCGCGTGCGGTCACATGAATTACGTCAATACCGCGAATTTCAAATGGCCGACAAATTCAGTTGGTCTCTGATTGCTTATCCTTCAGCAGAGTGGGCTGCCAAAGTATTCCCTGATCTGCCAGCTTCAGAGCAAATGGATAAACTGTGGGATGCCATTTTCAGCACCGTGCGTGTGGATCTGGATAACCCCGTGGAGGCGTGGAAAGAGCATTTGAAAACCCTTTCCAGCAAATCTGATATTTTAAATGCCAAACGCTATAAAAAGCTGCATTATCTGGCTCCAGGCACAGACCTCACCATCGAATTGGCAAAAGATCATCTGTGGGTAGCAGCCGAAAGCGTCAACCAACAGGGACATACTTTTGTAGCCAATATGCCTACTGAGGAAGTGTTTACAGCTCCGCTCAAAACGGGAGTGAACGGTAAGGTCAGCAGCACCAAGCCACTTAGCTACAGCGGAAATATCATCGACAACTTTTCACTGACTTTTGAAAATGGACGTATTGTCGATGTACAGGCAGAGACCGGTTTGGAAACTCTTCAGCATCTCGTAGAAATGGATGAAGGTTCACACTATCTGGGCGAGGTTGCTCTCGTACCTCATAAGTCACCTATCTCTGATAAAAATATTTTATTTTATAATACGTTGTTTGACGAAAATGCCTCTAACCATTTGGCCATCGGTAATGCCTATGCATTTAACCTTAAAGGCGGCAAGGATATGACTCAAGAGCAGTTGGCTGCCAACGGCCTGAATTCCAGCCTGACACACGTCGACTTTATGATCGGTTCAGGTGAAATGGACATCAACGGCGTTACCGAGGACGGTACTGAGGAACCTATCTTCCGTAAAGGAAATTGGGCGATCTAACACGGCAAAAAAGGCTCTCACCGCTTCATGCGTGAGAGCCTTCTTGCTTCATCCTATAGGCTATGTTAGATCTATTTTACAACGTGTTAATCCAAGAATTCGCTGCAATTCCAAAAACAATTTGTACCACGCTGATGATAAAAAAGACAATAAGACAATTTACAACTCTTCGATTGGTGGTTTGATGCATGGATAAAGATGATTTCACATAAAACATACTGCCTAATATCCCCAAACACAGACCAAAGATGCCAGCAAATAGCCATCCTATAACCAAACTGACCACGACAAAAGCCCAACTCCAGCCGGGAACTTTACTCACAGGAACATAAGGTTGATTGGACCCAAGATACACACCGTCCACGGCTAAATCTGCTTTGTTGCCAATGACAACAACATTTACAGCTTTTTCTTTCAATCTAATTGGAAAATCAATCAAGTTCAAAAATGCGTTCTGGCTTTTAACCTTCTGCTCGCTTCCATTTACAATAATTTTTCCGCCAGTTAAGCTACGCTTGTACTCAATACTATATTGAGTACCTTGATCTTCTACATTCCATTTTGCCATCGCTAAACCCCTCTCAAATTTTAGGGGAGCCATAAATATACTCCCGGCATTTCCTGATTATGTACCATAAAAATCATAACATAAGCTGCAAGTTAAATAATGGGAAAAAGGCCGCTGATCAGCGACCTTTGATTCTACTTTATTTCGTATGGGGTTAGTTTCTATATCCAATTTTAGCCTTGTAGGCAAGTGAATACTGGTCAGCCGCTAAAATCGCATCAAGCACATCATCCGCTGTGACAGCAAATGGTAGATTGTGAGCAGTTTCGCCTTCTTTGGTAGCAGCCTGAGCTACCCGGTACAAATCCTCTCGGGAAGCTTCCTGGAGCTTAATGTCTTCCAGCGTGACAGGCAGATCGAGTTTTAGATAAAAGTCAATATACCGCTCCACCTCGGACAAAGGTCTTTTTTCCAAGGCAAGCTGGACTAAGGTGCCAAAAGCTACCTTCTGACCATGTGTCAGGTGATGAATGTCTCCTTCCAGAACGGTAAAACCATTGTGAATCGCATGTGCGCCTGCCAAACCGCCGCTTTCAAAGCCCAAACCGCTTAGCAACGTATTGGCTTCCACTACCGCTTCAAGCGCAGGTGTGACGACTTTGCGTTTCACGGATTCGTAAGCCTGCAGTCCGTAATCGAAAAGAACTTCCTCACACTTGGTCGCAATGGCTTCTGCCGCCAAGGTTGGCAAACCACCAGCCATCGTCGTTGCGCGAGCTTCAATGACCGCACGGGCTTCAATCCACGTTGCCATAGCATCCGCAATGCCTGAGGAGAGGAACAAAGGCGGTGCTTGAGAAATGACTTTCGTGTCCACCAAAATCAAGCTCGGATTTTTACTGAAAAAGGAATAGGTATCAAATGCACCCTCATCGGTGTACAAAACGGATAGTGCACTGGTGGGTGCATCTGTAGAAGCGGTTGTTGGAATAATCACAACCGAGGAACCGAGTAGTTCATTAACGGCTTTGGCCGTATCCAGCGTTTTACCACCACCTACACCAATGACAATATCGACCTGGGCGCTTCGTCCCTGATCCGCAATACGGTTGACTTCATTTTTCGATGCTTCCCCTTGAAACTCAATTTTAACCGCCGTAATATCAGCCTGTTCCAGACTTTTTACTACGCGGTCGGCTGCGATCTCCCAAACCAGCTTGTCCGCAATAACCAAGGCAATATGACCTAATGGCTTAACATACTCACCTGTTTTATCAATCACATTTTTCCCTTGCACATATTTACCTGGACTAATAAATACTTTTTCGCTCATCGTTTAACTCTCCCTTCCAAGTTTGTACAATTTCTATTATACGGTTGAAAGGGCACACATCTCAATTTCGAAACCAAGATCTTCAATCATTTGATGATCAAATGTGACCTCTTGGCCTTCTGTCGTTAAATAATCTCCTACAAAAATTGAATTCGCTGCATACAGGCATAGCGGTTGTAACGAGCGTAAATTCAACTCTCGTCCACCTGCAACGCGTATTTCTTTGGATGGACAGATGAAGCGGAACAGTGCCAGCACCTTCAAAGCTTGGATAGGTGATATTCGCTTTGCTCCCTCCAACGGGGTTCCAGGGACTGGATTCAAGAAGTTAACCGGAATAGAGTCAGCATCTAACTCCCGTAAGGCATAAGCCATTTGAACGATTTCCTCATTCGTTTCCCCCATCCCGATAATAACGCCAGAGCATGGAGACATTCCGTGAGATTGAGCCATTTTCACAGTTTCGACGCGTTGATCGTATGTATGTGTAGTTGTAATCGAAGGATAGTTGGCCTTACTTGTATTTAAATTATGATTGTATCGATGTACCCCAGCCTCTGCCAACCGCCGTGCCTGATCTCCCTTGAGAATCCCTAAGCAGGCGCAAATTTTGAGCGGCATCGTGCGATTAATTTCTTGTACTGCCTCAATCACCTGATCCAGTTCTCGATCTGTTGGACCTTTGCCGGAAGCCACGATACAATACGTCCCTGCTCTCCGCGCTACTGCTTCCCTAGCTCCAGCCAATAGTGATTCCTTGTCCAACATACTGTACTTGCTCACAGGCGCCGTGGATACGATAGATTGTGAGCAATAACCGCAATCCTCCGGGCATAGGCCACTTTTGGCATTGATGATCATGTTGAGCTTTACTTTTTTTTCATAGAAATGATGCCGCACCCGAAATGAAGCTTGCATAATCGGTAATAATTCTTCATCGTCGGCTTCCAGTACCGCTATGCCTTCTTCCAGCAATACACGGCTGCCGTGTATTGCTTTTTCAGCCAACGAGTCCCATTCTATAACCTTGTTTAGTAAATTCATACTTCTTGCCTCCCAAAATTTAATGATCAGGTAAATGGATAAGATTTTCAGCGTAGAGAAGTTCTTTTTTTATTGTCAACCTAAAGAATTATAATAAGGTTGACAATTACACGAACATCATATCAATTCATGTCCATTCTGTAAAGAAGACAAAATAAAAAGCGACCCCACATCGTTCAAGGTCGCTCTCTAGATTTATTCCGTTATGAGACTCCTGCTTCTTCCACGATGATAGGCTGTTTTATCAGCCGAATACGTGAAATCCGCTTGTTTTCAACTTCTTCTACCGTGAACATACATCCCTCAAACACTACAGACTGGCCAGGCAGTGGGGGAATAACCTCGACATGTGAGTATAGCCAGCCCCCTACCGTATCATAATCCTCATGATCAAGATCCAGTCCAAAGCGATCGTTCACTTCATCAATTAATAACATGCCGTCAATGGAAAATTCCTCGTCATTAATCTGCTCACAACTCGGACGTTCCTGATCGAACTCATCCTGAATTTCACCAACGATTTCTTCCATAATATCTTCCAGTGTTACCATACCCGATGTACCGCCATATTCATCAATCAAAATTGCGATTTGCGTCTTGCTACGCTGCATGCGTTTGAGCAGATCACTAATTTGCGTAGATTCAGGGACAGCAAGAATCGGTCGAATCATCGTACGGGTATCCAGTGTGTTCGCCCGTAGAAGGTCCTTAATATGGATAAAGCCGATAATATGGTCCTTATCTTCGGCGCAGATTGGATAACGGGTTCTCATGCTTTCCGTCGCAATCGCGAGATTTTCTTCTGTGGACTCATTACTGTATAAGCAGATCATCTCAGTTCGCGGAATCATGATTTCCCTGGCGGTCGTGTCGGTAAAATCAAATATATTATCAACAAGCGCCAATTCCGTATTATCAATTAGTCCGCTCTTATTGCTTTCTTTCATCAGAATGCGTATTTCATCTCCGGTATGCGCGGAATCGTCATTCTCGGATACCGGCTCCAGACGGAATAAACGCAGCAGGCTGTTCGCCATTCCATTCAACGCCCATATGAATGGATACATCAACTTGTAAAACCAAGTCATCAGCATGGCTGAATACAGCGTAATGGTCTCAGATTTACGAATAGCTATCGTTTTGGGCGCCAATTCACCCAAGACAATATGCAGAATCGTAATGACAATAAATGCAATAACCACGGCAGTACCGTGCACATATACCGCTCCTAATCCGGCGGCTGTAAATACAGGTTCGATCAAATGTGCGATGGCCGGCTCTCCGATCCATCCTAGTCCCAACGATGCTAGTGTAATACCCAACTGGCAGGCAGACAAATAAGCGTCCAAGTTGTGTAACATATTGGCGGCGTACACGGCCTTTTTATTGCCCGCTTCCACCAATGTTTCAATACGGCTGCCTCTGACCTTCACCATGGCAAATTCCGCAGATACAAAAAAACCATTCAATAGTACTAATGCAAAAACAATAAATAAGTTAAACATACTCGGTAAAGGGTCACTCAATATGCTCCCCATCAGCCGTCATTACGGCAGACAGGCGCACCTCCTTCGGATAGTTTCATCATAGACAGAACGATAACACATCATAAGCAGCGTCAACTTCCCAACACATTCACTCCTTCCGGCTTCCAAAGCCATATTCCGCATAAATGATTAGATCATTCATCAGCTTATATTTAATTATATAACTATACTCTATACAGTCAAACCACAAGCAATGTCAGAAAAAACAGCTCCTCTATCATTTAGGTTGTAAAGCTCTCGTTTTCGCCGCTTACCATCAAGAAAGCTACTATATTTGAGAAAGATTATAAACAAAATACATCCCCTGCCGTCTGGCAGAGGATGTAGACTCATATATATGAAGGCATCAGCGAACCGGGGATGCACCCGGGTTCCCGATGACGCCGGGATATTGGTACAACAACGGCTCATCAAATGTTGCATAGTCCAGGTTTAGCATTAGTAGAATGGTCCGTTTGCCCGTCGCCGGATCACTAATAATAATGTGGTCCCGACCTGCTGCTTCCAGAATGCCTTTGAATATTTTCGCATTCCATTCCCGGTTATTTTCATAGGTCATATAAAAAGTTCCCGTTTTTCCTAAGTTCAAGCGTAAAATATTTTCGATGTATGATTGCTCGTATTGCGGAGTCTGAACCTGCACTACGGTACCCGTTGGTGTCATAGGGCTGCCACTACTTACTTGAGGTGGAAAGCCAGTCATAGGCTGCATGGTTCCGATTGGAGTCATCCCTCTTGGCCATTCGGGATACCCATTGCCGGAAGCATAAGATACGGGACGGTAAGCTTGCTGTGAAATCATGTAAATTCCTCCTAAAATGGTTTAAATTTAATTCTTCAAGCCATTCTGTAAATTGTCTAATATACATTAGGACAATCCTGTACAGTCGGGCTAAAAAAGCAGTGGGCTTTAAAACGTCCGGTATTGACCTGGCTATACCAGGTATCTGGGCAGTCTCCGGCAGGTCTGAAAAACCATAATGAATTGGATGCCGGACGTATTTTCTCTCCATTGATTACACGCTGGGCAAGTCGAATGTCCCGATCACGGGCTTTCTGATAAAAATACCCCTTCTGAGTAGCCTCAAACCCGCCGGGGCTTTGAAACACCATGTCATTCATCATACGTATGCCCTGGAAATCCAGGCAATTGGATAAAATCCGGTTCACCCCAACATTACCGACCATGAGCATTCCCTGCTCTCCTTCGCCTTCGGCCTCAGCCCGCATCAGTCGGGCGAGGGTCCTTACATCCTCTGAGTTGGTCTTGATTACAGCCACCGCGTCCCCTCCTCGCTTCTCCATCACATACCCTATCGTATGGTACAAATGCCCAATGGGTGACAGTCCAGAAAAACAAAAAAATAGCCCCAAGACTGGGACTACTCATTTAGGCTTTTATTATGGCTCATAAATCATTTTGCGCGTCATGCCACCATCTACTACCAGATTCGTGCCTGTTACAAAATCATTGCCGGGTTGTGTCAAATACAGACAGGCCCGTGCGATGTCTTTAGGGGTTCCTACTCGCCCAGACGGATGCTGTTGATGGTCTTCTGCACGCAGTTGCTCATAATCCCCGGTTTCAATCCACCCTGGACTGATGCAATTGACCTGAATCCCGTCCTTTCCTAGCGACATAGCCATCGCGTGTGTAAGGGCCGCAATGGCTCCTTTGGATGCCGCGTAGGCTTCTGTATCCGGCTCTGACATGAAAGCTCGTGTAGAGGTCATATTGACCACAGAGCCACCTTCTACGTTTCGTTTCATTACCTTAGCCGCTTCCCTAGTGGCAATAAAACAGCTGCGTACGTTTGTATTCAAAATGTCATCCCATTCTGCTATCGTTAACTCATATGGAGATTTCCATTTGGACACGCCAGCGTTGTTAATTAGCGTATGAATCGTACCGTATTCTTCTTCCGTGGCACGGATTAGCGCTACAATATCCTCTTCCTTCCGCACATCACAAGGAATAAAAATGGCCTGATAGCCTTCGTTCCGGGCCGCTGCAGCGGCTGCGGCACCCTCTTCCTCATTGTGGTCCGCAAATACAACATGGGCACCCTGAGCAGCGTAGGCAAAAGCGACCTCTTTCCCGATGCCATGCGCCGCTCCTGTTACAATAACAACTTGTCCCTCAAATGACACAAATCATTCCTCCTCTGAACTACTCTGTTCTAATATATATGTACCAAAATGTGCTGTACAAGAAACATCTACAGCCCCCTACCCTGATTTCTCGCAGAAGGCTGTAAATGAATCCAAGAACATTAGACTGAAATCTACATTTTAACCTGTTCCAAGCTATAGCGATTAAGACGCTGAAACCCGATATACCTTGTACCCTGAAAAGTAAGCCGTCCCTCATCACCTTCAGCGCATTGACCATATTCTTCCCCAGATACCTTGAACTCCATCCGGTCGCCACTCTCCACCTCGAAGGTTACGTAATAGAAAGTATAGGTACGAGTCCCTTGTTCCTCCTGCCGCCTCTGTTGGAGATGTGTCCTTCTGGCTGTAATTCGGGAACCGACCGTCAATACAGGCTGTCTTTTATTCCGACTCCATTCCATGACTTCCCTGCCTGCAGACAACACGACAATTCCCAACACGACAACGAAAAATACGGGCAGTACCGTGCCCAGCCAATCGAACATCCATAATGACTCAAATCCCATGCACCGCACTCCTCTCCGCCAGGCATTCCACAGGGAAACTACCGGGCATCCTGACCTGACCTAAGCTTTCTATAATAGTATATGTATGTTCCTGCCCAAATTTGATAGCAACTCTCAAGAACGCCAAGAGCCCCCACGGAATAGTCCGGGAGGCTCAAGATATGGCGATATCAGAATGATGCATCGATTTACACATGTACAAGCTGGAGATAACGTTGTGTTTCATCCAGAACTTCATGATCTTCGTCTTCAGCGTAACGCTCTGCACACTGCTTGCAGTCCTCTTCAGTCGTGCAACCATAGGCATCCTGGCAAGTATAACAAAATTGAAGGTAGTATTGGGTTAACATATGATCCTGATTCGCTGTCATGATTATCACTCCTATCGTTGTTTACAGGTTTAGTATAACAGCGGCTTATTCGTTGGTTTGTGATTTTTTTCACATATAGTCGTATAAAATTTAAATTTTTTAAAAATAAAACGCCCTGGGAAAAACACCCCAGGGCAATCAGCTTTATAGCGATTATAAAATTCTCCAGTTCGCACCGCCGTCCGTCGTCTTCAGCAGCAGTGACTTCTTATCATCAAGGCGTTCCAAAAGGAGCCAACCCACCGAAGAAGAAGCGAAACGGAGCTTGACCGATCGTGGGTAGTCTTTTAGCTTCAAAGGTAGCACTTTGTTGCCTGTGAGACTTGTCCACGTCTTTCCCCCATCCAATGTACGGCTCATTCCGGTTTCAGTTATGATCCACCCTTCCTTTTCGTTTAGAAACGTACGTCCAGGGATAATAGAATTAATGTTGCTACTCAGACCCAAAGGCACACCGCTCCATTGGGCCCCTGTATCATTTGTAAACAGTCCATTATATTTTGTGCCGTTAGCCCCATAGCAAAGAACCGGAATCCAATACGAGGAACTGCTCCCTTTCAGAGACTGCTGAGCTTCTGCTTTGGCCTGAGGGCAGCCTTGTATTCTGTTAGCTACCGGAGTCCAGGTTTTCCCTTGATTCGAAGTCTTGTATAACTTAATACTGCTATCCAGATTGATCGCTACAAATCCCTGATTGTTGGAAGAAAAGCTCATTCCTGCCAGACTGCCCCGATCGGGTAAACCTGAGCCTGTTTTGTTGGATGTCGTACCAGAACTTTGCGCAACTTTATTCCACGTGGCTCCCCCGTCAGTGGTGTGATACAACAGTTTTTGTTGATCCTGCTCATTCAGTTTTACATATGCCATGATCCAGCCAGTAGTTGGATTTACATATTGAATCGAGCTCACATGATCCCCGCTTGGAAGCGCTGAAACATCCCAGCTCTGTCCTCCATCTGCTGTTCTCAGAATGACGGTTGCTGTTTTGTCCAAATTTTGACGGACAACCCAACCGTGACGAGAATCAGTGAAACTGATGTCCTTTCCATATTCAAGTTTGTCTTGAAATTGGACATTTTCGGAGGGGGAAATATTATTCCATGTCTTTCCGCCATCATGAGTATCATAAAGCCGGAGCTCATTATGGGTAACTCCCCAAACTAACCCTTTATTGTTATCAATTAAATGAAAATCCGCTATTCGCGTCTGAACTACATATTTGGCGTTGGGATCGCCCACCTTTGGAGTCACTGGTGGATTAATAGTAATCGTCTGACCCTGGTCATCAGGTTCCTCAATCGGAGGTTTAGTTAACGTTTCTGGGGCTTCAGCAGAACAGGCAGTCAGTAGAATGCCCGTCAGTAGCAGTACTCCCCCTAAGAGCGCACGCCAGCGCAGTTTCATATAAAAATCCTCCCTCGATGGCATGCTGTAATCACGTGCCAAAAGCTTATCTGAAACAGAATTATACCATAAACGCCTCTATGTGACACTTTTCGCGTAATGTCAAAAAAAACCGGACCCTTCACAAAAGTGCAGGATGCCGGCTTTTTTTATACTAGAATTTATTAAGATTTACGGTTCAACAAACTTTTGTGGTATCCATAGAAGAAATAGATCAGCAATCCAAGCAGGAGCCACACAATAAATCCAATCCAGGTGCTAATATGAAGCTGAAGCATCAGACCGATGCAAACCAAAGCACTTAAAAGCGGGAGCAACGGCACCCACGGCACGGTAAAGCCTCTTTTCAAATCAGGGCGTTTCTTGCGCAGCACGATAACCCCTACCGATACCACAGCAAAAGCGAACAGGGTTCCAATACTCGTCAAATTGGTCAGTGCATGTAATGGAAACAATCCACTAGCCAATGCGATAATGCTGCCCACCAGCCAAGTGCTTCGTATCGGTGTTTGAGTTTTGGCATTTATTTTGGATAAAAAAACGGGTAAAAGGCCATCACGTGACATAGAGAAAATTAACCGCGTTTGACCAAACAACAGCACCAGTAAAACGGTGGTCATCCCCGCAATCGCACCGACTGAAATCAATCCGGCTACAAAATCCTGATGAATAAAGCGGAGAGCAAACGCAACAGGATCACTTACCCCCAACTGCGTATAAGGTACCATTCCAGTTAGTACAACTGAAACCGCAATATACAGTACCGTGCAGATCGCTAGAGAAGAAATAATGCCGATGGGCATATTCCGCTGCGGATTGCGAACCTCTTCGGCTGCAGTTGAGATGGCATCAAAACCCAGATAAGCAAAAAATACGATTGCCGCAGCACTCAAAACACCAGAAAAACCATAAGGCAAAAATGGTGTCCAGTTGTCAGGCTTAACATAAAAGATACCGATCCCAATAAATAGCAATACAACTCCTACTTTAACACAAACCATTATTAAATTGAATCGGACCGTCTCCTTGGCTCCGAGACTCAGTAACAGTGTAATGAGCATAATGATGCACACGGCTGGTAGATCAATAATGGTTCCCTTAGTTGAATCGAAGGCTGCGGTTAAAGCCAGCGGTAAATGTACATCAAATCCAGCCAGCAAGCCTTGAAAGTAAGCAGACCATCCACTACTCACAGAGGCGGCCGCCACTCCGTATTCCAGAATCAGGTCCCACCCCAGTACCCAGGCCAAAATTTCTCCAAATACAATATAACTATACGCATAAGCGCTCCCAGCTGCGGGAACTGTAGATGAAAGCTCCGCATAACACAAGGCTGCTAGTACGCAGGCAATACCTGCAATAACAAAGGAGAGCATCAATCCAGGACCTGCATTTTCTGCTGCTGCCTTGCCAGTAATAACAAAAATCCCAGTACCGATAATACATCCTACACCTAGCATGGTGAGATCAAAGGCACCCATTGTTCTCTTTAAGTGACCTGTAGATCCGCTTTCCTCATGCGGGAGCAGTCCTGTTTTTTTTCGAAATAAGTCCATATGCCGAATCCTCTTTCCATAATTTCATGCGTCAATATCGGTGCTGCAACGCTTTAGTGCGTGTTCTTATCATTCGATTAATTATTAGCGAGCTCGTCTTTGAAGTCAAGGAAAAATGTCATATTTCTTTGCGGTGGGTAAATATATACGGTACACTAAGTTGGAAAGATAAATTTTTAAGAAATACCCCAAAATGAAAAGGTATTCAACCCGAGAAGGAGATGAGGATTTTATGAGCTTAAAACCTTACAAACGAAGTAGAGTGGCCATTGTCGGCATGGGAGCGGTTGGTACAACAACCGGCTATACCCTACTGCTGCGCCAACGCATGTCAGAACTTGTCTTTATTGATGTCAACGTCAAAAAGGCGAAGGGGGAAATGCTCGATATGAATCATGGGCTTCCCTTTCTCGGCGGTGTCAAAGTGTGGGCAGGTGATTATGAAGACTGCCGTGATGCAGATATCATTATTGTTACAGCAGGGGCTTCACAAAAGCCGGGAGAAACGCGCATTGATTTGCTGAAGCGTAATGCCGAAATTTTTGAAAGTATCATTGATAATATCGTTAAGGTCAATACACACGGCATTTTGCTGATCGCTACCAATCCAGTGGACATTCTCTCCTACATCTCTTGGAAACGCAGTGGTTGGCCTTCAAGCAGAGTCATTGGGTCAGGTACGTTGCTGGACAGCGCACGCTTCCGTTATTTGATCGGGAAGCAAAAGGGCATCGATCCACGAAGCATCCACGCCCATATTATTGGAGAACACGGTGACTCCGAGTTACCTGTATGGAGCACAGCCAACGTAGCTGGAACTCCACTGGAACTGGGTGAAGAAACGAAAAATGAAATTTTTGAAAATACCAAGAATGCTGCCTATGAAATTATAGATGCTAAAGGCGCAACTTCTTATGCTATCGGGCTGGCTCTCGACCGAATCGTAGCCGCCATTCTCGGGGACGAGGGGTCGGTACTTAATGTGTCCACCTTGCTGGAAAATTATAACGGAGTATCTGACGTATATTTAGGTGTTCCAAGTATTGTAGATCACAATGGGGTACGTGAAATTTTGGATCTTCCGCTCAATGACGAGGAACGTGCAAGATTGCTTCAATCTGCGGACAAGCTGAAGGATCAAATTAGCAAAGTTCATATGTAGATCGCGAACATAAATACTAAACAAAACTGGCCTCCACAGCGGTAATATCCGTTGAGAGGCCAGTTTTTTAGTCATTATAATGTAAAAGTTCAGTTTGTCGTCCTGCTATGCATTCGAATTACCAAGGTGGCGTATCGCCATCCACGTCCTCATTTTCATGCTGGCGTTTCTCTTTTAGCCGCTCAGCCACCGTTTCAAACGATTCAGGTTGGAGTAACTCAATCGGTGAAAATCCCTTTTCAAACGTAAATGCATCACCTTCAATAATAAGTGCATATCTATCATGAAGTTTCGTGATATGCAGTTTGGCGCCAAAGTCGGACAGTAGCCCACGCACGGCCGTATCATCTAGTTTGAAACGAACTTCAATTTCTGGTTTCAGCTCGACAATATGCTGTGCAGCCTCTACGACCTGAAGGGGTTCCCATTTCCCTTGCAGATCCCGTTTTTCGCTAGCCGCCCACAATTCCAGATCGCGCTCTTCCTGCTGTCTTTCCTCATTAGATGCATCCGGCCATTTGGTTTCTACATAGTTCTGAACGAAGCCCATGACATGCTCATTGACGATTTCCGGCATGGATTGCTCATAGGTCACGAATTTCAAAAAATCTTCAAAATACCGGGCATGCGAAGACTGGTGAATTTTAAGCTCCCACTCATCGTTCATCCCTTCCTCAAGCATGTAAGGATACATGATGGATTTCATATTACGGGCAGAAATAGCCATTTCGACCTCACTCACCAGACTGCTTTCAGTAATTCTGGCAATTTTAGGTTCAAAATCACATTTAAGCACAAAAATAAACGGATCATCCGAGTGTGTATTCAAGGTAGCCTGTACAATGATTAGCGCTCCGCCGCGTACTGCGCTCGTATCCAGATACATCCGCACCAGATCGTCACAAGCATTTTTAAAATCTTCCTTATCCTCTGCTGCCCGCAGTCGGGCGAACATATTGAAATTCGGATTACTGCTCAATTCATGCTCCGGTTCGACGATAAAGCGGCCGATTTTGGTCGGTGCCTGCTCTGTGCTGGGGTTTTTTTCAACCTTACGCTTGCTAATACGAGCAAATTCCCCGTCCAGAAACTTTTTAACATCGCTTTCGTCATAATCGTAGTCGTCCATTGTAGCGTAATGCTTATAGGACTTACCACCCTGTCCTTCTTTTCCATCTACCTGAATTACAAAAAAAGATAAAAAATCCACTTGAAAGTTCATTTACGTTCCATTCGCTCCTTTTCAGGCATGTACGCGTAATTATATCACTATGATTTTAAAAGGTACATCGGATTCAGATCCCTATTACTAGATAAACATTTTAGTTAACATAATATTTATTATGTTGATCATTTTTTCGTTTAGCTATCATTCCCAATTCACAAGTTTAAAGTGAGTACTTTTACCACTATTCTAATTCACGTCCTTAAGGATCATTGACCTCTTTATTTTCCATGCTCTACTTTCTTCATGATTTCAAAAAACATTTGACTAATAAGTAGTTGATTTATTATATTATCTATTATTATATAGACAAAAATATATTTTGTTTATATAAAATGATATTTCAAGGGGGTTGCGCCCTGAAAACAGGAAAGGAGAGTTTGTTGTTGTTTAAAAATCCATATATAAGGACCATTATCGCCTCCAATGCGCTGCTAAATTTGGGCATTTGGGTGCGCAACTTTGCCATACTGTTGTATGTAACAGATTTGACTAATAATGATCCCGTATACGTATCGCTCATTTCGGTTGCTGAATTCATGCCTATTTTTCTGTTCGCTATCATTGGAGGAACATTCGCGGACCGTTGGCGGCCCAAACGGACCATGATTAGTTGCGATTTGCTATCCGCGGCCTCTATTTTTATTGTTTTGTTGGCATTATGGTACGGGTCATGGCAGGTGCTTTTGCTGTCCACTTTCTTTTCAGCCATTCTATCTCAATTTTCTCAGCCGTCTGCGATGAAGATATTTAAGCAGCATGTAGCACCAGAACAGCTACAGGGAGTGATGGCCCTTTTTCAATCTCTCATGGCATTATTTATGGTTATCGGCCCTGTTATCGGTACATTTATTTATCAACACTTTGGAATTTTCACTTCAATGTCTATAACCGGAATATTGTTTCTCATCTCGGCGCTTGTTCTGACTCGCATTCCACAAGATGAACAATCACTTGAGATAGATGATCAACCAACTCATTTCATTCAAGATCTTAAAGAAGGAATACGTTATGTATGGAATAACCGCACACTTCGCACGCTTGGGGGAACATTTACCGTAATTGGGCTGGCGGTCGGACTTATTCAACCATTAATGGTTTTTGTCGCCATCGAGAACCTTGGACAAAACAAGGAATTCCTGCAATGGCCGTTAATGGCGAACGGAGCGGCTATGCTGGTGGGAGGCGGCCTGATTATGGGGGTTGCCAAAAAAGCACAGCCGCAATTGCTGCTGGTGGCCGGACTTTTGGTCAGCACACTGACAACCTTTGGTGTCGGATGGTCACACAATATTGTGCTGACCATGGCACTACAAGTTTTCAGCGGCCTATTTTATCCTTGCATTCATATCGGTATCAACACAATGATGATGAAAAACGCCGAAGCTGCTTTTATCGGCCGCGTCGGTGGTGCCCTCTCTCCCCTGTTCTCTGGGATGATGGTCGTCGGTATGAGTATCGGCGGAACACTCAAACACGAATCCTCCCTGAACACCGTATATACCGTGAGCGCCGGCTTGTTTTTGGTCGGAGCGATGCTATTGTTACCATTGCTTCGTGACAGGCAGCCCGTACAAGCTGTCATAGCCGATGATTCTAAATAACAGCAAAAGAAACCGCCCCTGGAGATATGATATGGCATCCTCCGGGGGCGGTTTCTTAATGTTTGTATCATGATTTCATACAGATTATGACTCTCTTCCTTCATGCTGTCTTTTCCACAATCGTGCATACAGGCCGTACTTTTTCCGCTACCAGAAGGACCTACAAGCGCTGTGAAAGAATGGAATGGCATAAGCCTGCTCACATCCCGCAGTACAGGCTGGTCACCATACCCAAAACTTATGCGCCTCAGCTCAATGTCGTGTCTTTCCGAAGGCAGCTGGTCACCCAGCATCACTGGCTCGTTCAGCAATTGGACGATACGCTCACCTGCCTGTTGTTGTCTCTACTTTTATAACTACGAGTGATTTCAGTCTTAACTCAAACAGCGCGCACCGATTGAGTATCCGCACGCGCTGGCTGCATAGCTTTTTTCATCTGTCTACTTGACAGGGATATGACCAAAGGACGGTTTTTTATATCACTTATACATTTGTAGAAAATAGTGAAGGTGCCTTTTTCAGTGCACTTATTTTATTTCTTTCATAAAGCTCCTGAAGTTTTCAACGATTTCCTTTGATTTGGTATGGTGTAAATAATGTTCTCCTTCAAGTGTCATTACTTTTCCATGAACAGAATTTTTGACTTGCTCTTCATGTAGTGGTATCCATCTTTCCACATCTGTATTATTCGCTTGTATAAAGAAAATAAGGGGCAGATTTTTTGGGAATGTTAAATTTTTAGCTGCTTTAAAATTAGGATAAATATTTTCCATTTCGTTTGAGGTGCTGGAATTATACATGTTTTTGAGAGAAAGAATTCTCATTTGTTCTTTTGTTTCATCATCATAGTGTAGTCCAGCATATGGGTCACCAGTAAGTTTCATTACCAATCTGGCTAAACCTGATTTTTTGAGAAATTTAAACGTTTTTATTGGTAATTCAGCATCCATACCACCTTGCGTTGGAACACTGCTATCAATCCCGACAAAAGCACTCACTTCGTTTTCATATTTGTTCACATAATCCAGTCCGTAAATGCCTGCAATGGAATGACCCATTAGAATATATCGGTCAATTTTAAGACTCTGTAAAGCTTCATGAATTTCACTTACAATATTCTCTGTGTTTCGTTCCTTTTCGGTTAGATCACTTAATCCATAACCAAAAGGCTCAATAACGATGACTTTGTAAAATGGAGATAGCTCTTCTACTAGCGGTTTAAAATCAAGTGCTGGTGCTGCTGTTCCATAACCTGGTAGTAACACGACGGTCTCTTCGCCTTTTCCTTGAATCAAA
The DNA here is from genome assembly GCF_038005565.1 of Paenibacillus sp. FSL R10-2748. Taxonomy (NCBI): domain Bacteria; kingdom Bacillati; phylum Bacillota; class Bacilli; order Caryophanales; family Paenibacillaceae; genus Paenibacillus; species Paenibacillus sp. FSL R10-2748. The sequence goes on from NZ_JBBOTK010000002.1 coordinate 33,932, forward strand.
ACATTCATTTTTTTCCCATCTACAGGTACGAACTGACCATAGGATTGTATTTTTCCTTGCTCTGATTTGCTGCTGATAATATTAACTGTATAGACAACGGCTAGAAAAAGCACGATTGCTATAATTATTGTTCCTATTATTTTAAGCAAAATGCTTCGTACTTTATTTGTTCTCGTTCCATTCCTCATTTTCATTACCTCTCTTCGTTTCACGCTCAACTTCTCCTGTCCCATTCTGTTTGTTGGGCTACCTTAACGAGCCGCTAATGAAAGCTTAACGAAAGAAGATGTACTCCCTATGACGACAATATGAACGGAGTATGAACAAGCAAAAAAATGCTACGTTGTCCAAGGAAACTGCACATTATGCTGTATCATGGAAAATGCGGTTTAGATAATCCGAATGATACCCTATGAATCTAACTAATCTGGTGGCGTTGTGATTGGCAAGGTGACAATGACGGTCGTTCCTTGGCCGGGTTCACTTTCCACTCGAATGTCGCCTTGATGAAGCGATACGATCTGTTTAACGATGGCGAGTCCCATACCGCTACCGCCATATTTACGACTGTGGGAACGATCAGCTTTAAAAAATCGCTCGAATATACGCTTCTGGTCCTCAAGGGAAATACCAATGCCCGTATCGGATATTCGGACTGTTACGCTTTTGATATCTTGCTTGATGCTGACGTTAATAACGCTGCCATTCTTGGAAAATTTGATGCTATTACCGAGTATGTTCGTCCATACCTGGTTTAATTGATCTTGATCCGCCAATAGGCGAACGGTCTTCAAATTGAGCTCGAAACGGATGTTGCGAGCCGACCATTGCGGCTGGATCGCGACGATGACTCGTCTGATCTGTTCATCAAGGCTGAACGTGACCAGCCGCATCTGCTGTGACTGCGATTCAAGCAAACTCAGCTTTAGCAGGCTATCGCTCATCTTGGACATCCGATCTGCTTCCGCGATGATGATATCGAGATAACGACTTCGCTCGTTATCTGCTATATCTACTTGCTTGAGTGCTATAGCATAACCGGATATCGAGGTGAGCGGCGACTGAACTTCATGCGACACATTCGTGACGAACTCCCTACGCATCTGCTCAAGTTGCTGTAGATCATGCATCATTTCTTCAAAGCTGCGAGCCAAAGTACCTAGCTCACCCTTTTGCTTAATATTCAGCTTGACGTTGAAATCTCCAACTGCTATACGTCTGGTCGCTTTTGTCAGTTTTTTGATCGGTCTGACTAGGAATATAGAGGCAACCAAAATCAATAGACTTCCTGTTACCAACGAATAGGTCAAAAAAGTAAATAACCATTTTTGGGCAAAAGAGACGGAAGGATACATAAGCGGCTCCACAAACATCGCTTTCATTCCCATTTCCGTTTTCAACCTCAGTCCCAAGAGGTTCATTGAAACACTACTCGGATTAACTTGAACAACTTCTCCACCCAATACTTTCCTTACTTGATCCATCGTCACAGTAACAGGTTTTTGTCCGTTAAGCGTTCCGTAAGACTGGAACTGCCCCGTTTCATCAAAAATTCGAATATAATAGGAATCGAGTTGTTTCATTCCACTTACGAATAAGTCCGCTTCACGTAACGGAATGGTTTCGTAAACCCGGACAATGTCCTGACCAAAGTTAAATAAGGTGGTTTGCAAATTTTCGTTCAATTTCTCTTCAAACACCCAAAATGTTACAAAAAAAGCAATGATCGTGCCCGCGAGGACGGAGACCAGAAATGTCAGGACAACACGTGTATATAAGGATCTGATCATTCGTAAACCTCAAGCCGGTAGCCAAGTCCACGCACCGTCTCGATACGAAAATCGGGTGTTGTAGCGAACCGTTCGCGCAGGCGTTTAATATGTACGTCTATCGTTCGATCATCTCCAGTATAATCGATCCCCCAAATTTGATCGATCAACTGCTCGCGCGTATACACTTGTCCAGGTGTTCCAGCGAGCTTATACAGCAATTCGAACTCCTTGAGCGGCAACGTGAGCGACTCCGTCCCTCTCATCACCTTATAGGTCTGCCGATCAAGGATGACGTTGCCGAACTGGATCATCTGCGTGGTGCCAATCCGATAGCGTTTCAGCAGTGCTCTGACCCGAACTGTCAATTCCAGTGGATCAAACGGTTTCGTCAAATAATCATCTGTTCCAAGTTCGAAACCTTTCACTTTCTCCCATGTTTCGCCTCTCGCAGTCAGCATAAGTAAGGGAAGATCAGGATTGGCTCTTCTGAGCTCCTTGCATAACGTCCAACCATCCATTATCGGCATCATAATATCGAGCACGACAAGATCGACATGCGTTGTAGCGTAGACGGTCAGTGCTTCCTTGCCGTCTGCGGCTTCGGCTGTTGCGAATCCGTCGTTGCGTAGAAATAAACAGACGAGTTCGCGAATGTTCGCATCGTCGTCAGCAACCAGTATAGTAGGCATTCGTTTCCTCTTTCCCTGTTTTCATCCCATATTGAAGTAACCATTATACTATAAATAAAATTGAATCGCTCCTATTCTTCCTATAATTTTACAGTGTTATTCCTCCCGGTTTCCGCAGGTCTCAGAGCCCTCATCATGGCCCTGTTGTCCTGATTTACCAATACCCAAAGGGCGGGCAATGCGGGACGTCTTAAATCCCTGCCTCGGTTATACTTTTTTTGCTTCTTGAAACCAGGAATGCTCACCATTTGTCATAAGGACACTCCTGTTAATTTAAAAACACCCTACTAGCATTAATGGGGATGAGACTGACCCCATAACGTGAGACAAATCAAAACACCTTCAAGAGAATCGAACCATGTCGTAAGATATGGAGATAACCTTGAAGGTGTTTTTACGTTGGCAACGAGAGATAACCAAATGTTTTACTGAGTAGTGCGGCAAAATGACTAAAGTTGCTATAACCGACTATCGCTAACGCCTCACTGACGGAAATCTGCTCCTGTTCCAAAAGTTACTTGGCTTTTTCCAGTCTCTGCTGGCGCACAAAGCCAAATACCGTCGTGCCGAATAGCTCTTTAAAGCCATTTTTAAGCTTTTGTTCATTTATATGTACCATCTGTGCCAGCCGAATCAGGCTCGGAGGTTGAACCAGTGTACGCAGTAAAATATCTCGCGCCTCGTGAATGACTGTACATCATTGGGCTTAATCAACATCGTCGGTCTAGGGGAAGAGGTGCACATCTCTTGTACAAAAAAGCTATAAGCTCCAGTGCCTTACTCTCCAAAAAAAGCTGTCGGGTTATGCCCTGATAAGGATGAGATGACAATTCCTAAGCAATAGCTCGCATGTCAGGAGTAATTAGCGTCTCCATACAAGCAAAAGATTGCTCCAGACGAATATCCAGTTCTTGTAGCAATTCTCTCCATAGCAAAGGGTTAAAACGCAGCTCCATGTGATTCATCGCCTTGCTTGCTGGCATCGCCGCATGGATCTTCACATCATTCATGTAAATGAGCTGTACATGCCTTCCATGCTCACGCTCTGAACGAAATTCATCCACGGACCAGGCGGCTGAATAGTCGATGTTCAGCGCTAGTTCTAAATAAGGCGTAACGAACCTTCTTGTAATCTGGACTGGATCATGAAATAGCATTTTACTGTGCGAAAGCTCGAAGCCTTTACGTAAAAAATGTGTACGATGCACACCGCTTCCCCACTATTCGGGTATATGATAAATATGTTCATGTTTCAATGCCGATTGAGTGAGATCATTTTCATCGTTTATAAGGTTTGAATCGGCTATATGGTTATATGGTTATAGTAATCATTAAATGTAGACGGAGAATTATGTATCTTCATCTTGTTATCGCTTCCTCCCTTATCTGGATTCGTAGTGCATACGAGTTCCATTCATGATTACAATTATAATGATTATCATTCTCATCCAAAAGATAATAACATCCATTCGCTACTAAGTTAACATAATATTTATTGCGAGATTAATTTTCTATTCTGTAGTTTTAACATATCAATATCTAATCTCTGTTGTTTAATTTATCGAATTTTCAAAATATGGATGCTTGAACATAACTTATGGATACAGAAATAAAAAACCTTTAAGACTGCTTATAAGTAGTCTTAAAGGTTTAAATGTGAGGAATGATAACGCTTTATAAAGTTGGCGATTTAAATCATATCCAGCGCTGTTTTCAGCACATTCGCTCCATTCATCATTCCATAATTCATCATATTGATTACAGTGACTGGAATCTCGTTGCCCACTTCTTTCTTCACGTCATCTTCCGCGTGTCCCATTTGGGGGCCCAGCATAACAATATTGACCGGCATATGCTCTCTTATGCTACTCTCACTACAAGCTTCGATTACAATTTCCACATTTTGTGCACGAGCCGCCTCTTTCATTCTCTCCACCAGCATACTTGTAGAAAATCCTCCTGCGCAAGCCAGCAATATCTTTTTCATTTATCAGGCGTTTGCTTCCTTCGAGGACAGGGCTCGAAACGTAGCTCTTAGCTCGGGACGGACTGTGATAGCTAAGTAATACCAAGTTTCTACAGTCAAGTATTTCCATTTCCGAAAAAGTCTATCGTAGCAAAATTGCGAAAAAATCTACCTCGACAGACAACATAAATTTTTTTCATTATTTTTGAACTCCTTAAACTGTTCATGCAGAATTCTCCCTTCGCCCTGGGTATATGAATTGTTATGTATTGGACTTACATAGTGCTTACTTGCTGAATATCCCCAGTACACTCAAGGTTTAATGGCTCCTCTGCCCATCGTCCATTCTCACAAGATCAAGAAAGTGTTGCATTTTTGCCAACGCATAATAACTTCCCCAGACTTTCCCTCGGCTCCCCTTGATTCTTCTTATTGAAACAAGGCATCGTTCCTTTTATATCCCGTGTTCCAAGGCTCTATTATGCTCAGGCCCCTTGCCATAAACAATTTTTCTTCCTTATTTGCATGCTTTTCTAACCTTTCACCCCTCATCATATTCGCAATTTTGCTACACTTTCTCACCTCTATCCCGAGTCGTTGGCCCCCCGTTGACGAGAAAAAGAACACGCATTATGATTCAAGTGAAAATATTCACAATTCATTCCGGAGTGAAAGTGAATGTTTTCACACAATAAACAGAATATCCGCTTTTCTATTTTTCTACTTATTCCGTGATGACGGCAATTAGCTTGCACATGACACTCGGCAGCTTGCCCGCACGTAATGTGAACTTCTAATCTATGTACTTATATCCATATGATTTCAATCCATTTTATTGAAGGAGTGAGCACTCTATGTCCAAAATCATTTCAGCGAGTGAAGCAGCAGCACTTATCCCGGATGGAGTCACCATTGCCGCAAGCGGCTTTGGGCTCTCCTGTTGGGCCGAGGAGATGGGTATCGCCATCGAAGAACGATTCTTGGAATCTGGTCATCCTCGCAACCTAACAGTTGTTCATGCCAGTGCGGTTGGCGACCGCCGGACCAAGGGAATGAGCCATCTAGGCCATGAAGGTCTGATCAAACGCTGGATCGGCGGGATCGCCCTTGCTTCGCCTGCTATGGCTAAATTAATTGAAGACAATAAATGTGAAGCCTACAATTTGCCGCAAGGCGTAATCACACAGCTGTTCCGTGAAATTGCTGCCAAGCGCCCAGGTGTCATTACCAAGATAGGCATGGAGACCTTCGTCGACCCTCGTGTGGAAGGCGGCAAAATGTCAGCCTGCACAACGGAGGAGATCGTCAAGCTGATTGAACTGGAAGGCGAAGAATGGCTGCTCTATAAGAGCTTCCCGATTCAGGTCGCATTGATCCGCGGTACCATAGCTGACGAGAACGGGAATTTGACGCTGGAAAAGGAAGGCCTGCATATGGAGGTTCTACAGATTGCTCAGGCAGTGCGCAATTCTGGCGGTATCGTAATTGCTCAGGTAGAGACTGTGGCCAAGAACGGGACCCTACATCCGAAGGATGTTAGAGTGCCAGGCATTCTGATCGATCATCTAATTATCTCCGAACCGAAAAATCATTTCCAGACTGAAAACACACAATACAGCCCTGCCTTCGCAGGACATGTGAAGGTACCGATGGACGCCATGGAAGTGATTCCGCTCGACGAGCGTAAAATTATCTCCCGTCGTTCCGCAGCTGAGCTAGTACCAAATACCGTTCTGAATCTTGGCGTGGGTATTCCGGTATGTGTGGCTACGGTTGCGGCAGAGGAAGGCGTCAGCGACCAATTGATTCTGACAACCGAAGCAGGCTCAGTCGGCGGCGTACCAGCAGGCATCAAGGATTTTGGGCATGCGTACAACTCTGAGGCCATCGTAGATCATGTGTCCCAGTTCGACTTTTACGACGGTGGTGGTATTGATCTATCCGTGCTAGGGCTGGCTCAGACCGACGAATCCGGGAATGTGAATGTCAGCAAGTTCGGTACCCGTGTTACGGGCTGTGGCGGCTTTATCAACATTTCCCAATCAGCCAAAAAGCTCGTCTTTGCCGGAACTTTCACAGCAGGAGGCCTGCAAATTGCTGTTGAGGACGGCAAGCTTCGGATTGTACAGGAGGGTAAAACTAAGAAATTCCTGAAGGAGGTCCAGCAAATTACCTTCAGTGGCTCTTATGCGACCAAGGTCAAGCAGCGGGTTGTCTATGTGACGGAACGTGCGGTATTCCAGCTGCAAGATGGAAAAATGACACTGACAGAGATCGCGCCTGGCATTGATTTGCAGACCCAGATTCTCGATCAGATGGACTTCATGCCTGTCATCTCACCAGAACTGAAGGAAATGGACGCCGGCATGTTCTGTGAACATTGGGGTAAGCTGCATGACGTGATTACGATCAAGGGTAGCGAGCAAGCGAAGCATGAGGATGACGCTTTGACTACTGTATAGTACAGCTCAGGAGATACCGGTAGCTGTCAAACGGACTACCAGACACGAATTATGGAATTGCGGAGTAATGCTTCATCCCACGCGCACTGATCCTGCATCAGAAAGGACCAACACGAAATGGAAAATGTACAACTGAATCGCTGGCGCATTCTAATCGCCGCGACCCTGATCAATATTTGCGTCGGCTCTATTTACGCCTTCAGCATTTTTGCACTGCCACTGAGTAAAATGCTTGCAGTGAGCATGCCTGAAATTATGATGGCCTTTACGATTAACGGCGCAATTGCACCGATTCCGGCGATTCTTGGCGGAAAGCTCGTAGACCGGGGAGGTGCCAGAATTGCCATCTTCATTGGCGGTACCATGTTTGGACTTGGCTTCATCTTGACTGGCCTTGCGACTGCACCTTGGATGCTATATCTGACGTATGGCATCATTTCTGGTCTTGGACAAGGTGTCGTCTATGCGGCAACAATCGGTAACACCATCAAGTTCTTCCCAGACAAACGCGGACTCGCGGCTGGAATCGTGACCGCAGGTTATGGCGGTGGAACAGTAATCATTGCCCCACTTGCAAACGCGATGATTACCCACTCAGGAGTTCAGACCACTATGATGATCCTTGGCACCTCCTTTCTGATCGTCATTTTGGCAGGTGGGCTATTTACTCAAGCTTGTCCGGCAGGATATATCCCTGCTGGTTGGACACCACCGCAGACGTCAGGTTTACGTCCGGTTGCCGTGAACTTGAACTGGCGGCAGATGATCAAGCAACCCCTGTTCTACGTCATTGCTTGCCTGTTCCTGATCGGCGCTTTATCTGGCATGATGGTTACATCCAATGCTTCCGTCATTGGCCAGACGATGTTCGGTCTATCGGCCAGTATAGCAGCCTTGTTCGTGAGTCTTTATTCGCTTAGCAACTGTCTGGGACGCATTTTCTGGGGAGCCATATCAGACAAGATTGGCCATCTGCGTTGTCTGATGATGATCTATCTGGTCATTGCCACCATGATGCTGACACTTGCATTATCCGGCTCCATAGTTGGATTTGCTATTGCCATTATTGGCATCGGCCTGTGCTTTGGTGGTACGATGGGCGTCTTCCCTTCAATCGTCGGACAGAAATTTGGCATGAAATACTATGGTGTCAACTACGGAATAACCTTTATAGGCTATTCCGGTGCCGCATTCTTTGGACCGCGAATTGCGAACTCGGTAGCTGCCGCCAATAACGGCATATTCACCAACGCCTTTTACATTGCGCTCGTTATTGCCTTGGTCGGGTTCGCGGTGACATTCCTGTATAAGGCCTTGGAAAATGGTAAGAACCCTGCACCAGCTGCTGTTGAAACCGTTTGATCAATCCGTTGCTATATTAGCAAATCACTATTTTTAGTATTAAGTATAGTACAACCTATAAATTTATATTGGAGGAATTAACCATGAATATTACAGAACTGCTCGGTATCCAGTACCCTATTTTCCAAGGTGCTATGGCCCAAATTGCCCGTGAACCACTCGTAAGTGCTGTATCCAATGCTGGCGGGCTGGGCATTATTGGCTCTGGCGGCATGTCGGCTGAGGTACTTCGTGAAGAAATTCGCAAGGTTCGCGCAGCCACCAACAAGCCGTTTGCCGTAAATCTGATGCTGATGATGCATAATATTCCCGAATTGATCGAGGTTATCGTCGAGGAAAAAGTCAACATTGTTACGACGGGCGCGGGCACACCAGCTCCGTATATGCCAATCTTCAAGGAGCATGGCATTAAGGTGATCGCCGTCATCCCTTCCGTCAAGATTGCCAAAAAAATGGAGGCTATCGGCGTACATGCCCTCGTGGCCGAAGGTACAGAAGCAGGCGGCCATGTCGGTGAAACAACCACCATGGCACTCGTTCCACAGGTTGTTAGCAACGTATCCATCCCTGTCGTTGCCGCAGGCGGCATTGCCGATGGACGCGGAATTGCAGCAGCCTTTGCACTCGGCGCACAGGGAGTTCAGGTCGGAACGCGCTTCCTCACCACCGTCGAATGCCCGACGCATGACAATTTCAAGCAAGCCGTCATTGACGCCGACGATACCAGCACTACGGTTACTGGACGCAGCATCGGTGGACCCGTCCGCAGCATCAAGAACAGCATGATCGCCGAATACCTCAAGCTGGAGCAAGAGCATGCCTCCCGTGACGAATTGGAGAAGATCAGCCTTGGCTCCCTGCGCAAAGCCGTCTTCGAAGGTGATACAGATCGCGGTTCGGTCATGGCAGGACAAATATGCGGCCTGTGCGACGAGATTACGACAGTTGAGCAGATGATTACGACAATGTTCAGCGAAGCGCAGGCACTGCTAAATCGTCTTGGACAGACACAGATTACCGGTGAGCAGATAGCATCAGTATAATATAACTTGTAAACAAAGAAAAAAACGGACCATATCCATATTTAATAGGAAACGGTCCGTTTTTTGATTAGATTTGCGTGCTAATTTTTATCTGGGTAACCTCTGTTGTTCGTAGCGTAAAGCAGATATAATAAAAATGAAACAATCACTTCAGCATAGCCTCGATAATCCAAAAGTGAGTTGATCGATCATGACCCGACGTATAGATAAACGTTCCACCGATGAGAGCGATCAGTCCCCTGCCCCTCTGTTTGTCACGGATTCCAAAGGTAATATTTTAATCTCCAATGAATTCACTGCCTTGACTATCGGCATTCCGTTGGAGGAGCTGTTGCGCTACAATGTACAGGACCTGGTGAAAGCCGGCTACTACAAGGAATCAATAACAATGAAAGCAATACAGTCCAAACAAAAGGTAACTCAGTATATCAACACTGTACGTGGCTTTAAGCTCAAGTCCACTGCTCTTCCAATACTTGATAGTACAGATGAGGTGCAGCTCGTTGTTACCAGTACTAACAACTATAAAGGTGGATTATCCATCATAGCTGCCCCTACGCTGCCACATGCGTATGAGAACAGCAAACGTTCAGTCACTTCAGCCTCTGTACTTAAGAATAACGGGATCATTGCTGAGAGCCTGGCGATGAAGCAAATTATTCAGGTGTGTGACCAGATCGCTTCTTACGATAGCAAAGTACTGATTTTGGGCGAATCAGGGACAGGCAAATCAGTAATTGCCAAATACATTCACCGCCAGAGCGCGAAGTGGAACGGACCTTTCATTCCGATTAATAGTGCCGCTATTCCAGCCGCATTATTCGAATATGAGCTGTTCGGATATGTTCAGGGGGCTATGCCCGGCTTAATGGACGAGAAGCAAGGCTTGTTTGAGGTGGCCAGAGGAGGCGTTTTGTTCTTTGATGAGGTCGCCGAGCTTCCACTGGAAATACAGGCCAAACTGCTTGATGTGCTTGAGCGTGGTGAATTCCGGCGTGTGGGGAGCACCGAAGCCATTCTCATTCAATGCCGGATGATATTTGCTACCAATCGTGATCTATGGAGTATGGTGAAAAAAGGATTGTTTCGCGAGGACTTGTACTATCGAATCAATGTCATTCCGATCCATATCCCGCCGCTACGTAGTCGCAGACTGGATCTCGTCGGACTGATTTCCAGCTTTATTGCTCATTTCAATAAGGTATATGATAAAAAGTATGTATTGCCAGGGGACGAATTTCAAAGAATGCTAGCCGAGCCATGGCATGGGAATGCGCGTGAGCTTCGTAATTACATCGAACGATTGATCGTAACTGATCAGACCGTGCTGCGCCAGCAGCAGCCGGTCGAACAAGTTACAGACTGGTTCACATTGGACCATTTCATTCAGGCCAATCGCAGTCAACTGAGCGGGCTGAAGGAATATACGGCGTTAACCGAGGGACGATACATTCAGCAGATGCTGCAGGTCTGTGGTGGCAATAGTGCCGAAGCAGCCAGACAGCTAGGAATTGATCGCTCCGCTGTTTATCGTAAGCTGAAGAAGATGGAGGACATTCTTGCAAAGCTGAAGGTTTAACTACGAAGTACAGAGCACACAGGGCCTATCCTTCCCATTTTCATAGAAGTCACCTATACTAGTGGCTTTCATACAAAAAAGCGTGTCTCAGGTTAAAGGCACTCTTTTTTGTAACGGTTTATTTTTCTCAATTATGCACCCGTCAAAATAAAATGAATGTCATACTTCAAGATCATGTGTTTGCTTGTAGTTATATATAGCGCCTAGCAAATTGGCTTCATTGCCTAATTTACTTTGCTCAATATCTGCACGTACAAAATTTAAGATCGAATCTAGATATAGCTTCTCTAGCTCTTCTTTAATGGTAACAACGAGTAAAGGATTCGCAGATATGCCTCCCCCAATTACAAACTTTTCAGGGTCAAGAATTGTTTGTAAATTAATAATCTGAGTTGCAATGTTTCTATAGTATTCTTGAAAAATCGTTGCTGCTCCCTCTGTAATTCTAAGCAAAAAACACCTGCTCTTCGGCAGATGTTCCTCGCCTTTCGTATTTCTTGAGACTATCCGATCCATTTGTCCGTTCTAATCGTTCAACCCTTTGCCCTCCAGAATGGGCTGTGTGTATTTTTCAACCCTTGAAACGCGCGTTTTGAACTGCTTCGGTTCTGAAAAATACAGCAGATACGCTCTCTGGCGTCCGAGCGTCAACGCTTCAAACGCCGTTTTTAGGACCGGTCGCTCCTCGAATTTAAGCCGCAGTTCTTCGGGAACCGTATACTCGGCATGTTTTTCAGTTCCACTGCAAGACCGGCTTCCTCCATCCAAACAGCGCCTCCTCCTAAACACTGTTGGACAAATAGCCGCGCTCAGGGTCAAAGATCATCTTTTGAACGGGTTCTATCCGCTCGTCTATAATTTCTATACGGTGATCTTCCATATTCAATTTGACAATACCGGGATAATTTAATTTAATGAAATGAAATAATGCGAGCCGTTGGATTCAATAATTCTCGAAAACTTGCTCTGATCGTTATATTTATGCCCTTTGTCACTGGCAGTTTTATAAAGTTTACGGCCGCTTTGATAGATATGGTGGTACACTCTCCAATCCAGCGCTTAGTTTATCGTCAAGCATGAACGTGCGAGCAGCGGAGAGATTGTTGTTCCTTTTCATAATTGATATATCTACAACTCAGTGCATGTAGCGCGTTTATTGCTGCTCGGCAAATCTCCACCAGGCAAATGTTCCGACTATTCCGGCTATTCCCGTAGACGCAAGAATGATTATACTACTCAACTTTAAAAACCCGGTGCTTTGAAATACCGACGGGATGGTCCACGGAAAATAGGGGGCGAATCCAAAAGAGGCCAAAACATTTGAGAGAATGACGATTATCAGGATGAGTCCTAATGGTGCCAAGTATCCCTTGCTCACATTGGCCAGAAGAGTGCCTGGTGTGGTAACAATAATAAACAATAGCGATGTTATAATGAATTTAAAGAAGATATTCCAAATAAAAGAAGCTGACCGGCCCACAACTCCTAGAATACCCCCCACGGCAAAACCTATGGCAAACATATACATGGAAAGTAATAGGCTCCATGCTAAAATTACAAGAAATTTGGACAGTACAATTTTCGATCTGGAAACGGGCTTTGCAAGCAAATCTTTAATTGTTTTATCCGAAAACTCTCGTCCAAATACCCATGCCGCGATAAAGGTGTACCCGATAAGTCCCAGCGGGGCAAGACTATCAAGCAATTCGGTTAAATACATTTTCCAATTGATGCCGCCGGCGTCACTGGATAAAATAATTCCGACACCCATCATGATTGGCCCAAATGCAAAAATAAGAAATACCAACCAAAACACATTGGCGCGGATAATCTTGCGAATCTCACAATGTAAGACAGAAAAAATATTCATTATATATTCCCCCTTATATATTCCCCCTTGTCATACCAATTGTGCGGAGAAAATATCCTTCCAAATCCTCCGTAATCACTCGAAGCAATGTTGGCGGTTGATTGGATTTAACCAGCAGTTCGGCCAGTCGTTCAGGACTATCCGCTGCGTGGTCATCGGTTAGTTTAATATAGCCGTCTATTGTCTCCTCAAATTCATATCCATGCTCTTCAAGCACCTCCTTTAAGGCATGTTTGTCGCGGCCATTCACCACTAAGTTTTTCTGTAACGATTGCTCCAGCTTATCCATTGCGACTTCTTTAACAAGATGGCCATTGTGAATAATCCCAATGCGTGTGGAAACTTTCGAGAGCTCCTCTAACAGATGGCTGGATATAAAAACAGTTACGCCGAAATTTTTCGCTAGGCCATATAACATATTCCGTATCTCCGCCACGCCTGCGGGATCGAGGCCATTTATCGGCTCATCCAATATTAGAATTTCCGGATTGTGAATCATTGCTTTCGCAAGTCCCAGGCGCTGTTTGTTTCCTAAAGAAAGATTCTTTGCCTTTTTCTGTTTGTGCGGCTCAAGCCCCAACTTATAGATAACCCGATTTACGGGATCTTTGTCAGGCACCCCTTGCATGCGTCGTGCTATGTCAAGATTTTCAACTACAGTTAAATCGGGATAAAAAGTAGCCTCCTCCAAATATCCAACCTTGTCCCATAATTTATAGTTTCCGGCATCGACCTTTTCACCTAACATATAGAGCTTGCCGGAGGTTGGCTTGAGCATCGCCAAGAGCATCTTTATGGTCGTTGTCTTTCCAGCGCCATTCAGTCCCAAAAATCCAAATATCTCTCCTCGGCTCACCTCCAGCGAAAGATTGTTCAATGCGATATAGTCGTCAAATTTTTTGTGCACTCCCTCAATTTGTATGGCGGGCGTTCCTCCATTTTTTTCCTTTGATAAAATACTCATAGCCTTCAACTCCTCCATAAAGAGAGAGCTTATTCAGGATTCTAAGTACGACACTCCTGAACAAGCTCAATCAGAAATTTTTCAATAAATCTACTTTATGATGTCCTGGCAATCGCTTAAGCGAGGCGAGGCTGGCCCAAGCCCAATTGAGCAGAGCCAATTCAGCACTACCTCATGCAGCACGTTGATGTTGTCTACCTGACAGTGTTCTAATCCGCCAAGTCGTCTATCCTCTATCGGGTAGAACGTCTTGTTTTTCGAACCCGCTTGCTCGTAATTCTTCAAGGCTTGTGTCAGCGGATTTGGCTGAACCAATATCTCTTCTGCTCCGTGCATTACAAGAAGCGGACATTCTATCTGGTGGAGCACGCCCTCAAGATCATAGGCAAAACGCGGATTCCCCGCAAAATCCTCCAAGCTTTTTGCCCCCAGAATTCTCATGCCGTGTGCGGCCAGACTCGGCGGCATCCATTTAAGCATGGCATCCCAGTCGAAGGCGTGCGTACCGCCGTCGGAGATGACGGCAGCAATCCTGTGATCGAACGAAGCGAATCGCAGCGAGTCGTAAGCCGCAAAACTCTCCCCGTGCACGATAATCTTATCGGGATCGACTTCCGGCCGCGTTAGAAGAAAGTCGATTGCTCGGGAATGGAAAGCCTCACTGTCCGCTCGTCTTCCTTTTCCCTTTTCGTACAGCGAGAGGCCGGTGCCAGGCTGGTCATAGACCAGAAAGTTATATCCACACGAAATAAAAGCGGGACCTAGCCAGAAATAGTTTTCAATTGACCACTCGTCGCCACCGTTGAGAGCAAAAAGGGTCGGCTTCGGACCTTTTATCCAGGAAGGGGAGAAGAAGTAACCATCCAACTTGACATCTTCGTAATCGACTTGGATCTTCTCCGGTTGGACATCGAAGTACTTTCCGGCAGCTTCGAAGAGTTCATTTACTTTCTTAAATATACGGATTTTCTCGGTGTCATCATCCATCACCACATATTCCGCAATTCTGTAGTAATTGCAGGCACGAATGTAGCAGTTTCGTGCTGTATACCAGTTTCCAGCCGTTTCGGCCTCCTTGCCGTGTCTTTCCAATGCCTGAGCCGTTATGAGCCATTCCCTGTGCCACGTGTCCTTGTCATCGGGGTCGATTTTTTTGCAGGCCTCGTAGATCTCGGTGACGTCCGTAGCACCGAGGCTTGCCATACCTAAAGCTTTGGTGACTTGGTATGACATCATGTAGTTATTGGGCCAACGGCTGAACTCAATTGACATTGCAACATCCTCCTTTTCCAGTTCTAGTGATTGTAGTTTTTTTACTACAAGTAATTTTTACAACACAAAGATAAAGCTTCTTTAAAAGAAAAATAAATGTTTATAAAGAGAATATAAAAAACTATAAACCGCTGAAAAAACAAAAAAGGCTGCTGCCTGGGTGTTCACACCTGGCAGCAGCCTTTAACTCCTGTAGTAAAAGAAAATGTGCAAAAATAAAATCAGTGTTGTGCGGCCAAGGGAAGGCTGAATCTTATCCCCAAACCGCCATATTCGGAAGGGTAGGCGCAAATTTCGCCCCTATGATGTTCAATAATGGATTTACAGCTTGCAAGACCCAGACCCAGCCCGCCCTTTTGGATTTGCCGCGATTTATCCACAGTGAAAAATTTGAGGAACAGAGAAGATATATCCTTATCTGGCACTCCAATTCCATTATCCTCGATTTGAAAAAAGGCATACTGTCCTAGCGGGTATCCGGTCATATACACTTTCAGTTTATTTTTCCCTCCATATCTTACAGCATTGCTAAAGAGGTTACCGAAAACCCGACGGATCATCGGTTCATTGACCATCAGCAATATATTTTCCGTGAATGAATGGCGGCAAGTAAGCTCGTTGTCAAGTCCCGCCAACTCATACTCATATTCAAGGGCAATGTTTTCAAATAATTTTGATGCTTTTACAGGTTTAGCTACCATAGATTCCAACTCCAGTTTTTCTTTGGTGAAGCTGGAGAAATCATTGATGAGTTCGACCATATATCCTGACTTCTTTTGAATCAAATCATAATATTCCTGCTTTTCAGTTTCTGGTAAATCCTTGTGTGTAGCCAGCAGTTCAGTAAAACCATTAATAGATGTCAAGGGTGTTTTCAAGTCGTGGGCAATTGCCGCGATCATATCGATCTGCTCTTTGTGCGCGAGTTGAAGCCGATGCTCCATCTTATTGAAGTGCTTATAAAGTTCTCCGATCTCATCATTACTTCTCAGAGCTAGCGGAGGCAGTGGATGTACAATATTTACTTCCTCAAGCCTGGTATTCAGAAGCTGAATGGGTTTCTCTATGCAAAAATGAATATAGATAATCAGAATAATAAATATGAAACAGGCAATTGCAAATATGGGCAGGAGCAATGCTATATATCGCGAGTCCAGCAATGAACTGCGTATAGGGGAATATATTGCAAAGACAAGCTTCAGATACATTCCAATCGAAAACATGAATATTATAAACATCAGCAGGAACAAAAGAGGAAGCTTTATTTTCAGTTTCATACTATTGCTCTCTTTCCGTGTATTTATATCCTATGCCCCATATTGTTTTAATAAAGTCATATTCAGAACCAAGTTTCTTACGGATATTTTTTATATGAACCGTTACGGTATTTATTTCTCCGTATTCGTCTCCCCAGACGTTTTCATATATCTGCTCACGAGTCAATACATGATTCGGGTGGCGCATGAGGATAGACAGAATCTGAAATTCCTTCGTTGATAAGTCGAGCTTCCTGCTATTCAGAAATGCTTCAAACGTCTTATCGTTCAAAATGAGCGGAGCATCCGCCTTTTCGTTACTGGGACTAAGTTCATCCCACTCTTTAAAAAGCCTGTCCACTTTTCTGAAGTGAGCCTTTATCCTGGAGACAAGCTCCTGAATACTGAAAGGTTTGGTCATGTAATCGTCTGCTCCTATTTCGAGCCCGACGATTTTATCAATGTCCTTATCACGCGCACTTAAAAACAGAATTGGGACATTATAAGAATTTCGGATACTTCTGCAGACATCAAGTCCATCCATATCAGGCATCACTATATCAAGAACGATGAAATCAATGTGATTTTCTTCCAATGCAGATAAGGCTTCTTTCCCGGAACATGCCGAAATTATTGCAAATTGCTCGTACCTTAAACTCTTTGTGATGAGTTTTACGATTTCTTCATCGTCGTCTACAACTAATATCGTTTTCGGCATCTTTATACCTCCCAACCTCTTTAAATGGACTGCATTTATATAACACAAGAACCGCATGGACTCGAATTGACAAAAAAAGTCGCGCTCAAAGCGCCTCTCCAGTTCCGGATACGCTGGAATAAGAGCTTGAGCAACGCCTTGGGGAATTCTGGATTTAACAAGCTGGTATGCCCTTCAATAGCGGTCGAGTTATGGGCGTCAGTGTCAATTTAGAACAGATAAATATACGAACATTTATTCCTTTCGGATAAATAATATCAACAACCAGCGCAAAATCTTTCTTCTTATGCGGTGTTCATGAATTTCATGATTCAGGATTCTTTGGTACCGGCTATTGTAGGCTATTTTTAAACAATTGATGATCAGAATTACTCAAACGGATCTGATATAAATAATAATTCCTTAATCTTGTTGATGCAATTCTCCACTTCGTAAATAGAATCAAGGTATAAATATTGAATTGCATAGTCCGTAGAAGTACGTGCACCACCATGAACACAAAGCTTGATACTAACCTCTTCCAGCATTTTATTTACCAAGATTTTATTTCTCCTTGTTAATCTATCCAGAGTGTCTCTGTGCTCTGTATACACATACTCCACTAACGAGATCTCATTTTTGTGTTTACTTGTTACATACTCTCGTAGAGTCATGTCCCCCTGTCTCTTTAAAGCACCAATCAGCACAAAATCACTAGGGGAAATAAGCTTTGTTAATGCTCTTAATGAAATATCTTCGCTATCTTTAAATTTATTGAAGTTCTCTCTTTATCATAAGATCCGTCATCAAATGAACCTACTGAAGTTTGATAATAAGAAAATTCCCTATCACTATCCCCAATAATTACCTTTAAGCGATTCATAAACTTTTCTCCATAGATAGCGCTAGCAAAGCTAACCATTTCTTGCAGTTTTTTTAGAAAAAGTTCTTCCCGCTCTTGTAAACTTTTTTGTAAAAGAAGATTCAGGATATATCTCAATCGATCTTCCATGAATGGTTCTAAACTATCCGAAACCAAAACACAATAATCGTATGTTTTGCATTTTCTTACTCTCACATTAGATATTGGAACCGAAATATCTTCAGGATTATGATAAGTAAAATATTGTTTTCTATCGTGGCCGTTTACATTGGTCGTTCTTGATGTTAAAGAGTAATTGAACTCAATGGTTAAGTTGGCTTCTTCGACATCGAGAAATATACCAAACCTGTTTTTTTATAAATGTATTCATCGAAATCCACTCTTTTTCTAGCATCTGTATAGTCTCTAGCCGAAGAAAATTTTATGAATTTGGACTTATCAAAGATCCAGAAATCTTGAATACTAACGGACTCAAATAAATTATGACGTTCTTCCCATTGGGCAATGGTAAGAGGGGCTATGCTGAAATTCAAAAGCCCATTTCATTCCCTCATACTCTCCATCTTGATGCTCAACATAAATATCTGCTATTTGCCTTGTAGTGGGGATATACACTTCAAATTCCACAATTGCATTAGGAAATTTACCTTTTAACCAATTGTACATTATCCTGAAAGTAACCTTCTATAAAAAATAAAAAAAGGGCTCAAATCTTTGGTAGAATGGTGTTTGTCGAGAACAAAATCACCCAAAGAGAGGAGCACCTTTTAGGTGAAGTCTACCACACCCATCCATAAAATCAAGACCTAATTTCCCCTAAACCAGTCCACAAACATCGGAGGAAGCAAGATCTTCCTCGATTATCTCGAAAAAATTAAACTGAGCCAGGTGCTCCAAACCTTATCCGGAGGCAAAGCTCACAATGCACTGTTCCCAGTGCACCGCATTCTGCTATACCTCATCGTCGGCTGGATACTGGGCTGTGAGCGTCTGTTTCACTTTCGCCGATGGCAAAAGGACTCCCTCCTTCAGCGGTTTCTCGGTGGACGCTGTCCACACCACTCGCTTCTGTACAAGGAACTGGATCGGCTGGGAAAAACGAATCCTAATGTACGAATGGAACTCCGGCAAGTGAACCTCGAAGTGATCCGGCCTTGTCTGCCCTCCAAGCTCATTCTCGATTTGGATTCGACCGTGGAGACGGTCTACGGCAATCAGGCCCAAGCGGCGAAAGGCGTGAATGCCCATAAGCCGGGGCGCAAAAGCTATCATCCCTTGCTCGCTTTTGAAGGACAGTCCCGCCTTTGCCTGAATGCCGTGCTACGGGCAGGAAACGTTCACTCGTCCACCGAGGCCGCCCCTTTTCTGAAAGAGACCTTTGACCTCTTAGGTCAGCACCCGGTCCAATACGCCCGGTTTGACAAGGGCTTTGGCGGCGAAGACTTCTATTCGCTCTGGAAAGGACGGCAGATCGGCTATGTGGGCAAAATGAAATGGACCAAACGTTTGGCGGCTGAAGTGGCCGCTTGTCGGTATTGGAAACGTTACGTGGACGAAGACTGGATCATTGAAGGCATCGCCCTTTGGTACCAAGCCACGTCTTGGAAGAAACCGCGGCGGGTCGCCGTCATCCGCAAGGCGAAAGTCGTTCAGGACGACCAAGCTTGTCTCCTGCTGGATACCGATTGGGAGTATGAAGCGATCGTCACGAGCCTGGAGTGGGAATCCATCGATTTGTGGCGCTTTTACAACCAGCGGTGTTGTATGGAAAACTACATCCAGGAAGCCAAGTGCGGATTTGCCATCGATAAAATCGCCACGGGCTCTTTTGAAGCCAATGAAATTGACCTGCTCGTCAAATTACTGGCCTATAACCTGTACGAGCGATTCAAACAAGATTGCTGCGAACCGGTTCATAGGGGCTACACGTTTGCAAGGTTTCGTCTGGAATTCTTCCGGAATCTACGTGCTGGTAAGCCGTTTTGGAATATTCCCCCTGTTAATACACCCTGATTCTTACAGGTTTTTTGAGCGGTGAGTCTCTGGCTTCTTTGATCTTACGGGCTTTCGAAATTCAGGATAATATATATTATGTTATTTTTATGATCACCATTGTATCGAATTAAAGAAGTCGACCTTGACTTCAACGCCTGTCCAATCGTATAGTATGGTTATATCTTCAATTAAGGGAGAGATTTTGATGTCGGTGAACGTTCTTAACTAAGCAATTGCATATTCAGGGAGTATCATCAGGCGCTTGTACCCTTCGGGGACAGGTTTGTTTGTTGCTTTGTTGTTACCCTGATATTAGTTAAGAACATGCGGATATCATAAATCGCCTTCGGGATTATCTTCATCCAGGCCCTATTCCGTGCTGTGTTCAGCGCGGTTTTTTTGTTTTCAGATTTTGTAACTTCCCTTTAAACGTCTTCCATTCGATCCAAATAGCTTAGAAAAGAGCTGTTGCGTGAATAAATTGGAAACACGGAACTCGGAACTACAAAAGCTGCATAACAGGCTTATTTGATGATAAATTCCCTCTTTCTTTAAGGGCGGAGAATGAACGTTTTGTTCATTCTCCGCCCTTTTTTATTTTAACAGCAAGGTTTCCAAAATCCTGACACTACACAACTAAAGGAGCGATTTATTCATGAACGAAACTACAATGCTGCGTTTGGAATATGATCAAATTAAAACAAGAGTTTCCGAATGTGCTTTTTCTTACCTGGGTAAGCGTCACGCTGCTTCTATGCGGCCAATTGCTGATATCCGTACAATTAAGATTCGTCTTGACGAAACGAACGAAGCCTTACAGATCATTCGCCATGGAGCAAGCGTCCCTGTTCCTTCGTTGGAAGGAATGGAGCACATTCTTCATCTGCTCGGAACCGGGTATATGTTCAGCGAGCTCGATTTTTCTCATATGGCTCAATTCATTAGAAGCTGCATTCAACTAATAAAATATATGCATTCCAAGGCGGACGCTGCTCCAACCGTCAGCGCTTATGCATCTTCCATGTATAGCATGGAGCCACTTCTATCCGAAATCGAAAGATGTATTCATTCGGGACGTGTGACGGATATCGCCAGTAAAGAACTAGCTAAAATTCGCAAAAAAATTGCGGTTACTGAAGAACGTATCAAGAGAAAACTTGACTCTCTCACCAGCCGTCACCGATCCATTATGCAGGAAAATATGATTAGTCAGCGCAATGGCCGTTACGTGCTTCCAATCAAAAAAGAATTCCGTAAACAAGTGAAAGGCAATGTACTGGATGAATCGGGAAGTGGTCAAACGGTTTACGTTGAACCTGCCGAGATCACGAATCTGCAATTCGATCAGAGCGCGAACATGGCAGAAGAATCAAAAGAAGAAATGAAAGTACTGGGAGACCTGACGGCAATGGCTGAGTTATACAATCGGGAACTAAGCATCAATACAGAGACGGTAGGTGTACTGGATTTTTTATTGGCAAAAGCCAAATACGCCATGACTCTGGATGCTGTCCCTGTCGAACTTAACCTTGACGGGATTATAGACATCCGAGGTGCACGTCACCCGTTGATGTCCAATACCATGGTGCCGCTTGATTTCTCAATTGGTGAAGGATATTCCTCACTCATCATCACCGGACCGAACACAGGCGGAAAAACGATGGCCCTCAAAAGCGTCGGTCTATTAACATTAATGGTGCAATCTGGGCTACTGGTACCTGTTTTGCATGGCAGCCGAATGGCTGTATTCGAGGAAATTGTGGTTGACATCGGGGATGGACAAAGCATTGAACATGCTTTGAGCACCTTTTCTGCACACATCCGCAACATGATTAGCATTTTAGAAACGACGGGCAACTCTACTCTGATCCTGATTGACGAGATGGCATCTGGTACCGATCCGGGAGAAGGGGTAGGGCTCTCTATCGCGTTGCTAGAAGAATTCCACCGTCGCCGGGCGACAGTAGTGGCTACAACCCACTTTAGCGAAATCAAGCATTTTGCTGAAAACACACCGGGATTTCAGAATGCTCGTATGGAGTTTGATACCGAAACGCTGCAACCATTGTACCGACTTCACATTGGAGAGGCCGGAGAAAGCTATGCATATGCGATTGCCTTGAAGCTGGGCATGTGGACACGTATTATCGAGCGTTCTGAGGCCATTTCTGCAGGCAGAGTGTCTCGGAAAACACAGGAATCGTTTGTTATTCCCCCTTCTGTAGATGATGAAAAGTCTGATGATGCAAATAAGCCTCTCCCTAAAAAAGCAGCTTTAGACGGTACAGTCACAAAACGGGGGAAACAAGAAATTCCTCTCAAAACCAAGCCATTTGCCCTTGGTGATAGTGTTTACGTAGGCTACCTGGATCGAACTGGAATTGTATACAAAACCGAGGATGAACGGGGGAATGTCGGGATTTTAATCCAAGGACAGAAGCTAACCATAAACAAAAAGAGGCTCGCCCTTCACATCGCTGCTACTGAATTGTATCCTGACGACTATGATCTGGATATTGTTTTAGAAACCAAGGAAAACCGCAAAAAACGAAAACTGCTGGGACGCAAGCATGTCGAAGGAGTGATGATTGAATCTCCCCCGGAAAATGAAATATAGACACATGCGTATATCCTCAATATAAAAAATAAGTTACTTTTATATTGTCAGTGAAACTTGAATCTGCAAGCGGACACTTGATAAGAGTGATCCACTTGCAGATTTTACCACACAAAAAAACATAATATATATTATGTAAACTTAATGATTCCTTACTAGATAGGACAAGATAAATCAGACATCCAAGTTCATGTAAAACTCGGCTTCTAACCTTCAATCCAGCTTCATTATATAAAGCTCCTATATCAAACGTCTGTAATGCAAAAAAGGCGTGTCCAAAGTTAAGGCACGCTCTTTTATTGTTATTTTATTTGTTTGTAATACTCAATCCCGCGCTCATCGAAATATAACTTTTGTTATCATTCAAGATGATAGGATTGTTTGTAGTTATATATAGCACCTTGCAAATTCGCTTCATTGCCTAATCTACTTTGTTCAATATCTGCACGCACAAAATTATAGAAAGAATCCTTATAAAGCTTTTCTAGCTCTTCCCTAATGGTAATAACCAGTAAAGGATTTTCAGATATGCCTCCCCCAATTACAAACTTTTCAGGATCAAGTATGGATTGCAAATTAATGATTTGTGTTGCGATGTTCCTACAGTATTCTCGAAAAATCGTTTGGACCGTGCCATCACCTTCTTCAATGAACTTGAATATCTTTTCACCTGTCATAGAATCTGCAGGAAGGTCTTTGGCTTTCGCAACGGTTTTAGTTAAAACAAAACTACTCCCTTGCATACCAAGCAGATAATCATCATTGTCTGCATTTTCGTTGTTCGTTCTAATGAAGGAGAACTCCCCAGCTGATAAATGATGGCCCTTCAACAATTTCCCTTGAGAGATGATTCCACCGCCCATCCCTGTTCCAACGACCAGAACGACACCATCGGTAATCCCTTGTAATGAACCACGCCATGCTTCTCCAAGAGCAGCACACTTTCCATCATTTTCAATCGCTACAGGTTTGTGAAACGCTTTCTTAAAAACGTCAAGCATATTTATATCATTTATATATCTTAATGAACCGCCATGCACCATGTGACCGCTTTCCGAATTCACAATACCTGGCATGCTGACGGCTATACCTTCACATTCATCCATAAACTGATTATGAATTTGCTTCAAAGCTACAAGCAGATTCTCAAGTGAGTCCAATGGAGTTTTAACTTTCCCCTTGCACATAAATTCACCTTGAAAATACAAACTAAATTTAATAAAAGAGCCACCAATATCAAAAACCAGTATTTTATTTTTCATGCTACGTATAGTCCTTTCATGAGGCAATTTGGGGTCTTCTCTCCATAACGATAATTAATATTATTGCTTTTGTAAATCCATCATTTTTTTTATCGTTAATAAGACACCGTTTTCTTCGTTGGATTTAGTGATAAAACTGGCTGCATTTTTAGTATTATCACATGCGTTTTTCATAGCAAAACTATATTTTGCTATACTCATAAGTTCCACATCATTTTCACCATCTCCAAAAGACAGGGTCTCATCCTCAGTAACCCCCAATATCTCTTGGAGTTTTCTTACCGTCTCCCCTTTATTGGTATGAAGGGCTGTAATATCCAGCCAATTTGCTTCAGAATCAACGATATAAATTTGATCCATTAGAGTCTTTTCAACATGTTTTCTTAATAAGGAACTTCTTCCAGTTGGATCATATACAGTTATTTTAAGAAAGCTACTGTTGATTTGATCAAATGAATCAATTTTAATCACTTCTTTATACGAGCCTTTCACAATTTTATAGTATTCGTCTTGAATATAAGAATGAACAAATGCTGCTTCCGTTGTACATGCTATGATAATGAAATCATTGGAAAAACTTTCGATATCTCTTATCGCTTGTAAAGCTAAATTGCGTTCAATCGTAAACTCTTTGACGACGACTCCATCCTTTTTAATCCGCGTAGCACTGTCCCCTAAGATCCAGATCCCTTTTCCGTGCTCGCCAAATAATTCTTCTACTCTTTCACACTGCTTGCCTGTACAGGCTACAAAGGAAATATTATTTTCTTGCATTTCTCCATACACCTGATTAAATAATTCGACATCGAAAGTGCTACTATTATTCAGAAAAGTACCATCCAGATCACTTACTACCAGTTTAAACATATATAAATCCCCCTTAAAATATAAAGATCTTTATTAGTCAAGTTTAATTTATGGGTTTTCATTTTCTTTCCATGGATCAACATCAAAATCTCTATTAAAATCTTCAAACATTCGTGCTGCAAGCTTTTGAACATGAGGAGAATGTACCAAACTACTGATCATGAAATACATAATGATTAAAATTATGATACATGAAATACCTTCTATCGCCCACACAGTCACACCTCCTTATTTCCGTAAATCCAACTTAGTTCCAGAACTTGATCCATTTAATAGGTGCATTGCAAATCCTGTACACTTATTAAACCATTTAATTAAACACATTAATAAAGCGAGTAAAAAAAGCCTCTTTATTAAGTGGACATACAAAGTTATTCAAAAAAATCATCGATGGAGCGGTAAGGTTTTACTTCCTTAGGCTGCCCGGATAATGCTAAGCACCAATAAGTACCAACCCATATAACTGAGCAAAGTAAAATCAGTGAGATCATAGAGTGCCCTCTCTTTCTCTTTTAGGTTACACGTTTACTTTAGCTGATGAAACGCGTTTCAGGTCAAGTGATAAATTATAGAAAAGCACATTTTTGTCATGGATGTTTATGATTTAAGATATAATCTTGGATTAACCGTTCAAAGTTCTCTTTTTCAATGTACGATTCACTTGTTCTGAACTGAACAGCATAAAAAGGAAGCAACAAAATGAGTCCTCCTGTAATTGCAGTAAGTTGGCCAGCCAGAATTAACATACGATTATTTATTTTTAAAGTTACGAACCCCGTAATAAGCCTGCCTATCGTAATTCCACCGTAGTATAAGGATATCCAGCCAGCTGCAGTTTCGGCTGTAATGTTTCTGGCCCCTACCAAATAGCTGGCTCCCCATAAGCCCACCATGGCTTCCACACCACAATAAAACAAAAAAGCAATAAGCGTGTTCTTAACTCCTTTCATTCGAATTAGCTTTTGTTTGGGGATGTTCTTAACTTGTACAGTATTGTGATCTCTCTGTGAGTAGTCTGATTGGATTTCGGTTATGGGATTTTGTATCGCGGCAACACGTTGCCATTATTTCTCTCCCTCTCTTCACTACACATATATACATTATTTAAAGACAATGATTGGACGTTCCAATTCTTTTAGAGTTAACCCTCTCAACCCTGTTTTAAAATCATCATAAAATAAATCTGAGAGAATAACCTCAGGATACAAAGGCATCTTATGCTTAGATTTGTAGGATTCTAAAAAATGAAAGAAAGACACCTCTTCTATATTCTCTCTATAGATCACAATTCGATCAGGATCAAATACAGATTGTAATATTTGAATAATTTCACATATACTATTGAAGAAAACCTCCGTTCCCTTGCCCTCATCCCAAACTATCGACGGAAGGAATTTGATTTCACCAGCCAATCCATGTTTTCCTTTTAAAACCCCATTTCGCAAATAAATCCCCATTCCTGGTGGAGAATTCTCAGGAAAATAAATAGCCAGTACACATTGATCTTCATCTATTTGTTCTCTATAGACGTAACCACATACAGCGGCATTTACGTCATTCTCCACAATAACCGGCAAACCAAATTTGCTTTGCACATCCTCTGCCAACCGAATTCCATTTAATCTTTCATAACTGCTGACTGTAATTTCTCCATTTACAGATTGTCCCGGGATTCCTATTCCAATAACTTTAATGGAAGGATAGAGAGAAATGATGTCTTGAATCGTGGAATAAAATTGTGTAGCATTAAAAATTTGAAAGGGATGCTCTTCTTTCATCAGAGCATCCTCATTTAAATTCACTACCGTAGTACACACTACATCTGTCCCTTGTTTTTCATTAATATGTATAATCAGTGCTAGACTATACTCATAATTAAAACGATAGGTTAACGCATGCCTGCCTCCGTTTGAAGGAACGATTTCATCTTCAAAGATCTCTCCATTATTAAGCAATTCCTGCATAAGGGTATTGATAGTTACTACACTTAAATCAGTCAATGCGGCTAGTTGGGGTTTTGTTGTCTTACTGATCTGTTTCAATACTTTGCGAACCAGGTTCAGATTTATTTCTTTAATTAAATTTGTATTAGCTTTTTCCATACATAGCACCTTCTTTTTATAACATCATAAAACAACTTTATAAACCATTTTTATTAAGTTGTTTTACCAATTTTGCAGCAAAATATTACCTTTGTCAAGGTAATTTCGTACTAACCTTTAATTCACTATTGCTTTCCAGCTGATTCTGAATTATTCTCATGCTTAACATAAGATGATCGCTAAAATAAGGAGGCTAATCTATTGAAGAATGCTGTTGAAGAACCAAAATCAAATCGTATGCGCAAAATGATTGGGTGGCAGCTAATCAGTATCAGGTTGGAGCAAATCAATCAAAAACAAAACTAACGCTATGAAAAAGAATACTACGTTCATGATCATAATGACCTAAAGCCGTTGATGTAATTTTCAAGTCAGGATGTAACTTCCTCTGACGAGTTTACATAATGATTATTATGTAAACTATTTTTCGTTTAATCTCAACTTTCATGCTATACTTACAATCCTGATATCGGTATCTGAATATCCAGCTTATCCATTGCTTTTTCTTTTTCCCGATCAGTGACATGTGTATATACTGTGGTTGTCTGAATGGATGAATGCCCCAGTAGCTCCTGTACGGTACGCAGATCTGCTCCCTTACGTAATAGCATTGTCGCAAATGTATGTCTCAGCTTATGGCTGGAATAAGCCTCCCGGCGATCTATACTCTTATCTTGCTGGAATCGTTCGAACGTTTCTGTAGCGATCTGTTGAATGGTGCGCACTGCCAGACGGCGGCCTTTTTGGGATATGAACATCGCATCCTCTTTACCTCTCCACGGCGTCAATCTTCCCTCCAACGCATGCTCTACAAAATCACATACGGCTTCCGGTACCGGGAGAGTACGCCACTTACGTCCTTTACCGAACACATCTAAGGTACGTCTTTCTCGGCTGTAATCCGAGACATTCAATGAATGAACCTCCCCCACCCGCAATCCCATGTAGACCATCAGCAGAAAAATAGCCATATTACGATTTGCATATTTCCCCTCCACCGCGAGCAAAAACGGATGAATATCCTTTTCATCCAGATAGACGGGCATACGATTCTTTTCAGTTTTTGCTTTTTTAATTCCCGCTGCCGGATTTGTGCTGCATAACTCAAATTCCTGTAGCGCTTTAAAAAAACTGTTCACCGCTGCATGCTTCCG
This sequence comes from Paenibacillus sp. FSL R10-2748, assembly GCF_038005565.1. Lineage (NCBI taxonomy): Bacteria > Bacillati > Bacillota > Bacilli > Caryophanales > Paenibacillaceae > Paenibacillus > Paenibacillus sp. FSL R10-2748. Next base: position 61,744 of record NZ_JBBOTK010000002.1, read on the forward strand.
GTTCCGCGTACTATCTCCGGCGCCTCCCTCCCGCGCTTTAGACAAATACGACATAACATGAATCTTCTTCACCTGATCGAGTGGTTTTTCACGCAACGTGCGTAAAAATTGCTTTACATCCCCCATATAATTTTTTTGCGTATGTATCGTATATCCCGCATCCTTCATCCAGATCAAAAAAGCTTCCAGCTCCTCAGTATATATTTCATCAGTTTCTTCAGTTGTATCGAGCCCCACATGTCGTAACTCTTTTTTCATCCCGTTCGCCTCCAATTCAGTTCATATTCCGAAATATACTGTAAAACGATCATTTTCGTCTGATTTTTATCGACAATCCAATCGACATCTTATGCAGGAGGGATTCTAAAAGTCGTTTTAAACCTAAACAGCGTATAATTTATATTATACGCTGTTTTTTAAGCGCTTTTTAAGTATAAATAAAGCGCTCCCCTCTTGTCCAGCCTGGTATCGCCTTCAAGCAGACATTTCAAAGCACTTAACGGGGTGGCATAGGGTCAGAGGGGGTCGATCCCACAATGTAGACAAATTAAAACACGCTCAAGAAAAGTTCTCCGAATGTAATTCATTCATATCCAAAACAAAACTAAATAGCCAATAGTCTTGCATGCAACACCACTTCTCTACTTCATCAGCAAGCTGGGGCGCTGCTCTCGATCGGTAGCAGTCAAAATCGCCATAGCGGCCAAAACATGAATATCATATGCAGTTTCCAGCTCGCTATCCGGATCATCTTCCGGCGCGTGCACCATCTCCATATGATAGCCTGCTAGCTGATTGTAATTTTCACCCAATAGCAGCAGTGGATCACCAAGAATTTCACCGATTTTCGAGATGATGACCGTGTGATCCAGCTTCTGGGCAAATTTCTGCTGGACGCCTACATGCCTTATCATTTAAACTATTAAAAATTAATTTTCGAAAGAGTGAGATTACAACGACAGCATGAGGCTCCAGCACCCGGATCTTACAAACGAAAATACAAACATCACTTTCTGTCAGCCGAAACCCTGATTCATAACTACATAATAATTATTATGTAAACTAAGATTGGAGGATGATTGTATGATTAACAAATTGTACTGGTTACCGATCGGTCAGCTTGATATTGATCGCTCCTCACTCAACCATCATGCACAGCCCGGTGAACTGGTGCGCCTGCAAATCTGGTCGTATCTGCTGGAGACAGATCACGGTCCGATTCTCATTGATACCGGTATGCCGGATTCGTTTATCAACAATCCAAATTATTTTAAAAGTACACCGTTTGAAGGGCGCTTCATTCCCCATATGTCAGCCGATGATAGTATCGTGGCTGTACTGGATCGGATCGGCTATCAACCGGACGATATCCATGCCCTCGTAATCTCTCATATGCATATGGATCATGCTGGAGGCAATCCGCATTTTCCGAATACACCGATTTATGTGCAGCAGACCGAAGCAGACGCTGCGATCGGTAATCTGGAGTATGCGCCACCGGAATGCGTGCAGGCGGACTTGAATTACCGACTGCTTCAAGGGGATCATGAGCTGGTTCCAGGTTTGCAACTGTTCTATACTCCGGGTCATTCGCCGGGTCATCAGTCCGCGCTGGTCACAACAAAGGAATCGGGTCCGGTCATGCTGACGATTGATGTTGCCTACACGCAGGAGAATTACGCAAACGACGTGCCGTTTGACGGCTTTGACCGTGAACAGGCACGCCAGTCAATCGCCCGCATTCAGCAGATTGTGCAGGAGGTTAAGCCGAATCTGTTGTTCTTCGGTCATGATCCTGAGCAGGTAGCCGTTCAGCCGGTATATCCACAATACAAATAATGATAATAAAGCAGCTATTTCTCCACCATTCCGGATCTTTTCGGTCCGGGGTATAAAGAAATTGGTATTATGAATGCACACAAAATAGACGTATCCAGAGCCGTGCTTCATTCGGATCATGGCTTCCAGTATACGTCTACGGCGTACACACAGGACTTGAAAAGTTCGGCCTCAAAGGCAAGTGGTGCGGACTGGCAGAATAGTCGTAATTCGGCCAGCTCCCCTCATGAGCTCAATTTCTTCATTTGATTTTTAAATAATCATTATTGTATCTCCTCACTTCCAAAATGTTATAGCCTCTTATTCTTTTCTTTTCATTAGGTAGTTGTAATGACTCCGACATTTAGAACTGCAAAATTTGGTTAACTGAGCTCGCTGATATGGAATAAACCAATGATTGCATTGAATACACCTTTGCAGTTCTAGTTGCTCCCCTCCATAGCTTTCAGCAAAATTTTAAATGGATTAATACACTAAATCCGTTTATATCAAAAAACATGAGCTAGTCAAATTATATACATGAAGTTAATTACGTCTAATCTCCTGTTATCGCCAGCATCAGGAAGTATATCTAAGAACTCATGGGGTGAGTCGCTGTCGACACAGCATGGATGATGAGAAAAAGTAATTTGCAGTCTCGCTCCGTTTTCCCTTGATCATCTAGCACGATATACTTAAAGAAGTCGAAAGGCAAACTTATATTCAGCCTATGCTCATTTCAAAAATGTAGGTTTATTCATGACAAAGGGAGTGTTCATTTATTTATGAGTACCGAAATGCTGGAACGTCGAAGTGAAATTCTAAAACGAAACATCCATCAGTTGCTGGTTCAGGAAAATCAACACGGCGTGACACGTCAGGAAAATTACACGTTGCATAAAATGATCAGAGAGCTGCATCAAACCTCTCATGCCTTGAATACTTCCCGTTGAGATGAAAGGCTGCTAAATCAAATGAAAAAAATAACCTTCAGCCCCACTTCCTTAGTGGTGTTGAAGGTTATTTTAATTGACAGGTGGTATCCTTTCGTGATGTTACCCTTTGGAGCGACTCAGCAGATATAAAAAGTATGGCGCACCAATGATGGCTACAATCAAACCTGTCGGTATTTCTTTCTGTAAAGGTAAGGATCGTGTGATCGTATCCGCTACAAGTACCAGGAGTGCTCCGACTAAAGCACAGGTTACCAGCAGCATTTTATGCTTCGGACCCACCAGCTTTCTCGCTAAATGTGGAGCCACCAAACCGACAAAGCCGATACCGCCGCTAACCGAAACACTAGAACTGGCCAATCCAACCGCAGCAGCGAGAAGGAGAATACGTTCCTTTTCGATAGGTGTACCCAACCCCGATGCCGTCTGATCTCCCAGATTAAGCACATTCATCACATTTGCTTTGTAGTATGCGAAAGGAAGCAATACAATCAGCCAAGGCAACAGAGCCATTACGAATTTCCAGTTTGAGCCCCAGATGCTTCCTGCTAACCAATTAGCTACAAACGTGTAGCTTTCAGGTGTCAGCTTAAGAGTCATAATGATCATCGCAGCACTGATACCCGCCGCTACGCCAATTCCGCTCAGCAGTAGCCTTGTCGGGGAAATTCCTTCGCCTTTCTTGTAAGAAAGCGCGTAGATGAGAATAGCAGCTGCTCCTGATCCAATCAGCGCAAGAGCGGGAAGTAAAAACAATGAATTCGTAGTTTGCATAGATGGAAAAAGCAATATAAACAGCATGACCATCAGCCCGGCGCCCGCATTAATCCCCAGAATACCAGGGTCCGCTAGGCCGTTACGTGAGACCCCTTGCATGATGCAGCCAGAAACAGCGAGACCTGCACCGATTAGAAGAGAAATAACCATTCGCGGCAATCGGAATTCAAAGAGGATTAATTCCTGCTGTGGAGTCCCTTGTCCAAACAAGGTTCTAAATAGCTCCATTGGCGAAAGCCGGATAGTTCCCGTATTCGCGCTTATGGTGAACGCAGCAATGAGCAATACGATCAGAATAATTACAACCATCCAATCATGGATTTTTTTACGATGACTAGCTTTGGCAATAGCCCCATTCGTAACGTTATTCATCTTACAGCGCCCTCCTTTCTTTACGTGCCAGATAAAGGAAGAATGGAACCCCAATTAAGGCAATAAGTACGCCCACCGGTGTTTCCTCAGGTGCGTTAATCATACGGGCTGCCAGATCGGCAAATACAATGAGTAAAGCTCCCATAATGGCCGAGCATGGAATAATCCAGCGATAATCGACGCCAACCAGCTTGCGGGTTATATGGGGAATAATTAATCCCACGAAACCTATAGAACCAACCAACGACACCGCTGCACCCGCCAGAATCAGAACAAGAATCATCCCGACTACCTTTACCACCCCAGTTCGCTGACCTAGACTTAACGCAATTTCGTCTCCCAAACTAAGCAGCGTAATGGAGCGCGACAACATGAGAGCGCCGATAAAAGCTGCCACAACCCAAGGCAAAACTATACCGAGCTGAACCCACTTGGTTCCACTAAGCCCTCCGGCATACCAAAAGGCTAAATCCTGTCCAACATTAAAGTACAAACTAATTGCATCTCCTAAGGCAGACAGCAATGCCGTGACAGCTGCGCCCGCCAATACAAGACGAACTGGCGTAAGACCTGATTTGGAGATGGAGCTTGTTCCATATACCATCACAACAGCCAGAGCTGCACCAACAAAGGAATACAACATTAACTGTAAAAAGGAAGATCCGGGAAAAAGGGCAAAGCAAATCGCCATCGCCAAGCTGGCTCCCGAGTTCAGTCCAAGCAAGCCCGAGTCAGCAAGCGGATTTCGGGTCATTCCTTGCATAATTGCACCTGCTACGGCAAAGCAAACTCCGATTAGAACCCCACCCAGAATCCGAGGTAGACGGATTTCCCAAATAATTTGATGGTTTTGTAACTCGGGTTTAAAATGAAAAACGGCGTTCCATACCTCTTCTAGCCTAATAGAGGCTGCACCAAAAGATAGGGATAGCGCGATACCGAACGCTAAAAGTCCAAGCCCAGCTGTCAGGATAAGCGAAGCCGCCCAAGGTCGCGAGTGGAATTGAGTCGGCGACTGGTTATGATTACTTTGAGCAGGGCTATCCGATGATTCTGATAATTTCATAACTATTGTTCACCCTTACTGTTGAATAGTATGTAGCTAATCACGAACTGTGTTGAAGATGATGTTGATAATGAGAATTATTATCATGCAATCTTTACTATTGTAAATTAATGTGGCAACGGCTTCAATAGCAAATTTCGAGGAATGCCTAATGATCTGCCCTATTGTGAAAAAATAAAGCCCTTCGGCATAAATACCAAAGGGCTGCCAACAACACCGAAGCGACTACTTCTGTGCGGCGTTCTCTTTATTCCGCTGGACGATCATATCTGCGATTTCTTCAGCTTGCCCTACAATAGCGATGGGATCGAAGTACCAATATCGATCCTCCTGGAGCTCAAAAACCTTACCTTGCCGGACCGCATTCAGTGATTTCCATATGCTGTCTCCTTCGTAACCACCCAAATCCTTGTTAACCGTCAGAAAGATATAAGAGCCGGCATATTGATTAATGACTTCTTTTGACACCGATTTCCATTGAGTCTCACCTAATAATTCTTTTTGGACAAGCGGCGGAGGTGTCAAATTCAGTCCTCTGTATACCGCCTGTCCTCCTCTGCCAAAATTATCACCATAGACATAGTATTCTTTTTCCGAAGCTTCCATTACGGTGAAAGTATCCCCAGGCTGAACAATTCCCTTTAGCTTGTCACGTGCAGCCTGCATCCGCTGATCGTATTGAGCAAGCCATGTTTTGGCTTCCTGTTCTTTTCCAAGCAGCTCACCAAAAGCTGTCAGTTCCTCATGCACATTCTTGTACGTTCCATAAGGAATCACGATGGTCGGAGCAATTTTACTGTATTTTTCATATTCAGAAGCATCTTTGGAACCAATCAGAATCAAATCCGGCTGCAGAGTCAATACTTTCTCAATGGATACACTTCCGCGGTCTCCAATGCTTGTAATTCCCTGTACAAGATCCTTCGAAAACGGATTATCCAGATAATATTTAACACTTCCCACAGGTTTAATTCCTAGTGCTAATAAATCATTCAGGTACAAATCCACTACAACCCGCTGAGGGTGAACCGGTATCTTAATATCTCCATGAATCGTTTTGACTGTTTTCGTTTCCTCTGATTTTTGTTCATTAGAAGTTTGATTCTGCTTTTCATCCGGCTGCTTTACGTTTCCACCACAGGCGGTAAGAACTAAAATGACTGACAGAAGCATCATCACAATCCACATTTTCTTTGTCAAACTCGTTCATTCCTCTCTCTATTTACGGCGTCATATCGACCTATTTACGTTCCATATTGAGCTTGGTGCAGGCGGCTATATGCCCCTTTTACTGCTAATAACTCTTCATGTCTGCCTTGCTCGGCAATCCCTTGATCTGCAACTACGATAATGCGGTCAGCATTTTTGATCGTTGCCAAACGATGCGCAATAACGAGTGTCGTACGGCCTTGGGATAGCTCTGTCAGCGCCTGCTGAATCGCGGCTTCTGTCTCTGTATCCAATGCTGATGTCGCTTCATCTAAAATGAGAATTGGCGGATTTTTAAGGAACATCCGGGCAATAGACAAACGTTGCTTTTGACCACCGGAGAGCTTCACACCTCGCTCACCGATCATTGTATCCAGACCATCCGGATATGAGCGAACAAGGTCTTCAATCTGAGCTCGACGAGCAGCATCCCAGATTTCTTCTTCCGAAGCATCCAGCTTACCATAAGCGATATTTTCACGAATCGTTCCATCAAAGAGGAATACATCCTGCTGTACGATACCAATCATGGATCGCAGCGATTCCAGCTTCATTTCACGGATATCCATCCCATCAATGGTAATGCTGCCTTCCTCGACATCGTAGAAGCGAGGCAACAAACTGCAAAGTGTCGTTTTACCTGCTCCTGAAGGCCCCACAAGTGCTACGGTTTCACCCGCATGGATAGATAGGTCCACTTTGCGTAATACCTTATCTTTGTTCTCGTAACCAAACGTTACACCTGCAAAGTGAATATCTCCGTTAAGATGGCTAACCGCCTTGGCTCCTGGCAGATCTTCTACATCCGATTCACTTTCCAGTAAATCCAGATACCGTCGGAAGCCAGCAATCCCTTTCGGATACGTTTCGATGACAGAATTAATTTGTTTAATCGGCCCCAGGAATACATTAGACAACATCACAAATGCGATAAATTCCCCGTAGGTCATCTGTCCTTCGATAACAAACCATGTTCCACACACAAGCACAAACAATGAAACCAGCTTCATTAGTATAAAACTAATTGAGGAATTCCAGGCCATAATCCGGTACGCGATCAGCTTCGTTTTACGGAAACGCCCATTATTTTCAGCAAAACGTTCCATCTCATGGGCTTCGTTGGAGAACGCTTGAACAACGCGAATCCCGCTGACGTTATTTTCAATACGAGCGTTGTAATCCGCAATATCAGAAAACATACGATGGAAAGCAGCAGACATTTTTCGGCTGAAATAAAGAGACAAGTAAATCATGAGGGGTACAATAATGAAAGTCAGTACAGCCAGCTTCCAGTTAATACCGAGCATGATACCAAAGGCTCCCCCCAGTGTCATCAATGCGATAAACAAATCTTCGGGGCCGTGGTGAGCAATTTCCCCAATATCCATCAGATCGTTGGTCATACGTGAAACGAGATGCCCTGTTTTGTTATTGTCAAAAAAGCGAAAAGATTGCTTTTGTACTCGATCAAACAGCTTTTTACGCATGTCCGATTCGATGTTGATGCCCAGCTTGTGCCCCCAATAGGTAACCACGTAATTCAGCGCAGCACTTATGACATAAATACCGAGTAGAGCTAGACAGGCATATAAAATCCATTTCCAGTTTCCGCTAGGCAGCAAATCATCGACCACCCGATTGACTGCAAGGGGAAAAGCCAACTCCAGCAGTGCAGCCAGCAAGGCACAAGAGAAATCAATGATGAACAAAGTCCGGTAAGGACGGTAGTATTCAAAAAAACGTTTAAGCATAGTCATTGCTTCTCCTTTCTAATTTCGAGCGATTATTTAGGATCGATGGAAAGCATGTTAACGGCTTCATCCAGCGATTTGTCAATAGCAAGCGGTGAGTAGGTAAACCACGGGTCGGCTTTGATGAAATACACTTTGTGGTTCTTGACAGCCGGGAGATTTCTCCACAGTGCACTTTGCTCAATTTGCTTAAGCATTCCGTCCTTAGTCGCTTCATCATAAACCAGCATAATAATACGGTCTCCTGACAGTTCGGGTAACTTTTCCATTGAAATGCTATCGTATACAAAGTTAAACTTCGGGTCATTTTCCAGCTTCTGTCGTATGTACTCAGGAGGATTCAATTCCAGTGAACGGTAAATGACATGTCCTACATTTCGCGCTCCATATACTCTTAGCACATCCTTACCGTAGGTCATATAAATGGTAACCGTTTCATCTTTTTTGAATTTTCCAGCCAGCTTCTTTCGACCTTCTTCAGCCTTTTTGTCGAAACTAGCGATCCACTGCTCGGCTTCCTTGTCCTTACCCAGCACGGCTGCGATATCCCGCAGTTGCTTAAATACATCCCCATCTCCAAACAAAACGACTACGGTTGGAGCAATTTTATCCAGCTGCTCTTTCACTTCTGGCGTGGTATCTTCTGTTGTGATGATCAGGTCCGGTTGTAGCTCCAGCACCTTTTCTACATTTGTCGGGTTCCCAATATCCGCAACTCCGTCAATCTTACCTTTTAAATATTCTCCTTCTAACAAATGGGAAGCAGCACCTGCAGGCTTAACTCCCAAGGCCAGCATAGCATCCAAATATTGTGTTGTGACGACTCGCTGTGGATTTGCAGGGATACTGATCTTATTGCCAGTAGCATCAGTATATTCGCGCATGACAACCGTTTTGGATTGCCCGGAAGGATCATTAGTGCTGGTCTTATCGTTTGTCTGGTTGTTGCTAGCTGCGTTTCCACATGCACTCAATACAACCATCAAAAGAACCACAAGACAAAGCGTGGATTCCCATTTTAATCTGTACCTTTGTTGCACAATATACGTCCTCCTTAGATATATACAATTCATAATATGATAGTGATTCTCATTATCATATAATTGTTATTCTATCTTTTACCGTCTCTTCTTACAATACAAAAATTAAAAACTTCCATTTATGTGGTATGTATCATCATCGTAGATTAGTCAAAAAAAGGACTGATGCGTATGTTTTGCATCAGTCCGAAGACTTAATATGTCGGGTCAAGTACCCATTTTATTTCGATTGGTCCACCAACTCCAGCTTAGCAGGAATTGATGTTTTCACGGTTTTACCTTGAAGTACATCCTTGGCTGCCTGCACCGCCAATTGTCCAATAAGCTCGGGTTGCTGAGCTACAGTGGCTGTCAGTTTCCCTTCCTTAATTGATTTAAGCGCATCCTCGTTACCGTCAAAACCAATGACTGGAATGTTCTTACCTGAGCTTTGGATTGCTTCGATCGCACCCAACGCCATTTCATCATTGTGGGCAAATACAGCCTGTACGTCCGGGTTTCCTTGCAGCAGATTTTCCATCACGTTCAAACCTTTGGTCCGATCAAAATCGGCCGATTGTTTTGCTATGACTTTCAGATCCTTATCTGCTACTTCATGGAAGCCTTTCCCACGTTCACGGGTAGCGGATGCTCCTGGAACACCTTCCAGCTCAATCACTTTGGCACCTTTTCCAACTTGATCAATCACATATCTGGCAGCCATTCGTCCTCCCTCTACGTTGTCTGAAGCGACGAGTGCTTTTACGTCTCCTTTGTCAGCAGAACGATCCAGTGTAATAACCGGGATGTTCAATGCATTCGCTGATTGTACCACAGTGGAGATGGCCGACGAATCTGTCGGATTAATGAGTAACGCGTTTACTCCCTGTTGAATCAGATCATCCACGTCATTACTTTGTTTCGCCGAATCATTTTGTGCATCCACAACAATGACCTGCATTCCTTGTTTTTTGGCCTCTGCCACAACTCCGTCTTTGAGAGAGACGAAGAATGGATTGTTCAGCGTTGAGATCGACAAGCCGATTTTAATGTCCTTCAGGTTCGCGGCCGCTTTAGGTTTGGCCCATTCGGGCGGTTCCAAGGAACACCCTGTCATGAGCAGGAGCAGCAAGGCAGTCATGATTAATATAAGCTTTTTCATATTTATGTGTCTCCTTCTACGCAGATAGGTGTATTATGCGGATTTTTTACGGTCAATCAATACAGCAATAGCGATGACTATCCCTTTTACGACCATTTGATAAAAAGAGTTAACCCCCAGCAAGTTCAAGCCATTGTTTAGTGTACCGATGATAAGCACACCAATTAACGTACCTACGATTCGTCCGCGTCCTCCCGAGAGGCTTGTTCCACCTAATACAACAGCCGCAATGGCATCCAGTTCATAAGAAGTACCCGCTGTCGGTTGTGCCGAGTTCAAACGTGAAGTCAAGATAGCTCCCGCCAATGCGGAAAGCATTCCAGCCAGAGAGTAAATCCAAATTTTTACACGCGGTACTTTAATACCAGATACAATCGAAGCCTTCTCGTTACCACCAATGGCATACGTTTTACGTCCGAATGGTGTTTTATGCAAAATGATCCATAGGACAGCAAAGGTAATGAGCATCGTAATCGCTGGAACCGGAATACCGAACTGATAGCCACGACCGAACAATTGAAATACCAGACTGTCTCCGAGTCCTGTAATAGGGTTACCGTTGGTATAAACGAGTGTTAATCCTCTGAAAATGGTCATGGTTGCTAGTGTAGCGATGAACGGAGCCATTTTACCTTTCGTAATCATCAAGCCGTTGACCATGCCCATCACGCCACCCAATGCACAGCCAATGATAATCGCCAAAATAGGATCGAACCCGGCCAGCATCATATTTGCGACAAACGCACTGGATAGTGCTAATATGGAGCCGACTGACAAATCAATTCCACCTGTGAGAATAACGAAGGTCATACCGAACGCAATTAACGCATTAATGGATACCTGGCGCAATAAATTCAAAATATTAAGCGGTTCCAAAAAGCTGGGATTTAAAACCGATACGATAATTACCAAAATAATGAGTCCCAACAACGGGCCAAGCTTCTGTGTGATTTGTGACATTTGAAAGCCTTTGCTGCTTTTTGATTCATTCATAGTTGTCATATTACTGTCCTCCTGTAGCTAGCGTCATAATATTTTCTTGTGTGGCTTCTTCCCTGCTCAGCTCTCCGCTGATCTTTCCCTCGTGCACCACGACAATACGATCGCTCATGCCGAGTACCTCAGGGAGTTCCGAGGATACCATGATAATCGCGACTCCACGTTCGGTCAGCTCGTTCATCAACTGGTAGATTTCCCGCTTGGCTCCCACATCCACACCTCTCGTCGGTTCGTCAAGAATGAGCACATTTGGACCAATACCTACCCATTTGGCAATAACCACCTTTTGCTGATTACCACCTGACAAACTGCGAACCGTTGTTTCGCCCGATTGGGTTTTAATTTGTAAGCGCTTAATTAAAGTGTTAACAAAATCTAGCTCTTTTTTACCTGAAATAAATCCTTTTGAAGTAAAGCTGAACAGATTTGGCAGCACCATATTTTCCCGGATGGAAAAGTCCAGCACCAAGCCCTCATCTTTTCGGTCTTCTGTAATGAAGCCAATCCCAAGTTTCACCGCATCATCCGGCTTACGAATAGACACTTTTTTTCCACGCACATGAATCTCACCACGATCCAAAGCATCCAGTCCAAATAACGCCCGCATGATCTCGGTCCGTCCCGAGCCCATTAAGCCTGAAAAACCTACAATTTCCCCAGATCGTACAGTGAAATTCACATTTTCAAATAACCCTTTATGCGAAGCATTTTTGACCTCCAGCACCACTTCTCCCAAAGCAGGCGTTCTTACCGGGTAGCGTTCAGTCAGCTCTCTACCCACCATTTTCCGTACAACTTCATCAAAATGCGTATCGGGAATCGCCTGAGTATCCACCGTTTTCCCGTCACGCATGATGGTAATCCGATCACAGATCGCGAATATCTCCTCCATCCGATGTGAAATATACACAATCGAAACACCATCTTTTTTCAAGGAAGTAATAACCTCGAACAGCTTCTGAATTTCTCGTTCGGTTAAGGCGGCTGTCGGCTCATCCATCACGATAACTTTAGCATCCGTCATGAGTGCTTTGGCAATTTCAATCATCTGCTGTTGACCCACTGAACAATCGCCTGCTTCACCGTTCAATGGAAGATTTACCGAAAGCTTGCTGAATTGTTCATTTGCTAGCGCTTTCATTTTGGAGCTGTCTAGTAAGCCCCACTTGGATGTCATTTCCTTGCCGATAAATAGATTTTCCAGCACGGTCATCTCCGGCCACACATTCAGTTCCTGGTGAATAAAAGCAATTCCTTTTTGCTCCGCTTCTTTGGGGTCGGCAAAATAGGTTTCCTGACCGTCAATGATGATCGTTCCCTCATCTCGCCGATGCAGTCCGATTAAAATATTCATCAGCGTTGATTTGCCTGCACCATTCTCACCCATGAGGGCATGTACTTCTCCTTCACGAAGATCAAAGTCAACACCACTCAGTACCTGATTGGTTCCAAAGGCTTTGTGAATTCCTTTCATTTGAATCTGCATGCTGTACCCTCCTTTTTATTCAACATTGATTTATCCAAAATGAACTCCTGCCTGCAAAATACAATTGGCAAACGGCTTAGCCTCTCCTGTACGAATGACCGCCTTCGCATACCGGGTCAGCTCCTTGAATTGTTCATGAGGGCAAAACTCAATGACGGCTGCCTGCTTATTAAGCTGTGGCTGTTCTAATTGCTCCCCTGCAAAGGTGCGCATAATATACTGTAATGCTTGTTCATTTTCTTGTTTAATTTCTTCGGCCAGCATTACTTTTTCGATCACCATATCTGCTGCAATGACATCAACGACGTCCTGAAAGGATGGAACCCCCAATTTAAGGGCCAAATCAATTTTGGTAACGCCTTCAGGAACAGGTAAGCCAGCATCAGCCACGACAATATAGTCTGTGTGGCCGAGATCCGACAGTATTCTGGATATATGACTGTTTAGGATTCCATGTTTCTTCATATTATATTTGCTCCTCCACTTCACGTCGGGTTGGCATTCCACCTTGGGCTCCAAATTTGGTTACGGACAATGACGCAGCACGATTAGCAAATTTCACACTGTCTGCCAACGAATTTCCTTCAGCCAATGCCACTGCAAAAGCAGCGTTAAACGTATCTCCTGCACCTGTTGTATCAACGGCTTCTACTTTATAAGTAGGAACCACGACTTCCTGTTCTCCGTCGAAGAATCGTACACCGTTGCTGCCCTCAGTCACAAACAGCTTGTTGGGATATTTGCGCAACGCTTCTTGCAGGCTCATATCCTTAAACATAATGGCAGCTTCATGCTCGTTTGGCGTAATGTAGGTCGCATTCGCAATTACGCTTTCTTCCACTTCACGAGCCGGGGCTGGATTCAGCAACAAGGGTACCTGGTACTTCGCACAAATTTCGCTTACATAAACAACCGTTTCCGACGGTATTTCCTGTTGAATTAACACAATATCCGAACTTCGAATGACGTCAAGTGCTTCTTCCACATAGGCGGGTGTCACTTCATTATTTGCTGCTTTTACCACGACAATACTGTTATCACCTTCAGCTAGTACAATATGCGCTGTACCGCTTTCCATATGTGTAACCGGTTTCACATAGCCAGTATGAACATGATTTTCTTCAAAATTCCGTAAAATCTGTTCTCCAAAATGGTCATCCCCTACACGTCCAATCATCGTAACGTCTGCTCCGAGTCGTGCTGCGGCTACTGCCTGATTGGCTCCTTTACCTCCAGGTACGGTTGTAAAGCTTTCACCCAATACCGTTTCACCAGCACCGGGACGTTTGGACGAAGTAACTACGAGATCCATAGAACTGCTTCCGATAATTGAAATTTTAGCCATCATGATCCACCTTTCTTGTCGTTTCCCGTTCTATAAATTTGACGGGCAATTGTATGCTTGAATAGGTAAGTACTTTCGAATGAAGATTAGGTACGCTTGACTTCGTTACTTGCGACTGCTCAATCAACTGAATGAGTAGCCCTGCTGCTTCCCAGCCCATTTCATAAGCAGGTTGTCGGATCGTTGACAAAGGCGGGAATAACAAACTACTTAATGGTATATCATCAAACCCGATAATTTGAACATCATCCGGGATTTTCTTTCCTAATCTATGTGCCTCATGCATCACCGCTGTAGCCACGATATCGTTACTTGCGATAACTCCGTCCGTATCCGGGTACTTGCTAAACAGCTCTTTGGCCCACGACTCGGCCTCCTTGAACGAAAAGGAGGTTGTCTCGACCACATGGTAAGCAATTCCGGATTGCTGAAGCTCTTCAACCGCCCCGCGAAAACGGTCTTGTGCTGGACGAATATGTGCAGGGCCCTGCATGACTGTAATTTGTTTGCTGCCGCGGGCAACCATTTCTTGAGCAGCCAAGCAACCGCCATGGGCTCCATCTGCATATACGGAGAGGCTGTCACTGGAAGTTCGATCGAGAAAAACGACCGGGATCTTCAGTTTGGCATAACAATCGGCATCGGGATCATTGGTAGAAGAAATAACACCAACGACATTATTTTGAACAAAAGTATCCATGTAATCCAATTCTTTTTGGCGATCTTCATCACTATTACCGAAAATAATCCGAAAATCATTTTCCTGCATTCGATCCTCCACCCCACGAGCTAACAAGGGAAAGTAAGGGTTCGTAATATCCGGCAGCAGCAGGCCGATTAATCTGGATTTCTTTTTATACAAAGAACGTGCAACTTCATTAGGCTTGTAATTTAACTGCTTCACAGCAGCCTCTACCTTTCGCCGTGTATCCTCATGTACATATCCAGTTTCATTAATAACTCTGGATACGGTCGCTACGGAAACACCTGCAAAGCTGGCGACTTCTTTAATTGTTGTCATAGTGTAGGTTCAACTCCAATGTGTAACCGGTTACACATATAAAATATCACAGCATTAATTTTTTGACAAGCATTAATTATTTGCACGTTGAATGCTTTAGCTTTATAATTCTTATTGTAACTAATGAAGTTCCACCTTAATACACATTCTAAAGGGGGGAGCACCACTCCCAGTTACTCAATAAAATACGTATACATGGAGGCTTTTTCCTTATGAATATCGAAGTTTGGTCTGATTATATGTGTCCATTCTGTTATATCGGCAAACGCCGTTTGGAGCAAGTATTACAGCAATTCCCACATCGCAATGAGGTGCAATTGACATTCAAGAGTTTCGAATTGAACCCGAATGCTGTGAGAGATAGTGGTAAAACGATCAATGAAGAACTATCAGCTAAATATGGGGTCAGTCTGCAAGAGGCTCAGGCTATGAATGATCGAATGAACGAAAACGCACGCTCTGCGGGTCTTGATTATAATATTCATGCCATGGTGCCGACGAACTCTCTTGATGCTCACCGCTTAACACTTTGGGCTCAAACACAAGGCAAAATGCTGGAGCTGAGCGAGCGTTTATTCCAAGCTGTTTTCATCGAAGGCAAGCATACAGGGGATCATGAAGTGCTGGTAGCGCTGGCTACTGAAGTTGGTTTGGAGCAAAAGGAAGCGGCTGCTATATTAGCCAGTGACCGTTTTACCGACGAAGTTAGAGCTGATGAAGCCGAAGGCGCTGAATTGGGTGTTCAGGGTGTGCCATTCTTTGTATTTGATCGAAAATTTGCTATTTCTGGTGCCCAGCCGGAGGAAGTATTTCATGATGCGCTTCAAAAAGCATGGGATGAACGCTCACCTTTCACCATGATAAGCGGCAGCTCGTCCAAACAAGATGCAGGTGGTTTATGTACCGATGAGGGTTGTGAGCTTCCAGGCCGTGAGGGCTGAACAGTCCGTGAATGAAGATTTTCTACTTCCTAAATAAATTTTAAAAAAGCGTGCCAGCACTCAATTAAACCTGAGGCTGGCACGCATCTTTATTTTATAACGATTTAATCATTCCGCCATCCACAAGGATGGTACTCCCTGTCAAATAGGATGAAGCTGAAGACGCCAGAAAAGCAACGACTTTACCGAACTCTTCAGGCTGTCCATACCGTCCCAATGGAATGCCCTCTTCTGCTTGTTTGCGAACCTGATCCGTCGTTTGCTGGGTTTTCTCAGCTCGATGCTCGTCCAAGCTACGCACGCGATCAGTTGCAATTCTCCCCGGTGCTACAGTATGTACCAGAATATTATGAGGAGCTAATTCCAGAGACAATGTTTTTGCCAATCCAGCAACTCCAGTACGCAGCGTATTTGAAATGATTAACCCCGGAATTGGCTGCTTAACTGAGGAAGAAGCAATATTTAAAATCCTACCGCTTTGTTGTTTTTTCATATATGGTAACACTTCACGGATCAACCGGATATGACTAAGTAAATTTTGTTCAAAGGCCTGCATCCACACTTCATCTGTAAAATCATCAAAGGTACCGGCAGGAGGCCCACCCGCATTGTTAACCAAAATATCCACGGTGCCAAACAAATCAGCTGTACGGCGGATGGCCTGGGAGATATGTTCTGGTTTTGTTACATCGCAAACTACATATTCAACGCGGCCACTCGCTGTTTCCAGTAATTCCGCCTGCGTCCGCTGAAGCTCTGCTTCGTTCCGTCCTGAAATGACGACATTCGCACCCTCGCGTGCCAGCTCTCGTGCGCTTGCCTTGCCGAGTCCTTTACTGGAACCTGCAACAAAGGCTGTTTTTCCCGTTAATCCTAAATCCATCTATGACACTCCCTTTTCTAAGCGTTCTCTATTTAATTGTACACATGACCAGCACATAATGCGAATAGCTTGGTAGTATTATGAAGGCTATCTATCTTCTCACCATTAAAAAGAATACGAAATCATTAATTGCAAGGTAAAACAAAAAGGCCTGACAGTTAGTCAGGGCCCTTTTTGTTTACAGCACGTTATGATGTTGATGCAGGTGTTGTTGTTGTCTGCTCGTATACAACAACGGACTGGCTCTCAGGCTCCCATTTAACATTTGTCCCCAAGGCCTCTCCGATTACCCTTACAGGTACCATTGTCGTCCCATCCACTATGGATGCTGGCTGCTCGATAGAATACGGCTGACCGTTAATATATGCTTTTGGACTGTTAACAAATAATTTGACGGACACGCCGTTACGGGTGACAGTAACAGCCTTTTCTTTCGGATCCCAGGAAACCTTTGCATCCAAAGCTTCGGAAGCTGTTCTAAACGGAACAAGTGTGGTCCCATTGCGGTTAATCGGTTTGGCATCGTATTTTTCACCATTCACGAACAGCTTCATACCCGACGGCCGTCCGGCCTTCTTCGAGAATTCACCCAGCTTTTTGTGGCTGTCCAGATCGGACACATTAGCCAGTACCGCCTCCTCCTGCATGTAAACGGCATCAGTCACATTTCCGTTTTCAGCCAGTAGCTCAGCTGCCTCAGTCAGTGCTTTACCAGAATTCCGGATCAATTCAAGTTCAGCAACCTGCTCCGGAGTCAAACGGTTTGGGTATTTCGTAAGCAGCAGATTCGCAATAACCGCTCCTGCCGGCTTATCCTTCGTATTTTCTACCGCGTGAAGCAGACCTTTGTAACCGTTGCGTCCCTTGTGACCATTATGGTCTTTGGACTCCTCGTATGTATCATCTGTTACTGCAACAGGTTCGGTTTTTCTGATTTCTGCGTGTTTGTCTTTTTTACTGTTTTCATCCTTTTTCCCGGATGCTTTGTCCTTTTGTTTTTTGGACTGATCATTGTCTGAGTCATGGGGATTGATTAGCTCTTCCCCGCTCTTTTCATTCCCGTCTTTAACAGACGTCTTTGCTTCCTGTTTGTTCTCCTGATCATTTCCGCGTCCCTGCTTGGCTTCAACGGTTCCCGCTGCCAAACCCAAGACCAGTATACACGCTAGTAAAGCTGTCCAAGTGTTTCTCATGATGCGATTCCTCCTTATAGTAAAGACCGGGCTCAAATGTCCCTAGATGTATTAACGGCTTCTCTAAGCTGATTTTTTATCTTTTCTTATCTAATGTGTGAGACACTACTATAGCTGCAGTCCATATTGTCAAAATCACTATAAAATTTTATTATACGCCTAACCTATTTACACAGTATAATGAGAATTACACATGCATTTTTAAGAATCAGCCTTTACATTCGCATAATAGAAAGAAGATGAAACAGACATGTTCGGCACCATTCTTTTGGACGTTGTTTTACCTATTTTTGTACTTATCGGTTTTGGTTGTATCATGCAATATTATTTTCGACTGGATTTGTATACCTTAGCTAAAATCAATTTTTACTATATCACCCCCGCAGTTGTGTTTACAGGTCTTTATAACTCGGAAATTTCTTTAATGCTCATGGGTGAGGTTTCACTTTTTTATGCCTTGTACATAGCTATTCTGTACGTAATCAGCACTACCGTCGCCAGATCTCTGAAATACAGCCCCGGAATGCGCGGAGCTTTTACAAATAGTGTGATGCTAGATAATTCAGGAAATTATGGTCTGCCAATCAATCAGTTGGTGTTCAAAGGTGACCCGTTGGCCATTTCCGTTCAAGCTCTGATTATGACCTTTCAAAGCTTTGTCACTTTTACATACGGCACTTTTGTTGTGCAAAACGGCAAGGCCAATACTCGAAAAATATTAATTAATTTTTTAAAAATGCCTGTTCCCTATGCGCTTGCGCTAGGTTTGCTCCTAAATCTGCTGCATAGTCCATTGCCTAATTTACTGGCTGAACCTTTGAATTATATTAGTCAGTCGATGGTTGCCGTGGCTCTGCTTACTTTGGGAGCACAAATTGTGCAATATCCCTTTCGTTTGCGCCGGACAGCCGTGTACATCAGTATGGTACTGCGCCTGATTGCTGGTCCAATGGTCGGTTTTATGCTCGTCTTGCTGTTGGGTCTTAAGGGGATTCCGGCTCAAGCCTTGCTCATTGCATCGGGTATGCCTACCGGCGTTAATACAAGTATTTTGGCGGAAGAATATAAAAATGAACCCGATTTTGCCGCACAAACAGTATTACTTTCTACGATTGTGAATGTCATTACGATGACACTGTTAATTTCAGCATCTCGGCATCTTGTTTGAGGTGTATGATAAATATAAAAAATGGATTAGAGACGCTTTTTGTCTAAGGACAGGAGCGTTTCTTTTTTGAGATAAAAGAACATATGTTCCCGTAAGTATTTCTTTTTTTCTACTTAAAGTGGTGTGTTTGTTTTGTGGAGATCGTATGCGAGAAAGAGTTTTGTTTCTATTATGAATTTTTCATATAATGAAATAATTATATTATTTAATTTGAATCTCTATTAGTTGCTGTTTTCAACTTGTCGTTGCTTTTTCCCCAAAAAAAGAATGCGGGACAATAAGGTCGTCAAAAATAAAGCCAGCTCACTCATTAGAGTGGCTGACTTAGGATTATCCTTATTAAGATTTATGGCTCAATTCCCCATTGCTTGCTTCCAGACAGGTAAGCGGTTATTTTAGCAGAATCTTGTAAACTGTTTGCTGTGGGATTAAATGAATAATCATCGGTTTGTGTGTAACTGCTCCAGTCCTCTTTGGATATCCGGGTTTGCAACTCCACACTTTGACCGGGTTCTAAAGAACCCGCAGCCGATTTAAACCCGATTTCTGCATAAGAATCTGCCCCTGGCTTCGCATTGGATAATGTTTTGAAGCTAGCAATCACATTCCCTGTACCGACGCTCGACCAATCCGTGAAGAAATTTTGTACTTTCTCCCCGTTAATGGTGTAATAATAACGCAATGTCACGTCTGCTAGGGAAATTGATGAGGTTCCCATATTGGTTATTTTAAATTTAGAACTGATTGTATTGCTTGTGGCGGATACATTCCCATTGAAGGTTTGCACCTTCAGAACGCCCTCGCCTGTTCCCGGCTCACTTGGCGTATCCCCTTTCACCGTAATCGTAAACAACACATCATTACCTGTACTAAAATGGAAGTTTAGTGCTGTCTCTCCTTTAGGAAGTTTAGATAAATACTTGTTGGTAAGAACGACTGTTTCTTCACTAAGCGTATAATCTTCACCTTTGTTCAACACCACACTCCCCTGCTTGATAGCTTCTAACGTATTGCCGTTAAGTGTTAGCTTGACAGTAAGATCCGTATTGCTGTTATTCAATCCATAGGTTGCAGTCGTTGGTGTAATACTTGCTTGCCCGGTAGATGGCTGATCACCACCCACACGATCTGCCACCAGAATGCCACGGCCATTCGTTCCCAGATAAGCACGTCCATAAACCCGAGGGTCCCCAATAATTTTGGTCACTCGAGCATATTGATGCTTGTCGTCATTAATGCGCGCCCAGTTTGCGCCAGCATCGTCCGAACGGTAAAATCCACGTGTACCATCAATTTTACCAACGATAAATACCGCTGCATTCGTACGGTTCGGCGCTGCCTTACCAAAGCCTACAAAATCCGCTTCCTGCACATTATCGAGTTTGGTGAATGTAACACCTGAATCCTTGGAATGCCATAAGCCGTATGGTCCTCCATCCTCGGAGCCTCCGGCGAACCACACATCTCCTTCTGCTCCTCGTACAGCATCAATATCAGCATTGCCTGCTGTCGGTAAGCCAGTTGCCGCTGATGGCGTAAAGGATACGCCTCCATTGGTGCTCACATATATTTTCCCGGAGGCAAATGCGTAATATTTATTAGGGTTCACTCGGTCAGAGACGATCTTTGCATTCGCTGGAATCCCTGTGCTTGCTGTCCATGAGTTGCCGCCAGTTTTGGAGTAGAACACACCTTTGTCTGATGTACTCCACAGCAAGCCATTACCATCTGCTGCTACGGCGATGCTGCCTCCTCCTGCTGTACCGGAAGGCTCGCTATTTGCTTTATACCAGTTGGCTCCTCCATCATTGGAAAAACCGATGGATTTGGCATTTGGATCTTTTTTATAATCCGCTTTACCTACTCGGGCCATAAAAGAAGGATTCAGCTCGGCATAATCAATGCTTTCGCTGCTTGTAAAGGTCGGATTATCCAGCATTTTAGCTGGAGCCTTGAATAAATCGTCATGTCTGAATCCAGAGACATCACCTACTGCGCTCACCAAAGGCGCGCCGGTTGGAGGGCTCACCAGATCCAAAATTGCCGTTTCCTCTACCCCTTTAGCGGCTACTGAAATATCCAGCTTTCCGCCTTTATCCCAATTGGTCAGATTTTTAGAGCCATAAATCGTAGCTCCGGTGCCGTACAACATATGGTCTGAATTAAATGGATCTATCTCCAGATCTCCAATCATCCACCCCAGCTTGGGCGATACTTCCGGTGGGGCAGGGTTGGCATTGAAAGTCAGCCAAGGCGCACCGCTTATATCCAGATTGTATTTTAGCTTACGAGACGGATAACCATCAAATTCCCAAATAGGACTCCAAGTTGCCCCACTATCAGTGCTGCGATAAATCGTTTCATCCGGCCACCAGGCATTCAACGTAGCAACCATGAGTGTACCTGGCTTCTGGGCATCCACCGTCAGTCCACCATATCCAAAATGATTGTCCGCACTACTGCTACCTACGGGGCTAATGTTAGTCCATTGCCCGCTTGCTGTATTCAATTTCCACAGTTCACCCTTTGATCCATCATATGGACCTGCTCCATCGCTATAAGAAATATATAGATTGCCGTCCGGTGATAACACACCGTGATGTGGCAAATAGCCCGTAGGCTGTCCCGCTATAGCAGACCAGGTTGTCCCGCCATCTGTACTGCGATAGACACTTTGCTTTTTATCTGCAACACCTACATAGATCGTCTGCGTTGCTTTATTGGAAGAGCCTGTTTTTTTGTCAAAGGTGATCCACGCTAAACCGACAATGTCGCTGGTATATTCATTGGAAGGGTCCTGTACATACGTCCCTGGATTCGGGAAACTGCTTACCTTGCTCCAAGTTGCTCCAAAATCAGAGCTTTTCCATAGTCCATTACCACTTCGAGCTCCAAAGAACAAAATATTATTCTTATTTGGATCAATCGTCAGACGTTCACCCATTGAACGCCCCGGCATATTCCCCCCCACCTTAAAAGGAAGCTTGGTTGTCTGCCACGTATTGCCCCTGTCGGTGGAACGCATAATTTGCCCATTTTGTTTATCCCATGAATTAGTATACGTACCTGTAGCTATATATACACGATTCGGATCAACAGGATCAGTCGCTAGTGCATCGACACCATTTTTGTTCCAATCCTCCCAGCCCACAGAATCCGTCAGCGGAATCCAACTCTCATTGGCAGCATTCCAGCGGTAAGCTCCTCCAATATCTGTACGGGCATAGATCAGGTCTTTTTCCGTTTCATTAAAAATAATGCCAGGTACAAAACCACCACCTCCACCCGTAACGACACTTTTCCAACTGTAATCGTCACTTGGAGCAGCATGAGTCGGCGCTATCATTCCTGTCCAGGAAGCACCCGCTACCACAAGCGCCAAACAAGCAATTCTCAACCTGTTTTTTGCCTTAGTCAATGAATTCAACCTCCTTCTTCATTATCAATTGAATATGCGAGTCATTTTGAGATAAAAGTAATCAGCCGATTCTGAATTCGTTCCTATCGTTATCGTTGCTTCTCACAATTCTGACAAATGTCCTCTCAGACTCACCCCCATTCATTCCCAATAAATACGGTGCAACACCGGTTTTGTTAGCGCTTACATCGGTGTCTTGCTCAATAGATTCGTCATCTTTTTCCCATTTCCTTGTACGAAAAATCAAGATAATACAATTTTATCTCCTGCTCCGCAGCTTATAATAGGAGGTTTGAACTTCCTTCAGAGTTAATACCTTTTATTTAATTCTATTATGAATTTTTCATATAGTGAATTAATTACTTAATTTTCATTCTTTATGGGTGTCAAAATACTTGGATTTACAACAAAAAACCGCGCTATGCGCGGTTCCAGCTTCGTTAATATGTCGTCAGTCATAAACATATGCCTATTATTGCAAGTATTCAAGCGCCAGTGCTAAAAAAATATGCCCTGAGACGAGCAATGCCCGCTCATCAAAATCAAAGTGAGGATGGTGATGAGCAAAATGCGTTCGTTCATCCTCATTGCGTGCACCCACATGAATGAAGGCTCCCGGTCGATGCTCCAAATAATAAGCAAAATCCTCTGCTCCCATGACCGGCTTCAAATCCAAAAAAGCGTCTGCTCCATACAGTCTGCCGATGAGCTCGCGTACACGTTCCGTTTCGGCTTCGGCATTCACCAAAGAAGGATAGCCATTCAGATAGTCAATTTCGTATCCGGCATGATAAGCCTCAGTCAACCCCTTGACGATACTGCGAATTTCATTCTCGACTTCCTTACGCACTTCCTTATTAAACGTACGTACGGTGCCTTCAATTTTAGCCTTATCTGCAATCACATTAAAGGCAGTTCCAGCTTGAAATACCCCAATCGTTAACACTGCTGATTCAATAGGGTCCACCCTGCGACTAACCACCTGCTGCAACCCGTTCACAATTTGACTGCCGATAACAATAGAGTCCACCGTCTGATGCGGTCGTGCGCCATGCCCGCCTTTACCGTTGATCTGGATCGTAAACGCGTCGACAGCCGCCATCGCAGGCCCACTCTTTAATCCAATTTTACCAAAAGGAATTTCAGATGCGAGGTGAATACCATATACCGCCTCTACCCCATCCAGACAGCCATCCTCAATCATAAACTTGGCTCCGCCAGGCGGTTTTTCTTCCGCATGTTGAAAAATAAACACAAGCTTTCCCTTCAGCGCCTCACGGTTATGGCTCAACACGCGTGCCACTCCAAGTAACGCAGCCGTGTGACCATCATGTCCGCAGGCATGCATAACACCCGGAACGGTCGATTTATAAGGCACATCCTTTTCATCCTGAATGGGAAGTGCATCAAAATCAGCACGAAATGCAATCGTTCTACCTGGCTGACCGCCTTCTAAAAACCCGAGCACACCGTTTCCACCCACATTCGTTCTTACCTCAATACCAAAAGAGCGCAATTGATCGGCGATAAATACAGACGTATTCGTTTCTTCAAAAGACAGCTCGGGATGCTGATGTAGATGTCTTCTCCACGCAATCAGCTCTTGTTCATCATCTTTTAATTCCTGAACCCATTTATCTAGCATACTACCCTCTTTTACTATTGAATTTATATACTTCTATCCTTATCTTACCATGAACGGCCTGTAGAATGTAGCTCTCTTATCATGCCGATAGCAGATCAAAGGAAGGGGTTGAACCTAGGCCGGGTAATGACAAGCGGCATAATGTCCTGTGCTAATCGCTGTCAGCTCAGGTGCTTCCTCACGACAACGCGAGGTCGCTAGTGGACAGCGGGTATGAAAACGACAGCCGGATGGCGGCTTCGCAGGCGAAGGAATCTCACCTTGTACCGTAATTAGCTCCCGACGGTTTTTCGGATTTGGGTTAGGTATCGAGGCAACAAGCCCCCGGGTATACGGATGGGCAGGATGCCTGAACAACTCGTCACTTGGCGCAATTTCTACAAGTTTCCCCAAGTACATAACCCCTATCCGATCTGAAATATGGCGGACAATGTGCAATCCGTGTGCAATAAACAAATAGGTTGTATCCAGCTTACGCTGTAAGTCCTGAAGCAGATTGACAATTTGTGACTGAACGGAAACATCCAAAGCCGACACTGCCTCATCCGCCAAAATAAACTGCGGTTGCAGAGCAATGGCACGGGCTATCCCGATTCGCTGCCGCTGTCCTCCCGAAAATTCATGCGGAAACCGAGTAACCAGCGAAGGTGATAATCCAACAGCGCTCAGGAGTTCTTCCACCCGTTCCTGCTTTGCCTTGCCATACAACCCTTCATGAACCGCAAGCGGCTCCCCTATGATATCTCCCACATTCCACCGTGGATCAAGTGATCCGTAGGGGTCTTGAAAAATCATCTGCATATCACGGCGAACGGATCGCAACTCAGAATTTCCTAAACGTGTCAGCTCCCGATCCTGGAACCATACCTGCCCTGAGGTCGGACGTTCCAGCTGCATCAGCAGCCGGCCTAAAGTAGACTTACCGCTGCCGGATTCTCCGACCAATCCAAAGGTTTCGCCCTGCCGGATTGAGAACGATACATCATCCACCGCCCGGATCGAAGCACCCGTCCGACCGGGAAAGCTTTTTTTCACCGGATAATACTTGCGAATTCCATCCACTCTAAACAAGTCCTGCTTGTTCTGGACGGTTTCCGTGATAGTCTCATTGGATTTAGGGGAGTTCTTTACCTGTACGCCATGACTGCTCACCTTAGCCCCATCAACAGCAGATACGTTCGTCAATTCTTCCTTTACTTCGGTTGCCTTTGCAACAGCATTTGCCGTGATCTGCCCTTTCATCGATAGCTCTGTAATATGCCACTCGTCGGAGGCAGCCAATTGCTCCGAATGCCAGCAAGCTACCTCGCGTTCATCCTTGGTTGCCAGCGGTGGCGCTTCGTTTTTGCATTGATCTGTCGCATGCGGGCAACGCGGGTGAAACAAGCAGCCGGAAGGCAATGCACTCAGGCTCGGAATTGCCCCCGGGATCGAAAACAGCTTGCTGCTGCGATCTGTATCCAGTGTTGCCACCGAACGAAGCAACCCTCTAGTGTAAGGGTGCAATGGCAGCTCGAACAGTTCTTCCGTTACTGCTTGCTCCACAACTCGACCGGCATACATCACAACAATTCGATCCGCAACCTCTGCGGCAATACCCAAATCATGCGTAATCAACAGAATCGACATGTTGAATTCTGTCTTTAATTCCTGAAGCAATTGCAAAATTTGTGACTGAATCGTTACATCCAGCGCCGTCGTTGGTTCATCCGCTATTAGCAGCTCAGGGCCACATGAAAGTGCCATTGCAATCATCGCCCGTTGCAGCATCCCACCGGACAGCTCTCCGGGGTACTGCTTCATACGAATTTCCGGTTCAGGAATCCCTACCCTGTTCAGCAAATGAACCGCATGAGCCCATGCTTGCTTTCGTGTCTTCCGGTCATGCTCCATGATGATTTCTATCAGCTGATACCCGATAGTGTACACCGGATCAAACGCCGACATCGGCTCCTGAAATACCATCGCCATCTTTTTACCACGAAGTGAGCGTAATTCCTGCTGTGACAAAACGGTCAAATCTATGCCCTGCAACCGTATTTGTCCTTGGGCAATTCGTCCGTTCTCATAATCGATTAGCCGCATAATCGCCTTGGAGGTAATCGTTTTTCCGCTGCCAGATTCACCGACGAGGCAGACCGTTTCTCCCGCCCTGATCGTCAGTGATACGTTGTCGAGTGCTTGCAGCAAACCTTTTTTAGTATGAAAATCGACCGACAAATGTTCAATCTCCAGCAATGATGACAAACGAACTCCCTCCTTCTATAGCACTTAAGAATAGGCTTCCTGATGCTAGTTTGCGTTCTTTTTCGGGTCCAACTGGTCTCTCAGCTTGTCGCCCAAAATATTGACTGACAACACAAACAACGTAATGGCTAGGCCAGGAAAGGTACATATCCACCAAGCTACTGTCAAATATCCTCGTCCTTGAGACAATACTGTTCCCCAATCTGGAATTTCCTTTACCGTGCCAAGTCCCAGAAAGCTTAATCCCGATCCGGCCAAAATAGCGCTACCGATGCCAAGCGTCGCCATCACGAGCAAAGGGGACAAGGAATTAGGAAGCACATGACGCCAAAAGATGCCGAAAGGTGTAACTCCGATGGAACGCGAAGCAATGACGTAAGAACGTCCTTTTATACTCATGATTTGGCCTCGCATAACTCTTGCATAACCGGGGACAGCAGATATGGCTACCGCCAGCACAATATTGAACAAGCTTGGGCCAAGAGCCGCCGCAATCGCCAAAGCCAGCAGAATTCCGGGAATAGTCATCAAAATATCAATAAATCGCATCAGTATCGAATCCACTGTACCGCCAATGTAACCTGAGAGCGCACCAATAATTCCACCCACCAGACCGCCGACGAGTACCGACATGAAGCCAATAAACAGAGAATCCCGACTTCCGTGAACAACCAGACTGAATACATCCCGCCCAAAATAGTCCGTTCCGAACCAGTGAGAAGCACTTGGGCCTTGTAAAATATGGTCGCTTAACATTTCTGTGGGTGCATAAGAAGCAATCCATTGTGGAAACGCCGCACAGACGATTACGAACACAATAATCAGTCCCGCCGCATATACGAACCCATCCGACACTCCACCGAGCCGCCACCTTCCAGTTTGCCGAGCTACCCGCAGCTTTCTTTCCTTCCAAATTGTTTTGGCAGCCATTGTTTCTCTCAACCGACTTCCTCCTCCCTGAATCCTTCCGGCTTACGCCGAGCGTCTAACCCTTGGATCAATGAACGTATACGATATATCCACCAGTAGATTTACGATCACATACATGATGGCAGAGAACAATACAACTCCCTGCACAACTGGTAAGTCTTTAGCCATAATTGCGTCCGCAATTAAACGCCCAATGCCTTGCCGTGAAAATACCGTCTCACTCACAACTGCTCCGGCCAGCATTTCTCCCATTAGCATCCCGATCATCGTTATCGCTGGAATCAACGCATTGCGTAGCGCATGGCGATACATAATAACCTTCTCAGACAAACCCTTGGAACGGAGCGTTACGATGAACTGCTCATTAATGACTTCCAGCATACTGTTACGCACCATTCTGACAATGAACCCTGCACCGACAATGCCCAAAGTGAGAGACGGAAGCACAAGAGTTTTCCAACCGCCCGAGCCCATAGCAGGCAGCCATCCCAAGTGAATGGAGAAAATAAGCAACAGCAGAATGCCTGACCAGAATGTGGGCATAGAAATGCCGAACAATCCAACGATTCGTGCGATGATATCAATCGGCTTATCCCGATGAATGGCCGACAGCACTCCGAGCAGGACACCGATAATGACCGAAATAGCAGAACCGGCAAGCGTCAGCGCCAGTGTAGGCGGGAGATTGACCCATATTTTAGGCAGCACCGGATCAGCATTGAGCAGTGATTTTCCAAAATCACCTTGTAGCAGATTTCCGAAATAGTTCAAAAACTGAACATGAAAAGGCTGATCCACTCCCAGCTTATGACGCAAATTGGCGATCATCTCTGGCGTGGCCGTTGAAGGGTCAAGAATCGAATCTACCGGGTCCCCCGGGAGCAGATACAAAATGCTGAATACCAAAATACAGGAACCCAGAATGACCAACAAAGAAGTAACCAGTCTTTCTGCAACAGCTCTGATCATAGCCCACACTCCTTCCCTACTGGATGGTCCCCAGAAATTATTTAGCAATACTATTTTTGAATACGCACATCGTTAAAGAGCGGATAACCCACTAAATCGAATTTGAGACCCTGCACTGACTTGGCTGCTCCAACCGTATAAGGGAAAACATAAATCGGAATGATGACGGCCTGATCACGTATTAGCTGTTGCACCTTTTTATAAATCTCCTCCCGCTTGGCATCGTCCTGTTCAATAGCTCCCTGCTCCAACAGCTTGTCGACCTCTGGATTGGAGAAGTTAGGCAGTGTAGGCCGCTGATTTGTTGCCGCTGTGTGGTAAAAAGCATATAAAGCGTTCGGGTCCACATTGACCTGGCTATTTCCGTAGAAATCATAGTTTCCGTTCGTATATACAACTGTTGCAATATCCTTGGTAATTTCAATCTTCACATCAACACCGATTTTCTTCAGCTGCTGCTGAATAATGGCTGCAATGTCGTTCCGTTTTTCACGGTTCGGAGTGCCGTCTACATAATGCAGCGTAAGACGTTGTCCATCCTTCACCCGAAAACCATCCGTTCCCTTAGCCCACCCCAACTCATCCAGTAACTGATTGGCCTTGTTAAGATCAGGCTGCAAGCCGTTTTCCAGTGATTTATCATATCCAAAAATACCTGGAGTGAGTGGCGACCAAGCCTGTTCATAAGTTCCTAGATACAGCGTTTTGACGATCGTCCCCACATCAATACCATATTGCAATGCCTGCCTCGCCTTTAATTCATTCCACGGTGTCTTCTTTTGGTTAATGAACAGTGTATATGGCAATCCTAGGGTATTGACCTGCAACAATTGGAAATTAGGGTCACTCTTCAACGTCAAAATGTTCTGCGGTGGGACGGTTTCAGCGGCCAAAGCCTGCCCACTCTGCACACTGCCGATCCGGGTCGCCTCCTCCGGAACAATTTTAAAGGTCACGCTGTCCAAATACGGCGCTCCCTGATTCTCAATAGTTTCCGGTGCCCATTTGTAATCCGGGTTACGTTCGATTTTGATTTCTGCATTTTCGTCCCATTTTACAAACTTAAAGGGGCCTGTACCCACTGGATGCTTACCGAATTGATCTCCATATTTTCTAACTCCTGCTGGCGAAACAATGGCTACAGCCGGAACACTTAAATTGCTCAAAAATGCCTGCGATGGTCGTTTCAGATTCAATTTAATCGTGTATTCGTCAATCACCTGTGAGGATTCATAGGGAGCCAGCAAGTTAGCGGCATTACCTACTACGGCTTGCGGATCAATAATCCGATCATAGCTAAATTTGACGGCTTCCGCATTGAACGGAGTTCCGTCATGGAACTTAACATCCTTGCGCAGCTTGAATGTATAGCTTTTTCCATCCTCGGAAACGCTCCATTCGGTTGCCAGCCAAGGCTTAATCGTATTGTCCGGTAGCTTTACCACCAAGTTATCGAATATCGCACGATATACCCGAGATGCTACTGCCAATCCACTCTTATGCGGGTCCAGTGAATCCGGCGATGTTGCCAGTGCATAGGTAAGATCTCCACCTTCTGCAGCTTGCCCGCCTCCCGCTGCATTCGCCTCAGTATTCGTAGAATTGGCCCCGCTATTACCCGAGCATGCCGATAAGACCAGCACCATCGACAGGGTTACAGCTACCATTTTTGCAAATCGACTTGTTCGTTTCACCTAAAAACACTCTCCGATCTGATGGGTGATGTTATGATTACATTGCATTATTGGAGCCGATGTTTCATTGTTGATAATTCCAATCAGATATATATGAATTATGTTAATAACTGTATACCTGCGTTTTTATAGTGTCAATGCAGGTTCTAATTGGAATGCTCTATAGATGGATAGAAGACTTGAATTGACAACAAAAAAGAGCCGATAGGATACTCTCCCCGACTCTTTTTCATTACTTACTTTCTATTTCGAATTTTTCAGGTATTGAAAAACTGACTGATATTCCCTCTTACCGGATGTGTCTGTTCCCTGTACTCACCTTTCGTATAGCTTCCAATCACCTTACGCCAAAAGGACTGTGCCGGCCTATTCGTGCTCATTTGGGTCACCTTCCAACGTCCGTTAAAACGTCCAAACAGCTCATGAGCCGCCCAAGTCCCAACCCCATTATGCCGATAAGGACGAAGTACAAAGAACTCAGCCATGTAGTAGTCAGCTTCTCGATTGCTGGACATTCGGTCAACGAGTGC
The DNA here is from genome assembly GCF_038005565.1 of Paenibacillus sp. FSL R10-2748. Lineage (NCBI taxonomy): Bacteria > Bacillati > Bacillota > Bacilli > Caryophanales > Paenibacillaceae > Paenibacillus > Paenibacillus sp. FSL R10-2748. The sequence continues at coordinate 92,340 of NZ_JBBOTK010000002.1, forward strand.
AAAACCCACAGGAATATCCTGTCTCCAAATCAGAAAAGGTAGCTTCTGTTCACCGCTCGTCCAATATTGATACAAGTCTGGATAAGCCGGGAATGTCCCCTTCTCAGTGACATCAATTCGAAGATAGGCTGTAAAATCATATAAATAAAATTGCATGAGCTGTACAATAATGTCCTTTTGCGACTCCGGTACACTCTTAATAGATAGCTTCAGTTCCGATTTGATATTATACCCCATACTTTCACCTCTCTTGGCGGTTCAATCTGTTCTTTAACTTCGAATTACATCCCATCCAGTGCTGTTCAAAATATGCTAAAATACATATATATTATGACCGGACGAGGTGGAACTCAATGAATATACAAAAGATCATCGACCGGCGCAAACTAGATGAAAAAATGCCGGGATTACCATGGTACGTGCAGCAATTTATGGATTATAAGCTGCCCGACCTGTCCCCTTCCACATTACTAGAATATGTGCGGGATTACGAAGCTTTCTTTTCATGGCTTCGCGCGGAAGGCTTGTCCACCGGAGAAACGAATGCCCAAGTTACACTGGAAGAGTTGGAGACACTTCATATGGACAGTATTACAGGCTTTCGATTATTCCTGTCTACTAAGCGCGAAGGCTCCAACTCCCGTATTACCATTTCACGTAAGCTATCGTCTCTGCGTTCGCTTTTTCATTATTTAAGTCAGATCGCTGAGGATGAAAATTTTTATCCGTTGCTCAAACGCAACATTATGGCTAAGGTCGAAATCAAGCGTATACATAAACCCAAGGATACGGCGGCTAAGCTTAAAGGTAAAATACTGGAAGAGGAAGAACTGCTTGAATTCATCGGTTATATTTATGAAGGCTATGGTCAAGATTTGGCCGATAACAAGCAGGCTTTATACTCCTATGAACTAAATAAGGAACGGGATGCCTGCATCGCCAGCCTCATTCTGAACTCAGGCCTGCGCGTATCTGAAATCGTCAATCTGAATCTGGACGATTTAGACATAAACAATAAACTATTATATGTGTACCGCAAAGGCAATAACGACGAAACCTTTAAAACGCCGGTGTATTTCCGCGAGCAATCCAAAGATGATCTCGTACTTTATTTGTCCCTGAGACATACCCGTTACCGCGCTCCAAAAAAAGAAAAGGCTCTCTTTGTCACACGTCCTAACGGCAGTACAGAAGGCAAACGAATGACCAAAAGAGCGATTCAGGCAATGATCATTAAGTACGCCAAACGGTTCGGCAAGCCTTACCTTACCGTGCATAAGCTTCGTCATTCCTTTGCTACTGACTATTATTTACAAAATGATATTTACAAAACAAAGGAACAGCTGGGGCACGCTTCGACAGAAACAACAGAAGTGTATGCTCACCTGACTGACAAAACCATGTCTCAGGCGATCGAACGGCGGGTAGAGACTCTAACCGACTCAGCCGATTGATGTCTCACCCCTGCTCATTCCTCATTCCTTCTATCTGCTTTTGAATCTGTTCGAGTAGCCAGCGGCCTGCGGGTCCGTTGGCCTCGGCAGGATATATCTGTATCATTTCATCTGAGTAGTGACCTTGAGCCCAATCCATTTGATGCTCCCAAACCGCTACTCCCTGTACATTTGTCAGCTTATCGGTAAGCTGAGCATCCGATTGTTCCCGCACCATGACCAGCTTCGGATAATCCTCTTGCTTGAAGCCTTCTAGCAACACACAATCATAGGCCTGAAAATGCCGGATCAGTCCGGTGACAGGCTGACTATTCTCCTCTAAAATGGCTGTTCTTCCAGCCGAAACAATAGCTATGCCTTCAGCACCCGCCTGTCGGTGCTTGAACGTATCTGTACCCTCATGATCCATTTCAAATTCATGTCCATCATGCTTAATCACTGCTACGCGTAGACCTGACTTCTGCACATAACGAATCAATCCTCCGAGAAAGGTCGTTTTTCCCGTATTTTTGAATCCGACGATTTGACATACAAATGGATGTTTCGTATTCACGTCACCTGTCCACCTTGTAACACCAGTACACGCACCTCTTCACCTTCGCGTAATCCTTCTGTTGTGGGAGGAATCACGATCAGACAGTCGCTGTCCTTAATGGTCACCATGACACTGGATTCATCTACTCGCGCAGGAATCGCGTATACTTGTCCACCACGTATCTCCAGAGAGCTGCGTACAAAGCGTGTATAGTTGTTTACCTTCATATAATCTGCGCCTAACTTCGCCGTCCAGGTTTGTAAATATGGATGTGCCGAAGATAACATCATTTGGATCGTCGGCCGTACAAACAGCTCACAGCCTACAAAGCACGCACCGGGGTTGCCTGAAAGCGCAAATAACAGCTTGCCGTCAATTACTGCGGCTGTGGTCACACTTCCTGGACGCATCGTAACCTTGTTGAACAGCATATTCACATCTTCTTGTCGTACCAGATCACCCATAATATCAAAATCCCCCACCGATACTCCTCCACTCGTGACCACGATATCATAGGCATCTATCGCTTCACGTACAGAAGTACGGGCAAGGCTCAAATCATCATGAATGGCTTGTAAAATAAACGGCTCTCCTCCTGCCTCTCTAATTTGAGAAGCCAACATATATGTATTACTGTTTCGAATTTTCCCCGGTTGTAACGGCTCATCCACTGCAAGTAATTCCGATCCTGTAGAAAATACGGCCACCCTTGGCTTCCTGTAAACAGGTACCCGGTGTACTCCAAAAGTAGCCAGTACCGAGATGTGCCCTGCTCCCAGGCAGGTTCCCTTACTAAGCAAAAGCCGACCTTCCTGAATCTCATGACCAATCTGTGTCACATTTTTGCCAACTTCTATACGCTTCTTCAAGCCGACATATGTCTGTGCGTTTTCCTCACGCAGCTGTGTCGCTTCCAGCATGACAACCGTGTCCGCTCCTTCAGGTAATTGCGCTCCTGTCATGATGCGGGCAGCCATTCCAGTCTCCACCCGCTTGTCCGATACGGTGCCACATGGAATTTCATCAATCACATGTAGCCAGATTTCCTGACCGGATGAGCACACTTCGGTGTCCGAGCCTAGGATCGCATAACCGTCCATACCTGACCGACGAAAACGGGGATACGGGTGTGGTGCGGTCAAATCCATCGCCAAATAACGTCCATGCGCCTGCTCCAGCTCTACGTCTTCCCTTTCACCCTGTTTAACATAGCTAGCTATCCTGCTTTGTGCCTCTTCCACCTGAACTGCTTTACGCTGGAATTTTTCTGCGTTTAATGATGTATGATTCATAATCTCACTCCGTTCTTCTAAAATGCCCTCTTTCTGTTATAACGCTAAAACCGTTATCTGGCAAATCGGGAGGGGGTGTTTAGATCTTCGACTTCGGTTGCTTTTACCCCTATTGACAGTCTAAGTATGTATGGCAATAAAAATAACCCGTGAATTCCACGGGTCATTTCCATAACTTTATAAGTGCTTCAAGCTTATTATGAGAAATAGAGCAAGTGAAGTCAGATTCTTCGAATCGTACCTCCAAATGCGTTAGACTCGATCTCACAAAACCAAGTCGTGATAGCTGAAAAGCTTCCTTGCAAGTCTGTGTGGTTAGCCCGATCGTATAAAAGCAATGCCCCAAATTGAAAACGCGGTACTTCATCAGTTCTTTTCTTTTTTCTTAAGCTCAGCCGGTATCGGTTTAGCACCAAATACTGTTTTTTCATTTTTGGTAGATTCGTTAGCGTATTTTCCCAGTCTTATATTTAAAACTCTCGCCAATCTCTTATCCATTTTCGTTCACCTCCTTTCCATAACGGAAGAATGCTGAATGCTTGAATAGCTAAAGCTAAGCATATTATGTGGGACTGTATAAAAAAATTCACTGCGCAAACCAAAACACATACCGTTTTATAATATTTGTGGTTATTGGTCTTATGAATATAAATAAAATGATTGGGTGCATAAACTAAAAACACTAATATTGAACAAGCATTAATAATTGAAATTGTAGATAAATTTAAAGAGACGAAGGGTATAGTTACACATATTACCGTTGTAAAACAGACACAAAATGTAAGATTGCTGAAGTGTGCCCCTCCTGAAAATCTTCTTACAAACATGATAGTAACCAGAGCAAATAACGATCCCCAAAAATGCCCGGTCATCCAAGCGATAACCGCAACCATTAGTATTGATGATACTTCGGTAATTTTTATACCAAGCGCATACTCCATCACTTCTACACTTGTTGGACCATCAGGATCAGCTTTTTTTATTTCCGTTGCGATGTACCTTGATAGCGCTTCTAGCACCCTCGTAATCTCCTCTCTCTGAAAAGAAATACGACAAGCCGAAAGTAAGCAATGAAATGGATAGTAATCCTATGGTATTTGAGCTATAGAGCATATACAAAGTAATAAAAATGGTGGCAGCTGATATTAGAGCACCTAGAATCAACAGCTTATTTAGGGACGATAAGTAATTTTCAGCTCTTAAAAAATCATGTGGGGGCTGAATTATAAACGAGAATCCAAAGTTATATTTTCCCATCACAAAAGAAATAAAGTACGCAATAATAATAGAAGATAACTGAATAACGTAAATAGAAGAGCCAGAAGTATCATTAATAGCACCTGGTTCTGCTACTCCAAAAAAATACGCAAACAGAAATACAAAAAGTTGTAAATTAATGTAGGCCGTTAGACCAGAACCAGCAGAAAAAGCTGCTAGATGGGTTTTGATCCCTAAACCAAATCTAAAAAAGATAACCATTAACAAATACTGAAGCGGCAAATCTAATTTAGGCAAGCCTATAACTTCCCTCATTAGAAAGGAAAACAAAGCTATGCCAATTGCATAAAATAATATTTTTCTACGATATTCCCTCACGGGAAGCATATAAAGCTTTAAGACCAAAATAACAGCGGCCAAAGCATCGAATACACCAAGTGATATATATAAAAAAGCAGATAACACAGATACACCATCCTCTTATTTCGCCTGTTGTAATTGTATATTTTACTATTAGATGTGGCAATGAAATAATCTAGTAAACTGGTAATATTTGTTTTTATGTAAGGTAAATATTTATTTTTGTCATCAAAAAATATAAAAAGAACGATTTTAAAATCGTCCTCTTGTTGCAGTTTTAGCCTGGAACCTTCTGAATTATCTATCTGGCATCATCCTTTTGTCGAGCTGCTCAAGTACAAGCGGCCAAGCCTGCTCATGTTGGTTTCTTGAATTCTCGTCTGGTAAACCTGCATGCGTTAAGTAAAGATGCGTGCCATTACCGCGAGGTTTAAGCTCAACAGTGAGAACTGTTTCAGCTCCCTTGGTACCGCCTTCGCCAGTAACCCAAGTCAGCTCGATAAGTCTGTTTTGCTCAAGTCTTAGAAATCTTCCGTAATGTGGATGACGCTTCCCCTCAAAATGCGTTTCGAAAAAGAAGGTCATGTTCACTTCAGCCTCCATTAATACTGATCCTGGGGCTGCAAACCAACTGTCAAACCGCTTCGTCCAAGCCTGATACAGGACATTCGGAGAACACTCCATTTTTCGTTCCACCATTAGATTAAATGGTCTTTGTGAAAGATCTGGCCAAGAAATAGATAGTACCATTTAATTTTCAATCCCTTCAATCAAACAAAGTTTTGATTATCTCTACATTATTATATCCATAAAAGTGTAGGTTTGGCTGTGCCGCTAGATGATCACCAACGTCATCTCTAAAAATAAAAAAAGGAACTGTGCATCAGTACCACAGTTCCAAGAATCTTTTGTTTTCAAATAAATTGACGATACCCATTATCGTCGACTTCGTCGGCTAATTTTACCTGAACCGCTACGTGTTTTGGGCTTACTATAAGATTTACGCGGCGAATCAAATATGCTGGAACCGCCACTGTCGCTCCGGTCACGTGAAATCGAGCCTCTGCTCGGTGAACTGCTGGACCCTCTGTCGAACAAACTTCCGCTTGATCCAACGCTAGAATCCGAGTTCTTTCCTCTACGGGTAACCGAACCTTTCCGCTCCACCGTAATCGGCGGAATCGCCTTTTTCTCCTGCACCGTAGGAGCACGATATTGGCCCTGAGAAGGTCGGTATACATCTCTGCTGGAGTAGCCTCGATAGGAGCCTGAACCACGCAATGAATCAAACAGAGCATCCAGTACAGTTGCGGTTAAGTATCCTTTTAGAAAGCTTGAACTGTAATTTTGTTCGACATACTTTTTACTGTCAATTTCAATGAGTGTATCTTCCTTCTTAGCTGGATCTTGCTGCAAATGGTACCACTCATCGCTATATACCAGAAACATCCGCTCATTGCTCTGCGGTGACATTTGTTCCGGTGTACGCTGTTCTTTCAATTCCTCCGCTACTTCCGGGACTGTCTTGCCAGCTGCCCGGTATACATACGAGGTCGAGTTTCCGCTGCCACTAACCGATTCCAACGGATACGTATCTTTTACACTTGGCGCGCCGCAGCCGCTTAACACGGATACGAACAAGCTCAGCGCCACAATGACCTTTAATGCATACTGCCAGGTGCGTTTGCTCATGTGTAACCCTCTCCTAGCTCGCCCGAATAACCCTGACGTCTCCGGTAATCACTTCTTCTCCTTCATAAAGCATAAAGCGACCGTCCTGCCACTCTACCCGCAACAGATGGTAATCATCAGACTGGTACTGCCACACATGCTGCTCTCCACCCTGTCGGAAAGGAGCACGGCCCATGACGGTAACATGCCCAGAATACTGCTCCTCCAAATGATACGTTGTATCATCCAGCTCTAAAATGGTCGGCACTTCCTCGGGGTTGTCAAGTCTGCCGTCGATGGCCTGATATAGTCCGAATTGCAGTGTTTCCCGTTCCTCAATATGAAGATAACTGACTTGATTACCATCCTGAAGCGTCAAAACAACGGCATTCCGGGCACGATTATGTACACGACCTACCACTTCATAGGTGACAAGCGACACTTCACAGATATCACCTGGATTTAAGTGAAGCATGCTTTTCTCTGCTTTTGGCGGCTCCGGCTTAGCAAATAGATTTGAAATTCGTTTCCACACACCCATGGTTATATTCCTGCCTTTCTTAGCCTAGAAGCATGCTGTAATGATCAAGGCGCCAACCAGATGCAGCGCTCCTGAAAACAGACCGAAACCAATTTTACCTTCCTGTGTACCTTTATCCAGATCAAACTGAGCCCAGTACCGCAACAGCAGACGTACAATAACTTCCAAAACAAGCAGGATGACAAAGGCGATCACAGAATACACAAGCGCTTCGAGCAAATTATTAGCTGTAGCGATAGAGCCTGACAAGATATAGCCTTGTGCAACTAACTTCATAATCATTCGTACCGTTACGGCCATATTTCCAGCCTTCACTTCGGCAAAATCCTTATACTTCGTAAATAAAGAGTCGACATACATTAATGCGAAGATCAAAATTGCCCCCGCACCAGTCCATACAAGCATTGCTTTCATCGTTTCTAAAAAATGCATTTCATACCATCCTCCACATCTTCTTGACCTTCATATAATGTTTTACGCCTCCAGGCAGGGAAAAGCGAAGGAGAAAACGTTTCTCCTTCGCTTCCTGAGCAATCACCCTTGGCGGCACTGCTAAAATGTTCTTATTTATTTTCGTATTGCTTCAACAAAGCGGCAAGCTCATCGTCCACGGCGCTTTTCTTATCCAGCTCCTTGAACTCCTCATCCAACGATTTTTCCTTAGAAGACATTTCGTTGCTCGCTTCGGCACGTGCTTCTGCTTGCAGCATTTTTTCTTCCATACGCTTCAATCCGGCAGTTGCCGTATCAGAGCTAAAACCGTTCATAGCTTTGTTAATTTCAGTTTGCGCTTTAGCTGCATTATAACGAGCAACCAGTGTCTCGCGCTTGTTTTTCATTTCTGTCAGCTGTCTGCGCATTTCATCCAGCTTGCCACGCAGGTTATCGGCTGCAGCTTTGTTCTGTTCGTAACCAGCTTTGAACTCATTCATTTTTTGTTCAGCAGATTTCTTTTCTTCCAGCGCGCGACGAGCCAGATCTACATTTTGTGCTTTTGCAGCGGTATGTGCCTGTTCTTCGCGTTTCTTTACCAAAGCAGCCTGTTCTTCGTATTGCTGTTTGAATCTCTTTTCAATAGCAATTTGAGCGGCTACCGCTTTCTCTGCATCTTCCAGGTCCTCTTGCATATCACGAATGTATTGATCCGTCATTTTAATTGGATCTTCTGCCTTGTCAATAATGGCGTTAATGTTGGACATCGTAAGATCTCTTAATCGTTTGAAAATAGACATGTGAAGTTCCTCCTAGAGTTGAATGCTTAAATTTTAAGCTCTGTACACATGTTTACGCAAGCTTTGCAAAGAGGGTTTCAAAAATATCTAAAAGCCGCGCAAATAAGGCTCTGGGATGTCGGCCTGTACTTTTAGCTCCCGCGATGCATGCAACGCCCAATAGGGATCACGCAGCATGGCACGGCCTATTGCTACCAGATCAGCTTCTTTCTGCTGAACAACCCGACGGGCGTCCTCATAATCATCCAGTAAGCCAACAGCAATTACAGGTACATTCAGCTTTTCACGGATGGTATGAGCCAAATCCACCTGATAGCCGGCACGCGCAGACGGGCCTCCGCCAGAACCAATCGGACCCTCACCACCAGAAGAGATATGGAAAATGTCCACACCCGCATCACGATATCGTTCCCCTACGCCTGTTATGTATTCCACATTATATCCATCCTCGACGTATTCTTTGGCAGAAATCCGCATAAGCACAGGCATATCAGCAGGAAGAACCTCTTTAACAGCATGTATGACCTCAACACCGAACAGTGACAAATCCTGCCCATATTCATCTTCTCTGGCATTTGTTAAAGGCGAATGAAATTGATGGATCAGATAGCCGTGAGCGCCATGTATCTCGACCGTGTCAAAACCTGCTTCCACCGCGCGGCGCGCGCCTTCTTTGTATGCCTGAACCAGTTCCCTGACTTCAGCTGTCTTTAAGGCGTGCGGCTCTTTAAAGCGTTCGCTAAAAGGAATCGAGGAAGGACCCACAGGTTGCTCAGCATCTTCAGCCTTGCGTCCAGCGTGGCCTAGTTGAATGCCAATTTTGGCACCATACTTGTGAACTTCCTCTACAATCTTACGATATGCAGGAATATGTTCGTCACTCCAAATACCCAAATCACGATCTGTAATACGTCCATCTGGATGGACCGCTGTCATTTCCACAATAATAAGTCCAGTGCCTCCTACTGCCCGGCTCACATAATGGACATGATGCCAATCCGTTGGATTTCCGTCCTTGGCCTCCACGCTGTATTGGCACATCGGGGGCATGACAATCCGATTTTTTAAAGAAAGCCCCTTTAATTGATAAGGAGTAAACAAGTCGGTCACTTTTATCCATCCTTCCTTCAATTCCATGTCTGTATAATTATGAATTGCATCCCCATTATACACCAGCTGTCACGGTATACCGAATTCGTTGTAAGGCTAAAACTTGCGAAAATGCTCCTGTTTTCGGTCATGTTTAAGAGAATATGTACGTTTAGCTCCATCATCTTCATTGATAATCGTTTCATCGTGGACTTCTTTCCAGTCGTTTATGAGCCGAACTTGGTAACCAGCATATTTTTAATAGGACAGGTACATAATAGTCGAGAGCACCACTAGGTATCACTGCACGGAAAGGGGGGATACATATGCCGTACAGGGGAGTGTTGCCAGGCTTGGCACTGTTACTAGCATTTTCAAGTTTACCCGTTCACGCGGATGCGCCTCCCAACATCGGAACGCCCCATCCCAAGGAAGCAACTGTTGCTTCTTCTGTACAACAGAGCATAGATCGAGCAACTCCTACATTAGCAATGCTGCGAAAAAAACATGCGGACATTTTTAAAATGTGCGGCCCACACACCCGCCAAATTGCCCTAACCTTTGATGATGTGCCCGATTCTAGGTATACGCCGCAGGTTTTGGACGTATTACACGCCAATGGCATCAAAGCTACATTTTTCATCGTCGGTCACCGTGCGGAAAAGCATCCGGGGATCATACGCCGTATTATCCGTGAAGGCCATGCTATAGGAAACCATTCCTATACTCATCCGGATTTTAGGAAGGCCACACCAGAACGCTTTCGCAACCAGATTACAAAAACAGAACGTATTTTACAAGCCAGCGCAGGTTTTCGCCCCAAGTTGATTCGTCCACCCTACGGTGAAATCACGGAGCCTCAAATCCAGTGGGCACGTCGTCATGGCTACATGATTGTCAATTGGAATGTAGACTCTCTCGACTGGAAGGGACTAAGTAAAACACAAATTCAGCGCAATGTGATCCCAGCTACTGGGCCTGGCTCTATTATTTTAATGCACGCAGGTGGAGGTCAAAGTTCCAACTTGCAAGGCACTGTCCAAGCTCTGCCGGGTCTAATTCACTCTCTAAAAGCTAAGGGCTACAAATTTGTGACAGTCCCCCGGCTACTCCACACATCGGAACAGAAATAACCATATGTTTAGGATTGAGCTACAAGCTAAAGCAACGTAAAAAGGCTGTCTTACCAGCAGAAGTTTTCTGCTCGTCAAGACAGCCTTTTTTATGGATAGGACCTGATAAGAGTCTGACCTAGTTATATGCGGTAGGATACAGGCATTAAGTTTACATAATATATATTATGTTTAATTAAACCGTATATACGTATAATGCTATTTATCAATAACGTACAGCTTCACATTTTGAAATCCAAAGTCGTTCACAAATGATTTGTTGCCAGGAATAAAGATATCAATCCGTTTTCCTGTAATAGCGCTGCCCTGATCGCGAGCGACAGCTACAAAAGAATGATCCGGCAAACCTGGGTGGGAATAGCCTGTAACCAGCACTTTCGTGCCCATCGGAATGACGTTCGGGTCTACCGCAATTGTACCTAGTTTAAGTGGATTGCCGTAGTAGTCCACTGCTCCCCATTTACCATTCTCATCGGCTGCGGCAGAATACGCAGTAGCCTTAACGTCAACTATTTTGCTATAGTTAAATGTTTTGCCCCACGCTTCAATCGTTGGCCCCTCATTCGCTGGTGCTTTCTCCGTAAGAAGCTGAGGCTTCGAATCCGAAGCTGCATTCACACTTTTTTCACCAGGTACCTTAATTTGCAGACCTGCATATATATTGTTAGAGGCAATGTTTGGGTTCGCCTTCGTCAGCTCGTCCACTGATACTCCATAACGTTGAGCAAGCAAAAAGAAGGTATCGCCATCTTTGGCAGTATGAAGCGAAGCAGCATCCGCTACTCCAGCTGTCTGTGCCAGCCCTGCAATGGCTGCGGCAAGCACCGCAAATTTCATGGTTTTTCCAATATGTTTTAGATGTTTCAAAGATATGTACCTCCTCTGTTATGCCTGCGAAGTTAGCTGTCGGATTCGGACTCAGGAGAAGCCCTATGCTTGTGCAATTCACCCCTAGGCATATTCCATATCGTCTTATGACGTTTCGGAAAGACTGCCGTTGTTACGTCCCCCGCACTTCCCATAGTTTGGGCCCAGCATTCAGCGTTTGTCATAACCGCATGCTGTCCCGGTAAGTTTTGGCTTACTGCATAATATCACAATTTTGTAACCTTATCCGCATGAAAATGTTGGGAACCTTGAACATCATACTATACTCGTTACAATTTTGTCACCAAGAAATCGATATTTGTTACGAAAATATGGTGAAATGGTGACAAAAAAAGAAAAAGCCCTCCGTCAAACGGAGGGCTTTTTTATAGCTCATATCAGCACTTTCTTACAATACTTTGGCAAGAAAATCACGGGTGCGATCATGGCTTGGAGTACCAAATACCTGCTCTGGTGTACCTTGTTCCACAATTTGACCGTTATCCATAAAGATGATTCGATCGCCTACCTCGCGGGCAAAGCCCATTTCATGCGTCACGATTACCATGGTCATGCCGCCTTCGGCGAGCTTCTTCATTACATCCAGAACCTCTCCAACCATTTCAGGGTCCAATGCAGAAGTCGGCTCATCGAACAGCATTACGTGCGGCTGCATGGCCAAAGCACGCGCAATCGCAATACGTTGCTTCTGACCACCGGATAGCTGGTTCGGATAGGTATTCTTCTTATCCTCAAGCCCTACGGTACGCAGGAGTTCTAGCGCAATTTTTTCCGCTTCCTTCCCTGACTGTCTTCTAACCTGCGTTGGTGCTAGCGTCAGGTTCTGCAACACTGTTTTATGCGGGAACAGATTAAAATGCTGGAACACCATCCCCATCTTCTCCCGGGTTACATTAATATTATGACCACGAGCTGTAATCGGCTCGCCCTCAAACAAAATCTCCCCGTCCGTAGGCTGTTCTAGCAGATTCATGCAACGTAAAAACGTACTCTTCCCCGAACCGCTGGGACCGATGATGACGACGACTTCACCTTTGGCGATATCTATATCAATGCCTTTTAAAATCTCATTCTTGCCGAACGATTTACGCAGTTGTTTAACGGTGATCACTGGCTCTCAACTTCCTTTCCCATAAACCCAGCAGCTTAGACAAGCTGAATGTCATTACAAAATAAATAGCGGCTGCGATTACGAACGGACTTAATCCTTCGTAGGTAATGTTCTTAATGACTTGGGCCTGATACATAATATCCACCATCCCAATGGTCGAAATAATGGATGATTCTTTAATGATCGTAATAAACTCATTACCGATAGCAGGCAAAATAGATTTAAACGCTTGCGGTAAAATGACATGACGCATAGCTTTGCCTCGTCCCATACCCAATGAACGGGCAGCCTCCATCTGTCCACGGTCTACTGCCTGGATACCTGCACGGAAAATTTCAGCCAGATATGCCGAGCTATTCAGAGATAATGTGATTATACCAGACTGGAGTGGAGTAAAATTGACACCCAGCGTCAAAGCAACCCCGTAGTGAATAATCATGAGTTGCACCAGCATAGGTGTGCCACGCAGTATCTCTACATAAGTGGTACCTAACCACTCAATGATGCGTACTCCACTCATACGTAGCAAGGATATGATCAGACCAATGATGAATCCGAACAGTACTCCGAGCGCAGACAGCAACAAGGTGTAGCCGATACCCGTAGCGTATAAACTGCGGTATTTCCAAAAAATATCTACAATGTTATTAGAAGAAACCTGACGATCCGCAGAAAGTGCACTCGCTTCCGTGGAAAACTTCTCAATCGACCCGTCTGCTTTCAGGCGGGCCAACGTTTTATTTACAGAAGCAAGCAATTCTGCATTCCCTTTACGGATACCTACAGCTGTTTCTGCTCCCGCATCCTCAGGCACAGCCTTGGCAAGGGTTACGGTACCGTCTAACGTGTATCCTTTAGCAACCGTATCTTCGATCACGACAGCGTTCACACGCTGGGTCCGCAGCTGGAGTACCAGGTCAGATATTTTATCCAGTGAAGTTACAGAGGCATTGGGCACTTTTTGAGCAATCTCTTCCTGAATACTTCCCTTTTGTGCTCCGATCTTCTCGCCTTTCAAAGCATCCATCGTCGGATATTTGTCTTTATCCTCTGGGCGTACCATGATGACTTGCTTGGAGCGATAGTATACATCCGAAAAATCAATACTCTTTCTGCGTTCATCCGTTGGTGTCATACCGGACAGTACCAAGTCTACACGACCACTTTGCAGAGCAGGCAGCAAAGAGTCAAAACTCATGTCTTCAGGGACCATCTCCGCATCCAAATCTTTGGCGATTTCCTTGGCGATATCCACATCGAACCCAACAATGGTATCCTTACCGTTAATGACTTTATGAAACTCATACGGCGGAAAGTCGGCACTCATGCCCACTACAAGTTTTTTCTGTGGCTTTGCTTCCGTTCCGTATGCATTGAGCATGGGAAGACCAGTCAACAGCAAGATAACCGCCGTCAAAACCAGGGCGGTAAAACGATATGCCTTTTTCAATCTTTTTTTCTCTCCTTAAATTCTTTATAATAAATAAGATTGTGTCATTATAAATGAATATGCATGATTATGCAATGAATGTTATAGTACAATTTCAGCATACCTAACGCAGTACCTACATTACAGCTTATATAAAGGAGTTTTCAGCATGGATTTTAAACAGACCATTCAACAGACCATTGAGCAGCATGCCCCACGGTTTAAGGACATTTCGTTATATATTGGCGCAAATCCTGAACTTGGAAACGAGGAATTTCTGGCCGCTGCCCGTTTAAAAGAAGAACTGGTTTTTCACGGATTTGAGGTCCAGGCACCTGTATTGGGCATAGAAACAGCCTTTATTGCAACTTACAAAGCTGCAAAACCCGGGCCGGTTGTCGCTTTTCTGGCAGAATATGACGCTCTGAAAGGTCTAGGACACGCCTGTGGGCACCATTTGATATGTATGATGAGTACTGGTGCTGCCGTCGGCCTCAAGTCGATCATCGACGAAACTGGTGGAGAAGTACGGGTATATGGCACACCTGCCGAAGAAACACGCGGTGCAAAGGTCCCTATGGCCGCTGCCGGATTGTTTGATGATTGCGACATAGCACTTATGACGCATCCTTATGACCGTTACGAAAAATCAGGCAAATCACTGGCGATTGATGCTGTACAATTCGAATTTTTTGGTCAATCTGCTCACGCGGCTGCCAGCCCGCACGAAGGCATTAACGCGCTGGACGCTGTGATTCAAACGTTCAATGGCATCAATGCGTTCCGTCAACAAGTAAAAAGTACAGTGCGTATCCATGGGATCATTAACCAGGGTGGGCAAGCAGCCAATATTATTCCTGATTACGCCTCAGCCCAATTTTATGTAAGAGCGGCTACACGTCAAGAACTGAACCCACTGACTCGCCGTGTTATTCAAATTGCTGAAGGAGCTGCTTTACAGGCCGGGTGTCGTTTGGAGACCTCCAATTATGAGACTTCTTATGATGAAATGGTCACGAACCGTGTACTTTCCGATGCGTTTACCGCAAATTTGGTGCAGGCTGGCATTTCACAAGAAGATATAACGGAAGGCGAAGATCACGGCTCCATGGATATCGGAAATGTATCGCTTCATTGCCCTGCTATCCATCCTTACATTCAAGTTATTGACGAGAAGCATGCCTTGCATACACCAGAATTCCGCGATTTGGCGATACAGGACCGGGCCATGGAAGGAATGCTGCTGGCTGCGAGAACTTTGGCATGGACTGCTTGCGATGTAATCACGAATCCTGAACTGCTAGCCCGGATAAAAAAAGAATTCGCTCTGCTGAATAACGAACGCTAAATCTTAATTCCGTGTTCTTTCAGAAAGGAGTAGTCAGCCATCATGGATAGTATGAGCAGCTTTTGGACGTTGTTTATTGTGGTGATCCTCATCATTTTTTGGTTTATATTCCGTGCAATACGCAGAAACCGGGGAAACAGAAAAACACGGAGCCGGAATGCTTTTTTCCTCAGCTCCCCATCCCCTTCGTCCCTTGCGCAGGAGCGTCATCCAGAGATTACAGAGCTGATGCAGCTACTGGAGCAATCCATTCCCGCCTCCTATGCTCATAGTGTAAGGAGTCGTGTAATCGAAGCCCACCCTGAGCTGACGGAGCAAGAATATGATTGGCGCTGGCATGAGCTAAAACGATATTTTATGCTATGCGCGATTATGAATCGAGTGCCTATGTTCAGTAGTGATGTGGATGAATTATGGCACGAAATGTTGATGTTTACCCGCGAATATCAGCAATTCTCGGAAGCTTTTTTTGGTCGTATGCTTCACCATGCGCCTCATTCTGGCGGCTCTCGGCCGATGCCTGAGGAGCGGGCGTGGTTTGACTGGTTGTATGTAGAATGCTTTGGCTGGAACCGCTATAGCGCCAGTTTGTGGGGAACTTTTTTTAATCATCCATTACCGAGCGACGAGCTTTCGCGCTATTACAAACTCACAACTTCCGCGCAGCCAGCAGGTGACCGCTGGAATACGCAGGAGAATATAGCCATTTCACAGCAGGCCCAACAAGCGGTTCATAAGATTGTACAACATCTGCGCGAGCGGGTGAATAAAGCGGTGGATGATCCTGAGGGTAAGCAATTGCCTAAGGCCAACTATTTACAGGTCGACTATTTGTTATTAGCTTTTGTGTGGTATTCATGGTATCAACCTGAGCAATTTGCCATACACATGCACCCGGATGCTACAGGTAATGCCGTATTAGCTAGCTCATCCGGCTGTAGCTCGGCAAGCGGCTGTTCGAACTGGGATACACATCACTCGCACCATCATTCCTCTCTTGACAGTTCTCATCATGGAGGCTCTTCTCATCATGATTCAGGCGATTCTGGTAGCCATTCTTCGTGTAGCAGTGGCTCTTCATGTGGAAGTAGCTGTGGTGGTGGGGGCGACTGATCATAGCAAAAAAGGGAATTCCTCAGCCAGAAAACTTGGCTAAAGGGATTCCCTTTTTCATTAACATGACTGTGGTGTTCCTACTCTGTCCAGTCCGTTTTTGTTAGCAAATGGTAAATATCCATATACGCTTCGGCTGAAACATCCCAACTATATTCTCCTGCAAAAGCCGTCTGTGTAAGCTTCGACCAATGCTCAGATTGGCGATAAAAATGAACAGCACGACGAATGGTGTTCAACATATCATGTGCATTGTAGTTCGTGAAACTAAATCCGTTTCCTTCACCTGTGGATTCATTGTAAGCCTGCACAGTATCATTAAGGCCCCCTGTTTCTCGT
Source organism: Paenibacillus sp. FSL R10-2748 (assembly GCF_038005565.1). Taxonomy (NCBI): domain Bacteria; kingdom Bacillati; phylum Bacillota; class Bacilli; order Caryophanales; family Paenibacillaceae; genus Paenibacillus; species Paenibacillus sp. FSL R10-2748. The sequence continues at coordinate 109,093 of NZ_JBBOTK010000002.1, forward strand.
ACAATAGGGATACTTCCATAACGAAGCGCCAGCAGTTGGCTGATCCCGCAAGGTTCAAACCTTGATGGCATAAGATACATATCGCTTGCCGCATATATTTTTCGTGACAGAGGTTCGCTAAAAGCGAGCTGCGCCGACATTTTCAGTGGATAGCGTCCTGCTGCCTCACGGAACCAATGCTCAAAAGCCGGATCCCCTGTTCCCAGCACGACAAACTGGATATCATCATAATACAAGATTTCGTCAAGCACTCTCGTTACCAGATCTAGCCCCTTCATATCTACAAGCCGGGTTACCATGGCAATCATAGGTACGTCTGGCCGCACCGGCAGTCCCAGCTCCTTCTGCAGGCCAATTTTGTTTTCCTTTTTCTTTGTCAGACTCGTGCGGTACTTCGTATAAATACGATTGTCCGTGGCAGGATTGTAGCTTTTGGTGTCAATTCCGTTCACAATCCCCGTTAAGCGACCCTGATCTCCCAATTTACGAAGCAGACCCTCCAGCCCATATCCGTAAAATTCCGTTTGAATCTCCTCTGCATAGGTTGGACTTACGGTCGTGACATGATCCGAGTACGTAAGCCCACCTTTCATAAAATTCAGTCTGCCATGATACTCCACACCCTCGGGGGTGAAATAGCTCCCATCCAGGTTGAGCAGCTCAGTTAAGACCTCATACGGAAAATCCCCCTGATACAGCAGATTATGTATCGTAAACACCGTGCGAATATCACTGTAGAAGGGCAAATGTCGATAATCAGCATTCAGAAGCAGCGGAACCATCGCCGTATGCCAATCATGACAATGCAAAATATCCGGCCGAAAGTTCAGTTCAGGCAGCACTTCTAAAATCGCCCGGTTAAAAAAGGAAAAACGTTCGCCATCATCCATATAACCGTAAATACCGTCACGACCGAAGTAATACTCATTGTCAATAAAATAAACCTTGATTCCGTCTAATGTCAGTTCCTCTATTCCACAATATTGATTACGCCAGCCTACGGCTACTTGCTTCACCGCTACCGGACGCAGAGACTTTTTATAAGTATCGGGAATCCCCGCATATTTAGGTAAAATGATTCGGACGTCGCACCCCGCCTGACGAAGTGCCTTCGGCAGTGCGCCAATGACATCAGCCAACCCGCCTGTTTTAATAAATGGATGTGCTTCTGCTGCCGCAAACAAAATGTTCATATGTGCTTCCTCCTTATGTGTTTAATCTCCTTTTTTAGGCCTCCGAGGCGCTTTCTTGAGTATAACGATGCTCAGGGGTGGTATGGTCACCTCCAAGCTGTGAAGCTGTCCGTGGCAAGGGATGGGGGCGGTCCGTATTATTCCCGTATTCAGCTGGTCCCTTCCCCCAAAGTCCTTATGATCACTGTTCAGCAGTTCGATATAACTCCCGGCCTTTTCCAGCCCAATTCGGTAGTTCTCTCTGGGCACGGGCTGAAAGTTAATAAGCACGACCAGTGTATCTCCCGGCTTTTTACTTTTACGTAAATACGTAATTACGCTCTGCCCACGGTCCTCCGCCTCAATCCACTGATATCCATCCCACGAATGATCCAGTTCCCATAATGCCTTTTCCTGAATATACAAATGATTCAGCGCTTTCGTAAAAGCGTGCAGCGAACGGTGACTGTCATAATCCAGCAGAAACCAGTCAAGCTGCTCCTCATCCTTCCATTCGATGAATTGGCCGAATTCCCCTCCCATAAATAAGAGCTTTTTGCCCGGGGAGGTGATTTGGTAACCGAGAAGTGCTCGAAGCCCGGCAAATTTTTGCTCATAGCTACCTGGCATTTTATCAAGCAGCGACTTCTTACCATGAACAACCTCATCGTGCGACAACGGCAGTGTAAAATTCTCGCTGTACGCATAAGCTATGGGGAATGTCAGCAAATTATGGCGCTCCGGCCTCTGATCGAAATCCGTTTCGATATAATCAAGCGTATCGTTCATCCAGCCCATATTCCATTTGTAATTAAAACCGAGTCCTCCATCGCTTACCGGGGAAGTCACCATCGGCCAGGCACTGGACTCCTCTGCCATCATCAGAGCATACGGATAATAGCGGAATACTGTTTCATTCAGTTGTTGAAGGAAGGCAATAGCCTCCTCATTTTCAATGCCTCCTTTAGAGTTAAAACGATATTGACCGTCCTGCTTTTCAAAATCCAGCCGTAGCATACTCGTCACAGCATCTACGCGCAGGCCGTCAATATGGTATACATCCATCCAGAATAGCGCATTAGATATCAGGAAAGAACGCACCTCCGGCTTGCTGTAATCAAACGTCAGTGTTCCCCAGCCGGGCTTTTCCGCAATCAGCGGATCCGCGTATTCGAACAGGGGCGATCCGTCAAACAGCCTTAATCCATGAGCATCCTTGGCAAAATGGGCTGGAACCCAATCCATCAGCACTCCGATTCCCGCCTGATGGCAACGATCCACCAAATACATAAAATCATGCGGTTCTCCATACCGGCTTGTGAGTGCAAAATATCCGGTGAGCTGGTAGCCCCAGGAAAGATCATACGGATGTTCACTCAGCGGCATCAGCTCAATATGTGTATACCCCATATCGGTCACATAAGGCACAAGAAGATCAGCTATTTCCCTGTATGTATAAAACGTACCATCTTCTTTTTGCTTCCAAGTGCCCAGATGAAGCTCGTATATGTGCAGAGGCTTTCCATAAGGTGCTCTACGTTTTCGGCGCCAAATCGCATCGTTCCAAGCATAACCATCTATAGAAGCTACCACAGAAGCCGTTGCCGGTCTCACTTCAGCACGTACCGCGTAAGGGTCTGCTTTCAGGAATCGTTCACCGTTTGCCCCCGTAATGTCGTATTTGTAAAAAGTTCCTTGGGATATCCCCGGAAAAAAACGACTCCAAAAACCGGATTTGGGAACCCTATATAAGGAATCCTGTTCCCCATTCCAGTTGTTGCGATCTGTAGCAAGCCCGACATGGAGAGCATGAGGAGCCCAGACCGTAAAGCGGACGCCCTGTTCTCCGTTCTCCACAGTAAGGTGGGAACCCAAAGATCGGTAGCTGTGATAAAGCGTTCCTTCATGAAACAAATAAATATCTTCCGATGAAATAGCCTGTTGCGGAAGAGTTTGGTCTGTCATCACGTCACCACCCTTATATGTTTTGTAAGTAAAAATGTATGAATCGGTAATGCATTCGCTTTTGGGTCAAAGCTGACCTGAGTTATTACCCCATTCTAGCCACAATGAACAGAAAAATGACTAGGAAAAAAATAAACCTTAGTTTTGGGGGAATCTTATATACCTTATGGTTTCAAGAGTACCCCATACCGTTTATGTATGTACTACACTGACAACTAAACCGGGAGGGAAACGAAATGTTTAATAAAGAATGCATTGCCATGCTGCTGGCAGGCGGAGAGGGACGCCGTCTTGCTCCCCTTACTTCAACGATTGCAAAACCCGCCGTACCTTTTGGCGGTCATTACCGGATCATCGATTTTCCTCTCAGTAACTGCGTAAATTCAGACATTGATACTGTAGGTGTACTGACGCAATATGAGGCAGAATCCTTGCACGAACATATCGGGGATGGAACACCATGGGGTCTTACAAAAACAGATGACAAAGGAATTACCCTGCTTCCATCTTATAACACAGGTAACGCTGAATACTTAGGAACGGCAGATGCTATTCATAAGAATATCGAATATATTGACAGCCAAAATCCGGAGCATGTGCTTATTTTATCCGGTGATCATATTTACTATATGAATTATCGTGAAATGCTAAACCACCATAAGGAAAAAGGAGCTGCGGCTACCATTTCTGTCATGGAGGTACCTTGGGATGAAGCACACCGTTTTGGTGTTATGAGTGCCGATGAAGATCTGCGTGTCACAGAATTTGCAGAGAAACCGGAGAAACCGGAAAGTAATTTGGCCTCTATGGGGATTTACCTTTTCAAATGGGATTACTTAAGAAATTACTTGTTAGAAGACGCACAGGATGCTCAATCCAGTCATGATTTTGGTAAAGATATCATCCCTAAAATGTTAGCGGACCAAGAATCCTTGTACGTTTATGAATTCCAGGGCTATTGGAAGGACGTGGGTACCGTTAAAAGCCTATGGGATTCACACATGGATTTGTTACAGGATGATTGTGCTATCGACCTTCAACGCAAGGACTGGCCGATGTATACACGTGAACGCCGCACAAGGTTGAGCGCACAAAAGGTACCTAACCGTCAAACACAACCATTGGGCAGCTTGCTGCATGATTCCTGCCAAGTAGAGGGCCGAATAGAACGCTCCGTTGTATTTAGTGGTGTCGAGGTAGGTAAAGGATCAGCCATCAAAGAAAGTATCGTTATGCCTGACACACGCATTGGACGTAACGTCCATATTGAACATGCGATTATCGGTGAAGGTGCTGTGATTCGCGATGGTGCTGTCATTAAAGGTAACCCGGGCGAAATTATGGTCATCGGACCCAATGAAACGGTATTTGGTAAGATGGCGGTACGACCGCAAACTACACGTATGCTAAAAGAAGCTTACGAGCGCAATACACGCTTGCGTGCCGAAGGTTTTACCTCATAACGTACCCCCAAATTAAAAACAGCCAGCCCTCCCGATTGAGAGGACTGGCTGTTTTTCTAATTACACCTATAAGTAGGCTTTAAATCTGTCCTTCAGTAAGTTGTGATGGTTCCACGGATTGTTCTGCTTGCAGAGCAGGTAATGAAACCGTAATCGTAGTTCCAGCCCCCAGTTCACTTCTGATGAGCATCTGACCATGATGGCGCTCGATAAACTGTTGCGAGATTGCCAATCCCAGTCCAGTACCACCGTTTTGGTGGTCTACCTGGAAAAAGCGGTCTCTGACTCTGGCAAGATTTTCAGCACTAATTCCAATCCCTGTATCTTGTACGGATATCTCGATATTGCCATCAATCCGTTGTAGAGACAGGAAAATAATTGAGCTTTCATGCGAAAACTTGATAGCATTGTCCACAATGTTCAAAAACACCTGTTTTAGACGGTTACCGTCTCCATGGACGAGATATGCCGTTTCCTCCGAATCCAGCTGAAGTTTTATCTGCTTCATTTCTGCTTTGGCCCATACGTTCAGCATAATTTCCTGCAAAAGCTCCCGTAGATCCACCGTTCCCATCACAAGCTTCATGGCATTCTGCTCCAGCTTGGAAAAATCGAGGATTTCCTCCACCAAGCCAATCAGTCGATCCGTCTCTTTAGAAATAATCTTCATCCCGATTTTCGTCTCTTCCGGGTCATAACCGCCAGAATTTAACGTTTCACTCCAACCTTTAATAGATGTAAGCGGAGTACGCAATTCATGAGATATGGATGATATAAAATCATCCTTGATTTGATTTGTTCTGACAATTTCCTGTGCCATATAGTTCAGAGTCGAAGCCAGTTCACCCAACTCATAGCGATAATCGCCTTCAATGCGTGCATCAAACCTCCCCTGAGCCATCTGAGCAGATACATCGCGGATATTATTAATTGGTCTAACAATGGAATTCGCGAGCCCTGTACTGACCACAAATACAATAACCAGTACAGCTGCCATGATGCCAAGAGAAAACAGCGTAATCGTAAACAGCTTATCATTTACCAATTCCAGCGAAGTCGTATACCGAATAACATACACCTGGTCTCCGACGATATTGTCCAGTTTTTGAGATACCGCCATCACTTGCTGCCCCGTACTCGGTTGCTTTCCGATCCATTTGCCCGTATCTCCAGCTAATGCTTGTGTCACATCACTTGTTTGCACACTTAGATCTGCTGCAAAATTCGTCGAGTTATCAATTACATTTCCCTGTTCATCAAGCAACTGCAGTTCAGTGAAGGGCAGAGAAAATGTATTTAACAAATACGATTGCAAAGACTGTTCCGGCTCTTTGAATTTGGGTGCAAATTCACTTACCGATTCGATACGGCTTTCGATATGTTTGTAAATGGAATCGTAATAGTACGACCGGAGTGCAAACATAAAAATGACTTCTACTAACAGAAGCGCCAAGAACACTACGAAAAAATAGTGAAGCACAATCTGTCGGCGAATCCCCTTTTTGATCATTGAGACTGACCTTTCCATTTATATCCATGTCCCCACACTGTTTGTAAAAAAGCTGGCTCAGATGGATTGTTTTCAATTTTCTGCCGCAAACGTCGGATGTTCACATCCACAATTTTCGGATCGCCCATATATTCCTTGCCCCATACGTGATCAAGTAGAACATCTCGGCTGAGCGGCGTGTTTTCTTTTTCGAGAAAAAATTGAATCAGGGAAAACTCAGTCGGTGTCAACTCGATCAGCTGCCCGCTCTTCTTAAATTGCTTAGCAATCAAATCTAGCGTAAACGGTCCAGACTGGAAGGACACTTTGGCTGCTGTTTCACGATGTACATTCACCCGACGCAATAACGATTGAATCCGTGCAATCAGCTCCGTCGGGCTAAAAGGTTTACTCACATGGTCATCGGCCCCTACAGACAAGGCATACACCTTATCCTGCTCCTGTACCTTCGCTGTGAGAAAAATAATGCCGATGCGCTCATTCGTTTCCCGGATTCTCCGACAGACTTCAAAACCATCCATACCGGGTACCATTACGTCAAGCAGTGCAATATCAATATCCCGCACCGTGTTCAAAATATTCAGAGCCTCATGCCCTTCCGACGCCTCCAGCACCTCAAAACCGTTACGTTTCAAGTTAATGACAATAAAACTGCGAATGGATTCCTCGTCTTCCATGATTAAAACTTTACTCACTCTACTCTACCTGCCTTTCCCCCATCTTGTTTTTTATAGTTTTACGCGGTTCCAGCTCACTGGATCGCTTAATGCCAATGACCTGCGCATTCGTTCGCCACAGTTGGCTATACCCTTCGTTGTTTCGCTCCCATTGTGACAACGAGAAAAATTTAATTTCCGCAATCGTTTTGTCTGTATCATCCAAAATGAAGCGCAAATAGCTGTCCTTCTTCGAAACTTTCGGATCAATCGTCACCTTGCCATGCAGCTCTTTCGGTAATCTGAAGTAGACCTGTTCATTAGAATCACGATACTGCTGCTGCTTAAAAATCGTCCCTTTCGCCCCGTCCCACTGATAGAACGACACAAAATATGGAACCTCATCCAGCGGCTTGTTACTCCAACCTTTTGGCTTCTCCAAATTACCAAATTCCAGAATACCGTCACCATCCACATCACCACTGGCGATGGTCGCATCCTTGAAGGTGACATCCATAAGATTAAGCTTCCTGAGCTTGCCGTGATCCATCACAATGACATTGGAGACGGTAGTGGTCTGGGCAATTTTGGTATCTATAACAATCCCCTGCCTACCCTCGGCTACCTTGCCAGCAACGACATTATAGACACCTAAGACCTGACTGTCCAAATCCAACGATCCGATTTCCTTAAAGGTTCCCCCACTGAATTGAAATGTTTTAACTGTAAAGAATTCATTACGTCGCAGCGTGATAATCGTCAAATCATTCAAATTATCCCCGTTCAAGTCCATCTTGTTATGGTTAAAATCATCTACGACGAAGTCCGTATAGCCTGTAGCATATATTTTCTCCAGAGTTCCTCCGGTATAGGAATACACGATGAGTCCCTTCTGATCCCCGCCATCGCCACTATCTCCACTGGAAAAACCCGCTACAATATCGAGTGTTCCATCATTCGTTAAATCCACGAGCTTAAATGACTCTAGCACAGTGCCTTCCCCATCAAACGTTAGCTTCTTTACCCACGTTCCGCCCTGATCTTCAAACAAGGCACCATGTATTTTTACGCTCTCATCTGGCGTTTCATAAAAGAGCACTGCTTCGTCTGTGCCATCATTGTTCAGATCACCCGTCCGAATTGGCGTCGGGTCATCTGGGTCATTCGGTCTTAAAGGCTGTACCGCCCCTAGTTGCGTATTCACTGCACCATTCAACTGCTGTTTCTCGTCAGACATCGTCGGTGTCTCCATCAGCGAAATGGGATCGCTAATAACATTACAGCCGCTTAAAAATCCAGCAAGGAGCAGCAAGGAACAGCAGCCAGCTACCATTCTCAACAGCATTATTTTCACTTCTCTTGCCGTCCCCTTCACAATTTGTTCTTTTCTGCTTGTGTCAATCGTCTTCCCTGAATATCAAACACCAATTCACCATCATTCAACCCCCATATACGGGAAGCAAAGCGTTCAGCCATTTCCAGCGGCAATACAGTAATGATCGTCACCCGCTCGTCAGAACACAGCTTGCGAAAGGTCTCCAATACATGCGCTGCCGAAGCTGGATCAAGTCCATTTACAGGCTCATCAGCTAAAATAACTTTGGCTCCGTGCACGAGAGCACGCGCAGTCGCTACCCGCTGCCGCTCGCCACCGCTGAGCTTGTCGCATTTATCATGCGCCTTATCCAGCAGACCCAGATCTTCCAGTACGTCCATCGCTCCCATGTAATCGTCGGAACGCACCATACCGGTCACCATTCTCCACATTGGAGTTTGACCGGATCTGCCAATGAGCACATTTTTAAGAGCGGTTCGATTCATATTTAGATGCGGGTTTTGCTCCAGGTATGCCCATTCCCGCTTTATTTTCATCTTGCCCGTCCACCCGGATTTCAGCACATCATTGCCACCTACAATTAAACTGCCTTCATCCCATGGCTCTAGTAAAGCAAGACAGCGAAGCAACGTCGTTTTGCCGCTTCCACTTGGCCCTACTATGGCAATGAATTCGCCCTGATGAATTTCAGCATCAATTCCTCGAAGTAGCTGGGTCCGTTCAGGCCCCACTTGCTTGGTCAGCTTCCGAATTTTAATCATCTAAGTGATTCCCCTTTGCGCGCCATCAATACTGTTTATATTTTATAGTAAATGTGAAACAAATACCATGCAAACCGCAGTTTTAAACCGCCGGTACTCTTTTTCTGGAAAACAGACCTAACAATCCGAAAACAACGTAACTACCTCCAAGGACAAGAAACATGCTGCCTTGAGTTCCATAGTCCAGCAATCCTCCGCTAATATTAGGTCCGATCACACTTCCCAGATTAAAGTGAAAGGATGCCAGTACATTAGCGGCTGCTAAAAATGATTTGGGCAGCAGATCAGCGGCATAGGCCAAACCGAGGGAGAAAAAGGAGCCTACTAAACCACCTGCTAGGGTCAGCAATATCAAAGTGAACATAAAATGATTACCGCTCCATGGTAGCAACATAAAGGTCATTCCCCCTGCTATACCTACGCTCATTAGCACCTTTTTACGTCCCCAACGGTCACTCAATATCCCTAGCGGTAGCTGCAGCACTAACCCTCCCAAACTGACGAACGGTAGCAAGACGGCGATTTCATCGGTATGAAAGCCAATACGTAGGCCATAGACTGGAAAGTTACTGTTCAGGCTCGCTTCCATATAGCCGTATAGAAATGCTGGCAAAAGAGCGTACCATGCCCAGCTGTAACTGCGACGAAATCTTTGAGTGGGACGTGCCTCGGACTCCAACTTCTCCGGTCTGGAGTCCGGCAGCTTAATTAACACCAACAGCAAGACAAGCAAGCACAATAAGGCCAACGCAGCGAATGGAACCAGCATTCCATAATCGAGTAGCCATAATCCCAATGGTCCTAATGCAAAACCCAGACCGTATGACATACCATAAAAGGAAATGTTGCGGCCTCGCTTCTCTGCTGGAGTCACCAGCAATATCCATAGCTGCGCAGAGTAGTGCAGTGCACTGTCACCAATACCTACTAGCAGACGCAGTACGAACCATACCCGAATATCAGGGATTAGCGGGAACAGCAGCAGCGTAATGAGCACTAGCACAAGCCCTCCGGCCATCAGCTTTTTGAACCCCAACAAGCCCAATGTCCGTTCTGCCACCAACGTCATTGCGAATGAGCCAATATACAGGGCAGCCGCATTCATTCCGTTTAGTGAAGATGAAACTCCCATTTGTTCCAACGAGATAGACAGAATAGGTAATAATAAACCTTGGCATAATCCAGCAACAATAATAACAGCAATTAAAATAAAATAATGAACCCGTAACGACGACGACATCCTAGCTCCTCCTGATCGAACAAATAAAATAATTAAAATTAATGTTAAGAAATGATTTGCATTTGATTCCATAATCAATAATAATTCTTATCACTATGTATTCCATACCGTCCTGCAAAACCGACAAACACATACAAATTCAGGTGTAATTAGTGTATTAGAGAATAGAAGAAAAAAATCGCCATCTGAGATGACGATTTTACGGAAAGAGCTTGTCTGGTATGTATCCGACTCCTTTGGTTAAGGAGCCTCGTATGTTCAATCCGAACCCATTCACGTCACAACGCACTATTTCATATTATAGTGGACAATCCCTGGCAGAACAAGCCATAATAAATAAGTGAGCAATTATTAAAATGCTCATGTTTTGCTTATGGACGGGCTTAATTACGTTCACCGCTCTGGGCTAGAAGACAGAATAGGAGGCATTGGGTTCCATGAGTTATCAAATTAAAATAGACACTTCTCCAATTTATGAATTGCTCGGCAGCTTCATGGCCTATGTGACTAAAAAGTGGGTCCAAGATATGGACTTGGGCCATGAATGGATCGACAAGGTGGATGCACGACTACAACATGAAGTTCGTACTGAGCTTGCTACAGCTCAGGATTGCCCTTTTAGCGATTATGACGCACTCTATGCCTGGGCGTTACTTCGACCGGAATCGGATGAAATATCTGATTATATCTCTTATTTGGACCACGGTCCGGATAAAGATATGTTTGAGCTGCTCGTTCCGCATATCCCTTTTTTAACCTTTGAAGAATCTTTACGCATTCGTAAGGTATACGCACCACTCCTCAAATTGTGGGATCGTGATTATTTTCGGGCCTTGGAAGGCGAACTACGTGTGTTGGCAGAAGAAGACGCTGCGGAAAAGCGCATGCTACTGAGTAAAATGGAACCGGAAGCACTGGTTGAGTATGCGACAGCTGGACTAGTCGTGCCACACATGGAAGACCTGGATACAGTAGTCCTATTTCCGGTTGTCCATAATCGCCCGATTAATTCATACTGTTTTTATACCCGCACACTGCTGATCCAGTATCCAGTAGATATTCCCGAGGAGAGCGAGGAAGAACCGCCTACGCTTCTGCTACGGCTCACTCGTGCGGTCAATGATCCGCAGCGGCTGCGAATTCTGCGTTATGTAGCTCAAGGTCCTAAGTCTCTCGAAGATATGCGCCATGATTTGAGCCGTTTGGAAGATACACTCATGTCTGATATGATGATTTTACGAGTGGCTGGTCTGCTCCGTATTCACATCGGACGTTATCATAAGGAAAAATTCAGCATCCGTCCCGATGGCGCGGCTGATTTACAGGTATTTTTGGAATCCTATATTGGATTGTAATTTGAATTGTACTTTTAGTTATAACCAAAGCAGCGTTAAAGCTTTGGCTTGGAAGGAGTATGCATCATGTCGTATCCGAAGCAGCACATTTTATTTGATCTTGATGACACCTTAGTCCACTGCAACAAGTATTTTGACCTTATCCTCAACCACTTTTTCGATTTGCTTCAGGAATGGTTTGCAACTCATAATCTAACGAAAAATACGATTCGTGAAAAACAAATCGAAATTGATGTGGCTGGAGTTCATCAAGTGGGCTTTGCCAGCGAGCATTTTCCACAATCTCTGATAGATACGTATCAATTTTTCTCGGAACAATTCGGACGCCGTCTCGATTTTCGGGAAGAGCAGGAGCTTCGCTCTCTTGGCCGAAGTGTGTACGAACAGGAAATCGAACCGTATCCAGGCATGGTCGAAACGTTGAACTCCCTCCAAAAAGCAGGGCATTCCCTCCATCTTTATACTGGGGGTGAGCAGATCATTCAAGAAAGAAAGATTGAACAAATGAAACTGGCTACCTACTTTAATGAGCGCATCTACATTCGCCAGCATAAAAATGTCGAAGCACTGGAAGAAATCATCCAGATGAATCGCTTGGACCGAAGCATCACCTGGATGATCGGGAATTCTCTGCGCACTGATGTATCTCCAGCCCTTGCCGCAGGTATTCATGCTGTATATCTCAAGCAGCCAAAGGAATGGATTTACAATATGGTTGAATTGCAAAAAAACGTGAACTCCGTGATGTATACGATACAGAAGCTAACGGAAGTACCACGGGTTATCCACGAAAGCATACAATTGCATCAACAAAAAAGGACCCTCGGATAGGGTCCCTTTTTTTGTTTTTAATGTTATTCAACCTTTGATTCAGCCAAAATAGTGGTCTAAACCCTGTCTCAGGATTCCTCTCGAACGCTAAGTTGTCCTGTACCTGGTTCATTCAGAACAATTCGCGCTTTGACGGTCGATCCATCTTTACGCTTAAAAGACAACAATTGCGTCTGTCCCTTCGTCAACAGAGATTTGAGCATCGTTCCGGTAATCTGCTTTCCAGCATATTCCTTCCAGACGACAAAGCCACAGCCCTGCTTGTAGTGGCTGCACCCATACCCTTTGCGGCCTTCTATAATGCTTCCGCCGCAATTAGAGCGTGGGCAGCTACCCAAAGCTTGCCTTTGACTCACCGAAAAGCCTGAGGCTCCATCGGAGGAGCTGCGTGCAGCGGAACCCGCTGTTCCCGCAGCACGACTTGCTGGTGCTGCTGCCTGCTCCAGCGTTGCGCTTCCAGCGCTGCCACCGCGTCCTGATGTAGCACGCCCTCCCCCTTTGGCGGCGGTGCCTCCACTCGCGCGTACATTACGTGCGCCTTCTTTTCCAGCTGCACGTTTCCCCCTTGCTTCCTCGCCAAAGGCATTTGCCGGAGCCGGTGGCTGCTGCCTCACCTTGTCAATGATGGACAACGTAAATCTTTTAACGTTATCCATAAACTTCTCTTGAGCCGCCTCTCCTTTGGAAATTTGGTGTAGACGACGTTCCCATTGACCAGTCATCTCCGGCGAGGCTAATAGATCAACCCCAGCATGACGGATCAGGTCAATAGCCATCTTTCCCTTTTCCGTAATAAGAATCTTTTTGCCCTTCATTTCAATATAGCCAACCTTTTTCAATCGTTCAATTGTGGCGGCCCGCGTCGCAGGTGTGCCTAAACCGGCGTCCTTCATGACCTCACGCAATTCCTCATTCTCCATCTGTTTGCCCGCGCTTTCCATCGCCTTAAGCAATGTACCCTCCGTGTAGCTTTTAGGGGGCTGAGTCGCCTTTTCTTTCATCTCGGCCCGAACACAATCCACGGGACGCCCCGCATCAATCTCAAACTTCTTATCCGTCCACTCGTCCGTTTCCTCTTCATCCTCTTTTTTCGGTGATTTGCTCTTTTTACCTTTATCCTGATCAGCCTTACTCAAAACCACTTTCCATCCCAAGGAAAGAAGCTCTTTGATATTTGTTTTAAACAGATGCTTGTCCACCTGTGTCATTACGGTATGCATTTTGTATTCAGCAGGTGGGAAAAAATGTGACAAAAACCTGCGAATAACCAGGTCATATACATTTTGCTCCTCCTTGCTTAACGTTCCTGGCCTTTTTAACGTCGGCAGAATAGCATGGTGATCCTCAACACGAGATGGATTGCAGACCGATTTATTTTGTTTATGAACCAAATTGGGGTTGGCTTGTTGTACCAGATCAGCATAAGGACCTGTCCCCAGCATCCGTAGTGCCTTGTGCATGCCGTCTATATTTTGCTCTGTCACATAGTTAGAATTGGTACGCGGATAGGAAATGACCTTGTGTCGCTCATAAAGCGCTTGTGCCACATCCAGTGTTTTTTTGGCCGAATAACCGTACTTGGCATTCGCCTCGCGTTGAAGCAGCGTTAAATCGTACAATTTAAAAGGATACTCTTTTGTCTGCTTGGTATCATATTTGGTGATTTCACCTGTTTTTCCGCGAACGGCCGCAGCGATCGCCTCAGCTTCCTCTGGCTTCGTCAACCGATCCCCCTGCCACGCACCTTTGTACTTGATCTGTTCTTGCTTAAATTCAGCCCACACATCATAGAAGGTTTGAGACTGAAATGCCTCAATTTCCTTTTCCCGGTCATGAATCAGTGCCAGCACGGGAGTTTGCACCCGTCCTACTGACAGCAGTGTATTATGTCGTGTTGTGAACGCTCTGGAAGCATTCATTCCGATCAGCCAGTCCGCTTCACTTCGTGCCCTCGCAGCTTGAGTCAGAAATTCAAACTCCGAAGCATCTCGCAATCGTTCAAAGCCTGTCGCAATACTTTCCGCTGTCAAATCTGAAATCCACAGCCGCTTAACTGGCTGATGCAACTTCAATTGCTGCTGAATCAACGCAAAAATATATTGCCCTTCCCGTCCAGCATCACAAGCATTTACGATGGCATTGCAGCGTTTAGCCAGTTCACCAATCATTTTCAGCTGATCTTTTGTTTTCGGATTCGGTACAATTTTGAACTGCTCAGGGATAATAGGAAGATCCTTAATATTCCATCGTTTGTACTTCTCATCGTATGCATCCGGCTCAGCCAAACCCAACAAATGTCCGATCGCCCAGGTTACAATGTATTTCTCACCTTCCAAATAAGTACGGTTATTTTTAGCCCGCGGCTCCATAACAGCGGCAATCGTCCGTCCCATATCTGGTTTCTCAGCAATAATCAACGTCTTCATTCATACTCCATTCCTTCCTGACGGCCTTCTGTTTCTCCTCCATGAATCATACATATACATGGAACGTTAATGAAAACACAGGTATCCCGGCCTCATGCAAAAGGAGCCTTCTCGCGACGAAAGCTCCTTTGTAAATTCATTTAGTCTAACGTTTCAACAATATACGTGTATTATACCATAGATACCATGGTTCTCTCAGGTCATGATTTTATACAGTCAATGAAAGTTATGTATATGTTAATTTACATGACACAAATATCGGATTTTATCTAAATTTCTTGTGAAATAATTCTTTTTTCTATAAAAAAGCTACACTAAACACCCTTTTTTATGTTATGATCATTTTATATAAGAGATATATGATTACACAACTGAATAAAAGTCATATTATATAACATACATTTCACAATACTTTACATACCACCATAGAAAATTAATTGAGAAAAATATTGTAGACCAATAAACATTTATTCATATTTCACTTCTGAGACACTCAGCTTGAAATACAATAAAGCCCCATCCGAAGATGGAGCTTTGACTGATCCGTAACATAAAATTTATAATTACACCAAAACGGTAGCGCCCATGAGGTATTTATCAACCTCTCGTGCAGCTTCGCGACCTTCATTAATAGCCCACACGACAAGACTTTGTCCGCGACGCATATCACCTGCAGCAAAAACCTTATCTACATTGGTAACATATTTTCCATAACGTGCTTTAACGTTGGAGCGACGATCCGTCTCCAAACCAATTTGCTCTACAATCGTTTGCTCAGGACCATCAAATCCAATGGCAATAAGAGCAATTTGTGCAGGGAATACGCGCTCCGTACCTGGAATCGGTTGATAGATTTTGCGCCCCGTTTCATCAACAATCCGTTGAATTTGAATGGTGTGCAGCTCTTTCAAATTACCGTTCTCATCACCTACAAATTTGGTCGTCATGATGGAGAACTCACGCGGATCTTCTCCGAACAGCGCCTTCGCTTCTTCCTGTGCATAATCGAGAGAATACACGTTTGGAAATTGTGGCCAAGGATTGGCAATCGGGTCACGCTCCATAGGCGCTTTGGTGTGAGTGCCAAATTGAGTGACACTCCGACAACCATGACGCAAAGAAGTAGCTACACAGTCTGAACCCGTATCACCACCACCGATTACAATAACGTCCTTACCTTGGGAGGACAAATAGTTGCCATCTTCCAGGTTGGAATCCAAGTAACTTTTGATGGTACCATTCAGATAGTCCATCGCATAATGAACACCCTTCAAATCGCTACCTTCAATGTTGAATTCTCTCGGCTTCGTAGAACCACCACATAGGACAACCGCATCATATTCAGCAATCAACTGATCGGTAGGGATATCTTTGCCGATCTCCGTATTTGTGATGAATTGAATACCTTCAGCCTCCAGCAAATCCACACGCCGCTGAACAACCTTCTTATCTAATTTCATAGACGGTATTCCATACATCAATAATCCACCCACACGGTCCGCACGCTCATACACAGTCACGCTGTGCCCTGCTTTGTTAAGTTGAGCAGCTGCAGCCAAACCTGCCGGACCCGAACCAACAACAGCCACACGTTTGCCTGTACGCTTTTCTGGCGGATTAGGAACGACCCAACCTTCCTCAAAGCCTTTTTCGATAATAGCTTCCTCAATGGTTTTAATTGTAACAGACTGTCCGATCAGGCCGACTGTACACGAACCTTCACATGGCGCAGGACAGACACGACCTGTGAATTCCGGGAAGTTATTCGTTTTGTGCAGCCGCTCTAGCGCTTCCTTCCACAAACCACGATATACGAGATTGTTCCATTCCGGAATGAGATTATGAACCGGGCAGCCTAAAGTTGCTCCCATGATATCCATCCCCGTATGACAATAAGGAGTTCCGCAGTCCATACAACGCGCCCCTTGGGTACGCAGCTCTTCTTCGGACATATGCTTATGGAATTCTTCCCAATCCTTTATACGCTCTGCCGGGTCCCGGTCTGTAGGAAGCTGCCGTGTGTATTCCATAAATCCAGTTGGTGTAGACATGTTACGTTCCCCCATCTCTTCGCTTATGAACCCCGATCATCCATTCAGAATTTAAGTCAAATTCGAATTTGTCTGTTTGTATTATGAAAGGGTCTGTTCTCGTTGAATTTGATTTATTGTATCACAATACAGCGTAAAAGTGATGAAAACTTATGCAACTTTCTGCATCAACAGCCAAAAGGATTTTTTATATGGTTTATTAATTTTTCAAATGAGTGGGGTCGGATACAGTCTATTCTTATTCCGTTCTCTCGTAAATAACAAAACGATACTCATAGGGATTTTTGTCATCCTTGATACCCGGGGTCTCACTGACTATATTCCAGCCGTTCCAACCCAGCTCAGGGAAGGTTGTATCGCCTTCAAAAGTCTCCTCAATTCGAGTCACAATCAGCCGATCAGCATGTGGCCAAAACAGTGAATAAATCTCCGCTCCTCCAATGACCATTAACTCCTCCTGCTTTGCTAATTGGAGCCCTTCTTCCAGTGAATGAATTACTTCTGCACCTTCTGCCTGATAGCGCTGATCTCGAGTCAAGACGACGTTACGTCGGTTTGGCAGGCTTTTTCCTCCAAAGGATTCCCACGTCTTGCGTCCCATGAGTACCGTTTTATTAATCGTCTGCTCTTTGAAAAAAGCCATGTCTCTAGGGAGGCGCCAGGGAAGTTTGTTATCCCGGCCAATCACACCATTTTGTGCCATAGCCCATATCATTGAAATGCCCATTTTTCCACCTCCTCTAATCAGATGGCGACAGGCGCCTTAATCCCTGGATGATACTCGTAATTTTCAAAAGCAAAATCGTCGTAGGTATAATCAAAAATCGAATCCGGCTTGCGCAGAATTTTCAACTGAGGCAACGGATAAGGATCACGTTCCAACTGCGTATGCACTTGCTGCATATGATTTGAATAAATATGCACATCGCCGCCTGACCAAATAAATTCGCCGGGCTCCAAACCGCACTGCTGTGCAACCATATGCGTTAGCAATGCATAACTTGCGATATTGAACGGTAACCCTAAAAAGGTATCCACAGAACGCATCGTTAGCATACAGGAAAGTTTCCCTCCAGCTACATAGAACTGAAATACAAAATGACATGGCGGCAACTTCATCGATTCGATTTCAGCCACATTCCAAGCACTGACGATGTGTCGACGTGAATCCGGATTATTTTTAACAGCCTCAATGACATTCGAAATTTGGTCAATATGTTGTCCATCTGTTGTTTCCCACGAGCGCCATTGCGATCCATATACAGGCCCCAGATTGCCCTGCTCATCGGCCCATTCATCCCAAATGGTAACTCCGTTCTCTTTGAGATAAGAAATGTTGGTATCTCCCCGCAAAAACCATAACAGCTCATGAATAACGGATTTCAAATGTACTCTTTTGGTGGTCACCAAGGGGAAGCCCTTGGCCAGATCAAAACGAAGTTGTCTTCCGAAAACAGATAGTGTACCCGTTCCTGTACGATCCTCTTTTTTTACTCCATTCTCTAAAATATCCTCTAGCAGTTCCAAATAGTTACGCACGTTATTCCTCTCCTTTGAGCATGAATAAAAACCTGGCATCGCCAGATTCTAATCTTTAAAATTCTTTTTCTGCACCAATATCTATATTTAGTTTATCATGTACGGTGCTTCGTTGACCATGTACTGTGTGAATTTTCATGGTAGTCCTGAAAATCCTAAAGCTTGAAAAAAAAGAGACAAAGAGCGCAGATATAGCGCTCCTTGCCTCTCTTTGTCATGTATGAAAACCAAAAACGAGATAATGAAAAATGGTATTAGCGACGTGGTGCCAATGCGTGGATCGGATGACCCAGCACGACTTCCGCTGCTTCCATAACGATTTCGCCCAATGTAGGGTGAGCATGAATAGTCAAGGAGATATCTTCGAGTGTAGCACCCATTTCAATCGCCAGACCCAGCTCAGCAATAAGGTTGGAAGCTTCCAGACCTACGATTTGCGTACCCAGTACCAGACCTGTGTCAGCGTCAGCTACGATTTTCACAAAACCTTCAGCAGCGTTCAGGGAAACCGCACGACCGTTTGCTCCATAAGAGAACTTGCCAACTTTGACATTGTAGCCTTTTTCTTTGGCTTGTGTCTCTGTGTAGCCTACACTGGAGCATTCTGGATCTGTGAAAACGACAGCCGGCATACACTTGTAATCTACTACAGACGGCTCGCCTGCGATTGCTTCAGCAGCTACTTTACCTTCGTAAGAAGCTTTGTGCGCCAGAGCAAGACCAGCTACGATATCGCCGATTGCAAAGATGTGAGGAATGCTAGTACGTCCTTGGTGGTCAACTTTCACCATTCCGCGCTCATCCAGTTCGAGGCCAATCAGATCCAGACCCAGTTCACCGTCAGTGTTTGGACGACGTCCAACAGTTACAAGCAGATAATCAGCAGTTACTTCTTTGCTTTCGCCGTTAACGGAGAATTTCACTGTTACGTCTTTATCTGTTTGCTCTGCACTTTCCGCTTTAGCGCCAGTGAAGATTTCGATGCCAGTTTTCTTCATGCTTTTCGCAACGATTGAAGTCATATCTTTGTCGAAACCAGGAAGCACTGTATCCATACCTTCAATGATCGTTACTTTGGAACCGAATTTGGAGTACATTTGTCCAAGCTCTGCACCAATGTATCCACCACCGATTACGATCAGGCTTTTCGGAATTTCAGGCAGGTTCAATGCTTCTGTCGAAGACAGAATGCGTCCGCCAAATGGGAATGGCTTTAGTTCGATTGGACGGGAACCTGTTGCGATAATTGCATTTTTAAAACGGTAACGTGGTGATTCATGTTCGTTGAATACACGCGCTTCGTTTTCGTTGATGAACATGCACTCACCATTGAAAACTTCAACTTTGTTGCCTTTGAGCAAGCCACTTACGCCGCCTGTCATTTTCTTAACAACACCGTTTTTGAATTCTTGTGTTTTAGCAAAGTCTACTTTTACGTTCTCAGCCGTAATACCGAAAGACTCGCCATGTTTAGCTGCTTCGTATTGATGAGCTGCAGAGATCAAAGCTTTGGATGGAATACATCCACGGTTCAGACAGACACCGCCCAGCTCAGATTTGTCAACGATCAATACGCTTTGTCCCAATTGTGCGGCACGGATGGCAGCTACATAGCCGCCAGGACCCGCACCGATAACCAATGTGTCAATATCCAGAGAAGCGTCTCCTACTACCATTGATTACACCTCCATAACAAGCAACTCAGGGTTAGCGAGCAGCTGTTTGATATAGTTCATGAAGTTTTGAGCAGTTGCACCGTCAATAATACGGTGGTCAAAGCTCAAGGAAAGAGCCATTACTGGAGCAGCTACAATTTCACCGTTTTTCACGACTGCTTTTTCACTGATGCGGCCAGTACCCAAAATCGCAACTTCAGGGAAGTTAATGATTGGAGTAAAGAACATACCGCCTGCGGAACCGATGTTAGTGATGGAGATTGTGCTCCCTCTCATCTCATTCGCAGCCAATTTTCCATCACGACCGCGCACAGCTAGATCACGAATGGAATCAGCAATCATCCAGATACTCTTACGATCAGCATCTTTGATAACAGGAACGATCAAGCCGTTGTCTGTATCTGTAGCGATACCGATGTTGTAGTATTTTTTGTAGACAATTTCGTTTGCTTCTTCGTCGATCGTGGCATTCAGAGCCGGGAATTGACGGGAAGCAGCAACCAAAGCTTTTACGATGAATGGCAGGTAAGTTACTTTTGTGCCTTTCTTCTCAGCAATTGGTTTGATACGAGTACGGAAAGCAACCAGTTCAGTTACATCTACTTCATCCATAATCGTAACGTGCGGAGCCGTATAAGCCGATTTAACCATAGCATTGGAAATAGCTTTGCGGATACCTTTAAATGGTACGCGCTCTTCCTCAGCACGTGGATCTGCTGCTGGTGCGGATGGTGCTGCAGCTTTCGCTTCTTTCTTAGCAGGCTCTTGTGCTTTTGCAGCTTCTTTCGCTACTGGTGCAGCCGCTTGACCTCCACCATTTTTGAAAGCTTCTACATCTTCTTTGGTGATTTTACCATTTTTGCCGGAGCCACTCACTTGAGCGATGTTTACACCTTGCTCACGAGCAAATTTGCGGACGCTAGGTGTAGCCAATACGTCTTTGTTAGAAGCAGCAGGTGTTGCAGCTGGTTTTGTGTTAGCTCCGCCTTTTGCAGCATCCTCTTCTTGTTTCACAGCAGCTGGTGCATCTTCTTGTTCAGGAAGTTCGCCCTCTGCAGCGATTACAGCCACAACTTGACCTACATTAAAGATGTCGCCGTCTTTGGCAAATACTTCTTGAACCGTACCATTGACTGGACACGGAACTTCAACTACTGCCTTATCGTTCTGTACTTCCATGATGATATCTTCATCTGTTACTTTGTCGCCGGGCTTGATGTGAATCTTGATGATTTCGCCTTCGTGAAGACCTTCACCCAGCTCTGGGAATTTATATTCAAATCTAGCTGTACCTGCAGCTCCGCCTTGTGCAGCAGCACTTGGTTCAGGGCTAGCAGCTGGTGCTTCTGGTGCATCTTCTTGTTCAGGAAGTTCACCTTCTGCATCAATTACAGCTACGACTTGACCTACGTTAAAGATGTCGCCGTCTTTGGCAAATACTTCTTGTACTGTACCATTAACCGGACAAGGAACTTCAACTACAGCCTTATCGTTTTGTACTTCCATGATGATATCTTCATCTGTTACTTTGTCGCCGGGCTTGATGTGAATCTTGATGATTTCGCCTTCGTGAAGACCTTCACCTAGCTCCGGGAATTTATATTCAAATTTAGCCACGTTTAAAACCTCCCAAATTTACGGTGTGCTTTAATTAAAATTCCAATACTTTATTAACCGCATCAATGATACGTGTTGGCGTTGGCAACCAAGTATCTTCAATTTGAGCAAAAGGATAAACGGTATCTGGACCTGCTACACGCAGAACGGGTGCTTCCAGATGCAGGATTGCTTTTTCGTTAATTTGTGCAATAACTTCAGCAGCTACACCGGAACTCTTTTGCGCTTCTTGAACAACGATGGCACGATTGGTTTTTTGAATAGAAGCAACAACGGTATCAATGTCAATCGGGCTAATGGTACGCAAATCAATGATTTCTACTTTGATACCTTTTGTTTTTTCCAGCTCATCAGCAGCTTTAATCGAAGTGTGTACCATCATACCGTAAGTAATGATCGTCACATCGGAACCTTCACGAACTACATTAGCTTTGCCCAGTTCAACTGTGTAATCATTCTCAGGAACTTCAGCGCGGAATGCATGATACAGGTTCAAATGCTCCATGAAAAATACTGGATCATTGTCGCGTATAGACGCGATCATAAGGCCTTTTGCATCGTAAGGGTTGGAAGGAACAACAACCTTGATACCAGGTGTTTGAGCCAGAAGACCTTCCAAGGAATCTGTATGCAGCTCGGCTGCCTTAACACCACCACCAAAAGGTGTACGGAATACGATTGGAGAATTGTAACGTCCACCGGAACGGTAACGCATACGGGATGCTTGAATTGCCATTTGATCGAGTGCTTCAAAGATAAAGCCTACGAACTGGATTTCAGCTACAGGGCGGAAGCCTTGAATACCCAGACCCACAGCAAGACCCCCGATTGCGGATTCCGCTAGCGGAGTATCGAATACACGTTCTTCGCCAAATTCTTTTTGCAGACCTTCCGTAGCGCGGAATACGCCACCTACATGACCTACGTCTTCACCGAAAAGCAGGACGTTAGGGTCGCGTTTCAACTCTACGCGCAGTGCGTCACGAATCGCTTCTTTCATGTTCATTTGTGCCATTTGCTTCATTTCCTCCTTAAACATTGACAGATCAATTTCAGTTCAGGTCAATCGAAAAGCAGACCGGATCGGGTTACCGCCCGGTCTCTTTTAAGTTCAATTATTTAAAATCAGCTTTTTGTTCTTCCAAGTGCTTAGGCGTTGTTTCGAACATGCTATCAATCAGGCCAGGAATTGTCATTTTCTCTGTTTTCTCGGCTTTTTTGATCTCTTCGTTCACTTTTGCCTTAGCTTCTTCTTTTACGCGAGCTGTATCTTCTTCAGTCCAAAGACCTTTTTTCTCAAGGTATTTCGCAAAGCGGGCAATCGGATCTTTCGCATTCCATTCGCCTTCTTCTTCTTTGGAACGATATTTTGTTGCATCATCAGAAAGGGAATGCGGACGGAAACGGTACGTTACAGCTTCAATCAATGTAGCACCTTCACCATTACGTCCACGTTCTGCAGCTTCTTGAACGGCTTTAATAACTGCAAGCACGTCCATGCCGTCAATTTTCACGCCTTTAATACCAGCAGCTACTGCTTTATGAGCGATCGAAAGAGCAGCCGTTTGTTTTGAGAATGGAGTCGTGATCGCGTAACCATTGTTTTGCACAAAGAAAATAACTGGCAACTTGTATACACCAGCATAGTTCAGGCCTTCGTAGAAATCACCTTCGGAAGAACCGCCGTCACCTGTATATGTAATGGCGACTTGTTTTTGCTTTTTCAGTTTGTAACCCATAGCAATACCCATAGCATGCAAAATTTGCGCGCCAATGATGATTTGCGGCATCAGTACATTAACACCGTCCGGCACTTGGCCGCCGTGTTGATGACCACGGGAATACAAGAAAGCTTGGTATAATGGCAGGCCATGCCAAACGATTTGCGGAATATCGCGATAGCCTGGAGCAATAAAGTCTTCTTTTTGGAGCGCATATTCGCTACCAATCATGGTTGCTTCTTGTCCGGATACCGGAGCGTAGAAACCGAGACGGCCTTGACGGCCTAAGTTAACGGCACGGTCATCCCAAGTACGTGTAAATACCATTCGATACATAATTTCTTTCAATTGATCATCTGTAAGTTTAGGCAACATATCTTTATTGATAATTTCACCATCCGGAGAAAGTACGGACAGCGCCTCAACTTCCTCTGTGTAAACTTCATAAGGAACCTTGCTCATTTTCTTCACCTCAACAAAAAAATTTGAATATCAAGTTCCGCTGTTATAGGATTATTATACACCTGTTATATCGCTCGCGTCAAAGATTTAGTTATTTTTTTTGAGTTTGCCACATTTTTGTGTGTGTAACAGGGTATGTTTTTTACTATAACAGCTTAGTACATGATTGAAATTTTAAACATCTATTGCAATCAGGGTAATCTTAACTTATTGTGATCCCGAATGCAAAATAATACCCAAGAAAGGTGACGAAAAATGACGGATTCTCGGTATTTAAAACGAACTATCCTTAAAGACGAAGTAGACAGCCGCTTTCTTGGCGAGACCAGAACTCTCCGGATTTATTTGCCGCCCGGCTATAATGAAATATTGAGCTACCCGGTCGTATACTGTCAGGACGGAGAAGAATTTTTCAATTTTGGCCGCATTGCAACTCACGCCAACCGCCTCATTCTAGATGAGGGCGTCGAACCCTTCATTATTGTAGGAGTAGAAGTGAACACCAAAATCAGAACTCAGGAGTATGCTCCCTTTGGCAATCGTTTTGAGGCGTATACCGCCTGTTTTGCAGAAGAGATTATTCCCTATGTAGAGCAAAAGTATCCTATAAGAAAAGATGCAGCGTCCCGCATTTTGGCGGGGGATTCACTGGGAGGCAGTGTGTCTCTGCATTTGGCTTTGATGTATCCTCAGCTGTTCAACCGCATTATCAGCCTCTCAGGTGCTTACTATGAAGCTTCGCAGGAAATCATCGCCCGTGAGAAAGATCTGTCTCATTTGCGGGTGTGGATGACGGTTGGCCTTCAGGAAGATGCATTTGAGAGTGATACTGGCATTTACAACTTTGTAGAGCTTAACCGTCAATGCGCAGATTTGCTGCGCGAACGGAACGCTGAAGTTTCTTACCGTGAAAAGGATGGCAAACATTTGTGGGGCTTTTGGCAAAACGAGTTGCCTGACGCGCTAATGTATTTTTTGGATCGCGCCTGAGTAAATATTCTTCCAGGTAACTAAGGGGAATGAGAGCATTGACCTAATAGGTCATAAAGCTCCTTCCTCTTTTTCATAATTTGGTTACGCTTTCAAAAGTGTATAACGAAAAACGGCAATTATTGCCGTCATCTTTCGTTCACATTATAGCTTTTCTTCTATGATCTTGTCCAGCAAGGCGTCGCACCCTGCGTCCATTAATCGATAGGTCTCTTCAAAATTCCCTGTAAAATACGGGTCGGGTACTTCTCTTAATTTTTCTTGAGGGAGCAAATCCATAAATTTTAGAATATCAGCCTCCGCCCCACCTGCAATCTTACGCATGTTTTGTTCATTGGAGTCATCCATGCACACAATATAATCAAACGCGTCAAAATCGCGGCCCGTTATTTGCCTCGCCTGTATGCCTTGTTCGCTGATTCCATGCAGCTTAAGTTGCTTTAGTGTTCCCTCATGCGGGGGATTTCCGATGTGCCAGTCGCCTGTCCCGGCCGAGTCTACCCCGATTTCTGCACCCAATCCCCGTTCCTGCGCTTTATGTCTCAGTATCGCCTCCCCCATCGGAGAGCGGCAAATATTGCCCAAACATACAAACAAAACGTTAATCATTTCGTTCTCCTTCCTATTACACGTTACACTTCCTTTTTTCTGTTTCATTGTATCCGTGTCCTCCAAAATTGTGCAAGCCATATTTAACGCGGTATACTTAAAAACGATGGTATATATAGGATCGTATCAGAAAGAAAGGATGTTGATTATGACAAAAAAACGAGCGATTGTATTTTCAGGCGGTCGACTTAATGAAGAAGATTTACATCAAATACAACCCGATGATTTTATTATAGGTGCAGATAAAGGTGCTCTTTTCCTGATCGAACACGGTATTACACCACATGTCTCTGTAGGAGATTTTGATTCGATCACACCAGAGGAAAAAGAAAAGGTAGAATTAGCAAGCCAACGTATGATTGCGTGTGATCCAGTACTTAAAGACTTAACAGATACTGAGCTTGCTTTGGAAATCGCTATGGACGAGCACGTAGATCATGTATTGTTGCTTGGTGTGACTGGCACCCGGATGGATCACACATTAGCTAATGTTCAAATATTGGTTCGCGCAATGCAGCATCATATTAGCTGCGCTATTATGGACGCACATAATTATATTGAGCTCACCGGATCAACGCTTGAGATCCAGCCTATGGGCTATACATATACATCGCTGCTTCCTATGACTGCCGAAGTAACAGGTATACAACTGGAAGGATTTATGTATCCGCTACATAATGCCACCCTCAAAATGGGACAATCGCGTGCTGTCAGTAATAAGCTAACGGCTTCAAAAGGTACGATTTCCATCAAAAGCGGTCTACTACTCGTTATTCAAAGCAAGGATTAATTATGACATTGTTGTAACCATTGTTCAGATTGTTCTTTCACTCAAAACCCTTGATTAACAAGGGTTTTTCCGTTTATAGAGATCTATGAATCGATATATTTTTTACAAATTGTAATTTTTAATCGTTTTTTAATAAACGCTGTGTAAGTCTTGTCCCTCAAGCATTTGAGAGTTCTTTTCCAACTATTAGGCGGCTTCAAAACTGTTATACTCAACGCTGTCAGTTAGTTAGCAACTCAGCAAAATATTGCACAAATCAATTTCTGGAGGTACTTACAACATGAATATGCATAAAATCATAAAAAAGGTAATTATAGCAGGGGTCGCAGCCACTATCGGCTTTGGTACTTTTGCAATTGAGGGAACAAATACGGCACAAGCTGCCACTACTACTTCAGTAGGCCAAAAAGTAATTAACTACGGTGAAAAATATATGGGAACTCCCTATAAGTTTGGAGCTTCCACGAGCACTACACGTAATTTTGACTGTTCTTCTTTCATGAAGCACATATTCAAGAAATACGGAGTGGATTTGCCACGTACTTCTGTTCAACAGTCTAAAGTCGGACATGCCGTATCCAAGTCCAATTTGAAAAAAGGTGACTTAGTGTTCTTTTCAAGCGGTAGCCGTGCCACAGGACGCAACATTACCCACGTAGCAGTCTATATGGGCGGGGGGAAAATTTTACACACTTACGGCGGACCTGGCGTGACCATCTCCGATTTGAACTCCGGCAACTGGAAAAGAACATACATTAAAGCACGCCGCGTGCTGTAGTATGAAACTCATTTTGAAATATGCGAGCCGGGACGAAAAGTTCCGGCTTTTTTATATACCTTATGCTATTCTGATACGGTTGGTGTTCTGAGTGAATAACCAATACCTCGTTCCGTACGGATCATTTTAAACTTATACCCTTTATCTACTTTAACCCTCAAATGTCTGATATAGACGTCTACTACGTTCGTATCAACGATATAATCATGTTTCCAAACATCCTTCAGAATTTGCTGCCTGCTACAAACTTGGTTAAGATGTATCGCCAGATGAAGCAAAAGATCAAATTCTTTCGGAGTTAGTTCCAGCTTTTGTCCCCCTCTGCTCACCATTCTGCTTGCATTGTCTATATGTAAATCACCCGCTTCGATCGCCCTTTTCACATCACGTTCAATACCAAAAATCCGCAATAAATTAGCCACTCTTGCCTGAAAAACTCTAGGATAAAAGGGAAGAACGATCACATCATGTGCCCCTTGTTCAAAGCAGGAAACAATATGGTCCTCCTCATCTGATGAAGTCATTGCAAATAGCGGGACATGAGGATGGTTTTGCTGCAAAATGCGAATCAAGCCTTGTGTATCCGCCTGTTCATCTCCTATGTTCAGGAGTAGCAAATTCACCGGATTGTGGGCTGCATAAGAGCTTGCATCCGATGTATTGCTAACATGTACCACCTGATAACCTGCCTGCTCCAATGGAAGAACAATTACGGGAGACGCTTCATTTACATCCACAAGTAAAATTAACGGGCTCATCTTTTCACCCACCTGGTTTGGACATAGCATTACATTGGATACGAACAAGTTTGTTATAAGCCATTAAAGCATATTAATATTATTGTAACAAAAAAGCAGAAAATCATTCTCCAAAGAATGGCTTTCTGCTTTTATGGTTTAACCCAAATAGCGATGATACAGACTTCTTGCTTTTGCCACGTCCTTTGTCCCATGGATCAACGCTCTGCCATCTGCAAAAACAACCAAGCGATGCTCGCTTGTACTAAAGGAAACCAAAAACGGATTCTGCTCTACTTCTCCTTCTCCCAAAGAAGCAAATCTATCTGCTATTTCCGCAAGATTCAGATGTGTCGGGTTTGCTGGTCTAATTTGAACGGTATCCCTGCCGCACAAAACATCTGTTTTCTGCCGATGAGAGGCCGACAAGTAGGGATACGTCGGTTGGTTGCCGCAAGAAGGACAATTCTCCTTTTTAACGCTATCTACTGCTATCGCTACATACTCATTTTTCCACAAATCAAACGAAAGCAGCTTTCCTCTCAAATCTTCTGGATATCCACCCAGAAGTTTGAAAGCTTCCGTAGTTTGGTTAGCCG
Organism: Paenibacillus sp. FSL R10-2748; assembly: GCF_038005565.1. Taxonomy (NCBI): domain Bacteria; kingdom Bacillati; phylum Bacillota; class Bacilli; order Caryophanales; family Paenibacillaceae; genus Paenibacillus; species Paenibacillus sp. FSL R10-2748. Next base: position 137,377 of record NZ_JBBOTK010000002.1, read on the forward strand.
TGACCATCTGTACGGCCTGCGGAATAATCCCGGCGCTATCACAGGTTTCACCGCCAAACGGCACAGTTCCCAGCAGACAGTGAAGACAAGGCGTTTGACCCGGTAAAATGGTGTAGGTTACACCATAGCTGCCCACACATCCCCCATAAATCCAAGGAATCCGATGCTTTAGTGCCATGTCATTCATAAGAAGTCGGGTATCGAAATTATCGGTTGCATCCATTATGAGATCTACCCCCTGGATCAACTCTTCCAGCTCTTCCACCCTAACATCCAGTACATGTGCATGTATAACCGCTTCCGAATTAATATCCTTTAATCTTCGCTGAGCAGCTATTGCTTTGGGACATCTTTGCGCAGCATCACTTTCCTGAAAAAGCTGTTGGCGCTGCAAATTGCTCCATTCCACATAGTCCCGGTCTACGAGGCTCACTGTACCTACGCCCCCGCGAACAAGTGTTTCCGCAATACCTGTGCCTAGCGCTCCAACACCTATGATTAATACGTGAGAGGAAGCAAGCCGACGTTGTCCTGTCGGTCCAAAGGGTTTGAATCTTTCTTGTCTGGAATAACGGTCACTTGGATGTGTTCCTCCTGCACCGGATTTGTCAGATACCTTCATGCCTGAATCATGCCTTCTGTCGGACTGCTCGCTGAAGCGTAACGTTTTACAGGAATCATCCCCGCCTCAAAACCATATCTTCCAGCACGAACAGCCAGTTTCATGGCCTCAGCCATTTTTACTGGGTTCTTCGCTCCTGATACGGCTGTGTTCAACAAAACAGCATCTGCCCCCAACTGCATCGCCATTGCCGCGTCACCGGGTGAGCGAATACCCGCATCGACAATAACCGGAACCTCCGCCTGTTCAATAATTAGCTCTAATGAAAACGGATTGAGCAAACCATGTCCTGTACCAATCGGTGAAGCTCCAGGCATAACGGCGTGTACTCCAAGCTCTTGTAGCCTCTTGGCTAGAATCACATCGTCCGATATGTAGGGCAGCACGATAAAGCCTTCTTCTAACAGCTTTTCACTAGCCTTCAACGTTTCAAAAGGGTCAGGCAGCAGTGTCTTGCTATCCCCAATGACTTCCACCTTAATCATATCGCACAAGCCGGAGGCTTTTGCCAATTGGGCAATACGAATGGCCTCCTCTGCTGTTGTAGCCCCTGCTGTGTTGGGAAGAAGTGTATATCGGCTCAAATCCAGCATATCGAGAAAATGCTGCTTATCCCGTTCCTCCAAGTTCAATCTCCGTACAGCAAACGTCAATATTTCCGTCTCAGCAGCCTCTACGGCTTGGGACTGGATATCCAGATCAGAGAATTTTCCTGTTCCCAACAACAACCTTGAGGTAAAAGATGCTTTTCCAATGGTTAACATGATCAACCGCCTCCCACAAAATGTACAATCTCTAGGCAATCTCCATCCTTCAGTACCGCTTCATCATGATCTTCACGGGTCAATATACGCCGATTCAGCTCTACCACTACGGTTTTCACCTTTACATCAAGCTCATGTAGCAATTGATCCACATGAGTGATTCGATTAGAAAAGGTCAGGCTCTGGCCGTTAATCGTCAGCTTCATAAGCTTTCCTCCTTGAGGAGCTCAGAAGAAAATCTACTTATCCCAAGTTCAGCCGCACCAGCCCCATTAAGCATAGCTGCCATCGCACGCCCGGTAGCATCACTCAGCAGGACACCGTTGCGATAATGCCCGACGGCAGCATATACGCCCTCGACCCCAGGGACAGTGCCTATAAAAGGATGACCTGATGCGGCCTGCGGACGTAAGCCCGCCCAAGTGCGTATAAAAGAAGCTTCACGGACGCGCGGCAGCCAAGCAGAGGCACGTGCCAGCAACCCCTCCAAGCCTCCTACGGTCACCTCTTCGTCATATTGATGCGGAAGGCTCGTTGCCCCAATCCAAAGCTCGTTATTCTGTTTAGGCACGAGGTAAATATCATCAGCATAAATGGTGTATTCTAACGGGTGATCCTTCAAGGAGACCGCTACCGCTTCGCCCTTGACCGGATAAAGTGGATATTCAAATCCAACCTGCGCTAGCAATTTCATGCTATCCAAGCCTCCAGCAATAATGACCTGATCGCAGGAAAAAAAGCCACTATCTGTTCGGACACCGCAAACTCGACCATCCTGTATGACCAGTTGCTCTGCCTGTGTACCAGACCATACCGTTGCCCCCAGCACCGCAGCAGCACCTGCATAAGCACGACAAAGCTGGACAGGAGCCACTTGTGTCTCCTTTGAACGATATATTGCCCCGATCGCTTGTTCATCCAAACCTGGAATTCGTCGGGCCAATTCCCTCGCATCCCACCAGATAGGGCAATCATCCTCTCGCGTTTTAGCAGCTTTCCAGCGTTTTTGGCCTTCAGTTTCCGTATGGAAAGGGGTCACAAATCCTTCTGTACGGAATTCCACCGAAATACCCGACAAACGCTCCAGATCACAGACAAGCTCAGGGAATGCGTCTCGACTTATGCGAGCAAATCGTGCCAGCTCAGAGTCGGTGAACTCTTCACTTTCCGCTGCCAGCATTCCAACCGCTGCTCCTGAGGCTCCCTCACCCGGGATCAATCGTTCCAGCAAGATCGTACTTCTTCCCTCCTTGGCCACATGATAAGCAATGGAACTGCCGATGACACCTCCACCTATGACCAAGCATTCAGCGTGTCCTATCGCTCTTGCCTCTGTGTGTATCTTTGGCATTTGTTTCGTGTCTCCTCTCCATAAACCATTCTGCTTTCAGCTTGCCTCTACTCTCGTTTTCTCGCTACAGGCTGTGAACTACAAGATCTGCCATTCGCCTATATTCCATCGCAGCTGCAACGGGCGACTCAGCCTTCCATATACCAGACATCACCGCAATTCCGCTTGCTCCGGCCCTATAAAGCTCCGGGATATGGTGCGGTTGTATGCCGCCCAGCGCGATCACCGGAATGTTCGACAGCCTGCAAATATGTTCAAGCTGAGCTAAACCCCGCGGTACAATACCGGGCTTACAATGGGTCTCATATACGTGACCATAAAGTACATAGTCCGCTCCTGCCCGCTCGGCAGTCTGCGCCTCCTCCAAGGAATGCACAGATACTCCACAGCGTGTACCCTTTGGAAGTAGGCTTTTCACATCCGCTACAGGTAATCCATTAGCTGGTAGCTGGACGGCTCCAACCAAAGTAAGTAAAGCTACATCCACACGATCATTTACTACAATTTGTTGCAAAGAAACTCCCTGCTCCACCATGCTGCGAGTCAAAGAAAGCAATGCAGAGGCACCATTCTGTTTTAAACGCGCGTGTACATAATGAACATACGGACAAATCACAGCAGCCACTTGGGCGGCTTGTGCAAAAGTGCCCTTTTCCATCGAAATTGCGTGTAATTCGATTTTGTCTTCACCTCACATTGGACTAAAAGATCTAAGCTTAGCCAGTCACGTCTACCAGCAGTAATGAAAGGGGATTGTATGTGAATCGTCTACGGAAGCTCGAACAACTTAAAGTGACGAAACGCAAAAAAACCACTTCCCCAAGGAAGTGGTTTAACGAACGTCCAATAATCGAACGGACAATGATATCCGTATACGTGTATCGTCCCACGCACAAACAAAAATAAGATGGTGTTGCCTTGTTTGTACGGCGCTCACTTCCCTACGCTGGCATAACCCAGATCAGGTGCAAAGGGTCCGAAATCCATTTATTCCGTCTCAGCCGCATGGGCGGCTCCCCTAGTGTGACTATTTTATTGTATAAGCTAAAGATAGCTTAGCATATTTTCCTAATTCTGCAAACCCCACTTCGTGTGAAATATGCAGAATTGGATTTAGTTGATGTTAGTTAACTTTACTTGACCACTCTTCCACATTCCACGTTTTGGTTACCCAATCCTCGTAAAAGTCCGGTTCGTGAGATACAAGCAATACGGTCCCTTTGTATTCCTTCAAGGCACGTTTCAGCTCATCCTTAGCTTTAACATCCAAGTGGTTGGTAGGCTCATCGAACAGTACCCAGTTGCTTTCACGCATTAACAGTTTGCAAAGACGGACTTTAGCCTGTTCTCCACCACTGAGCGCAGATAGCGGACGCGTGATATGCTCATTCTTTAAACCGCAACGCGCCAAATGCGCTCGTACCTCATGCTGGTTCAAATGTGGGAATTCATTCCACACATCGTCAATCGGTGTTATTTTCTCCGCCTTTACTTCCTGCTCAAAATAAGCGGGCTGCAAAAAATCACCTTGATAGGTTTTTCCACTGATTGGCGGTATTTTTCCCAATATGGTTTTGAGCAATGTCGATTTACCGACACCGTTGTAGCCAACAATAGCAATCTTTTCGCCACGTTCAATCGTCATGGACATTTTAGGCAAAAGGGCATGCGTATAACCAATCTCAAAATCAATACCCTCAAATACCGTCTTTCCGCTTGCACGTGCTTCTTTGAATTGAAAGGTTGGCTTCGCAGCTTCTTCAGGCTTATCTATACGTTCGATCCGATCAAGTTGCTTTTCACGGCTCTTTGCTCGGCCTGATGTAGAGGCACGCGCTTTATTACGCTGAATAAAATCTTCCTGTTTCTTAATAAAGTCCTGTTGCTTCTCATAAGCATCAATATGCTGAGCTTTGTTCAGATCCGCCATTTCAAGAAACTTTTCATAGTTAGCTGAATAACGGGTCATCTTGGCAAATTCAAGATGGTAAATAACATTAACGACCTGGTTCATAAACTCAGTATCATGTGAAATAAGAATAAAAGCATAGGGATAATCCTTCAAATAGCGCGTAAGCCATTCAATATGCTCTACATCCAAATAGTTGGTAGGCTCATCCAGCAGCAGGACATTTGGCTTTTCCAACAGCAACTTAGCAAGAAGCACCTTTGTCCGTTGCCCACCGCTAAGTGCAGATACATCCCGGTCCAGTCCTATGGCCGACAGACCTAGTCCATTCGCCATTTCTTCAACCTTCACATCAATGAGGTAAAAATCCCCCATATCCAGTTGCTCCTGAATTTCACCCATCTGTTCCAGCAGCACTTCCAACTCTTCAGGAGAAGCATCCCCCATTTTGTCAGTAATCTGCATCATTTCCTTTTCCAATTCCAACAAAGGAAGAAAAGCGTCTTTCAAAACATCACGTACCGTTTTGCCCGGTGTCAGCTTGGTATGCTGATCCAGATAGCCGTAACGTATACGTGGAGTCCATTCCACTTTACCCTCATCCTTAAGCAATTTTCCAGTCAGAATGTTCATGAGTGTCGATTTACCGACACCGTTAGCTCCTACCAAACCTACACGTTCCCCCGCAAGCAATCGAAAGGAAACATTTTTAAATAATGCGCGGTCCCCAAAGTTGTGAGATACATTTTCTACAGTCAATAAACTCATAAGCTGTTTTTGGCTCCTTATTGTCATCGGCGCTGCCGACTGTTCTTATTTCATATGCATTTCGTTTCTTTCAAAGCTTTATTGTAGCACATTCTGCAACCATATCGGAATATGGAAAACAGCGATTTTTAAGGTTTTTGATATGGATCTGCCTAAAAAAAGAAAAACCACCCATGAAGGTGATTATTTTAAGCCATTATAACATTTGTACTCAAAGTATCCCGCAGCTGCTGCAGATTTTTCATCCGCAAAACGTTCACTCGCTTTAAAGGGAGCTGGACATGAATCTCTATAAAAATATTTCATCCCAGTATCTGGTTCTATGCCGCCTATAATGTCTTGCTTTCTAACGACTCTCCCACCACCAAATCCATAGTTATTGTAATACCTGTCTCCGACCGGAATGCCTTGGATAAACGCGATCAGACCCACATCATCTACTGTGTTGTACCACTCCTCTTGCGGAATGAGCGGTAGCGTGAACGTATAAGTTATGCCGTTACGTGCAGCTTTTTCGTTATGGACATTAATAATTCGCGCCAGGTCCTCTTGGACGCTGCGAACGATGGTGGAACGACGTATTTGCTCAAAAGTTTCTGAATTATTCAGTAAAGATATAGGGGTCTGGTCCTGAAGTTCCTTTTGAAAGCCCTCCACCCACCTGTGATTCCGCGCATCATATGCGTGCACATAATTATCCAAGGTGAACCCCACACTGTTGCCTACTGAATCAACATAGGCATATGGCTTTTTTTCGCTCCATTTGGGACCTATGGCAGCTTGTCCATGCTCGTCGGTATAGGCTTCTGAAGTGAACGCATAATAACCGTCATAATCTAGAATTACAATGGCTGGTATGTAATCCAATAATGCACGTTGTGCTACTATATCCCCATCAATGCCTACATTAAGAAAAAGGGTGTGCAGGAACGTGTGCAGCGCTGCTTCTTTATCTACACGAAAAAACTTATCCGATCCGTATCCGGCCTCGCGTTCTTGACGTTCATTCTGTGAGAGCATAACCCCTGCATCCTGAACTGCGGTACGGAGAGCCGACGTATATTTCATTTCTAGCTGCTGCACTTCACGCTGATTCTGGACCCGTAAGTCACTAACTACACCAAAGGGCAAAAACAAAAGTATAAATATGACTGCAAAATCAGTAATCTTCATTCAGAACCATGCCCCCGTAAGAAGCTGTAACTGCCGGCTTTCCGCTATCTGCCCCACCGAGAAGCCATGATTTGTACAAGTCCGCAGGAGTCCGATTCGTATTATGTAGCCGGACCGTAAAATAATCCCCGGCCATCAAGGTATACCGACGTAGCTGATCTGATTTTGGCTGCTGATTGTCAGGAAACAGTACAGGTAAGATTTGCGGATTATAGTACCCATCATATACAGTTTCATAATTGCCCAGAAAACTGTCTGGCTTCGCGGCATCTGCATAGTCCGGTACATACTTTTTGTGCATATGCTCCAAGTCAACTTCGTAGATATTGCCTGTCAATTCCAGATCACGCATAAAATCGTTATACATCGTCGGTGTAATGTAACCTTTGGTTCTTACCATATCAACAAAACGTACAGTTGAATGATATGTATTTAACCCGGATATATCATCCTGCCGTTCAGCAGCTTGAGCTGCGGGTACGATGTACAAAAGCAATACAGCGAGCAGTGCCCCCAACAGCTTGGATATTGTTTGAACCACTTCATTCCTCCTCCAATTTCTCAAAACGTACAGATGTTATGTCCCCATTCCCATTACGCTGTGGGTATATGGAATATAAAGAAGAAGCATCCAAGGTCGATACATCAGGCTCAAACGGTTCAGAATACGCATCGTACTCTGTTCCGTCGACATGAATCGAAATCCCCTCCTGTAAGTTCATGCGAATTGCCTGCATTACCTGAGTTCCTTTTATCCGTTCCGGCAACCCCACCCCAGCAGTACGGGCTATTCGCCCTTCAGAATGCTCCTCCTGCTGTGATCTTAATTCCAGTGCACCATCCAGCTGGCTGGACAAGTCTGCTGCCGTTACACATGCGGTTATGAACAGAATAACTGACACACCAAGCCGCAGCATGCTTGAAGCGTGATCAGACATACTCTCATCCCCCCTATGATTATTATCTTTACTGTAGTGCTTAGGACTGGGTAAACAACAATCCACGGACAACGTTCGATTTGTCCTTGACGATTTCAGCCTTGAATTTGCCACTTGGATTTACGTATTCATTCTCTTTCTCATTAAGCGTATTCGTGATTTTCCCAGTCTTATCACTGCCGCCATTCACGGCGCCATACTGTTCACTGTCTGGGCTAATGTTCAGAGCATTACCGTACCACTGGCCTGCCATATTTTTGCCGGTTTTAATCTGAATGCCGAATTGGTCCTTCCCCTGAAACTTCCGCAGCGCATTGGTCACCTGGGAACCGCTAATCGTTGTGCCGTCATATACCGTAAAAGAGGCCTGAGACAATTCGGTCTGGATATCAGCAAAATTGTTTTGTGCCGTTTTAGTCGCCTCCTGGGCTGAAATAAACAGTATAACTACAATCGTAATTAGAGCGATGGTCAAAAATATCCCAGCGGCTACCTTTAAAGCTGTTGATGCGTTATTCATTATTCTTCTCTCCTTAGCTGTTATTTTGTATTAGTCATAATAGAACTTTCTTACTGAATTTTTTGTATTTGCTCATAATAGTTATCCATTTGAACAAAGCTCATACCGATCAACGGAATCACCAAATATAAAAAGATAAGACCATACATCGGGGCAAAACCAATCATCCTTCCCCAGATAGCCTTGCTGTCTATTATTTTTTCATACTCCTGTTTTCTTTGTTCGAAATAGTAGGACATATAGGATTCCAAATCATCGAAGGCCTCTCGAATCGTAATTTTACCCAAAGACAAATGGAGCTTGTCCACTAGACGTTGAAATTCCGGCAAAGGTGCCTCTTCTTTTAGCAAGTCGAGAGCTGCCTCTGGCCCGTGTTCATAATGAAGCAAACATTTTTGCAGAGGTCTTTTGAATATAACTGAAAATCTGTTCAGCCACTCCAATATCTCCTCGACAGACATTCGTTCCATAACCCGTAAAATGGAAATAACCGTTTGAAATTGATACACCTCATGCCTCATATCCAACCGACGCATTTTTCGTTGCAAATATAATAAAAGCATAGGCATTTGATAGGCTACATACCCAACAATCAAACTAATCAGTACTTCCCACCACTTGATGTATTCATCATTCCAATCTTTCAGCTTTTGGAGGATACGCCGAGTATTTGTGGATAGCTGTTCAGGAGTAGCAGTTCCATTAGCATTATGCTCTAAAACAACGTACGTTTGTTCGTATGTGCTGTTCGCCCTCATGTTCAGCGAATGCATGATTTTGCGATCAATCTCACTCTGCTTCGAAGCTTCTTTTTGCTCCACCGGACTTAAACGTCCAAACATTTGACCTGATTGTACTGGGGCGTGAAGGATATGCGTTTTCTCAGCTTCATGTAAAAAAAATATCGTACTGATGCTGAGCACCAATCCTACGATAAAAAGAGCCATTCTGCGTATGTAGAGCCACTCCAGCTTAACCTCCGCACCACTTTCCTTTAATAGACGGGTTATTTGGAAATAAGAAGACATATGCTGACGCGGAATTAAAGAATCCACCACATTACGAATGATGGGAAAACGGTATAGCTTCTGCTCCCAAACCCTCCGGCCTCTGCCCGCACGATATCCTGTCTCATCGGTCTGTTGCAGTTTCTGTAACAGGAAATAAGATACGATTATCACAATATAAACGGACAATTTCGTTATATAACCCAATTTTCCCTGATAAAACTCATCCATGGATGGAAAGCTGGATCTCGCCCATGTCTCGATTGGGGTCGTAAAGAAAACAGGTGCCAGTGCGATCACGTTTAGACTTTTTAACAGATAGTCCAGTTTATTTCTTCGCAGCAACTCCAACTGGATTTCGCGTGCGAGACTGCCGAGCCCCTTCAAATAAATGGAGCCCCCCTCATCAACCCGGTCACCAAACTCCATTACCATATATGAGATACCGGCAAAAGCTTTTAAAAATCGATTAGGAGCCGACTCATAGTATCTTTCCAATGCTTCGTGCGGATCAACATCTGTTAGCGCCTCATGGATGAGTCGTGCGTGTCTCCCAGCCTCTGCCTCCGCTAAATCGACCGCTTCGGATATGGCTTCCTCCACCATACCGTGCTGATGGTAATAATGACGTACATTGGCGAATAATTCGATCATCTGTGCAAGTAGCCTTTTTTCCATCCGGCTAATGGCCATATCCAAAATAAGACTGTTGATTACCACTCCGCATAAAACAGCCAATATAGCAAACTCTATTCCTGGCTTCATCATGACCAGCACAACGCCACTGCAAGTAAAAGCCCCCCAGATGAACAGCGTCATCTTCATGGTCTGTAGGCGAAGCTTGTACTCATCGTAGGCATGCTGACCAGCTAGTCGCTTACGTACACTTGTGATGTATCCAGATAAAAAAGGCACCTTCATACACAGCGTGTACAACTTATGCAGTAAGGCTTGCAGCTCACGTTGAAGTACCGCTTTTCCTTTGCGACCTTCCTGAACAGAATGAATTCGTCCTCTGCGAACTGCATGACTACTTCGCTTACGCAACCCCCACAAAACTATATATAGAAGCGCAAAGCCACCACCTGATATTAGTAAAATCCATAATAAAATTTCTTTAAGACTCATAGTCTTCCTCCCAATAGCGGGTCAAAAAACTGCGGAAATCTCTGGCATCCTTTACATTCATCTGCTCACACATTTCTTTTGCACTTTTGGCAGTAAGGGGCTCCATCGGTATATAGCTTCCGTTCCGATATTCCATAATGTGGCGATAACTATAGCTCGTTGAAACATTGGAGCCTGCATCCGTATGATCCGGGTCACGCGGCACACATTCTGTGATCCGTTCGATGTAGCGTCGCCCTTCCGCATCACGTTTGAGATGCACATCAAAGTTAATGACATGAACTACCTGTTCCTCAGCGATGCCTTCATGCTGAAATACTCCTGTTTTGAGCAATGAATTACGAAGTGAAAACACGAGATCACGAAATGTTTTGGCATGATGAGTAAAAATGGTGAACAGACTGGCAACCTGCGACATTTGAATCATCCAAGCAGCTACTTCATCACTTGCTACTTCGCCTAGGATATTAACGGTTCCATCTGTTTTTTTCTGCAAGTCAAGCCCTTGTTGTCCTGAAATATGGTCCGTTTCTCGAAAGGTAAGAATGTTACGGCGACTGTAAATGCTGCGTAGATGCAGTTCAAAGGCCATTTCTTGAACACGAAGCGTATACGAAGCATAAATATGCTTGACCATCGCCATTAACAACGTTGTCTTACCTGAACCCTGCGCGCCTGTAATAGCAGTAATCCGGCTGCCTTTCATTAAATAAGAAAGTAGCTGGATTGGAAAATCAGCATTCTGTCCCTTAATTAACTGTTCCAGCGATGCGCTTTGAATATCGAATTTACGGATAAAGAAAGCCCACGATTCTGAGAAAGGAGGGCGCACCACCACTACCCGTGACCCATCCTTCATTTCGTTGACCTTATAACCATTCGCTTCGGAAAGCTGTCCCGGGTAATTGTATTTATAAATATTTTGGCACACCCTTTTAAGTTCACGCTCAGATCCGAAGGAAAGGAACGAAAGATGGATAGTTTTACCTTTATAAAAGATCCATACGCTCTCATAACCATTGGCAGTAGGCGCAGATGTTTGTTCAAATACATACCCATCCGAAGGCCAGTCTGATGATGCAGGAATCCCACCTTCCGGCATACCACTGACGCCCCCACTTACACCGTCGATCCGCTGGTCACGAATATCATCAATGACGGAAAAGCCTTTGTAATGCTGATAAATCCGCTGGACAATAATATCCACTTTCTCCAAAAAGGAAAGAGGGCGGTACTCACAGTCATAGATATAACGAATATCCTCTGCGGTAACGAGATAACTTCCATCTTCTTCACCTTGCTGTGAATACCTCATTTCGGCCAAGTCATAAGTATCCAGTAAACGTGATAGTGCATCAGCGCCAAACTTCTGCTGGTATTGGTAAAATATAATTTCGAATTGATCCTGTATGCTAAACAACTCAGGTCGGGAGAATGGCATAACAATATCGACAATTTTCTCGTTTAAGCCGTAACCGTTAATCAGAAGCTCAGCCATCAGATTTTTAACAAAACGTTTATCACCCATGCTGCCATTGGCACAGTCCTTTAACGCCCTGCGTAGTTCCGCCCTTTGATGGATACGCCGTCTATATTCCTCTTCATGCAATCCGGCATCCGCCATCTGGCTATGACTTAGTTCATGAAGTGCATTTTTGATATACTCTATTAATGTTTCGAATGTGGCATCTTCGTTCTTTTTTTCTACCCGAAGGGTTGAATGTCGCGAGTGAAGATTCCCTCGGTATTTAACAATAATCAGTACGATGCACATCAGTACTATACAGGTAAGAATCAATCCGTTGATCATTTGAGCGGACAGCATTTAAGCGCCCCTCTCCAAAGCCTTGAGCCGAAGATCGGACTCTGCCGCCTCCAGAATAGCTTTGCTGATATGCCGTATACTCTGCGCCCATCTCACGGGCATAAAAAGCTTGCGGTGCTGCTCTTTTCCACTTCGCACCTCACGCTGCACATGGCCGATCACATCCCTGCGGTTCCATGCGTCCATAAATCCGGTGCTATAAGGGACTGTATACAAAGCACCTTTGTAGCCATATCTCCTGCGAATATTCGTTTCATTCACTTGAGAATGCACATCATATTTCCCAAGTACAATCAATAAGGGTAACGATGAATAGGTAGATAACGGAGACACAGATTCAAAATAAGCGTCTAACTCTCGCATATTCTGAGTGAGTGAAAGAACGGCCAGTTTGGCTCGTGCACATGCTTCATGCTGTACAGCCCCCCACCCTGCTCCACTTCCTGCATCAATCAGCGTTAAATCATAATATTGATTCGCTGTATCTATTACTGCCCGTACAAGCCCTGGAGATAGTAACGGCGGTGCAGCTCCAAAGCTGGAGGTTCCCTCAAGTACATCCAAAGTATGTTCGAGTACAGGCGTCGTATAATTACGAATATTTTCTTTAGACAGTGTCCCTCGCAGAACTAAACGGGCGGCAGCATCCCAGCCCCCTTCCTGAAGCTGTAGGGTTGGATCGTCCATACCATACTCTTGTATAGGTAATCCTGATTCAATACCGGTATATTTACGACCCAAATGAGTCAATAATAGTCTTCCTCGATATAGATTGCCTATGGTAATTGCTATTGCTGCCGCCAAAGAGCTACTTCCACTAGCCCCCTTAATGGGGCTCCAAAACAAAATGGTACTCATGCTCTACTCCTTTCCGCACGCTTTAGCGCACGACGACTCACTTTTAATTCCCAACTCATCCATTCCCCAATACAACGGCATAATTGTTTCTTATACATTCTGGATAGCGGTTTTAGTAGTAGCTGTTTTTTATGCTCATTTTCCAGTTTCAGAGCAAGCAGCCCCTCATCCCATGGCAGTACATATGGCTCTTGCTGCCAAGAAGCTGGGAAATGGTTCATGTATTCCCACAAGTACGGCTCCTCCACACCACAATCCACAGCCTGTAAAAAAAGCTTGTGAAATACAAGATCTTTAGGAAATTCAGGTTGACTGAATAAATGCTCAAGCCAATTCTGTCCGTTATGCATTAGCATGCGGCTATAATCACTGACCCAAACTCGCAGTTCTGCCCTTTTCCAAACAGAAATTGGGCAAAAATCAGGTAACTCTACATCCAAAATAACAATGTCATAAGCCTGCTCTGCCTTCTGATCAGCCGTCATACCTATATGCAGGTCTTCCCATGCTGTAAATCCAATTGCTACATCAAAACCACTAAACTGCGTAATGGGAAGTGGTTTGTCAAGCATCCCTATGCTATACCGATACCGTCCCCGCAACGTAGCATCTACAAGCAGTACCTGTTGGCCGGAAGCTGCTAATATGCTGCTGATGTATAACAAGGTATCGCTTTTGTCACAAAGCCCGGCAAATATCCATGTTTTCATACTTCCGTTCCTTTTCTCTCATTTATTTGGCATACGGATCAGAGCTTCCGTCCTGCGTCAGAATCTTTGTTTGTTCTTGATGATCCTGCTCGTTCTCATATTCATTTCTTGTATCATCAATTCCGCTTGCTGGGTTTTCTATAGTAGCACCCGCATGCTGAGCTGCAATTTCCTCACTCAGACTCCTTTCCACAGGTGTTGAAATCACACTGTTTGATGAATTAATTGCATTTTCAAGGGAATCCCGCAGCTGCTTGGACAGCTTTTGTTCAGCAATGTGTATCAAATTCGGATCACTATTCATTAACGCTAACACATGCGCATTAGGCGGATAGGTCGGGATTGCTTTGGGCTGAAATTGGGGATCGACATATGTCAGAGCATAAATGGATGCTTTATGCAGATAGGCATCAACAATCGCGCTCGAAAGCGATAAAATTTCCTGCTCATTCAAAGTGACCCAGACAATTGGACCTTCCAGTCGGGAAATCTTCTTTTTGGATAATAGAATGTAATCCTGACCTGTTGGAAATTGAATGCGGATATCCACTTCGTCCCCCGACTTCAGGCTGTTGGGCAGTACCACCACCTTTAGCTCACGGTTGCGTAAATCTTTAGGTGTGGGTTCATCAGCAGTAATCATAGCCGATGTAAGCACAGATCCTTTTTTAAGCTCAATCTTGGCTGTGGTTCCGGAAACTTCACTTTTATCTGCCAGCAAATTTGATGGGGCCTGAGAACCGGGAACTTTAATTCCCTTCAAATCATTAGATGCAATCTGTTCACCTGGAGAAATGTCACGGACAACCACCCAGCCTTTTTTCGCGGTTCGTTGCTCCTGTTCATACACTTTCCATTTCAGTTCTGCCTCTACCTCAGCCTGTTTCCTGACCTCATTCATTTGATGGATATTAACCATAAGGTAGCCGGCAAAGATAATGCCAACAATCCCAGCGCCAATGCAACCGGCGTATAGTTTTTGTTTACTGCTTTTTCTTAGCTTAGACACACAACTTCTCCCCTGCCTCTTTTGATATATACCTTCTATCTAGCGCCGTCGCTTAAGGAATACGAAGCGTCTTCTCCGGGTATCTGGAATGACTCCGCGAAACAGTTCGTCCAACACCTGATCCATCTCATCATCCGGTTCGAAGGGGTCTGAGTGGAACGGTAGAGCAAATACTTTATCGTGATCCAGCTCCTTACGAAGCCTGCGGGCCGCCTCCGAGGTTGCCAATGGCAAGCAGTAATTCCATTTGTGCTGTGGATGGCGCTGAAGAGATCGGGCTAACCCTGCTATATCCTGAACTCTCCATTCGGCCCCTGAGCCAACGACGAGCGGATAATCGGCTCTCAAGAATTCTTCCAGTCGTTCATTGTCCTGCCCACTCCCCAGGTCCAGTACGATAAATCTATAGGAACCACCCAACAAAGAAATGACATCCGCACGAGATGTTTGTCGCCAGTAATGTACTCCATCGACTTCAAAACGCCGACTTGAACTCGATTGTCCAACAGATGTGCCTTCTACGACTTCTTGAAGTCGGGCAAATGCTTTGGCTGTGCTGTGCAGCTCAACCAAAGCTACGGAGCGGGACCTTCGAGCCAGATAGTGGCTCACCGCAATTGCTGTATGCGTAGCACCGGAGCCGGCAGATACACCCAGTACAGCCACTACCCTTGTACCTGCATAATCCAATGAGGCATCATTAACGGATATTCCTTGTTGAGCAGGCTGAAAATCAGCACTGTGCCGCAGTTCTCCAATGACCTCCCCGGCAGATTGAAATCGTTCCTCAGGATGCTGACGCAGCAGTTTTCGAATCACTGGGATCAAATGGCGGGGCAATTCTCCGCGAATATACCCTTCTACTCCCGCAGTCCACTCGCTATATTTGCCTCCTGTACAAAGATACAATAGCAGCGCTCCCAAACTGTATAAGTCTGAACGAGCATCCGTCTGACCAGCTCCATATTGCTCCGGAGCAGCGAAGCCCACTGTGCCCAGCTTTACCGTATCTTGATCCACCTCAGCCTTATAGCTCCTCGCTATTCCAAAATCAATCAGTATAAATTCCATTTCCGGTGTCAGCATAATATTCGTTGGTTTCAGATCCCGGTAAATGACTGGCGGTTGACGGGTATGCAAATAGTCCAACACATCCAGTACCTGCAAAGCGAATGGGACGATTTGCTCCTGTGGAATATAGCCTTGGTAGTCCTTCATGTATGCTTCCAGCGTAATTCCTTCGATGTAATCCATGACCAGATATACCGCACCAGATGGAGGATGCTCAAAAAAATCAACAATTCTCGGTAAACGTGGATGGCTTAGCGAAATCAGCATCTCTGCCTCCGTGCGTACAAGCTTCATCACTTGTGGCCCGGCAACCGACTCCTTCACCGCCCATTGCTTGCCTGGCAGTTTTAAATCCTCTGCCATGAACACGCGGCTCATTCCTCCCGAACCCAATGTGCGAACAATACGGTAACGCTCACCGATAATTGATCCGAATTCCAACTGTGATGGTTGCTTCATTATTCTCCTACCACCTTTCTCAAGCAGACAACGCAAAAAAGGGAAAGCTGCCGCAAAATCAAATTTCCATGTCGTCATGAAAACCGTTTTCGCGGGATGCTTTCCCTTGATTTAAACGTGATTATTATTTTTTAAGGAACAATTTGGATTTATTATATAGCATACCTGTATCCATTGTAAAGTATTATTTTCCATACTTGATCATGTACAGGGTGATCTCATCTCGGTTATGGAATAGCTGCTTAGCTCGTTGAATCTGCATGCCGGACTCTTCAAATGAAGCAATTACATCATGAATGAGCGCCAAAGGCTTTTTATGCATTAGCTTGACCGTAACGATAGCAGTACCACCACTTCGCAAACTATATAGTAAATCAGTAACGAGCCTTGCCATTTGCTTAGGACTCCAGCTCATATCACAAACCAGCAGATCGAACGAATTCTCTTTAAATTTGACTTCACTTGCATTTTTACGCAAAAAAGTCAGATTGGCGTACTTCATCAGTGATGGCTCCATCTTTGCCGGATCAACCGCTGTAACTTTCAGTCCCCGTTCCAGTAAGAAGGAAGTCCATCCACCCGGTGCTGCCCCAATATCCAGTCCCTGATGGAAAGCGGCAAAATCTATGCCGAACGTTGCTTCTGCTTCCAATAGCTTGAATTTGGCACGAGAAATTTGTCCATCTTCTTTTCGAAAACGAACCGCTCCTCCGCTCCAATCCGATAGATTGTCCTCAGGACGCGATACACCTGCATACCACGTATCTGTATCTGCAAAAACGGACACAATAAGATCGGCGCCTTGTACTGTCTGCTCCATAGGTAGATCACTTAATTGTTCACTCAAAGCCTGCTTGAGCGCACCTGCGCTTTCAATCCAACTGCTATTAGATCCTTTGCGCACTTGTAAAGAAACACGTTGATCCATCAGTTCCTTGCGGTTACGGATGAATGCAACCAGACGCTCCTGTACCTGAACCAGGTCCGTTCCTTCTTCCTGAAAATGAACAGGAAATAAGTGACGTAAAAACATCGGCGGCTGACCTGTAATTGTCCTCACTGCCTCAATTTCTTCCGCAGGTAGTGTAGCCAGAAAAATTTCACCAGGTAAAAGCATCGTGCTTTTAACAGAGCCAAATATTCTTCTAAGCTCCTCTTGAGCATAGGGTGCAAAACCGTGATTGGCTGTACAAACAAATCTTGATGATGACAAAGTAGATTCACTTTGTTCATCTGTACTGATATATAGTTCCTCCAAAATAACATTACCCTCCAGTGCACACCCGAATCCAGGGGCGTTCTCCATCCCAATCCAGCTCAACCGGAACTTCATATGTGTGCATAATCAATTCTTTCGTTAAAACTTCCTTTTTCGGGCCAGCTGCTGCGACCTTACCATCACGAATCAATGCAACATGCGTAAAGAGGGGGACAATCTCCTCAATGTGATGAGTCACATAGACCACTGATAACTCCCGCTTGCGGAGCCGATCAATCTCGACCAGCATTTTTTCCCGCTCAAATAGATCCAACCCGGCACAAGGCTCGTCCATAATTAGCAGACGAGGTTCTGCCATCAGTGAGCGGGCCAGCATCACCTTTTTACGTTCGCCTTGAGATAACGTCCCCAGCGGGTGATGAATCAAGTCGCCT
Source organism: Paenibacillus sp. FSL R10-2748 (assembly GCF_038005565.1). NCBI lineage: Bacteria > Bacillati > Bacillota > Bacilli > Caryophanales > Paenibacillaceae > Paenibacillus > Paenibacillus sp. FSL R10-2748. Next base: position 155,142 of record NZ_JBBOTK010000002.1, read on the forward strand.
AAATTCATACCCTCCAGCAAAGATATGGCCTTTTCTTTTGCCTCTGTCGGAATTTCCTGATAAAAGCGCAAAAAAGCATACGCACCTGTAGCGACCACTTCCCAAACGGGATCTTTTAGCGCCAGCTTTTCCAACAAAGTCTGGCTGATATATCCGATTTGTTTGCGAACTTCCCGCACATCACATTGACCATACATTTGCCCAAGGACTTCAACCGTACCACGACTTGGAAACATATACCCTGTCATCATTTCCAGCAATGTTGTTTTACCAGAACCATTGCGACCCAGAATAGCCCAATGTTCACCTTCTCGTATGTCCAGGCTTACATCGTCCAAAATCCGTCTTTCTTCCCGCTGCAACGTAATGCTCTTCATGGATATCATTCCATCACGCTCCTTATTTTGCTCAGCAAGTGTTCTACAGATTCCATTTTGTAGATGATTTCAGGATTTTTGTTTTCACCATTATATATAAGAAGCGCTGGAACACTGGATATCCGGTACTCCTGTACCAGTTCAGGAATATAGTTAATGTTGCTCTGCACCACTGCTTCTTCAGGGAGCAAATACTCTGCTACCTCCAGCATTTTACGGGCAGCCGCGCATGTTCCACACATGGGAGTGTACACAAACAAAGCCAGCTTGCATCCCTCCCATATGGCACGGCGCACCTCTTTTTGTCCGATCTCTTTCATCGTTCAGACCCTTTTCTGATCTCTCGCATACGTTCCTCTGGTATGGGCCCGTTATGCACGGTGACTCCCTCTGGCTTATTCGCATAGAGTAGCTCGTACATGGCTCGCCGCCCCTCTGGACTGGAGGAATGCAAGTAAATTTCACGTGGATATAACCGTTTCCCTGCGATAGCAGCAGCCACATCCTTTCCCGTAGGCTGACCTGGACCCAAATCATAATCTAGCGATAGTATTGAAATAGGGTATTCATGAAGTAGCAGCAGACACTCATCCGCATCTCTTGCCAGCTTAAAGCCCGGAGGACAAGGCCGATAATCGTCCATAAACAAATACATCAACTTCTCCTCCTTTTTCCCATAAATGCAAGCTCACAAGCCTCAAAGATAGTTATTACCAATCAGACCGATTTACTCCCAGCTTAAAATCATTTGAATATCCTCCTGATGTGTCCCATCAGATCCCGTCTCACTCTCCAAAACGATAGGAATACCTCTTACAGCCTCCTGATCTGTCATCCAACGCATGCCCTCAGTACCAATGTAGCCTTGGCCCACGCGGGCGTGTCTGTCTTTTTTAGAGCCATACGGGTATTTAGAATCGTTCAAATGAACTCCGCACAGAGCTGACCAATAGCCGAGACGATTCCCTTTTTCGATCAAAGCCTCGTCCATTCCACCGTTCCATAATCCCGCTGCATACGCATGACAAGTGTCAAAGCAAAAGCCGATACTGTCAGGATTCTGGCACAACTGACGGATTTGCACCATTTCCTCAAGCGTGGTTCCCATGGGCCCGTGATCCCCCGCCTGATTTTCAATCAATATTTTAGCTTTTCCTTGCCAGCCTTCCAGCACATCATTAAAACAGTTAATAATGTTACGATAGCCCTCTAGTGGGTCTGACGAATGCAGATGCCCAAAATGAACGACGATCCCTTTTGACCCACAGGCTTCAGCAATATCCAGATCATTGCGTAATGAAGCAATCGTCAGCTCATAAAGTTCCTGACCACGCTCGGACCCATGAGCCGGATTAACAGGATATGGTGAATGAGCAATGGATTGAAGCTGGTGCTCTAAACAGTAAGCGTTGCAAGCAGCAGCATCAGTAGCACTCCATTCCTTCAGTCTAAGACTACGAGGATTTTTCGGGAAATATTGAAATGAACGTCCCCCCTGCTCTCGCGCACGCATAGCGGCTTTGGAAAAGCCACCACGCGTACTCACATGGGAGCCGATGAGCAATTTAGGCATCATGCTGCTGTACCGGGCAATAAAATGCTTTTTTACCCGCCAGTTCAACCCTTACAATTTTTCCGCCACTTGGAGATTCTTCTCCTTCGCGGTCATATACTCGACACTGATGATCAAATCCACCTGTTAGCGTGTCCCCCTCCATTAGAGGCATTTCCATGTACCCGCCTTCCGCAGTAGCTTCACGTAGTACGGATTGAGTGGCATGATATAGCTTTTCCACTTTTTCTGGCGACTGCACAATGTTTTGTACTTTGGAACCCGGTGTAAATCCGGCGATATAAGCAATTTCGTCCGAATAACAATTGCCAATACCCGAAAAAATCTGCTGATTCACCAGCGTTGTTTTCAAAATCCCCCGGCGTCCCTTCAGACGTGCTGTAAACTTTTCCAAAGTCATGCGGCGGTCTAACGGATCAGGTCCCAGGTCTGACAAAGCTTCTTCTGTTTCTTTAGCCGTTAGCAAGTGCAGATAACCTAAGCGCAGTCCGATAAAATAAAGCTTTAATCCACTAAAATCTAATTCGATCTGAACTGTACGATCTGGACGCTGCTCCTCCGTTCCCAGATATAACAGTCCTCCCAACATCAGATGAAGTACGAGCCGCCCGCCCGTGTTTAAATGAAAAATCAAATGCTTGCCTCGACGCTCTAAATATACAACGGTCGTTCCCAGCAATTGCTTCTCAAACGTTTCCACTTCAGTATTAATGGACTTTTCACGGCTAACCGTCACTCCAGTAATCGGAATGTCCAAAATTTGTTTTGATAATAAGATTCTGTAGTTTTCCATTTCAGGAAGTTCCGGCATATCAACATCTTTCCTTTCGTAGCTACATAGCTTTTAATTCTCGCAAGTTTTGTAAGACATATACTTTCTATTATTTCAGCTCTTCTTTCATCCAGTCCTGCAGTTCAGCGAGATTTTCAAACATCAGGTCAGGTTTCACTCCAACGGTACGCACATGTTCATCCATATTAGCGCGGGTCGTCACGCCCGACAGGATCAGAGCTGTTTTACAACCTGCTGCTGCACCTGCCGCAATATCTGTAAGCATATTATCGCCCACAACCAGAGCTTCATCCGCCCTAATGTTTAAGCGGTTCAGCGCATAGTTCATCAATACGCTTGAAGGCTTACCGATGACAATAGGCTTTACCTGTGAAGCAGCTTCAATTGCAGCTCCAATCGTACCTGCACCTGGCGTTAGCCCATCATGTGAAGGCAATTGGAGATCCGGGTTTGTCAAAATAAAAGTTGCTCCTTCCCGAATCCAACGCATGGCAGCGGCCAGCGCATCATATGTAAATTGACGATCTATCCCCTGCACCACATAATCAGGATGGTTCTCAACAAGCTGCAAACCGGCTCCTGTGAGTGCATCGCGTAATCCTGTTTCACCAATACAATAGACACGAGCTCCAGGACTTTGCTGTGCAACATATTGTGCAGCTGCTAACGCCGAAGTATATACTTCATGGCTGGCCGCTTCAATTCCCATACCAACCAAATGCTCAGCCACCAATTCGGGTGTACGTGAAGCATTGTTTGTAACATAAGCATAAGGTATCTGGTCTGTACGCAATCGGGATATGAACAGATCCGCACCCTTGATCATCCGATTTCCATGATAAAGTGTTCCATCCAGATCAATTAGTAACGATTTTATCGCAATCCCCTCCCCCACTTCAAATCCATTCACATCATAGCATTGAAAATTATAATTCATCCCATGAACGATGTTCTCCTTCTTATTTAACCACCTTAATTATTCAGGTCATTAAATAATCGGCCGTCTCCATTCATCTCATCTATCTTAAGTCAAAAATGCTTATGAAGTCCATGAATTGCTGGTAAACCCTCCAAAATGGCGCCATTCCTCGCTAAAAGCCGTCGCTTTCACATGACATAAGTTCACTTCTTCGTCGAAATCCATCGAAGGAGCTATTTCCTCAAAGGAAATCTCCTGTATTTCCTGGTCATACTCAAGAAATAGAATCCTTTAAATTCGATATATAGAAACTCGAATATGACACGCCTCTATATGTGGTAGAACAAATTCATCCCCTACCACCGTGTACGGGTTCTCATCTCTTGTCGCATCCTGCGCTTTCCCGGAAAATAATTTGGGTGAAAAACAAAGGCACCGGGGCTTGCCCCGGCACCCATGCACATATCTTCTCCAATCGTTTATTAACCGATATCAGGTACCGATAACAACACATGCTGCTCCGCAAGCAATGAATTGGGAAATATGCTTCGCGCTTCCTCCAGCAATGGCTGAAGCTGCTCCTGATCTTTATACCTAGAACTAAAATGCGTCATGATTAGCTGACCCGCACCTGCGGCTTTTGCAGCTTCCGCTGCTTGAAGCGCCGTACTATGATGATACTCGTATGCTGTATCTGACAGTTCATGCAGAAAAGTGGCTTCATGAACGACGACAGTTGCATCTTGAGCCAGCACTACCGTATTCGGACAAGGTCTCGTATCCCCTAAAATCGTGATGATACGCCCTTTTTTCGGCGAACCCAGTACATCCTGAGGATGCAAAATAACTCCACCTTCTACCTCCACGCTTTCCCCACGCTTTAACTTACCGTACACCGGGCCGGGCTTAATACCATATCGCTCCAACAGCTCTTGGTTAAGCTTACCGGGCTTATCCATCTCTACAACTCGGTAGCCATAGCTGTCGATCCGATGATCCAGTAAAGCTGACTCCACCCGGAATTGACCGTCATCAAACAGAACCCCGCCCGTATGCTCCACAATATGTAGTTGGTAATTGATACGCGATTGGCTGATCCCTAAAGATAGCTCGATATATTGCTGGATTCCAGGCGGTCCATATACCGTCAGTGGTGTCGTTCCCCCCTGATACGCCCTGCTCGACAGCAGTCCCGGCAGACCGAAAAGATGATCCCCATGCAAATGGGTGATAAATATTTTTTCAAGTCTGCTTAGTTTGAGCGGCGAACGCAATACCTCTTGTTGAGTGCCTTCGCCACAGTCGAACAGCCACATGCTTCTTCGTTCTTCCAGCAAACGAAGAGCGATGGACGTTACATTTCGCTGAATCGTAGGCACCCCTGCATTTGTACCGAGAAAATAAAATTCCATAACATTAACCTTCTTCCTGCTGACCAGCAAAAAACCTCCGAAGCTCGGAGGGTATTTGCTATCCTATCTGATAAAGGTGTTAAACCTTTTCGACGTTAAAATACTGCGCCTGAGGGTGGCTGAACACCATGGCTGATACAGAAGCCTCCGGTTCCATCATAAACCCTTCCGTCAGCTCAACGCCAATATCCTCAGGTTTTAACAATTGGAACAACGGCCCCTGATCCTCCAGATCTGGACATGCCGGATAGCCAAAGGATACCCGTATGCCTTGATATCTGGCACCGTGTCGCTGTTTCATTGTCATATCGGCAGGGTCTGGGAACCCCCAGCTATCCCTGATAATATGGTGAAGCCGTTCCGCTAACCCTTCTGCTACTTCGAGTGCTACCGCTTGAAGTGCATGCGAGCGCAGATAATCCCCTTTATCTTTCCACCGGGTAGATATCTGCTGAATCCCATGACCAGCTGTAACGACCATGAAACCTACATAGTCCATAACCCCGGATTCCACTGATTTCAAGAAATCAGCCAGACATAGATAAGGCTCTACCTGCTGGCGCGGGAATGTAAATGTGTGCAGTACCTTGCTCACATCCGACGGATCATAGATCAGAATTTGATTTCCTTGAGACTGCGCTGGAAAGAAACGATACATAGCATGTGCCTGGATGATTCCGTCCGTCACAGCTTCAAACATGATGCTGTCCACGGTTTCCTTCAACTGAATCGCTTTCGGATCTTCCGAAGCCAGCAGCTGCTCAACATTGCCTTTTAAACCAAGATGATGCCCCATTAGCATCTGCATATTCACGTAAGGCAAAATATAATTCAGTGGATAATTACGCAGTACATGACGATCCGTATCTGGTGGAATATAGACGGGCAGATCCTGAGCAATGTTAGAGCGCACAGCTCGAGTGAGCTTAGGGAGCGGCTTGGCTTCCACGACTATTGCCGCTTCAGCCTCCCGCTCAGCCTCCATGTCCTCAGCCATTTTTTTGCGGGACTCAGGATTCATAAGCTTGTTGGCTATATCCAGCCCATCCATAGCATCCTTTGCATAGGCAACCAAACCATCATACTCAGGACGGATACGATTTTTAGTGAACTTACGTGTTAAAGCAGCTCCACCAACCATTATTGGAATATCAATATTCGCATTTTTCAAATCCTGTGCGGTCAGCACCATTTGTTGTGCCGATTTAACAAGCAGTCCGGATAAGCCAATCATATCGGCCTTTTCTTCACGGTAAGCCTCAATAATGCGTTCTGGTGGTACTTTTATACCCAGATTCACGATATGGTAACCATTGTTGGATAGAATAATCTCCACCAGATTCTTACCAATGTCATGCACATCACCTTTGACTGTAGCCAACAAAATCTTACCTTTTACTGAGGATTCATTCTTCTCCATGAACGGCTCTAAATAGGCTACGGACGCCTTCATCACTTCAGCGCTTTGCAGCACCTCCGCAACAATCAGTTCGTTATTGTTAAACAGTCGTCCTACTTCCTCCATCCCCTTCATCAGCGGGCCGTTAATAATCTCCAGCGAAGAATATTTCACGAGCGCTTGCTCCAGATCCGGAATGAGTCCCTCCTTACTTCCCTCGACTACATAGGAAGCCAGTCGTTCTTCGAGCGAAAGGTTTGATATCTTTTCTTTTTTCTCCACTTTCTTGTTACGGAAAGCTGCTACAAAAGCGGATAAAGTATCGTCATTTGTTTTATAGATCAAGTCTTCCGCAAGTTTCCGCTCATGCTCTGGAATGGATGCATAACGTTCAAGCTTCTCAGTGTTTACAATCGCATAGTCCAGACCTGCTTTGGTGCATTCATATAAATAGACGGAATTGAGCACTTCACGACCCGCTTCCGGCAAACCAAAAGATACGTTACTGATGCCCAGGATGGTATGCACCCCGGGAAGCGCTTCTTTAATAATGCGAATGCCCTCAATGGTTTCCTTAGCTGAACCGATATATTGCTCATCACCTGTTCCTACTGGGAATACGAGCGTATCAAAAATTAGATCCTCCGCTGCCAAACCGTAACGGTTCACCAACAGATCATAAGAACGTTTAGCTACCTCAAGCTTATCCTCACGTGAAATAGCCTGTCCGCGTTCATCAATTGTTCCAACAACAACAGCGGCGCCGTACTTATGAATAAGAGGAGCCATTTTCTCAAATTTCTCTTCACCATCCTCCAAATTAATGGAGTTAATTATTGCCTTGCCTTGCGAATATTGAAGTGCTGTATCAATGACTTTAATATCCGTGGTATCAATCACTAAAGGTACCTTTACCTTGTTTACAACCAGTTTCAAAAATGCTTCCATATCCGTCATTTCATCGCGATCCGGGTCCTGCACACAAATATCAATGACATGCGCTCCGCTTTTTACCTGAGCACGGGCAATTTCAGATGCCTCTTCATATTTGCCTTCCACGATCAAACGCTTGAATTTGCGGGAGCCCAGAACATTCGTTCGCTCACCAACCATATACGGACGATTGTCCTGTTCAATATATACAGGCTCAATGCCCGATACGGCAGGAGGATGATGACCTACCAGCGGACGCGGTTCAAACTGCGCCATACTTTCACTCATAACTCGAATATGCTCAGGCGTGGTACCACAACAACCCCCAGCAATATTCAACCAGCCTTTTTCAGCGAAAGCAGCCATTTTACGTGCTAATGAATCAGGCGATTCATGGTATTGGCCATTTTCATCGGGCAAGCCCGCATTTGGATAACAGCTAATAGCTGCAGAGGACATTTCAGACAGAGAGCGAATATGATCACGCATAAACTCTGGACCTGTAGCACAATTCAATCCAATCGAAATTGGGTGCAAGTGTTCCAGTGATATGCAAAAGGATTCGATATTTTGTCCGGCCAATGTCGTTCCCATAGGCTCAATCGTGCCTGAAATCATTAGCGGAAGCTCGATACCTGTCTGCTCAAAAGCTTGCCGAATTCCGATGCTTCCAGCTTTGACGTTAAGCGTATCCTGTGAGGTCTCCAATAGCAGTACATCGACCCCGCCTTCAATAAGCGCCAAGGCCTGCTCTTGATAGCTTTCAATCAGTTCAGCAAATGTAACCCCACCTGTGACAGACAAGGTTTTCGTGGTTGGGCCCATAGCTCCTACTACAAAACGAGGCTTGTCCGCAGTGCTGTATTTATCCACCGCGTTACGCGCCAGTTTGGCCGCCACCAGATTAATTTCACGGGCACGTTCTGGTATATCGTAATCCGCCAAAACGACGGATGTTGCTCCAAATGTATTCGTTTCAATTAGATCTGCTCCGGCCTTCAAGTATGCTTCATGAATCCCTTGAATGACATCCGGTCTCGTTAAGACCAGCATTTCATTACAGCCCTCCAGCTCTTCCCCACCAAAATCATCGGGGGAAAGGTCTTCCTGTTGAATCATGGTGCCCATGGCCCCATCAAGAAGGAGTATTCTTCGTTGTAATGCATCCTGCAAGCTAACTTTATCCAAATTTCTTCACCCCCGCAAAACGTTAAATCCTAGTTTAGCAGAAACCGTATCATTTAGATAGATTGAAGTAAAAACATACGTTTTATACAGGTTGTTCTTTGTAAAAATGACTTCTCTTATCCATTTTTATAGTTTGTAGCATTATAGAGCGTACTTAACCCTGCATCCTTTAGCTATGGTCATTTGCATTATAAAATGTTGAAATCCTGTATTGTACAACGTTTCAAGACATGGTATTCTTTATACAACATTAATCCAAGTGGAAAAGAGGGAATATATATATATGGCCGAAATCTTAATACGTAATACGAATGAACGAATTAGCGGTGAAGAACAAGTACGTGAATTTCTGGAGAGTCACGAGATATTGTATGAACATTGGGATGCTTCCAAATTGTCTGGGGAGCTGCAAGAAAACTTTACCTTAACAGATGATCAAAAGGCCGCTGTTCTCAAAACATTTGAACCCGAAATCAAGGATTTAGCCGCACGTCGCGGATATAAAATATGGGACGTTATCACTTTATCTGAAGCAACGCCGAATTTGAACGAGCTGCTGGCCAAGTTTGAGCAAATTCACACCCACACCGAGGATGAAATCCGTGCCATTGTCGCTGGTAAAGGCATCTTCATCATTAAAGGCCCAGAAGAGATCGGCTATTTTAACGTAGAGCTTTCACCGGGGGACGTTATCTCCGTACCTGAAAATATACCTCACTTCTTCACTTTAATGGAGAATCAAAAGATCGTCGCAATCCGCTTGTTCATCGAAGAAAATGGCTGGATTGCCGAACCGTATGAAGATCCAACCTTCATTAAAGCATAATTACGAATTTATCCTTGTGTGAATAAAAAAACTCCCTCTGCTCTGTAACAATAGCGAAGGGAGTTTTCTTAATACTCGTTTCTAAAGACTATTGATTTCTTACTTTAACGATTGAATAATTCCGTCCAATTCAGACAGATGCTTGATTTGGAACTTCGGCTTGATCTCTGTGGTATTGGTTTTAGTGTTTCGGTTCACCCAGACCGAGTGTACACCTGCTGCCAACGCTCCTTGAATATCAGTCGTCAGTTTATCTCCTACCATTAAAGCATGTTCAGGCTCAATACCAAGAAGCCCCAAAGCATGCTGGAATATAGACGGATCAGGCTTGCCTCGACCAAATGAACCTGAAATTACAACATGATCAAAGAAAGGAGCTAATTGAGGAACTCCATCCAGTTTCTCCTGTTGTAGATCAGGGGAGCCATTTGTCAGCAATAACAGCTTGTAATGTCCCTTCAATTGTTCTAGAATCTCGAACGTTTCTTCATATACATGTGGACGCGCGCGTCTTTCCGAAGCAAATTGGGTAGCCAGCTTTTCCGCCAACTTCTCATTATCTATCCCTAGTTGCTGGAGTCCTCTGCGCCATGATTCCTTTCGATAAACAGGGGCCAACTGTTCCAATTGGCGGAATTCAGGTTGCTCACCTGCTGTAAAATTCGCCCACAATCCTTCAAACGGATTAATGCCGATCATTTGAGTAAAACTAAAGGTTTCATAGGATTCATACAAAGCGCGTGCTTCCTTACGTACGGCTTCCTCCAGAGTTTTTGGATCAACGCCTGCTTCACGGGAGCCTGTTTGACACGCTGCATCAAATGCCTCTTCTACACTACGTTCATCCCACAAAAGGGTATCATCAAGATCAAACATTACCGCCTGAATCGTCATCTGAATTATCCACTCTCTTTCCACAGTATATGTACGCCTATTTGCTTGATTAAGCATTTGAATCGTTATGTGTGCCCATATTAAGCAAGCGGCCGCAGCATGTTATATGAAATAACATCATACGGCCTTTGTTACAGAGCTACAGGCAAATCAGTTATTTCTTGTCTACCTGTATCTGATTGGATAGCGCAAACTTCTCAAGTCGCTCTGCAATGGCATCCGTGTCATAGCGACCTAATGATTTTGTGAAAATAAAATTACCACCCTTACCTTTTCTTTCAACGGTTACGTAACCCTTTTCAATCTTGATGGCTTTCATGTCCCCTGCCGTCATTGGACGTTCTCTACCACCTTTCAGCATATAGAGAGTATCCTTTCCCACTTTCAAATAAGGACGACGGATGAAAAAGATAACAGCCAGCATCAAGTACAGGCCGAATACAAGCCAATCCATCCCTCGCATACCGGTCTTAGTCAAAAAGTAACTCATAAGCATGTACAATACAGAAAGACCAGCCAGCATAATTGGCACAGTAATGTTACGGCCACGGAAAATATCCATTGTAGAACCTGCGCCGCTAATGGTTTGAATGCCTTGCTTTTTGCGCGATTTATTTAAATGCGCTGTGTTTTTGCGTACTTTTCTTTCAAATGATCGGGCCATCTCTCAATTCCTTCCCAGATATATTACATTAAAACAATTGCCTCAAAGCTGATCTATATAGATACCATAAAAGGTACCTAAAACAAAAGGCAAATTGCAGGCTTGGGCACTTTAACAACATTAATGCTTCAGCCCGTCATTTCCTTTCGATGTATCATCGTCCACAAATTCAATCGTCTCAAGCTGCTGCCGAAAATTACGGCGAATGTTACCTAAATAAATTTCCCGAAGATTGGCGCGCTCTGTGGCTTCCTCTTCCGTCAAACCCTCGGATTTTGCTTTGCGCGCTAATTCATTAATGCGCTGTACCAAGCTGTCTATATCCAAATTGTGTCCCCTCCATAAAAGCAAAGATATAATACACTTTGACATGTAGAAAAGAGCTTGTCAAGGCTCCCGTATTACGCTCCCTGACAAGCTCTAATAGTCTATAGATCAGAAGTTAGGAAGCTTGAGTACCTGACCTACTTGCACTCCCCGATCCTCCAAACCGTTAATCCGCACAATTCCTTCTATATATACCCGTGTATCCATTCGTTCCGGTTTATGATTTGCGGCAATCTCCCACAACGTATCCCCAGGTTGTACGGTCAGTTTAGTCACTTCTTCCTTGGAAGCTGAAGGTGCCGCGAAAACTGTAAGTACACCTGCCCCTGCAATCCAAGCAACAATCACTATAATAAGAAGCTTAAGTAAAAGAGTATTGGTAATAATCTGCATAAAACGTGCCCTACCCTCTTTTCGAGTCTCCTGTAAATTTTCTAAATTCATCGGAAAAATACTTTGATAAGTGCTATATTTCATCATTGGCCGTGTCCTCCAAACGTTTGTTCTTATGTTTTCACAATATAACACGAACATTTGTTTTGTTCAATAGAAAAGAGAACAAAAGTTCGCAATTATTTTCAGGGATTATTTAGAACTTATGTTTGTACGAACGGAGGTTCTATGCTATAATTTTCCCAAACGTTACTAAATGGGGTTGATACGGTATGTCTAAGATTTCGAGCCGCCAGCAGGCCATTCTTGAATTTATCCGCAATGAAGTGCGTCTAAAGGGATACCCCCCTTCTGTACGCGAAATAGGCGAGGCTGTCGGATTAGCCTCCAGTTCTACGGTTCATGGTCATTTGGATCGTTTAGAGAAAAAAGGACTCATTCGCCGCGATCCTACAAAACCACGGGCTATTGAGTTACTCGGTCAAGACGAATCGGATAATAGCAACTTGATTAATTACTCCATTAGTCGTGTCCCCGTCGTCGGCAAAGTAACTGCTGGCCTTCCTATTACGGCGACAGAAAATATTGAAGATTACTTTCCTCTTCCCCAACACTTTGTTGGTGAGGATAAAATATTCATGTTATCTGTTGTAGGCGAAAGCATGATTGAAGCTGGTATTGCTAACGGAGACTATGTAATCGTACGTCAGCAGCAGACCGCTGATAATGGTGATATTGTTGTAGCTATGACAGATGAAGACGAAGCTACAGTTAAAACCTTCTACAAAGAAAAGGATCATATTCGGCTTCAACCTGAAAATCCAGCCTTTGAACCGCTTCGCCTGACACACGTCAGCATTTTGGGCAAGGTTGTAGGACTCTTCCGGGACTTCCACTGATTTCTCGTTCTTTCTTCCCCGTTATTCTATCCACTAATACAAAACCGGCTGCCTAGTGCAAGCCGGTTTTGTATTGCTATTATGTTTATTATGTATCTCACAACTATTTTTTCATTTCAGCAACCTATCCCTATTTTTTCTACTAAAAATCAGCCTCCTCATCTCAAATAATCCCCCACTGACCTTGAGCAGCTATACTGTCATGGGCAAAACTAATAGATCTTTCTTTGTTTTAGATAAATATGGTATATTAATTACTTATAGCTCTGTAGGAGGAATTAAATGAAAAAAATTATAATTTCAGCGTTTGTTGTGATATTTATCGCCATAAGCTGTGTAGTTCCAACAATGGATCATTTGTATGCAAAAGAGAACTCCCACATAACAACCTATGACCGTATTAAGTATATACAAATACTTATCCATTTCAGGTATTTAGAAAAGCAACTCGAAGCTGTAATTTTCGAAAGAAATAATTATCCAGAAGACAGCCAAGAATATAAACAGCTCTCTGAACAACTGAATCATATTCTTGCTCAAGAGGCGTACTACGAGAAAAAACTTAACACTCTTAATAGTAAATAATTTTCATACTAACTGCCTATTATCTTTATCTACACTATTAGACTCATGCCGACCTGCCTGTAACATTCTCCTGCAACGTAAAGTTGAAAAGGCGAAGACAGGTTCGCATGAGTTTTTTTTATTATCCATTAGGAATATAGGTACTAGCTTCTTTTTGCTTTTAATAGATTTATGCTGATACATTACTATCACAATTGACATATGTATATAGCAGAACTAAGCAAAGGAGATATGCAGATGATCAGAAATAGAGTTAAAACGTATAAGCATCGCATCGGGAAAAACAGATATCTGGTCGTTAAAGTCTTTCAAGCCGCAGCTGCTAAAACAGGAAGCGGAAATGCACTAGCAACCAATGCCTTGAATATCAAAATTTCCAAGCGTAAGCATAAACGCCACTAAGATTTAACCGTACCTTCATTTCTTGAAGGGAGGTGATATTATGAGCAGAAGACATTGCAAACGTGATTTAAGAAGAAGAAGATTAAACATCCGTTCCACTCAAAGAGCCATTGCGCGTGCAAGAGGTAACGCACTGGCTGTTAATCTGTTTAGCGTAAATGATAGACAACGCAGACGTTAATAATTGTTTTCAAGCAAAAGCGGGAAGGATTCTTCCTGCTTTTTTTGTGTTAAACGATACACCCAACTCCTAAATCCCATAGAACTGCTAAATTCAGTTGCCTTCCTTTTAAATACCATACATATTCAACTATGCTTCCACTGGTTAAAACAGAAGCGAAATGGTACCCAGTCAAAAGCAGCAGCATTCTTGACTCAAATACTTTGTGTACAACTGACCACACCTATAGCCCTCAAACTTGCTTCAGCTTTTTTCACTTAAGTATTCCGGCTGTATATCCGTCCATGGTTTGTACGTTGCTGCATTGTTTGCTCAATTTTTTATTTTAAAACTTTATAAGGCCCCACTTGCCCACCACCGTATTCCACAAGCTCCATCATATCCTACTCAACGGATGGACTACAGATGCTCTTATCTGACTTAATGCAGCTGAAAACAATTCGATATTCGATCAACTCTTCATATGTATGATTCATGTTGGTCACCTCGACAATTCATTCTGGATAAGCGCTAAAAATCCTTCTCTAAATAATCATCTCCTTACATGATTATTAGAAAGCTAATATCCGACACATAAAGATAAAATACAACAAACAAAGACAAGAAAAAAATTTCTCTTCACAACCAATGAACTATGTACAAATACATTACACATGTATAACATTAAATACAAATACTAGAAAGGTGGTAACAATTTAATGAAAAAAGTATCTTTACTAGCATCAGTAGCAATGCTTATCTCATCTGTAGCTTTTGCTGCACCTTCTTTTGCAGATCAGGTCACAAGTGACACTTATAGTTCATTACAAGACTCAAATAGAAGTATAGAGTCTGTTACGCCTTTTGCTAATGTTGAATATGTCGTTACTGTAAATACGGCCAATCTCAAAGATGCTGGAACAGACTCGAACATCTCTATAACTCTGTATGGTTCTAATGGAGATTATGCTACCGCTACACTCAATGGTAGCTTTGAACAAGGAGATTCCGATACAACAAGAATCAGCACTAGTAACCTAGGTGACATCAGAAAAATTACTATTAGAACTGATGGATCTGGGTATAAACCAGGTTGGAAAATCGCTAATGTCAAAATATCTGGAAACGGGAAAACTTTCTCATTTGCAGGTCCTGACCGTTGGCTTGGTGACGGCGGCTCCGCAGATTCCGAAACACTTTTTCCATCCTAAAAACAAATATTCATACAAAAGACTCTGTCGATATTTGGATAGAGTCTTTTTGTTTTGGATGAATAATCCTACTAAAATTGTATCGCCGTAATTGTAACCCTATCTCAAGAATCAATTTTAATAATAAACTCACTAATGAGAAAAATGTTATGTAAATTTGCCATATAAACAAAAGCTAAGAAATGACCGCTGGAAAAGTATATTGAATCTTCTTAATACTATACTGAAAGATGTGCAAAGTATCGTGCGTATTATCGCAAATAAAAGACTCATACCAGTTATTGTTGCAAACTAATAAGGCCCTATCTGAGATTAAATTTAGGTATTAGGAAGGATTATACCCATTCAATGAAACTTTCCCCATCTTACAAAATACAATAAGCGCAAATCTATTATGGCAGGAAATCCACCAAGTATTCGCCAAAAGAGAAGCGAATACTGTAGCTATTGCCAAATAGCTTATGCGCTCATTGAGTTCAACTATTTGCCATCCATGAGTGAAGTGGTATTATCCAACAGTTCTTTTCACGAATTAAACCCAAAGTGATTTAGTGATGATAACTAAGAGAATAAAGAGCACTAAAATTGCCGCTGTAGAAGTCCATACACCGCCGCCACCTGCACCTTCATATGCACCCATGTCTTAAACCTCCTTTATTTGTCGTTCACCTTAATATATGTATAAATACGTTCAGTGATAGGGCATGCAGGTAAACAAAACAAAGGCTCACACCCAGATAAACCGGTAGAGCCTAATAATCTTTATAAAAGAATTAATTTCAAGATGATTACCAACAAAATGAAGAGTGCCAAGACAGCAGCTATCGATGTCCAAATCTTCCCGGCCGTCTCTTCGTAACCTCTTTCTATTCCTCTCACACGTAACGCCTCCTTTGTTTACTCCACAGGCTATGCGAGGTCTTGTTTATGGGATGGACTTCTAGGAAAATAAAAACACTTTACCAGCGTATCCAGCAAGGTGCCACTGATGAAGAACTTTTACTATTGCCACAACTAAAGAACAACAAGAAGGACTCCTACAGCATTTAGCTGATAGAGTCCTTCTTTATATCTGCCTTAATTCAATTTAATTGCATTGAGTTATGGCTTCGAGTATATATTTTTCACTCCTCAAGACTCAATTAATGAATTCTACTATATTCCAAAACAATAAACATCCCGTCAGCGCATGCCAGTAGGGTATCACCCATTCTTTCGGATTATGCAACGGTTTGGTGATATTTCAAAAGAATTTATGTAAGGTCAAGCTACTCGCCTTACGATATTAAACGTTCTGTCCAGTTCCAAGTACCTTGGCTTGTTACTTTGATCTTATCCCCAACGATAAAAAAGGCCGTTTTTGTGGTGGAATCCCCGAAGAAGCCCTTGTACCACTCTTTGCCTGGCTAATCGATTAAACCCTTCGGCGCGTTCCAGTGCCACCCCACATATCTATATTTGCTCCTTCAAAAACTTCAAGAAAATTCCTCTTAACATTAGATGGAAAGTAGAACTAACGTTCCAGTTAGTTATAGGGTTCCCAGTTCGTATCGCGTATATCTTTATCTGAGGCTTTTCTCACAAACTCTATGCATTTTTCTTCGCAAGCGCCAAATACTTTATAATTTTGCTGGCCCTGTCTTAAAGATACTATGTTTGCCCCGCCATCATAATCAGGATCTGCAAACTGAATACCATCATCTTCCCAAAAACAAATTTCACAAATATCATAGGTTCCAGGCGGTTCATCGTTTAAGGTTTTGTAACCACAGCAAGGACAAGTATATTTTCCCACCGCTATAAGACCTCTCCTTATCTATGTATCTATTTTTTTGTTCCGTTAGCCAGTTAAGTGAGTCCTTCATTACTTGTAATTAAAGGAGATAGGAAGATATCTTTCGGATAAATCGCTTTAAACTTTAAACATCAATATATCGGTCTGTATATCCTGTCTGTATCTGTATCAATCACATAACCAACCTCTGTGTCATCTTCAAAACGCAATCGATTAAAATTATGAAGTCGACAAAATATATCAGGTAAATCTCTAATATTAAGAGTTATCATTTTTGCTTGTATATACTTTTGATATAGTTCTTCTTGTGTGCATTGGTGACCAGTAATCAAATTTTGAAAAAAGTAACCTTCAATTTTAATAATCATAAAATCACCACTGGTGGTTAACCATTTTTTATAAATTTAGAATACTTACATAACAATTACTCAACTAAAGCGCATATTAACTTAACCTTAGTGAACAAATTAAAGCTCCCTTTCTAACACATTTGCTATGATAACTTCTATTTTTCTATTAATTTATTGAATATTTCTCTATCTTTGGAAGTAAAGTCGGAAATCCGTTTCTTTTGCTCGTACGTGTTGGTACTTGAATCCAATTTAATGAAGCCATTCTCACCAACCACATATACGATATTTTTTTCTATTTTATAAGACAGAACGTTATCAATCACTGAATTTGGAGCTTCAATTTGATGAGTGTATAGTATTGGAGGCTCACCCGCTCCTCCTCCTCTGTAAATCTGAAAAGTCCCATCTCCAAAAAACTCTAACGTATCTTTGCCATATGGGTACTTCCTGATCGTGTCGTCTCCAGAATTTGCCATAAAAATTATAGTAGTAGCTATAACTAGTAGAGAGATCAAGATGTAGATGTATCTGCGCTTCATCTGCACTTCACACCTCACTTCCAAGTTTTTTTTTATCAGTTACTGTAACATAAGATGTATACTCATTGAGTGTTCCCCATGATTCCATTAAATTTGTTAGGTTGGCCGCAGCCCAACCGAGCTTGTTGTACCCAGTAAACATTTGTTTAAAATTATATTCAAAATTATATACATCATAATATATTGTAGTAATTTTCCATTGTCCGTTTACATATGTTCCATCTATTTTGTACTTCATTTTGTGAAAAGCGTTATACAAATCTCTGTCGCTTTCAATTGCAATAGACTCATAACTTGAAAAACTTTTAACTTTTTTGTCGTTAGCTTTTTGTACTGCTTTATCAATTAGATACATATTATGTTCTTTAGATTTTTAAATTTGCTGCGCCTCATATGACCACTCGTTAAAGTGTAAATGTCCTGGTTTGTAATCAAGTGAATGCTGAAGTAAATTTGCTGTGATATCTCCGTACTTCTTTCGAGCTATAGGAACAGCTACTAATGTAAATGCTTTACGATCAGGATAATGTATTACAGTATCTGTCGAATCTTTTACCTGCTCTACGCCTCGCACCCAAGCCTTTTCTAGTTCTACCAGAGGATTTTCAAACGGAAAAGTATTATTTCCTGCATACACTAACATATTCTTACTATATGCGCCTTCCAGTACTTTTTGCGAGACATCAGACTGATCCTTTTCTCTTGTTTCCTTAGGTTCTAACTGAGGACTGTATTGAATTTTTCCCAATTGATCTTCTTTTTGTTTTAAAACAAGTTCAAACTCATGTATCTCTTTGCTGGTATCAATCTGTTCTTGATACTTATCTACATAAGCGTGTGTAAACGTAATATCACGGATCGCGTTTTCATTTCTCACGACTTGGATGTTACATTTTCGATAGTCGTCCTCACTATCAGGTTTATATTCTGCGTTTGCCCATGTGTACAGCATGTTGGAATTATCCGCATTGTATATAACTGAAGGAAGCGAATGAAGCGGAATTTTGCTTCGAATATGTAGCGAATGAGCCAAGTTTGTAGACTTAGCTGAAAGGTTTATGGAACTATTATTCTTATAAGTAAAGCCAGTGATCTCACCTTTTATAAACTCGATTGGTTCACCACCGGATTTGCGTTCTATTCTTAATGAAATGCTCATTGAGATAATCTCCTCTATTAATTTAATCTATTTTTGCAGGAAAAATTTATGAAAAATAATTTCCAAATATTAATATATACGAAAAAAAATAAATAGTAAACATATTTTAACTTGGTAAAGGACGTAAAAAAGACCCGGTTACCTAGGGCCTTTTATGTACTTGCAGAAATAATATCCTCCAACTTAATCCAGCTAAAATCATCCTCACCGCGTGACAGCCGTACGTGAGTTGTAGGAATCTATTAGCGCTTGCTCGATTAGCTGCACTTCCTGATCATCCAACTCTGGCTTGCCGCGCCGTTGACGGTCTTTCATGAGCTTTAGATACGCTTCCTTATGTTCCAGTATGAAGATGCAGCTGCTTTCCCATAATCCATTACCTTCGAGTCTTTTTGACATGTATGTAGCCTCCTGATGTGTTATGCACAAATTATATTCTGAGTACAAAAAATAAACTCCCAATCATTGGAGGTTTAATACCGTATAATGCCTATTTCCAGACGAGGAAAATGTAATGATCTTTTGGTCACCATCCCAGCCCTCTATGATTACAATATAGAGCGCATATCGCTCTTGTTGTCCCCTTCTTCCCAAAGCCAGCAACCGCGCGCCTTTATGTCCACTACACTGCTACCTGTCTTTATCTCCAGTTCCATCATGTTGGGCACCCGTCTTCGCTCAGCAGAATTATTGTAGAGTATTGGAGTAGCGTTCGATATCAGGTAACAAAGCCTTCAACTTCTTTGTTACCCGGCGTTTCCGTATACTATACAGATCAGAACAATGAACGACGAAAGCGGACACAACTATTATGCAACAACAATAGCGGAATAGACGGTTGCCAAAGTTACACTAAACTTTTGCAGAAGTTTACGATGGCGCACGTAAAGCCATGGAAAGAATATGGGGGCGATATTCCTGAGCCAATAGGATAAGACAAGAACAGCAGTAAATTTAATGTGTGTATTCCTAAAAGCCTACTCGTCCATTGTCAAAAGGGGCTACTGCCGAAAATTCTCCCTTGAACCAGCATTGCCTTTACAAATTGAGCAAATGAGGGATTTACAATAAAGTTCGGACCTCCCCCCCATTAACCCAGCCTAAACAGACGCATCGCAGTTCGTGCCAACCTCAAACGGCAGGTCATTCACCCCATTAGTGCCAAGATGCCAAAGGCTGAGGATAGCTGCGAGTTCCCAAAAAACAGTGTTCAATAAAGCGTACAATCGCAGCACGTTAGTTACATTTAACTAATCAGGAAATTATCCAAGTAGGAGGAAATAACCATGGCATTTGAAGGTTATAGAGAAGACAAGCGAGAACATTGGTTTGACTGGCCATTCCCCTTGTCGGTATCAATTCTGTATGTGGATGCGGATGTAGATCTAGATGTAGATGAAACAGAAACGAAATGGTACCTCATTGACGAACAAGAAAAACACTTGATCCGAATTAGGGATGAAAAACAAATTGAACTGCTTCATCACTGCATGTATGGAGTCTTGTTAAATGACGAGAAGATCAACTGGATTATTGATAAAAATGGCGGTAGATTTACCTATCATGATGGTGTGGAAGATTATATCAAATCCCAGAAAGAATACCTTGATACATTATAAGAGGCGTGAACAGTTAAAAGCTCTACCGACCAATTAAGGTTAGCAGAGCTTTTAAATTTATTTAGAATATTCACTTACTTCAAATGTTAGGATACGATCATATAGCATGTAATCCTTTCGGCTGCTGAATGGACCTTTATTATTATCGTGTTTATTAATGGCGTATGAAGCCGATCCAGAACCAGCCTGCTTGCCCTCATACCATGAGATAAAGTCATTGACCTCTTTCATGCTTAGGTCAAACTCCTTTTCCAAACCAGTTGTCATAGTAACCACCAGAATTGCACGGTCCCCAGTTGGTAGAGATGGATCAGTTGGTTCGGGAGTTGGTGCCGGCTCAGGTGTGGAACCGTCAATCTTCCCGAATATCTCTATAGTATTAACCGGAGAATTTGCCAATGTACTCTGACTTCCTCTAATAACGTAAATTTGTCCACCTAATGTTATAGCCCCTGCCCCACTTCTGGCTTGCTTTAAGCTAGCCTCAGGAGACCAGTTATTCTGTTCAAAATCAAAGGATTCTACTGTATTAAGTTCATAACTACGTCCACCTGCTTCAGTTTTTCCAGCAATAGCAAATATTTTATTGGAATAAATGACAGCTTGGGCCCCTCCACGTGCTGTCAAAAGATTGGGTTTAGTTGACCAGTTATCGTTATCGGGATCACATTCAAGAAATGTGTTTAGTGAGACATTTGAATTATTATCAATATGTCTACCTGCTACAAGATAGATTTTGTCCTTATGTACAACTGCAGAGGAACCATGAAGTGTATTCGGCATAGGTTTCTTCGTTGAACAGCTGTCGGAAGCCGGATCATATACTTGGACAGTAGCAACTGAACGCGTATTTGTTGTCATCCCACCAAACACATAAATCTTTCCCTTATACAAAACACTTGTCAACGAACCTAAAGCCAGCCTGCGGCATAGCTTTCCTAACACTCCATGTATCTGTCTGGGTATTGTAAACTTCAACATTATTTACTGAGGAGCCTCCTGTCCAGCTAAAGGCATTACCTGTATAGCCACCAATAACATAAATATCATTTCCATAAACAACGGAAGTTGCTGTAGAACGAGCCGTAGGCATGCTACTTCCTGAGGCCCATATATTATTTTTCGGCTCATAAATTTGAACATCCTTATATGGGTTTGATCCTGAAGAACCACCGAAAATATATATCTTGCCATTCAATTCAGAAACAGCACTTACCGCCTTAGGATTTTCTATAGTCGTTTTAATCGACCATTCATCGCTTACAGCTTCTGCTTTTACCTCTAAAGCTGACATATTCAAGAACACTATCACTACAATTAAAATGCTCCATAATGCTTTAATTATACTGATACCGAAATGAACGAAATACTAAAACCCGATGGATGTGGATTTTTCTAGAGAGTCATCTCTATTTTCGCCACACGAATGCCTTTACGCATTTGTGTGGCTTTTTTGTATTCAAAAAAGGAGGATTGTTCATGAAGTTGTGGCATTATGCAGTTATTGTTTTCTTGGGAGGTTGTTGTTACGGCATACTTTCCACATTTGTTAAACTGGCATATAGCGCTGGTTTTTCAACACCAGAGGTAACTGGTGTGCAGTATTTCTTTGGTGCAGTTTTGAGCTGGATGTTTGTAATTTTTGTAAAAAAGAAAAACCTTACGTACAAGCAGGTTACAAAACTCCTTCTATCCTGAATTCCATTTGGACTGACAGGTATGTTTTATTATCAATCGCTACAGACCATAAATGCTTCCCTAGCTATCGTCCTTTTATTTCAGTTTGTTTGGATTGGGACACTATACGAATGGGTTCTCCAGAAGAAAAAACCAACCAGGGGTAAACTTATCTCGATTGGAATACTGCTCATCGGCTCGGTTTTGGCGGCAAACATTTTTTCTCAAGGTGATCTCTCACTCTCGTGGCAAGGAACGATTTGGGGGCTATTGGCTGCTTCAACATTCGCTTTATTTGTTTTCCTCAGTGGTGCTGTTGCGAAAGAAACTTCGCCCACACTGAAAAGCGCCCTTCTTTCAACCGGAGCTGTTATTACTGTTTTTGTGGTATTTCCGCCAACCTTCTTATTTAACCTCGATGTGCTGGCAGGATTGAGTCCTTTTGGATTAGTCCTCGGGGTGTTCGGAGTTGTGCTGCCTCCGCTTTTGTACTCCATAGGTATGCCACATATTGGTTCAGGAATGGGTACAATTATGACTGCATCTGAATTACCCATGGCCGTTATTATGTCTTCTCTTGTATTAGGAGAATTTGTAGGCTGGTCTCAATGGATCGGTGTTATCATCATTTTATGCGGCATCGCATTTAGCAACATAAGACACAGAGGATCAAAACCACAGACTTTAGTGAAGAAGAACACAGCATAACAAGATATCTATAATTTTAATGGGTTAGATGGACAATGATTTCAGAATAAGATTTGAAGCATTTACAACGCTGTGTAAAATGCGGGGGCTTATAACGCTCATCCCAGATTTCAAAATCATAGTCTTAGAAGATTCACCCGCTCTGTTCAAACAAAAAAGGACCTATCGGTCCTTTTTGAATATATGGCTAAACCTGTTTTTCATGTTTGAAAGGTTAAATTTTTTTTCGCAGGATTAGATTCCTCAGTTTCAAATATAGCTCCCCAAATTTTCCAAACTCGTATGTTTTCTGTTTTTATTATCAAGCATAATCAAATTATCTTTAGGCTGGTTAAGCCCCTCTTTTAGACTCTTAGCCTCATTATAATGCTAAATGAAAGTTGCTTCGATGAAGTGAAGCTCGTTAAATATTCTGTTCTTGTCATTTTTGTAAACTTCAAAGATTTGTTCAAAAAGTATACATCATCATTTTCTGTTAATTCGATAGTCCTTGGGATTCGCTTGTTTAAATCATGGATCGCTTCAGGTATACGCCAGATCCATGTATTCTTGCCGATCCCGGTTTCCTTTTCTAAGAGAAGATAAGTAAGTTAATGGTCTAGAGGAAAAACGAGGCAAAGCAAAAGGGCCAGGCATCGGCAGACCTCGAACACGACCCGAATATCCGGAGGTCAAGCTGAAACGCCTCGAAGCGGAAAATGAAATGCTAAAAAAGCTCTTGCAAATGTGAAAGGAGGAATGGATGCTGTACCCAAGAGTAAAAAGTTTGCGGTGATCCAAGAATTGCTTAGTAAGGGACATAGCATCGTGCTACTATGGTAAGAAAGTAGCCTACGTTGTTTCTGGCAATCATCTGAACCGGGAGTTTAAGGCTGACCAGCCGAATCAAAAGTGGGTAACGGACATCACTTACCTCATGTTCAATGGACAGAGACTCTACCTTTCCACGATTCAGGATCTTCTTAACAACGTAATGGTTGCCTACCAGATCAGCCGCAGAAAGATTTGAGCCTGGTGTTAGATACGGTGAAAAAGGCAAGGAAACGACAGGACGCGCGAGGTGTTACTGCATAGCGACCAAGGATTTCAATATCCCTCTCGCCTCAGCTCAACAGGTGGAGCATGCCATCCAGAAGTATATCCATTTCTACAACCATGAACGCTTTCATGAGAAACTAAACAACCTGACTCCTTATGAATACAGTACTCAGGCTGCTTAATTATTGCTTTTTGATAGCTGCCTGCTTGAAAGGGGTCACTTCATGATTGCGGAATTTGCGAAGAAACCAAGATCAGATAGCGACTTGACCTTCTTCGGCTTTTTATTTTCCACCTTACCACCGTGGAGAATGATTTCGAATTCCCGGTTTCTGTTCTTGGCCTTCTTCGTCGTCAGGTTCATAATCTTCATCAGGTGGAAACGACTCCTTATAGAAATCGTTCTAAGAGGCCGTCCAACTCCTTAATGCCCTCTTCATCTACATTTTCGTATTCATCCTCCGTCAGTCCTTCTACCAACACAAGATTAAAGGCTTCCTTATGCAATGCCTAAACTTTAGGCCAATCGACCTCGGCCCGTTCTTCTGTAGCTTCCCATTTTTCGCAACCAATCGAAAAAGAAAATTTATATTGATTGCCGCTCATGAGTTGTCGTACCTGACGGATCAAAGCAATAGTTCCTATTTTGTCACAACAAAAAAGAAGGTAGGAAAAGTTTCCTGACCTTCTTAGCATTCATATTTCTATGTCTGAATAATATCATTGCTTTTTACCATGTTACTACGGATTTTCCATTTTAACTTTAAAGATAGGCTTTGGAGTAGTGGTAATGTTTAATGGATCTTATTACTACCACTACGTTCTCTTGCCATGCTACACAATCCCCCCCATAAATACGTCTGCTTACTATGAGTGTAATTAGACAAACTGACGATATGAAATCGTACAGTCTTTTCTAAAGCGGCTACATATAATGTTCTATATATCATTAAGAATGGCTTAAATAGTCAACTTTAATATAGTAAGAGTAGTATTGGTAAAGTTATGAAGTTGGGCTGGGGTTGCATTTGCATTTACTAATTGAATAGTTGTAGGAACGACCCCTACAGTAATAATGACTTCTGCCGAAGTTGGTCCGCCACCGTTACCCGTGAAAGGAACTGGGGTAACAGGGAATCCATTTACGGTAAGGTTAAAGTCAGCATTGCCTTGGTTATGAATTGTAAAATCTATTAGATAGCTCCCCGTTTCGTTGATTGTTATCGTTGGAGATGGAGGAGTGAAAGTAAATGCACCACCAACATTAGCCAAAACTCCAGTAAAGGTAATTGGTGAGTTACCCGGAACTGTGTCAGTTCCCGTACCAGGATCTGCTCGGAAAACACTTAAGAAGTCTGATATCCCGGCGCCTGCAGGCCCTGTTGCCCCCGTTGCTCCTGCTGGTCCTACCGCCCCTACCGTTCCCGCTGGTCCTGCTGGTCCTATCGCTCCTGCCGGTCCCACTGGTCCTGCTGGACCTACTGCTCCTGCTGGTCCTGTTGGTCCAGGAATTCCTTGAAAACCTTGTAGCCCTTGCTGGCCTTGAGCGCCTGGAACTCCCTGTGGACCCGGCAGTCCCTGTGGTCCTTGAGGTCCTTGAGGTCCTTGAGGTCCTTGAGGTCCTCGGATCCCTTTAACAATAACTTTCGGTAAAACTTTGACTTTTTTAACTACACATCTTCTAAATTTTCTCCGATGCATTTTCTTTTGCCAATAATAATGTCGAAACATATTTAATGATCACCTCCAAAGTCTAGTCAAAGTAGCTTATTGTGCAATTAACCAAAAAGATTGGGCTGTTGACTTCATCTTGGGAAAATAGGCATAGGTCTGACTCTATCGTGTTAGCATTATTACAGCTCATCCTTCTGAAGCTTATATCCAGTTCAATCAACCGATCCAGATTCTGCACTATCTGCATTTTTATATTTCTAGCCTGTAGGTCTTTGACCCACTGAGCTATACCAGCCTTAACAATCTTTCGGTACTATACCATTGATCAAGGATACCCTCTACGAACTCTATTTCGCGCTGTAGTAGTGTCTCTTGCTATTCGTTGTCTGTCCCATTGTCATTGGGGAGACGTTCACGCGTCTCCCTTTTTATTTATACTAGGCAGAATATACACAAACTTGTGAACCATCTGCGGTTACATTAATATAGTGAATGCTACGTTAAACAACGGTTTTATATATGGGGGAGAATAAATAACAATGGTTAACAAAGAAATATCTTCTGGTGACCAAAATTCTTGGACAGCATCTGATAAGATTCATACCGACCTGCTTGCCGCTAAAGTTTCAGTTTATAATCCATGCAATTTTAAATGTACTGGACCAATTCCAGAAAAACAAAACTCTGACTATGGGGCCTACTTCTTTAATTTAAATGCCCACTCTATACGATTCCGTATTGCAAAGACAACTCCAAAAAAGATCGGGCAATTTGTGACTATATATAAGAGAATTGGGGATGGACCAATACAACCCTATGACGTATCAGATCCAATCGACTTTTTGGTTATTAGTGCACGTAAAGACAGTAGCTTGGGGCAATTTGTATTCCCAAAATCCATTCTGATTAAACATAAAATATTATCTAACAAAGGTGAAGGTGGTAAAAGAGCAATACGTATTTATCCACCATGGGACACGCCTACAAGCCTCCAGGCTCAAAAAACTCAGACATGGCAGTTAAAGTATTTTCTTAACATACCTGTAAACGAACCAATAGACATTTCTCGTGCAAACGTACTTTACGATTTAGAATAATGTGTTGCAACATTAGAAAGACGTACCGGCTCCATGCCGGTTGCCAGCTGATATCGCATTTTAATCACATCACAAAATACCGGGTCCAGTTCCATGGTCCTGCAACAGCGGTCAAGCTAATCACAGGCCATAAGGGTAGAGCCGCTGCCGCCAAAGAAATTGACAACTACGCCACTAAGCTGGCTACTATTCATAATGGGAATAGCTAGTAGATCAAGGGGCATCTGAGTGGGGTGAACATACTTATTTACATTGCCCCGTGAAACTTCCCATACTGTCCTAGGCAGCGGTTCCTCAACAGGAAGACCAGCCTTCCATACCGTAGTCTGTGTTCCGATCACCGTATCGGGCTGGAGCCTTGCTTTTCAGATGAGCGTAAAAGATCTGCTCATGTTTAAAACGATACTGTGCCCAACCAAAGGAAGCAGCATTCATAGCATCCTCAAATTTTCTTTCTACAATAACAAAAGTATGTTTCTTAGTAGAAACAAAAGCCTGATGAACAAGTGTCATCAGGCTTTGCTAAAATCAGGACGGCTGCTTTGGTTTAAATAGAGAGCGGTATTATGGTAAAGAAATATTTGAAAAGTTAAAGACAGGAGAACATATTTATAAGGGTTTAACGTACATATTTTTAGAATATTAAAAAAAATATAAATCGCAAATATTGGATTTTGGTACACAACTTTATTGTATATCGCACAGGGGAAAATAATTGTAGTTGACTCGCTAGTACACAACTTTATTGTTCGAAGAAAACTCCATAAAATAAGTTTTAGACTGACCTTAGAAATTAGAACAGCGACAACCAAGGATGAAAAAATAAAGGTCCTAGACTGTCGCTGTTCCATTAAACTAACGTGTCCCGTTAGTTCAATACCAATCCCATTCCGAGTAATGGTGATTATTAGGCCCTGTTAGAGCCTCGCGAACGTGATGTAATCGACTTGGGCAGGCTCTGCCGATTCGATCCGAAGTGCCCGGTTGATCTGCCCCCGGTGATATTGCCCATGTAAGAGGACCTGCGACAGGATGTCCCGTACGGACGTTCGGAACGGAACCCCGCTCTGGTTCGCATAGTCGATCATCTCGTCCAACTCGGATTCCTCGAGCCCTTCGATATAGACGCGATATTGCTCGGCGTTTTCTTCGAACATCGTCCGGATCGCCTTCAGGTCTTCCACTTCCTCCCACAACGAATATTGCGTGCTGCCCTTGCCCTGCAATCGGGACAGCCAGACTCGTTCCGCGACCGCGACGTGCCGAACCAGCTTCAGAAGGTCCTTGTTCTTCGTCTCACTCTCCTCAAGCACGTCCAAGATGCGCCCGTCCGCCCAGTACAGGTGGTCCATCATGCACTTGATCGTCTTCATTTCGGTTCCCCCCTCTTCGTTTCATCGATTACTTGAACCTACTGTTATTCGTTAGTTTAATCATTTGAATGAACTAAAACAACCTTTTTTGGATGAATTCCTTGTTGCTGTAACACTTCCAAGGAGAAACGTACATTTTCAAAGGTATTAGTTGCTTTATCTTCTTTAAGTAATGATTCTGAAGGTACTCCTAACGCTACCCCGACATTTTTTAGAAACTCCCATTCGGCTGTTTCTACATGAGGGATCGTACCACCAGAAGGTAGAATAAATTGAGCGATACCGCTATGGTACAATGTTGCAACTCTTTCCATTAATTGAGGATGACTTGCTCCTGGGAATTAATATAATGTCTGACTGTTCCAACTCCGTTTCGAAAAACATAAAATCACTAATACAATCAAAGGGGAATGACATATGTAGAACTCCTCAGTATTAACACCCTGGAATCCGGTATTTTCGAAGTATTCAAAGACTATCCATTCGCTATTTGGTTAAATTTTCCTGCCCGTTAGCTTAATGAAGCATCGTCAGACTATTACTTTATTTTTCTGTCTAGAACTTTATTTTCTTCTGACACCTCAATAAAGACCGCAAAGGCTTAAGCCCTTACGGTCTAATTTACTTCTGGCACCCTAAGTCCGATTTCACCCTCCTTGTTGCGGCCCCGACCATAGTCAATAACCACAAAATCCAAAGTCCGATTAATTTTAAGACTGTTTGCTATATTTACAATCGCTCGTCGTCGTTTAACTGCAAATGTCGTGGCTGAGATACTAGGCACATCTTTTCTGTATCCCTTCTCCATATACTGCTGGGCCTTGAGGTATTTTTTACCGTCTATGAACAGCAGCTTAGCAGCAAGTCCCTCGTGTGGATCCCTCATGTTGTTTACGGCGAAGCGGACATTGTTTGTGATGAATTGATAGAATTTGTAATTCATATGCCGTTTGTCCTTTAGGATTACAGCGTTTGCTGTTACACCTGCCGTTAACTCCTGACCTGACTCTCGTTTTGCAATTGCCCCCTCGGCGGAAAGTAACTCATACGCAGACATTCCGTTTTCAATCTACTGGAGAGCAAACTCATAGTTTTTGATCACCTCGATCATATCAACATACTTACTAAGAAGCCACTTTGTTTTTCGAATATCTTCCTGCTCAATGTCCGAAAAAAGTTTACCTGGATTATCTTTTGTGTATCAGAAGACTCATCTTCAAGACTATTAACTATACACATTTGATCGTCATTCATCGTTTATCATTCCTTTATATAATGTGATAATTTGGTGAAATCGTTATTTTTGGTATATATATGTAAATCAAAACACTATAATTACCTTACACCATAGTTTGCATACGAAGAAAACAAACTAAGGAGGCTTTACTTTTGAGAAAATCTATTATTGCTTTGGCTGCTGGCACAGTTCTTCTTGGGGCATTGTCTGTACCGTCTTTAGGTTTTGCAGAACAAGCCCCAACTTCAGCAAATATTTCTTCTCAGTCACCATATGATCCGCCTCAAGGGAACAAAAAATGGGTAAGTGGCATCAGAGGTGCAACAGTTAAAGAGGATATGAAATCGACAGTTCCAACTCAAAAATTTTACATGACAGGAGGATTTGGAGGAAATATTAATTTATATAAATGGCAACAAAAAGGCAACAACAAAGTATGCCCATTATATCAAGGCTACATTTACAAAATATTCCCTTAATAATAAAACTAACTTTAAAGTAAGCACTTTTTTTCATAGGTGCTTATTTTTTTCATCGTTATTATTTGCCATATTTAATCCTCACCTCGCTTGCCGGCACAGTCTCAATCAACATATACCTATCTACTTGTACTACACCTATAAACAACAGTACAGCAGCTAATATAGTGGTATATGCGCGTATCATGTGGCATCCTCCTTGACCGCCGCATTCGCAAACACTTTAGATAACTCGATATTAATACACACTTTGCCCTCTGCGTTCGGTGCATTAAAATAATCAGTCCACAGCTGGAAGGCTTTCATGAGTGACCCGTTTAGTCTGGCTATCTCTGCATCCTTTGTTGTATTAGGGATTCAGATTCCTTTTGAGTATCGACGAGTACCTTTATGTTTCCTTTCAATAATTTCATTTTCGGTGTTCGAAAAATACAACCGTTTTTCTATATTATCTGCCCAACTTTTTTCTTTTTCGGCTTCCAGTATCCAGTAAACCATTCGCTTTTCCCAGTCTGGTTTATCTGTCATTGTTGTTCCTCCCCCAGCATTCGTCGTCTTCATCGTCTCCTATAAGACGTTCTGAGCAGCACGGACATAGACGATTGTAACAATCCTCGTATCGCCAAGTAGCCCGCGATTCAGGAGAATCCATCGCTTTTCACTCACTATAGGTTAATCTTCATCGCGATTGTTTCCCGTCGTATGAGTACCACAGTGTATGCATTCTCCTGTCACCCAATCGTCGTCTTCGAAATTTCAGTTCTTCTTCTTTTCGATCAATCTCTATATGCAGTTCTGACCAAAAAAATCCTTCTGCCAAAATGCGAAAATCTTCTCCTTGCAAGTCTTCTGTGTCTTCTTGTTTTTCCTTTTCTGATTTGATCAAGTCCATGATCGAATATTCGTGTCCGTCTTGGAAGAAGCGACGCAGTCCGCTTCCTGCTCATTATTCACTACGATTTTCATCTATATATTCTCCCTTTGGTGCCGTGTGACCGACACCCTGTATAGGCTTAATATTCAAATCACGATATCTTATCCCATGTTCAATGGGGCTGCTGCCTAATTCTTCATGTTCATCATCACATTCCCGACAGCAAGCAAACTCCCCATCGTATAACCTGCCTGTAAGTTTTTCTCTAGCTTCGCTTATCGGCTTTCCGCAGTTGGCACATCTGGACTTACCATCTTGTTTAATAGCCGATATCGGCCACACATTCATATCTATCATCCTTCCAACGTTCCTGGGTGAGCGTATTGTATTGGTGGTTACTCCCTACCTCATCCACGTAAAACCGCTCTATGTAGCGTTTGAGGTGTATTACCTCACTGTGCTTATCGCTCATTATAGGTATATTTGTCTAATATCTATGTCAATCAGTTCTAATCCCCCTAATTCTTCTATTTCTTGTGGGGTTATGATCATATTGGGCTTTTCAGACCGAATCTGCGCTCCGATCTCACGCATTCTATTCCCTTCGTATTCTTCTAGATAAACCAACTGTCTCACCGCTACTGTTTCATACACTTTGTATTTACTCACGGGTTATCTCTCCTTTGGTATAGGGGATGCATTGTGTCTCTCTCCTTTATGGAAAGTTCCCCTCCTTCTTGTCCCCTATGGGTTCAAAACTTTTTAATGCAATGCTCCAAAATACTTTCATGGCATTGGCTTTGTATAAACGGTCTTCGCATCTTCATATGTCAGGCGAAAATATGCACTTTTCTCATCCCGTCCGCCTCGTTTTGTAGCTAACCCTTTAGCAACAAGATCATTCCAAACCGATCGACCGTGTCACAGTAAAAATTGTTTTTTGTCGGCTTCTTGTTGTAAGTTAAGCCCCAAGCGTGCTCACATTCTCCAGCTGTTTCTCGCTAAGTTCCATCTTGTATCCTTCCTCTCTACTCTTCGGGGCCATTAATGACGCAATACACCGCATTAGCTTAGAGGCATATCTACCAAGCCCTCAACACTGAATATCTTCTGCATAAACTATCAAAAAGGAGATGAGATAATGACTAGATTGTTAGATGCTCGAACATCTCAAAATGCAAGCTATGGTAATACAATCTCAATTCCCTTGCCAGCCAATACTCCTGTAGCCATCGCAGAGCTTGGCTTAGACGTGACGGGCGCTGGGGAAAATATGCGTGTACAATTATCAGGGATTGCTGAGCTTTCATTTCCCACTACTCCACCATTTGACTCCGTTATTGCTATTTCTATTGTTAGAGGCACTCTCGACTCTCCTGTTGCTTACGCCCTTTACTCTGTTAGTGTCTCCGAGGCAAATCCCAACGCTGTGCAGGTCGTCACCATTAATGCTTCCGATTACAATGTCCCTCTACCACCATCAAATGAATTGGTGTATACCTTATATCTATTTTGCACAGCGGATGCCACCCGAATAGGAATAGAAAGTTTTAACGCGGTTGCCTATTCAGATTAAAATTACACCTTCAGATGGAGGGCAAAGCCCTCTTATTTTTCTTCTATCCGTTCTTGAGGGACTATACTTTCCATCTGTCGTTCTTTTTTGGTATAGTTTACTTAAAGGGGCTGATCCAATGGGATTCATGCTTATTTTTATTGCGATTATTTTTTTCTCGCTTGGTATTTTAAGTAAACGAAATCCCACTTGGGGATGGCGTGCAAACGAAGCCTGGAAGATCAAAGGTGACTCAGAACCAAGTGATGCTTACATTGATGACATGAAATTTAGAGGCTCTGTATCGATTCTCTTTGGGTTCTTCTTTTTAACATGTGGACTTTTGGTTATATTCCTGTAAGTTCTACTATCTGTTTTCAATCCTCAAATTACCCACATCCATAAGGCACTTGCTGTTTGGCGGCGACTCCCAAAATGTCACTGCTCACGTTTTCAAAAACAGAAATCTGTCTCTCATCCATAGCTTCCAGCAAACGAACTTCCTTAATCTTCAAAGACCGACTGCCGCTGTAGTAAGTAGTAAAAATCATTTTTCTCGCATAGTATTTACTCATCTAACCAGCCACCTATAAGGAAGAACAATGTAGAAACTCGACTCGTCACTTTGGAGTGTGAGTAGCTTAGAAGAGCCAGTATACCCGAGTGTAATGACTTCATTTTCTAAGACTTTCAAGGCATCCAACACATATTTGCATTCAACGTTAGTTTGAAATTTTTTCACAGCCGACGTTTATGCACACATCTCCAAAAAAATAGAGATGAATAGCATGGAGAAATATGAGTCTTTTACCGGGAGTCTACTTCAATAATATTTTTTTATGGGGAGATTGTGGGGAGAACTAATTAGTCTCAAATGACGGATGGATTACCCACATACAAAAAAATCCCTCAACGCTTAGAGCGCCAAGGGATTCCCATTTTAGTAAAGAGTCAGATATTGATCACGTTCCCATTGATGCACTTGGGTGCGATACAAAAGCACTCAGTATTCCTTTGGGTTTCAACATATTTTCTCTCTTGAATATACTGCAAAATATATTATGTTCAGATTATCAATATACTTTCAAATACACTTAAATCTTTAAAAAGCGCGGTCAAAATGCGGTCAAGAAAATAGCTTTAGTGGTCATATGCTAAAGCTATTTTTTATCCTTGTGATGCAAGAACTTTTATGTGATTTAGTATTTTTATGAGTTGTTCGTGTGATATTTCTTTCCCGCCATATCTCCAAACTTCATTCACTATTGACTGTACTTGTACTTCCTTAATACCTCCGTTTTCAACAGAATAAGTAAAAGTATCATTTCCTTTGATTTTCATCTGGTTTTCTTCATTTAATAAAATTACCATAATAGACCTCTCCTAAATCGTATAATTAAATCGTTGTTTACTGACAAGCTAAAATCTTATTTACTTCCTTCTAAAACAGAAAAGTTGGATCCCAACGGAATATGTGCGAAGATCTACTGACGACAGCGCATTATTTCTCACTTCTAAGAAATGACGGTAATAAAATCTAAAAGATATGTACACGCTGCTCAATTCTTCGGTTGTAGGATGAAAGATCTATACGAATGGGTAGTAATTAGTAATCACTTTTCCCATATTATAGTTTTTTCGGAGCAATAACATTCACCATTCCTCTACTTTATTCCTTTTTTAAGAATTATATCCACTAACATATATTAAATCCCATTATTAGGTTCTTTGGCAACATAAATTCAGGCGCTGGATGTGTATCATTTTTCGACATTTAAATACAATATTTTCAACAAAAAAAGAGTTGCTATCTAGTAGCAACTCCCGTGAATATTATGTCTGAATTAATGAAACCCATCTCTTTTATAACCTCGTCAAACCGATGATACGCAATAGGGCACCTTTTTGAGGTTTTTGTTATATCACACTCAAAGTAAGCATCTTTGAAAATACCATTAACGATTTTTACTTTTTCTACATTAAGAGTGTTACTTCTGTCCACATTCAAAAAACGGAATCCGTTACTGTTCAAAAAGTTTTCCCAATGTCTAAGGGTTCCAATCATGTAGTAAGTCTTTTCAAATGTGTGAACTAAAATCTGGTCTCTCTTACGCCCTTTAGATATAAAAAGAACCTTATCCACTTGTACATTTTCGCCTTGATCAATACCTCCAGGGTCTGCCGATACTGTTAAACTTAGCATTTTGTCATTCCTCGCTTATTTCAACAATTCTTTCGGTGGCTCGGGGCTATGAATCCAAGAAAGACTTGCTGTGCTAACTGACGCAACAGCAAGTGTTGTTAGCATTGCAGCAATATTGTAATACATACCAGCCTTTACTTTACTCAGTTTGTTTTTCTTCATTTCTCACACCTCCTCCTATTAGTGTTAAACTCTGAACAAAAAAGCTAGCGCCTACTACCGGTAAAGCCAACCACAAATTAAGTGCAATAATTGCAACTCCCGAAAATTTTAGCAATGGGTAGTGTCGCTTTGATATGCGTGTCTTCCCCTCTAGCCGTGATGGTGCGTAAACCAAGACAAGTACAATACTTATTATCGAAGTAATGACGATCCAATTGTAATTAAAACTTGCAAAAGATAAAGCGGTAAGTAGAACTGTAGATACAATAATACACGCTATATTGCTCTTTAAATGTATGCCTCCTACAGTTTGACGTAGCATCGAAAAAGATATCATTGCCAGCACAGCTTCTTGTATCTTATCCGTAAAAACTGAAATACCAATAGTTAGCAAAACAATTGAAACTGTGTTGATCGTAACGGCTATCCCATGTTTTAAAACATTTACGGGTGCTGGATGATCGGGGACAACAGTTTTGATGTGTGTTGCTATATCTAGAGCGATGGAGTCAAGACTTTTTATGGTAATCACGCTCCGTTTTTAATGCATAATACAAAAACATTACAGATGCTAGGGTTATGAATAAAATACTCAGAAAGAAATTGTTAAAGTAAAACATAAATGTACAAGCAGCTAGTACCCCGATTATTAAGATAACAACAAGTACATGTTCCCACCTAAAACGGAGATTTTCATAATCTGCTGTAAAGCCTATATTAAATTTATACAGAAACCACGAAACAGCTAACACCCATGCGCTAGTTACTGCTTGCGCCAATGATCCTTCTGCTGAAGTCTGCATTTCAGTTGTTAATGTACCAAAGAGCATCAATATAATTACCGCTTGGAATAACGTATATAGAAATGTGCCTGTAATGGATATTATAGCTGCCCAAATAATTGGCATTCTAACAACAGTGGTTATCAATAATGTAAACAATATAATGTTTATGGTTGGAGCAAAGAAAGATAACGATGTCTCTTCCCTCAAAATAAAGCTCTGCAAATTCATTATTAATCCAATAAACAATGCAGGCCATACATAGTCTAATGCCCTAACTCTGAAAATAGTTAACATTAAAACGAACGCTGCAAAAGTTTCTACAGTTGAAAAAAGCAAGAACCTTATAGGCTCCCACATATCACATAACCCCTTCGCATAATTGGTAACAAGCACACTTTTAATACTACATTTGCTACCAATGAGTGGCAATCCAATTAGCAGTATAATTTGGTATAAATTGTGCATATGTAAGGTAATTTTTTTACGTGAAGTTATATAAAATTCAAGCAAAAATAACCTTATAGACAAGCCTCTTAAAATATCTATTGTTCTAAAAGCCATTGTTCTAAGAAGGCTCTCGTTTCACGAGCCGGAAAATACCATTTCCTCCCTATTTTCCGTTTGATAAATCTCGGATCGTAAAAAAAGGTATCGAGGATTGCATTCCAACTCATACAAGTTCTCTTCTTCAATTCTTTTGTATCCCAAAATATATATTCAGCATCAACTACTTCCACCAACTCCGAAACTTTTTTTCAATATAAGTTTTTTCGCTTCCTTTTCATCTATACTAATCTCAATCAAAATTCTCATCCCTCTTTTTGTAGAGTGTAGTATTAATTAATGAAATCATAAAAATTCCTCGGATATGCACCGAGGAATAGTTTTTAACAAAAGATTATCTTTCACAAGCTACTCCATCACCATCACGATCCAGTTTCCTACTATAACCTGGTTCACCTTCATAAATTGGATCGGCACCAGCAGCACGAACCGCAGAACAGTTTTTATAGTATACATTGCTTGATGATTCTCTTGGTTCAGAATAAGTTTGGACGACTTCCTTTTTAGGAGTAACTACTTTAGGCTTAGATTCTTTTACACTTGAATCATTACTTTTAGATTCAGTCTTTGCAGTTGCCTTTTGAGCTGTCTTCTGATTGAATCCATCTTCCTGCGCATAGTTTTCAATACTCCAGATGCCTGTTCCACTCTTTTGAGCAGTAGCTTGAATCTCCTTGAATTGATCGACATATTTAACGTTTGGAGGATTTATGTAGGCCACCCGAGCATAACCTTTCTCGATTAACATTTCATTCAACATCTTGTCTCCAACCCATACATAACCAAGTAGACGACCATACTTATCTCGTTCTGAAACATCAAGCTCTAGGGAAAGATTACCCTGCTTTAATTGCTTCAGCGTAAAAGCCGAAGCTTCTTTTGCGAACGGTTGGACTGGTGTACCCTGTTTTACGCTTTCTGGCGTATCTACTAGGAGTAGTCGAATCTTTTCCTCTTTCCCTTGAACTGATGCTTTAAATGTATCTCCATCCGTTCCCGCTATTAAAGTTATAGGAATACGTTTTGGTTGTTCAGAATCCGCCTTTTCGTTAGATGCTGAGGTAGAAACAATGTTTGAAGTTTGCTCAGATTTAGTTGTAGTAGGCACCGCAGAAGTTTGTTCTACTTTAGCTGGAACAGCTGGTACTTTATTCGCTAATTCCTGCTGCTTAACATTAGACAGATTGCCGATGAACGCTAGAAAGAAAATTCCGGCAAGTGAAAATAAAACTATAGCTAGTTTACTTTTTTGATTTGCTCTCTTAGCATTCTGATATTTTTTATAACCCCAGTAGCCAAGCCCTCCTGCGATAATAAGCAATCCTAAATACTTAATAATCGCAACAGCTATAATTACTGCAAAGATAATTACTATGATCTTTCCCTTTCCATTACTTCTCATGATATCCTCCTAGGCACTTAGTTCTAGGATAAATATACCATTTACATTTTCCAATATATACACTTTTATTACAATAATCGCACGAATATTTTGCTATTCTCTAGATTTATCTGCTAGATACTTGCTGAAATGATATCCTCCAACTTGATCCAACTAAAATCATCCTCGCCACGAAACAGTTTTACTTCCCTGCGAGCAGTATTTATAGACGTGATTACACCTGTGAGTTCTTCGTCATCGAACGGACTAAAAACCACTATCGATATAGGTTGACGTGTGTTGTAAGAGACTATGAGCACCTGCTCAATTAGCTGCACTTCTTGATCATCAAGTTCAGGCTTACCACGCCGTTGGCGATCTTTCATAAGCTTTAGGTATGCTTCCTTATGTTCAGGGATGATTATCCGACTGCTTTCCCATAAACCATTACCCTCAAGTTTCTTTCCCATGTATGTAGCCTCCTGATGTAATATGTTCAAATTATATCCCGAACGTTTGTTCCTTACAAGGGCTTTTGTTTTCTACTTCTAAGACTTTTGTGCTAGAAAATTATTCCTAGGTCATATATACTAATTTCACTATAATATTACCAATAGATAGGGGTTATGTAATGACTGCAATTGCTGTGATTGCTTTGCTGGCTTTTTTTGTGTTTTTTGTTTTGTGGGCTATAGCTTTAATAAGAAAGAACGGCAAGGCTAAGAAAATGTTTCTCTTTGGTTTAGCTGCTCTCTTAGTATTTATTATTGGAATATCAGTCGCTGACACTCAGAAACCAACCGAAACTAATTCAAAATCTGTAGCTACTACGCCTGTTAAAGAGAAAGAAGTTACTACTGAATCAGTACAAAAGGAACAGACTGACGCTAAAAAACCATTGATTGACACATCGCTTCCTTTTGATAAGTTTTCATCTGCACTCTTTGCATTGCCAGTATCCAAGCAAGGGGAAACATTCGACAGTGTAAGAAATCAAGTTGTTTCATGGTCAGGTGTTGTTATTGAATCTGGATCTAGCAGCCTCTATGTCTATGGTAAACCAGCAGATTACAACGGTGAACTGTGGTCAGATATTAGCGCTGAAAAGAAAAAACTCGGGGATGTTATTGTTGTAAAAGTTTTAGATCGTTCAGAATTGAATGGTCTTAATCCGGGGGATATAGTTACCTTTAAGGGTGAACTTGGTTCCCGTGGTGTTAAGGGAGAAGCCAATTGGAAACTATATAACGGAAAAATAGAGGGTCGGACAGTAGCAGAATCGCCAAACCTCGGAACCATTACCAAAGCTAAATATAACAAGATTAAAAATGGAATGACTTATGAGGAAGTTGCGAAAATTATCGGTGGTCCCGGTGAGGCTCTTTCAGAGGTTGGTGAAAAAGGAGACGAATTTTATACTGTAATGTATTCGTATAAAGGTGAAGTCGGACCTGGTGCAAATGCCGTTTTCACATTCCAAGGCAACAAACTACAAGCAAAAGCACAATTTGGTCTCGAATAAAACAGCCCCGGAGCAATCCGGGGTTTTAATATTCCGTATAGTATCTATTCGCCGCACCTGGGGGCGTAACAATCTGCTGATCCATAAAAGCGTCAAATTTACGGGCAGCGGATCTTCTCCAATCGTGCAGCTCTCAGTAATTCTATTCGTTCTCACGGAGTTCCTTGATCTTCATTTGTAGCGTGGCAATCAGCTTGAGCAGCTCTCCGTCGTTTTTCGTTCGTCACTTCAATCAAGTTTTAGACCATAGCCCTGACATCGCGGGACTTTTTTTATTGCCTAGTGATAAAGATAGTCATTTTTTCCAATCCGTTTATCTGTTTCGATTCTATAAAAACTAGCATATTCTATATTATCAAAAAAGAAGGGAAGTTGATTCGAATGGGAAAAGTAAATTCTTCTACAAAAATTCTGAAACCTACGCGTCGCCTAAGAACTAAAGCAGGTACCGCATTCATTTTTAGTCTCAACAATGT
The DNA here is from genome assembly GCF_038005565.1 of Paenibacillus sp. FSL R10-2748. Classification (NCBI taxonomy): domain Bacteria; kingdom Bacillati; phylum Bacillota; class Bacilli; order Caryophanales; family Paenibacillaceae; genus Paenibacillus; species Paenibacillus sp. FSL R10-2748. The sequence goes on from NZ_JBBOTK010000002.1 coordinate 194,367, forward strand.
AGGTCCGAATTTGTTCCAAAGTCGCTTGAACCTGGCTGGGTTTGTTAATTCCTCAAGTAGGGTACTTGTCTCGATCACGGAAATTGGTATTTTTGGCGGTCAAGTTAAGCCGTTTCAAGGAGCTGCTACCATGACGATCCATAACGTCGTTCCGCATGACGACGGTATAGTAATTGTACGTGGGAATACTGGCTGGGGTAGTCCCCTCAATATACGACTTTCAGTCGTGGTTTTCTAATCGTTCAGACCTGCTGAACGCACTTCTCACGGGTGAAAACTGAAAACTCCCGCCACTACGCGGAAATAAAATGTCGAATTCGGGCAGCTCACAGAGCAAAAAAAGTCCTGACATCTCAGGTTTTTTTGTTCCTTCAATTTCTCATCAGACTTATCTATCGGCGATCGCAGGTTATCCATGATGATCACCTCTCTGCAAATATTATATGCAAACAAGCGTTCGTAATTCAAGGCAAAAAAAGAGCACAAAGGATCATCCCTCATGCTCTACATTTCATATAGTCAACAAAGGCAATTCCATTGCCTGTATAAAATGAATATGATAACATAAGAATAGAAAAGGGGAACGGCTACCACCGCTCCCCTGTACGACTTACCGCTATAAGAGCGGTCAGCAATTGAGGTTTGATCCAGAAATAGACCGTATCCTCGCCAGGGCGGTCTATTTCCGTTTATGGAAAGAAAGTATCAGAATCACCAACGTTGCGAATTGAATCATCAACATCAGCGTGTCTTTAACTTCCATGGCGTCACCTCCCTTCCGGGAGATTAGCCGACCACCCTTTATAGCTGTTTTGTCGCACAATCCAGATTATACCACAAACATGCCCTAGGTAGGTCCCGAGACTTGTCTAATTAATAGAATTCAATTTTCAACTAGTATTCCAGACGCTTCATCGTCTAAGATTTTGTAACCACTGTAAGGACAGATATATTTTCCTACATCTATAAGACCTCTCCTTATTATGTATCTATTTATTGTTCCGTTTGCCAGTATGAGAGTCCTCATTACTTGTAATTAAAAGAGATACTCAACCTAAAGAGTATGTTAACTTAACCTTTGTGAACAACTTAAAGCTCCCTTGCTACCACATTTGCTCATGATAGCTTCTATTTTTCCATTAATTTATTAAATATCTCTCTATCTTTGGAAGTAAAGTCGTTAATCCGTTTCTTTTGCTCGTAGGTGTTGGTACTTGAATCTAATTTAATGAAGCCATTTTCCCCAACCACATAGACGATATTTTTTTTTATCTTATATGACACAATATTATCAACAGCTTTTTCTAGTGGATCAGCAAGATGATTATAAAGTATTAAAGGGTCTTGCGGCCCCCCTCTCAAAATTTGAAAAGTCCCGTCACCAAAATATTCTACGGTATCTTTGCCTGATGGGTATTTATACTTCGTATTATCCCCGGAATTCACCAGAAAAATTAGAGTAGTAGTTATAACTAGTAGAGAGATCAAGATCAAAATAAAGATATATCTACGCTTCATCTGCAATTCACACCTCACTTCCAAGCTTTTCTTGTATCAGTTACTGTTACATAAGACGTATACTCATTTAGTGTTCCCCATGATTCCATTAAATTTGTTAGGTTTGCTGCAGCCCAACCAAGTTTGTTGTTCCCAGTAAACATTTGTTTAAAATTATACTCAAAATTATAGACATCAGAATACGTTGTAGTAATTTTCCATTGCCCGTTTACATATGTTCCATCTATTTTGTACTTCATTTTGTGAAAAGCATTATATAAATCTCTATCACTTTCTAATTGCTCAGATCCATTATAAGAAAAACTTTTAACTTTTTTAGCATTAGCTTTTTTGACTTCATCATTAACTATTGCGATGTGCTCTTTAGATTTTTTAACTTGCTGCGCCTCATATGACCACTCGTTAAAGTGTAAATTTCCTGGTTTGTAGTCAAGTGAATGTTGAAGTAAATTGGCTGTGATGTCCCCGTACTTCTTTCGAGCTATAGGAACAGCTACTAATGCAAATGCTTTACGATCAGGATAATGTATTACAGTATCTGTTGAATTCTTTACCTTCTCTACGCCTCGCACCCAAGTCTTTTCTAGTTCTACCATCGGATTTTCAAACGGAAAAGTATTATTTCCTGCATACACTAACATATTCTTACTATATGCGCCTTCCAGTACTTTTTGCGAGACATCAGACTGATCCTTTTCTCTTGTTTCCATAGGTTCTAACTGAGGACTGTATTGAATTTTTCCCAATTGATCTTCTTTTTGTTTTAAAACAAGTTCAAACTCAAGGATCTCTTTGCTGGTATCAATCTGTTCTTGATACTCATCTACGTAAGCGTGTGTAAACGTAATATCTCGAATTGTGTTTTCATTTCTAACGATTTGGATATTACATTTGCGATAGTAATCCTCAGTATCAGGTTTATATTCTGTGTTTGCCCATGTATACAGCATGTTGGAATTATCCGCATTGTCTACAACTGAAGGAAGCGAATGAAGCGGAATTTTGCTTCGAATATGTAGTGAATGATTCAAGTTTGGAGACTTAGCTGAAAGGTTTATGGAACTATTATTCTTATAAGTAAAGCCAATGATTTCACCTTTTACAAACTCGATTGGTTCACCACCGGATTTGCGTTCTATTCTTAATGAAATGCTCATTGAAATAATCTCCTCTGTTAATTCAATCTAGTTTTATAGGAAATATTTGTGAAAAAAATAATTTCCAAATATTAATATATACGAAGAATATTAAATAGTAAACATATTTTCAACATGGTAAAGGGCGACAATAGAGTTTCGTAACCTCGGCAAATTATATGAAGAAGCTAAAACGAAATATATGCTAGCTAACACAGACCTGTTAGAAACGATAAAAGCTCTGCCGACCAATTAAGGTTAGCAGAGCTTTTTGATGTACTACTTTTTCCTCTTACTATTGTTGTTCACTTTTTGTTCTTATACTGTTCGGATTACCCTTTTAATAATTTATCTTCTTTAATCGGAGCAGTAATTTCTTTGATCTCCACTTCATCATTCATTCTTTGCAAGTTCATTGGCATGGAGTCTAAATATTTATATTCCTCGACCCTAACGGAGTCTTCTGTCCAATTCCCCTCTTTATCTTTCACAAAGACCTCTCTCTTTACCGGGAGCCCTTTAGCATCAATGGTTACAACCTCTTTTTTAAGACTGGTTTCTGCTACAACCTCTTGAAGTGATGCATCATTAGATTGTGGTCGTAAAGATTTCACCCAATTTTGCTCTTTCATTTCTTTTTTCTGTTCTTCCATTAGAGAAATATTTAAAATTTTCTTATTTTCATTAGCCAGGTTAACGGGCAATGTCCAGGTGTTCCCTACAAGTTTTCCCGTTACATGATCCCTCCCTATAGAAGTGATTCGTCTTCCCTCTTCAGAAACTATAATTTTATTTTGTAGGACTCCTCCCACGTAATCTTCAGTAACTTCACTTAGGTTTTTCCGATCACGAATTCTTATTTGATAAGAACTATCGGAATAAGTGCTTGAAGAAACAGATATTTTGATATACTCCACCTGACTATTGGTAGCTTTGTCAGCAGCTGCGATCGTTTCACTCTGTGCACTGACAACTCTATCTGTGTTTAGATAGAAAAAACCTGAAGCAGCTACCACTACTAATGGAACTGCAAGGATACTAATTAATGTTTTCTTTTTCATCATCTTCGCCCCCTTTACTCCGCTTTTAAATTCCAGCCATTCACATATCCGTCGGTATGGTAGTCCGTATCAAGAACCCTCCATGCATCAGGATTACACACCATTGCTAAACCCAACTACAGATGTAGTCCAAACAGCCGACCTTAAAGGTCGGCTGTATATCAACAATTAAATGACTTTAGACGATAATTTCTCTTCAAAATATTCTCTTACTTTAGAGTCTTCAAAGTAAACCCTACATCCACTAATTCCTCTAGTGAGGAGCACGTAATATATATTCAGTATGAAACTAGTAAGTTCTTGTTCATTGTATTCGTTCAGTAGTGGAGTACCACCAGTATCTTTATAGTTCCCTTTTATAGCTCTAAGTTTCCCGTTTTCACCAACAGCGATATCTTTGCCGATAATAATTCCGACATGGTCAATATCCGCGCCTTGAATGGCATGGATAGAGCCTATTTCATTCTTACTACTTTCAATCTCAACCCATTTTTCATACTGGCTATTCCATCGCCACTTGCTTTCATTCTCAACCCAATCATAAGGCAGATTAAACTTGTCTATTCCTTTATTTTGCGATGATTTTGGGTTTGAAATCCACTCTCTAGTATAACCAGCAATAACACGATTTGTAGTATTGGCATGACGGAGTTCAATTTCTCCAATGTATTTAAATAGGTCTTGAATGGAATCAACGATTCCAAAATAAGAGTCCTTGTTGCGATATGCGAAGACATTAGGATTAAATTCAATTTCATCTACAATGTCTAAAGCATACAGGATGCCATTGAGAAAATCGTTGCCACTAAAGGAAGCGTCACCCTTGATTCGATATTGTTGACTTAGAGATTCTTTTACATATCCTTGGGTGAGCTTGATGAAGTTAGCCCTAAGAACATCTTGTGGACGTATACTCTGGAACTGGTCATAGAAGAAAACGAGTCCATCTGTGATTTCTTGAAGCATGTGGATTTCGTTAATCTCAGGCTGACTCTTGTCGAAATGTTTTTTAGATTCTGGGTGTCCTTTGGGGTAGTATCTTTGCAAACGATGTGCTTCGTCAACTAAGATGATATCGTAGTGACTATTACTCTTGCGTGCTTCCTCAATAGCCTTGCCAGCTCGAACAAAGGTAAGTTTATTTTTCAAATTCAGTTGCTTTAAAATTCGATTAAACTTGTCGAGTAGGTTGCTTGTAGTGATCAAACCTATCTTCATATCTGGATTTTTGTTGATCAACCTATACATAAGCGACATCATGAGAACTGTTTTTCCAGTTCCAGCTCCACCCTCAATTAGATACTTATTACGAGGATCTTGAATTACTCTTTCCTCAATATCAGATTGTTGTTTGCTCAGTTGAGTGAAAGGGGAGTATTTGAAAATAATCTTCTGCCTAATTCTTTCTAGATCGTTTGTATGTACTAATCCTTGATTATATAATTCGTTTCCCCACAGCTTCACAAATACTTCTTGCTCCACTTTGTGATGCTCGTTGTATTGCGGTTGAGGTTGTCCATTATTTCGGTTATATATCTTGAACTTTGTTTCGTCTGTTTCCGCAAGCATATGGTTAATTATCATGAACTCCAAATCTTTGATATGGGACTCGGTAAAGAAGCTTGCATTGTAAACAATTAAGCAATTGGTAAATTCGCCATCATTGAAATGACTTTCATGAATGTGCTGGTCGTGACGTACCCAAAAATGCTTTGTTTCGCCTATGTATACTGTTTTTTTCTTTAGATTATAGTAGATATAAGTGACAAAGCCTTTATCTAATATATCTTGTTCACTTTGACAGAGATCATGAATACAATTTTGGTTTGTGCTGCTACCATTTACGTATAGAGGCAGATTCATTATTCCGTATTTCAAAGACATCTACTCATTTCTGTATCTATTTATATTACAATGTTAGTAAATCTAAATTAATTATTTGTGATTATTACGGTTGATGTCAATAGAGTTCAGCAAAATAAAACAGAGAGCGGAGAAAGAGCTATGTCACCCTACGAAGATAAGATAAAAAATTTAATGTCAAAAGTAGTTCAATTCAGAGATGATCGAAATTGGAAACAATTTCACAACCCAAAAAATTTATCTATCTCGTTAGCTTAGCGGGTATTTATTACGGAGCAATGTTGCCATACTTATTGTCTAGCAAAAGCCCAGCTAACCTTAATGGATTAGCTGGGCTTTTCACTATTTAACGATTAATTGGCCGGCGGGGATTGCTTTATTTAGAGTATTCACTTACCTCAAACGTTAGGATACGATCTACGGCTGCTAAATGGTCCTTTGTTGTTATCGTGCTTGTTGATTGCATAGGATGCAGATCCAGAACCAGCCTGTTTGCTTTCGTACCAAGAGATAAAGTCATTGTTTTGCATATTTATTTTTTATTAGGTATAAAAAAGACTCTATTGGCTGCTAACTATTAGAGTCTCTCATCCTTATTTCACTATAAATCTTACCTTTGTTCCATCAGCATAATTATCTAGCTGATGACTTACCCATGATCCTGCTCCCCGGTTATCACTAGGACTTATGTATCTGATATCAGCACCTGCGCCACCTTCTGCACACATTGCCATTGGCCATTCATCCCGGTCATATCCTTTTTTAGTTGGATAGCCCTTGAGTGACTCCTTTCTATTTTCTTCGGCTCCGTCCCGATCAATCGTGCATACCGCAGAATGTCCGGCCGCTATTGCGTCCCTAATGTGTGCTCCAGTTTCAGGATAGCGTGAACTTGGGAACTCCAACGTATACCCAGTTGCTGCTTGTACACTTCTCGAAACAGGTTCAGCATAAACACCTTGTACGGAAAAGATAGCTGCCAATAAGAATACGATTAATCCTCTTGCGATTCCTTTTATCATATGACACCTCCATAGTTTTAAATCTTCTCTATACTAAATGGAGAGTCATGTCGAAGTATCGCATATGTTGTCACATAATAAAATAAAGGTGCTACCAGATACATATAAGTTGAGCCTTATGCTCTTCGAAAATTTAAATACATTATTAAACTTATTTTTGAATATATAGACATTAATGTTTAGACAACCCTTTTTGAGTTTTGTATGCTTGGTGAGCAAATAAAACAAAAAGGGGATTTATACATGAGGAAAATAATCACATCTCTATTATCCATTATTTTTTTAACAATATGGTTTGCAGGTTCATCTTTCGCTAGTTCAAGTGAGGAAACAAACCTAATACCTATAATGACATCCAATACAAGTCCTTCCGGTATTGCAAGTGCAAGTTCTGCTTGGAGTAATGATCATCAGCCATACAGTGCGTTTGATAGAAAACCTAATGATACCGGTTGGTCGACAATTACAGATTCTAAGACTGGCTGGATTGCTTATGAATTTGAGAATCCTGTAGTTGTCAACAAATATGTGTTGACCCCACGTGTATCCAATATGGAATATAAAAGAGAATCCCCAAAAGATTGGACTTTTGAAGGATGGGATGGTGTTTCATGGGTTGTTCTCGATACACAAAAAAATATTACTAGCTGGAGCCAAGATGAGAAAAAAGAATTCTCATTTAGCAATGAAACGAAATATAAAAAATACCGTTTGAATATCACTAGTAATAACGGTTATGTAGTACTCACACTTGGAGCCTTCGAAATGTACAATGCATTGCCTGTAACACCAACACCAGATCCTACGCCAACTCCAGATCCTACACCAACTCCAGATCCAGAACAGCCAACCGGTGACCGGGCAATCTTAGTTGTCACTATGGATACCGGTTTGGAGAAAGAATTCGATTTGAGCATGAAAGAAATAAACTCTTTCATTTCTTGGTATGAAGCAAAACAAGCAGGCTCAGGTACAGCATCGTATGCCATTGATAAGCACAATAACAACAAAGGTCCATTTAGTAATCGCAAGGACTACGTAATATTCAATAAAATACTCACGTTTGAAGTGAGCGAGTATTCAACTAAATAAACAACAAGAAGGACTCTATCCGGCTACGTGCCAGTGGAGTCCTTCTTTACATCTACTCTAAATTCAAACTGCTTACGGAAGAAATAATATCTGTTAATCTGAATCGATTCAGGTGAAAACTTTTCTACGGGGCCTCTATATAATCCAAAGAGTCATTTGTGTTCTTCATTCGGTTGTTTTAGAACAAGTAAGAGTTTTTTAATCTCAATCAGTTCGCCTTCGATCCGATGAAGGTGGCTCTGCATATCGTCAATCTCTTGTTCGGCTTTGTAGTTGATCGCAAAGTCAATGATCGATTCATGCTTATCCCTTGCAGTTTGGCGGTTCTGACTCATCATAATGACCGGAGCCTGGAATGCTGCGATAAAGGACAAACACAAGTTCAACAAGATAAATGGAGGTTCATCGAAATGAAAGCGAGTAAACGGCAAGCTGTTCAAGAGTATCCAGATGGTCAGAAAGATAGCAAAATAAGTAATAAATCTCCAGCTACCGCCGAATGATGCAATCCGATCCGCAAGACGATCTGACCAGCTTGTCGTTCTTTGGTACGCTTCATCTAAATGAGAAAGAATGCTATTTTCGTAACTATCGACTAGCCGATCAATACGACGAGTATTTTCCTGATTCAATTCAATATCAAAGCCTTGAATATGAGCAGCATTTTTATTTTGCTGCTTTTTTTGAAAAAAATTCATTTTTGACATGTCAACTGCCTCCTTGTTTTAAGGCAGTCGGGCCCAATACTACCCCGTAGGAGAGGAGTAGCAACCATACTCAATTACGGTATCTAGTTTTAACCCGACTGCCAATAGACTCACCGGTTCTGGATCCGGTTCAGACGAACTTCGACTACTCATAGAATGGTTCAACCCCTCTCCCATTATCATGTTGTGGGCTCCATATTTTACTGATCACACTGGAACCATATCACTGCCAATACCTAACACATTGAAATAAAAAAGCCCCTCAGCTCAACTGAAGGGCGTCGTTCTGCATGCAAGATAAAGCATGCAAATATCCGATTCCCCCAAGTCGAGCTTTAGCACTATACGACGTAAAAGAACCAAAGTTCTTTAGCCACATTAAGAAGAGCCTTAATCCGGCAATTCCTGTTATACCCATTGGCATCTTTCGATGTTTCCGGGCAGTGGCTTATGTTCGTATAGGAGCCTCACCTAACGAGGACATCAATATTTCCTTAGCAAGCATACTGCTGTCCAAATGTGCTGTCAACCCAAATATATTTACTATATTTTACATGTATTTCGCCTGGTGACAGCGACGCTGGCACTCCCCCATATAATGCAAAAATAAAAAGTCGTTGTGCCGCAGGTGCGGCAAACAGGTGGTCTACAACTTACACCATATCATCACTCAACGGTTTTACTACATATACTCTTTCCTGGCTTAATGCAGCTGCAAATAGTTCTATATCTGACTTTAACACTTTATATGTATGGTTCATGCTGATCACCTCAGAGTAGTTATTCGGTAATTGATGCTGTAATTCCTCTAATAAAATCAATGCCTGCTGACCGTAGCTGGTCAGCAGGCATTGTGTTATTTTTCTCGTTTTGACAATGCAAAATTGATTATTTCTCCAATTACGATTCCAGTCAAAATGATATAAAACACCATAGCATTTAACTTATATCCCATTGCATAAAATATCCCTATACCTATTGCATATCCTAGCAGAATGCCTAAATAACGTTTTAAAAATTTGTTCATGGAGTACATCCGATAGGGTATGGTTGCGAACTAAAGAACTTCCCAGAGTCAGCCGTACCAATTACTTTGCTTCGTGAAGCATCTTGATAGAACACCGTATGATTAGCGTAAGGAATAGCTTCACATTTTCTAGGATACGAATATTGATAAATAGTGTAATAAGATACGGTATTCAAACTTGCTCCAGCACCTATAACTGCAAGAATGGTTGATACAGGTACCTTAGTAATCGTAGACATTGCTGCTGCTGCTACTGCTATTCCTACGTTCACCCAATCATAGGAGTAATCAAACTTGCCTACAAAGGTTCCACCTGAAGGGACAGCATTTAACGAAAAATCAGAACGGCTCTCTTTAACATTAAAGTTCTCCTGCTTTACACCGTCAATCAACAAAGTTTGATCTTTTGTGAAATACTCAATTTTAGTTGTTTTTCCATTCTCAACAACAGTCGTTATTCTATGATGGTCATCATTAAAGTTTGTTGTTACAGTCGCCTCTCCACGATCAGTCTGAATAACTTCTGTTTGAACTGGGTTTACCTCTGGTTTAGCAGCTTGTTCAGCATTACTCACCGAAGGTAAAACAGTCGCGCAGAATAATACTGCTGCTAGTAAAGGGACGAACACTTTCTTGATAATTTTCATAAATACGTTTCCTCCTATACAATTATTTGAAACAATTGTAAATTCTATAGCTTTATTAGGAAGAAGTAACGGGAATTTTGTCGAACATTAAATTAATTAAAAAAATCAACCTCATTTCATAAAAAAGTATTTAATTAACAATAAATTTTACTTTTGTGCCGTCTGCATATTCATCCAGCTTATGACCTACCCAGGCATCTGCGCCACGGTTGTCCTTTGGACTTATGTACTTAATGTCTGCACCCTCTCCACCTTCGGAACACATTGCCATTGGCCATTCATCGCGATCATATCCCTTTTTCGTTGGATAGCCCTTGAGCGATTTCTTCCTGTTTTCTTCGGCTCCATCCCGATCAATTGTACACACCGCAGAATGTCCGGCTGCTATTGCATCTTTGATATGTGCCCCCGTTTCTGGATAGCGTGAGCTTGGGAACTCCAGCGTATACCCAGCTGCTGCTTGTTGGTTGATTGCTGTCGGTTCAGCATAAACACCTTGTACGGAAAAGATAGCTGCCAGTAAGAATACGATTAATCCTCTTGCGATTCCTTTTATCATACGACACCTCCATAGTATTTAAATCTTCTCTATACTAAATGGAGGGTCATGTCGAAGTATCGCAAAGCATGTCGTAAAACAAAAAAAAGACTCGCCAATTACCCTGCAGAGTCCTTTACGTCTACCTAATTCGCACTAAGCAAATAGTAATTGTCAATTCAATGTGATCTATTTCGCATTAAAAATAACAATATATACTATATATTGAATAAGTAATCAAATTTTATTCGAGAGGATGTTTTTGAATGAAGTTGAATAAGATCGTCGCCACTTCCCTTTTGTCATTAGCTTTGTTAGGAAGTTCGTCAGCCGCGTTTGCTTCAACACCCATTGATAATCAAATATCCACGAATAGTCAAACATCGTCTATAGTTACACCACAAGGTCTTCCCCAGAAATATGTAACCGGTATTACACGACAATATCAGAAAGGAGATAAAATCCCTACTACTTATGGTTATACAGAACCTGGAACTGGTTGGGGTGGATCGTTAACATTGTATGACACTGCACTGGTAAATAATGTATACGTGGCGTACTATCAAGGTTATATTACCAAACCTGATTAATTCGAAAGGCATAACCATTCTAGCCATAATGACCGTATAACTACAATACGATGTACACGTTCAAATAAGCGTGTTTTTAAGTAAATAAACAACAAAGGACTCCATACTGGTTACATACCAGAGGAGTCCTTTTTCACGTCTACTCTAAATTCAAACTGATTACGAAAGAAATAAGATCCGTTAATCTTGATAGATTCTGGTGTAATCTTCTCCACTACTCCACCGTAGTTCACAATATCTATCAAATCCTCTCCCAACGGCTGGATTACATATACTCTTACTTGGCTTAATGCAGCTGCAAATAGTTCTATATCCGACTTTAACACTTTATATGTATAGTTCATGCTGTTCACCTCAGTAATTCATTCGATGAATGATATGAGAAATCCTTCAATAAAATATTCCCCTGTCGATAAAACCCAACAAGCGTATAGGCTATTGCCCAATACGCTTGTTGGGCTCTACTTTCTACCATTCTTAAAAAAATGAGTCAAGTCAAGTGAAGTAGTATTATCCAACAATTCTTTTCACAAAATTAAATCCAACACGCTTTAGTAATTATGACCAACAGGATAAAGAGCACCAAAATTGCACCCGTCGATGTGAAAGGACAAAAATGTTTTGCCTTATGCTCATGTCCACATTCACTCACATGAACTCCTCCTTTTTTTAAGATACGGTATAGAGTATGTATCCTTAAAGAAATTGACAGGGCTAAACGGCAATTCGCAAAAAAACACCCCACCAGCTTAGCCAGTAGGGTGTCACCGATGCTTTCGGATTGCACAACGGTGCTTCCGTAAGTGTTAGGCTAAGTATAATCCAATTGGACTATTTTGTAAATATTAATAGAAAATATCTACAAGGTCATATATACTATTTTTATAAAATTATTGATTATTATCTTAATTATATTAGGAGTGTTATTATGAAGTACTTCTTTTCTATTTTTATTCCCCCACTAGCTATCATTCTATGCGGAAAGCCTTGGCAGGCATTTTTAAATGTCATTTTGTGCTGTATTGGCTGGTTTCCTGCAGTAATTCATGCGGTGGTAGTAGTGAACAATTATAATGCTGATCCTCGAAACGAGGAACTTATTAGAGCAGTAAAGCAAGCCAGACAATTCCCTAGGTAACAGACCCCCCCGAGAAATCCGGGGTTTTAATATTCTCTAATATATCTTTCTTCGTTTCCAGTAGGAATAGTGACCTTCTTGTTCCTGTCTATTCATACATAATGACGATATGCCGCGTATCTGACTTATATAAAGTGGCCCTTTTAGTTTTTTAAACACTGTCCCAGTAGTTGTATAAACCAACATGAAGTAGCAAAAATATTTCATCTGCGCTCATTGTTTTGTCAATTTGAACATAAGGATTTAAAAATTTAGATACCCGCTCAATATAATAATCATAAGCCTCATCTTTACGGTGTCCATATAAACATTCAAATAATTTGGAGAGTTCATAGTGTATCTCTTGTGGATGATTAGAATAAACAATATGGTCCATTTCAAGATCAGTATAATCTACGTTCTGTATCTTAATTGTAAGCTCTTCTACCACTCTTTTTACTTTTCCTCTGTAACCTTCAATAGTTTCTCGGTTATTTTCATTAGTAACGGTTGCTTTGTAAATTCTTTTAATCTGGTCCACTAAATGTTCAAAGTAATCGTTACTTAATCTCTTGTTTAATTCCCCTTCCAGGATATCCAGTTGATCTTCAATGTTTGTGGTCGGCCTTATCTTGTTTAAAATTAAACTTGATTTATAGTCTTGGTATTGTTCCTCTAATTTTTTCGCCAAATATGACAAGTGGTTATATCTTTTTGTAAAAAATTCATTTAATTCAGCAAATTTAAAACCGATTATAATGTCATCTTTACTTGGGTCTACATTATAGAGATATAGAGCTACATCATATTTCTCATGTATTCCAGTAGTTGGCCAGCTTGCAAACCATTTATCATTATTTTTATCTTTACTTAGATTAACGGGATGAGCACCAAATACAGCACGAATATGCTTAAAATAGGCGTTGTCATCCTTATGAAGTACGTCATTAATAAAAACCTCTTTTTCACCACTAAAGGGCACTTCGTTCTCATTAATTATTGCTCTATGTAATTGTTGGATGGATTCCCATACAATATCAATAGCTGATATGTACGTAAAAACTTCTAATCCTCTTGCTCCTAATTTTTTTCTATCGAAGGAAAACCCATCCATACATTCTAGACCTACATCAATCCAATCCATACAAGCGCAAATGATGTTCCAATAATTTTTTCCGTTCTTATTCCGATAAGCATACCAAGTATAATGGGAGTTAGCATTTACCTGATCTCTAAAATCTTGAATAATATTAAAATTAATCATGACCATCCCCTAACGGTACTAAAGTAAAAAATACCCCACCAGCATTCCAGCAGGGTATCACCGGTGCTTTCGCATGTGTAACTTATGTATTGAACTAAGATGTGAGTACTTCTTCTTTATAAAGGATAGGTTTAAGTGCAAGTAACAAGTCTATATCTTCCTCTGGTGTTCTATTCTGCATTAAAACAACGGTTTTATTAGCTGTTATTGTAAAATCGTAACTCACTTTTTCAAAACTCAAAGCGCAATTTAGTGATGAAAGCTTACCTGCTGCCTTCATACGATCATAATCTTCACTTAAATTAACGTGATCGCCGAAAAGGGCGGCGCTTTTCAAAGTGCCTGTATTCAATCCTCCAAACCAACTCCCCCAGACATTGGTTGAATGTTTAACAACATAAGCAAAATCAACTAACGATCTATTGACAGAAAAACTTTCTGGAAAATGTCTTTTAAAGCGTCTTATAGATCCGTTGACTGCGCTTTTATTACCCTCGAGAATTAAAATTTTTAATTCAGGATTATAATATCCATTGATACTCTTATTCTCAATAAATCTATCAAAAAAAGCATCTTCACCGTAGGCTCTCCCACTTTTTCTCTTCACATCTTCATGAATGATTATAAGTTTTTGGAACCCCCTATAGTACTGTGTAGTTATTAACTTGATTTTTGATGAAGGTTCTGAGTCTTGGTGACTATCCATAGACAATTGCTGCGGAGTCATCACCTCATTAGATTCACCAAACAAATCAAGCTTTTCAACATCTAAAAAGTGATAAGCTCGCATCTTTAATCCCCCACTAATGACAAGAAATTTCCCGAAGCAGTTTGAAAATCAGAAAGAGTGGTGGTTGTGCATTCAATCCCTTTTTTGCCAACCTTAACGTTCCGCTTGCTGATCCCTTTACTTTCATTGTACATAAAAGAAAAGTCAACAATAGAAGCCTTGTCAATGTTTTTTACAGCCAGTCCCATGAACGGGTTACTCTTGCCGAAATCAATCTTAAAAATATATTTTGAATCTTCGGGTTTCGTTTCTTGTGTAATCAATGTCATTAATGGAATTATTTTTTCATCCAATGTTTCCATTGCCAAGCTGTAAGATGCATTGTAATCTCTAATTCTTAAAACTAAATGCCCTCTATGCTCATCTTCATCCGCATCATAAATAGTTGCATAATCAAAGAATACATTTAGTCCTTTAGAAAAGGCCCGAATTGTATTATTATCAACCATTACAAACTCTGCTTTTCCATCAATATCCTCGATTTTTTTCTTAATTTTAATAAGTATTGATTCATCAAAGTTTCCATCAAAAACTGAACTCACATTCCAAGTAGCATTGCTATTCAGAAAAATTATTTTGAGTCTAGATATGAATAAATGAAACTTATGATAGTAATTATATAATGTTGTTAAAATACCTAGGATACCAAAACCATATTTGAGGAAGTCCAAAAAATTGGATAAAATATGATTCAGATTGTTATATACAGAAACGGCAATCACTGAAGTCAGGAGCGCGGCAAAAGAAAACAGGAATTTGCGACTATAGTACCATTTCTTCATACAAAAAAGCTCCTTTCTTAGTAATTCTTGTTGTTTTCATTATATTGGTAATAATCTGAAAAAACAATGAATGATTGCTCAAACAAAAATAAACCTGCTAGCATACACCAGCAGGGCATTTCGCATTTCTCATTCATTCTACTGCTACTCCTGATACATTGGCCTGTGGTGATGGAACTGTATTCTTGCGGAGTTCTAGGTGCCGTACTTGCCGTGCTATCTGTTCCAGTAGCTTGTGAAAGGATTGCCGTGACTTGAGCTGCCAACGAAGCTACAGCCTCCTTAGCAGCCACTTGAGTAGCTTCTTCGTTTGGTTGTGATTCTTTAACGATTGCCTTCGTTTTGGAGTTATACTCCAAATATGCTTTCTCTATCGTGGATCGAATCTCTACTGCCGATACAGTAATGCCCTGTTCTGCCAAACGTAATGTAATGTAGTATACTGTAATGCTTCCTGAAGCTTACGCTCACCCCCGGCTTCTTTAAATGCTGTTTGAGCAAAAGCAAAGCCCTCTCCAGCAATTTTATGGATCACTTCACGTTGCGCTGCCGTTGTACGCGCTTCTAGCCACACGTTAACCTTAGTTTTGAGTTTGTTCAGACCTCCTAAAACAAATGCTGTAAGCACACCCGCAGCGGCTGTGACAATGGTACTTACATATGGTTGTACAGTTTCAATAATGGTTTGTGTTTGCATGATTACTTATCCCCTTTCGTTTTCAGACCAGCAATTTTATTTTTCGCGTCCCAAGAAACCTCAGCTCCATAAGATTCTGCGATTGGCCGAAGTTGTACATAAGCGACACCCTCCACAAGCTGCACGGATTGCAATTTGCGATTGTTCAAATATGCGACCTTTTTGGCATTATCCCAGCGTAAAGGGATACCGAGAGCATTCGCCAGCACGCGCAACGGAACGTGAGTCTTTCCATCAAACAGCAGAGCTTTACCCACATTCTCTCCGTTGATCTGGAATGATCCATCCACAACAGTGGCAGGCTCTTCTTTGGGTACGGATGTCTTCTTCCTAAACCGTGTCCGAAGCTCATCTGCCGTACCGTCAAATTCATTCAAATCGACTGGACCCGCTATGCCAGCCACCTTACGTGTGCCGGACGGCAATGCGCCACCAGCCGAGCCATCGCTATACTGCCAGAAATCCCAGCGTGACCAACCAGATGCGCCAGACGGAACCTGTGTGGCGCTGTACCGGGCAATCCACAACGGATAATCGGACAGCCCGGAGAAATTACCGATAAATGAAGGATATGTGTATACGATAGGACGAACACCCGTAAGTCGCTCGATCTCCTGCAAAAACGCCTTGGCTACGGCTGTGACCGCTGCTTTGCTTAAGCCGGACTTGTTGGACTCATAATCCATTACTGGTGGCAGATCGAAAGACGCGATGCCTCCGGCTGAATTAATGGCGCTCACAAAGTTTGCAGCTTCCTTTCGGGCATCCTCTGGCGTTATGGCTGAGTCATCTACATAGTGGTAAGCTCCAACCAGGACTCCTACAGCTCGCGCAGCCTGCGCATTACCTATGAATGTCTTGTCCCGGTATGACTTCCCTTGACTGGCCTTGATGAAGGCAAACGATAAACCGTCTTCCTTCACTGCCTTCCAATCAATCTTTCCTTGATAACGGGATACGTCGATCCCTTGGGCATTACCTTTTTTCCTTGCTTGCATCTTCCCTATCCCCTTCCTGACTTCCGCTTTTACTTTTCAGAACCTCAACCGCTTGCCGGATCACTGGTGGGATCGGCGCTCCAAGCCTGCCTCCATTCTCAAGAATCGAAAGCAGCTCATTTGCCATATAAAAATAGGCGACTGCATCCCGGAAAAGATGCGAATCGCCTAAGACACCATCAATTAGATGGGATACTGCTACCATTGCAAAAATAAATACCTTTCGAGCGATGCCGATGAGACCAATCTTGCTTTTTAAACCTGGTCCGGTTCCCTTCTTACCTTCTGCGCCGGCCGCAAATAATCCGGTCACATAATCAATAATGACCAGAGCAAGCAACACCCCCAATACTCCCGACCACCCACCGTAAAAATACGTTATAGCGCTGCTTCCTAAAGCGGTGCTGAACTTAAAAACCTCCCACTTATCCAACCTTCTTTCCCCCGTCTCTCCGTTCAGGAAACTTTTCCTGAGCTATCATTGTCTGTTTTCTGATCTTCTTGCGCCTGTATCTCTGCTAATGCATTTCCTACTGCTATATCCAATCCCTCAAGTATTTCTTTACGTTTATGTGGTTGTGAAGCAATTACAGCAGAAATGACCTCAGTCAAATCCTCAACAGGTCTGGTTAGATCTAGTTGTATATCCAATGTAGATTTTATTTTTGCCACGGGTTTCATCACCTCCCTCAGACACAAAAAAAAGACACCTTTAGTTTGCAGATGCCTTTAATTGCTCCTTGTTATAAATTTTCACAAGCCATTCACGACCTAACTGTGTAAATCTACGGTGATAGATCACTTTTCCGTTATCAAGAACTTCTTGTTTGATTTCAACATAGCCGCAATCCGCATATCTGCTATACAACAACCATGTGTCATTCTGCCTGAATTGAATCTTTCGATTGCCTAAATCATGATTAAGAGCAATTGCTGACTTAAATCCGAGTTCTTTGGCAATCTCTGTGGCAGTATAGGTTTTGTTAACATGCATTAGGATTGCATTTGTTCTTTCCGCCTGTACTCTGGCAGCACGTTCTTCCTTGAGCTTAGTCAGCAGTTCAATTCCAAAGTCAGGATTATTGAGGATATTGTCAATCACATTATCCGTAGCATATATTCCATGCTTCCTGATCGACGGCAGTATTTCATCAGCTACCTTGGCCTGAAATGCTTCAGCGGCTTCGTTCCTTGCCTTCATCGCTAGTCGATAGAAGACATTTTCGGGTATATAAGATTCTTTCGCCCACTTGTGGTCGAAGCCGAACTCATCCAGGTATTCAAAGACGCGTTCCCACCGGATGCTGTTGTATTCCTTCCCGTTCTTGGTTTCGTACTTAGTAAATCCAAGGCCGCGCACCGTATCTTCTAAATTCAGTTGAGCTGTACCATCTCCATCAATAAAACCTCGTACTCCGTGAATTGTAAGTATATCCATTACTGATCTCACCTTTCTTTGTACGCAAAATAAGCCCCTGAGTTATCAGAGGCTTTCATACTTATATCTTAAATTGGTTCTGCTGCTATAACGCTACGGATTTTAAAAACCCGTACGTTATTAATCTAACGAGTAGGTTCGTTCAATAAGGATTGTGAGAAATGGTTCTAGGACGATTATAATAAAAAGCGTGAATTCCTCCCTTCGCCCAACTTGAAAATAGATGCATAAAATATCCGAAATAGGGTAAATTTACAACAAAAGGTTGTTTCAAAAAAAGGAGACAGAACAGTATGACTAGAGTTTGGCGTGAAGGTGATTTAGACACTACTTTTAGACGTGCGTTTAGATTTATTGATGGAAACGAATCCGATATGATCGGCGCTTTTCCAGTTCTAAATTATAATCCAGATCATATTTTTGATATTATTTTTGTAAAGGAGTCAGCAGGAAAAACAGTTAGCCTTACCGATCTTCTTCATCAACATGATTTTGCCATGTTTTCTCTACATAAGCATTTTGAAAGAGCAGATTTCATATATGACAACGTGAAATATGTAACTGGTTTTCCAGTTCATGAATTCAAAGGGTCCAGTGCAGGTGTAACTCTCTTGCATACTGAAGCAATAGAAATACAAACTGTTAGTAAAGGTATAACTGGATTATACGGTATTCCTGTAAACATTAATGGTTGGGGTGATTTACTAGGTGCTTTAAATGGGGTTGACAAATTTGCTTTAGAAAAAGGATTTGTGGGAGGATTTTTGGATAGCTATTCACAACCGGATTATCACAGACTTTTTCTGTTTAAAGAGGGATACTTCGAGAGGAAACCCATTCCTGAATGGAGACTCAATCATTTAACTAATTTCCAATACTTTTTATCTAATTCTGGGCAAGAAGAAATTGTTAGGAAAGCACATAATGTGATTTGTAAAACAATTGATTCTTGTAATATTTTAACAGAAGGGGATAAACTAAAATTGAAAAATATTTATTTTGAACAAATATTTTACCATTATGAAGGTGTAATTCCAGGTATTGAGGCTCAAGCAAAGCTCCACGGAAACGGTATGAGGTTCGATTCTAATTTCCTTACAACAGCTACTCTATATCGCCTAACTGGAACAGTATTACATGAAATGATGCATAGCCTCGGGTATACTCACCCACATCACACAGATCCTACATATTCCAGCTCAATCCCTGAGAGAGTCAGAAGTTGCATCCCCACTTCCACTGTACTTGTAGGGGAGAGCCTCGAGTATCAAGTCAGATGTGAAATACTTTAACAAAAACGGTACAATCACATACGGTTCAACTAATGATAAATTGATATCGACCATAACCATACCAGATTCAGATATCTTTGTTTAACTATTGGGAAACTGTAGTACCTATTATTGAATATAGTCTACTACTAATTCCCTTATATAAGAGTAAAAGCCCTCTGTTTAAGAGGGCTTTTGTGTATGCAGCAGTATATAATTTGTTTGTTGCTGGATAACTACGGATTTTATTTAAGGGAAGCTATAGCCTTATTTATTTCTTCTAGTTCAGTCTTATATTTAGCTATATTTGTTTCAGCTTCTTGTATGCCGATTTCTGTATTCTTCTTGGTTTCACTTCTAATCGCCAAAATATCATCAGACACTGCGGTATTCATGTTCGATATCTTCTGAAGGTCAGAAATAGCCTTGTCACGATCTTTTTCGGTATCGGATAAATATTTCTCAAGTTCCGCCTTTCGCCCATTCAGCTTTTCTTTGGGCCACCCTTCATATTTTCCTGTTGAAGCTGTATTTACAGATTTTGTATCGGCAGATCCATTAGTAATCTGAATTGTTTTACCATCCACTTTTAAGTTCACTCCTAGAGAGTCAGACACAGCTCTCAAAGGTACATGTGCTTTTCCGTCAACTACTATCGCATTTTCCGACAGAGAGTTTCCGTTAACCTTCACTGCGTACTCTCCTGCTACTGTTTGCCCGACTAAAGATTTTAGTTGATCCGCAAATGCACTTCCAGCCGTAGCGACAACCGCACCAATTAACACACCGCTGAGTAAATAAGACCATTTTTTCATTATCCGTACCTCCTACATAGTATATATGTCCTAATATTACCATCGGTAGGAGGTTCAGTAAACATTATGTTGTCGAACTATTGGAACTTCCGCCAGCAGGAATGTTAACTGTAGCCACAGTTTTACCCCGACTAAATAGTTTCAGATTTCTAGAACTCGGATCAAACGAAGCATTAGTGATCAATCCGTTAAATAAGTCACCACGGATCTCTGAAATATCATTTTGCAAATTACTGATAGTTTGTTTTAGAAGCGTGATTTTATCTATCCCTAGTCCGTTTACTATCGCATCAGTGAAATTAATCTCTCCATTGAAATAGACCATATCATCAGTAGACTTAATATATACCCCGCCCATATTGCCTACATGAAATCCGTTCGAGTCTCCGAAAATACTTCCTCTTGGACTTCCATTATCCATAAACAGCAGCCCGCCACCATCATTATACTGCCCCAAAGAAATAGACTCCCCACCCCTTGAGTTATAAGCAGTCAAGCCATTGGAGTTTATCTCTATGCGTCTGCCTTCCCTGGCTGTACGAAACAAAGCTCCTGTAATAATACCGCCTTCTATTTCATTACCGATCAGTTTACTACCACGTATTGTGCTTGCATTAACTGTACTGGCTCGTATGTCTGAAGCATTCATTTCTGAATTGTCAATTTGGCCTGTGAGCTTAATTGATCTAGCGACTACATCACCCTGCATATCTACCCTGAACGGTGCAATAGTATAATCGTCATTTCCTGCACTAATTCCGTTGGTATTGATTTTGGTGACATTATTCCCGCTACCAATTACTAAGGATACAAAATTACCGAGCTGCCCGACGATCTGTTCAGCAACAACGCCGCGTGCTGTGATCGCTGTCCTCGCCGTTTTCCCTCCATCTGTTGTCAGGACAACACCATTTGAAGTCATAATGACCTGGTTCAATGCGTTGGTTTGATCCTGCAAGACGATACCCCGTTGATCGTACTTGATTTCTGTTTTGGAATTATCAATATCGATCACGGCCTGCTTTGCAAAGGATTCAAATACTTCCGTTCGGATCTTTCCATTACTAAACAAGTTATTGATAATATTTTTGTTCCGCTCCAGGTCAGAAATGATATCCGCATAATCACGTAAATTGACATTGGATATGGTAGGCTCGCTGTGTTTGTCACGGCTATATGGATACTCTGTAAGCTCTGTGATCCGAGCTTTGAGTTTGTTCATATCCATTGCTGGGTCAATACACATTACCGTGTCACCTAAATGCGGTTCTGGTTCTGTATTGTCAATTTTAAATAAGTCAGCCGTTGATACGGTAACTTCTAGTGTTACGTTCTCTTGCTCCCTGAGAGCCTTTCGAGTAGCCTTAAGCAACTCTTCTGGTTCTTCAATATCCTGTTCAATGATTTCCCCATCGTAAAAAGGAACCGACTCGCTGGCCCAATATTGAGCATAAGATGAAATTAAATAGTTAACAGCCAGCTTCCCGTTTACGATCGTTCCCGGCACACTGGATAGCAAACTCCGTTCCTCATCGGTCAACTTAGATGCATCCATTCCGATAAAAGTCCGCCCGTCCTTCATCTGAGCGAACATCCTGGTCACCAAGGACTCGCCTTTATCTTTAAAGGAACTAGAAACGATATTCTTTTTAAGCCGATATTGTAATCCGTTGTCAGTCCCGATCTTTTTTCTCAGGTTAATAGTAAAGTTGTCTGGTTCGACCTCGCACTCATACATTTGAATGATCTTATTTAGTGCTTCAAGACAAGTACCACGTCCGAAGTCTTTTACATCATGTAAATCAAATGTGTCATGGATAACAAACTTGAATCGTCCACCTGTAGCAGCTGTAATCAAGTCTGTAAGCTGGTTGATATGGATACCATAGGCTTCTGCAATGTATGAAGCATATGGAAACTTGTAATCATTAAGTTTGAACATGATGTGGTTGCAGTAGATATTTGCAGTCAGCTTTTTCCCCTCGCGTGATCGGCTACGAGACTGAATGACATAAAACTGGCCACGCTCGTCTCGAACGTGGCCTTTGATTGCTATCTTTTCTCTATAGTCTTCACTGGTCATCGGAACCATGAAGGTTAGCTCATAATCGCTATTTATGCGTCGCCGCCGTTGAATGTCGTAAGAATCTACCAGTGTCCCAACGCGCCGCATATTTTTATCAAACACTTGCATAGTTGGAGTAGGCATAATCCACCTCACTTAATATAAGAATTTATCTCGGTGTGTAATGCGGAACAAAACCGTCCGCCCTGTCTCTGGGTCCGTCCAGGTCAGGTTATTATTGCCGAGATTCAAATCGAAGAAATCACCATTGTAAAGATGCGAGACGTTCTGACCATTTCTCATAATTTTGAATTTTCCTGCATCTATAGTAATGACTTCACCAGGACGGAATACGTCCGTAAACTCAATATAATCTGTATGGAATCGGCTGGCCTCGGCAGGCTGCAATCGTCCCTCTCCCGACATAGGTAAAGCTTGTAGAATAATTTCACGAGTATACTGTGCATCAGTTATGCGTCCGTCGCCAGACATCGGCATAGCTTCCAAGGTGTACTCACGGACAAAATCAGATTGCGCACGGCCTTCGCCTGAAAGTTCCACGCCTGCGGTCATATCTAAATTAAAGTCCAATATATATTCTGTGACCGTTTCTGTGTCCGTGACATTGAATGACATTAGGTTAAATGCATTGTCAGTTTCGGCCCCGCTAATCTCTTTACGCCAGGAATACATTTGTGCCTGACCGGATAAATGAGCGGACAAATCTATTACATTCCCATCCGTTGAGCTGCCCGAATTAAGAGCAAGGCCATTAAATCCACCTGTATTAAACATAGACCTCCCTCCTAAATTAAGTCCTTCTTTGCCCGATACATGTAAGCCTCATTTGAGTGTTATAAACATTGTGGCCTTCCGTATCACTTTGAAAGACTTTAAATGATATTACGTCTCCTGCTGCTAGATATTGTTGATCATCCATCGTTAAAAATGTGACCAATCCCGTACCCAGACCAGCTCCTTGGCGGGTAGTTAAGTTGCTACCATTTTTGTACACTGTTATATCAGCGATTTTATTATTTGGAAGGCTCTCTATCGTGGCTAGGCAATTGATGTGATACCAGCCGCTTTTACTAATAAGCACCGTGTTTCCAACGCGCATATTATAGCTGTCTTCCATCACTGTAGTGACGGGTACGTCAGCAGGCGCGGAATTAGCTGGCAAGGTGTACCCCCCGCTTCGAAGGTACACAAAAGGCGTATTTCCGAATATTTGACCTGATAATGGCGACTTTTCATCCGTTGTACCTTTTGGAACAGTTCCAGCCACGACGATAATAGAACCCAACTGCGACTGTATACCTGTAACATTCCCGGACCCTGTGCAATTTTCGATATAGAACCAAGAACGGGCATCTGCTGCAATGCCGATATTGCGATTCGATATTTTACAGTTTACGATCCGTGCATTAGCATCATAGCTACTAATACCGTGCTGGCTTGCGGAAGCACCTTCAATAACGACGTTTTCGATCAAAGTTCGATTACAATAGACCAGAGATATACCAACCTTTTCAGTTGTTGTGATTGTCATGTTGTAGATGCCTGCACGGTTTGTAAAATTGTCTAATGTGACAGATTTAACCTTGTATAAGCTAGCATCTTCTGTTTCTCCCTTTAGTTCCAGCGTCTGAGCACGCAGCTTGTGCTTCATCTCAACATCTTCATCATACGTTCCTGGTAACAGCACAATGGAGAACCGGGACAGGCTTATAGGCTTCATGACGCTTACTGCTTTGGCAATGGTCTTGAATGCCTTGGCCTTAGTCAGACCATCATTAGAGTCTGAACCGTTAACAGCATCCACGTAATATATAAAGGCATCCGTTAGCTCCATGCCTTGTAATTTATCGTCAATGGCTCCAATGTTTTTTTGTATTGCTCGCAAGTCGGACGCGGTAAAATTACGTGCCACCACAGTCCCGGATGCCCAAGCACGCGCTACACCTTCAAACCCGCGCATACAGCCTTTAAGCGTGTTATCTTCTATGCTAGTATATGTGATCGTTTCCGCTACATCCCCATTGCCTACAACCGCTATACCCTCACCTTGAAGCAATACAGCAGCGTTGGTTACCTTGATTTCGGTCTGAGTCGCGTTAATGATTTCAGCCAGTTCAGTCCGTGGTGAATTTGCTACTGGAGCGTACATTTTTTCCATAATTATTCCCTACCCCTCGTCAATCGAAATCTGACCAGACATAAAACGAAGTGTGTCATTAGTTTGGACTGTACGCGGCGTTTTCACGGCTCCGTGATACATTAGATTGCCCCCTGTTGCTGCGGTGCGAATACCAATATGGGTAACCAAGCCCCAATCAGCCGTTGCAATCGGGAAAGATACATCTGCCGAACTGGCTGCAACTGCCCTACGGTCCGCAATGACCGGTGCATCAAACGTTACAGCACGCCGTACATATCCGCCTCCCATCACTTCCTGTCCTGTATCTGCATCCGTTGGATTGCTTGTGTATAGGGCGATATATACGGTCTGAGGGGCTGTAAAGTTTGTTCCCCTTAAGGCTGCATTAATACAGGCCGTTTTCCACCAATTACTTTTACTTAAAAGTATGTCCGCCAATGTAAAGACCCCCTACTCAATTAGATATTCATTTGCAATTCGAAAATTTCGTATGTCGTTTTCACCAATGTTGGTCAGAACGATAACAGGACTTACCCGTTCGTCTCCAATTGACGTAACTGAAACGGTTTGCGGCGACTGTGTGATGGTCACCTCTTTAATGTTCTCCTCACTCTCGGGAAACGGATGTTCACCCATTTTGATTGGTATGGTTAACTCTCCATCCCAAAGTATTTTTTCGATATCTAAGGTTCCGGCATAGCGCCCGATATATCGCCTTCCTGGTAAGTCTGAAAACGTGAATACAATATCCCCTTTTTTGGCATTAAAAAGAGCCGCCACTTGGGCGACTCTCCTATGGTAATCAAGGGTTGTATCATCAGCCATAATCACACATTCAAGGGGAATTATCCGTGCTCCATAGGTACTACCAAAATCTAGTTCTCCATCCCGTTCAGCAATCTCAAGACTGTTATCCTTTGTCGGTGGCAAAACGGGTATGTTATGCTTTTTAAGCCCTAACCCAATGGAACTGAACGACTTACCGTCAGCAGTAGCCTCAATCATTTAGGATTTACCTCCCCTCGCTTGCAGTCTTCGCACCAGGTTGTCCCTTTCGGTCCAAAATACCTTTGCTGCGGATTCGTCTTCAATATAAGTATCTCCTGAAGTTACTGTGTAGTAATTGTTGTTATACTGCGGATTTGTCCCATCCCCCGAAGCCATAGAGAAACTCGGCATAGAGAAATCAAGCCTTGGCATTTTGAAACTTATGAGGTTAAACAGGTTACTTTGCTGTTGATCGTTCAGATACATTTCACCGGCTCTTGCGATTACTGGAACCTCTGCGCCCCGGTCCCCTTGGACGATCCCACCAGAATGGAATTTTTGAAGCTTGCCTGTGTCCTTCTTGATGCCATATTTATTCCGTAGAGCAGCATTCTCCTCATGCAGCTTGGCTTTCTCGGCGGTGCCTGCCGAGTACCATTTATCAATATTGGAATTGTATCGCTCCAGGTCGCTATCCTTTTGTGAAAATGAAGATCCAGTATCCAAGGAAGCAGATATTGAAGTAGCATTGATTTCAGCCATTTTCATCTGATAGTCTAAGATGAATTGATCCAACTGGCGCAAGATTTCTGCGTTCTTCTCAGATTCCTTTGAAATCTGCGTATTTTTCAGATCTTCGGATTTGGATTCAACGCCATCTGAATACTCATCGAACTTACTGGTGAGTTCATCATAGTGCTGTTTTGCTGCTTCAATCTGGTCATTGTAATCCTTTTCTCGCTCAGTCTTCTCATCTTGAAGCTGTTTCTTTTGGTCCTCCAAGCCACGCTTTGCCAGCGTCCGGTTATGTTCCCGTTGCATATCCTCAATGTCTTTCTCGGTTTGTTTGCGCTCAGCGATACCCTCGGGACCAACGGCGGATTGGAGCAAGGCAAGACGTGCTTGTTTCTCCGCCATAGCACGATCATAGTCCTCGTCTTCATTCGCGGTTTGCATCTTGGCAAGCAAGTCGTCTATGGCCTTGATTTTAGCATCCTGAGCTTCGACAAAAGCATCCCGCTCCGCTTCAATCCGTTTGACTTCCTCATCACGAGTCTTTTCAAGCGTTTCCTTTTCCTTCTTGGCAGTTTCAGTAGCGGCCTTCTTCTGATCCTCCAAAAGTTGCTTCTTCAAGTCATGGACCTGTACATCAATTTCCATGCGTTGCTCTGATCCCTCTTTATAAAGAGCCTGCATTTTTGTCCATGCATTGAGCTGATCAGAAACAGAAATGGCTTCCATGCTTTTTTGGTAATTAATACGTTTCTGAAAATCGGATAGGAATTCATCTTCCAATGCCTTGCGCTTCTCATAGATTTTCTGTTGTAATTCAAAACTCTGTTCGGCGGTACGATCTTTAGCCTTACTCATGCGGATATAAGCATCGTATTCCATTTTTAAAATAGCAATTTGGCCTTGTCCTGCCATTTCCATTTTGGAAGTCTCTTTATCAATCCATTTTTCTGAATTTTGATATCGAAGCTCATTGTACTTGACAGTAAGATCGTAAATTTGCTTTTGGATATCTCTCCGGTTTGCTGGCAGCAGGTAGGCTTTATTTTGTTCTTTGGTATAGAAATCAAGAGATGATCTGGTCATTTCGATTTCTTGCTTGTTGGCCTGCCGCATGCGTTCGTTTTTCTTTTCTAGGTTGGCGACATCTTCTTCGTAGCGAGAATCATTCAATTTCTGAATGTCTCGTCCCCACTGCTTTAAGGCATCCTTGTCTTCCGTGAGGAATTGCTTATGCCGCTGCCCCAAGCGTTTATATCCAGCTATCTGTTGATCTATAGACCATTCATTTCGTTCAGCGATGTACTTGAAGTTGTCCATATCATCGCTGTAAGAATCCTTACGAGCCTCAGCAGCTTCCTTGGCTGCTTTTTCAGCCGATTTTTCTGCATCACTCTTTCCTTTTCCCCCTTTTTTATCTTTGCTTGATGAATCACTAACTCCAAATTTAGGATCTTTGTAGAGCTTCGATAAAGCGTTAATCCGAGTGTCAAAGGATTTTGCTTGATTTTCATATTCAGTGTATATTTCATCAAGCTTTTTTTTGTTATCCAGTTTTTTCTTATCAACATCAAGTTGATTCTTGAAAGGAGCGTTTAAAACTGATCTAATGCCAGTCATGCTATTAAGTTCAGTTTGTCTTTTCGCAACCTCCAACGAACTCTGAGCCATCACACCATTAAGAGCAGCTTTTAATTGAGCTAAATTTCTAATAGCCTCTGCTTCAATGCTATAAGCTTTTAATCGTTCATCGGTGGATACTTTTGTGTTAAACGCTGAAGCCTTCTCGGATTTCAAATCGTCGATTGCTTTCTGAATTTTTGCTTTTCGGAGAACTTCCACAGCATCTTTTTCAAACTTCCATCCATCGCTCGTCTTATATATCTCTGCTGCAAGTTGAGGATATTTTAATATTAGGTCCGTGGCAGCAGCGGCGTTGAGAGACTGTCCTTTTGAAAGGTCGCTCAAGAGATTATTCATCTCAGATACAGCAGTGCCATTGCCTTGAATTTGCTCTCTTAAATCTGCTAATGCTTCCGCCTGAGCTTTGGCACTTTCAGCTGCTGTACCCGACTTCCCTGCAAATTGATCAACCGCATCAACTGCAACTTGGCCTAGCTGCACTGCGACTTCAGCGGCAGAGGCAGCAAGTTTATGGTTCTCCTTCTCTAAACCATTTACTTCGTCCTGGAGCAGCTGAACGGAGTTAGAAGCTTCGTCCAAACTCTTTCCAGTAAAAACGTTTTTAAAGAACTCTCCCATTTGTGAAGCTAGGCTGTCTTTAACTTTAAGGAGTTTCTCTTTTGTTTGCTCCAATTCTTCGGTGTTCTTTTTCAACTGATTGTTAATCTCATTTTGTTGATCGGTAAGCATGTTCTTTCGCGCTTCATTTTGCTTTGTAATCAGTGTGTTCAAAGCGTCAACTTGTATTTGTACGGCCTTTTCACTAAAGTTAGCGGATTCAAGCTGTTTAGCTCCATCCTTGCCTACTGTTATAATTAATGCTTTTGTGACCTCTTCCAGTTGTTTTTTTATTTGAGTTTGCCTCTCGATTGAGGTACCGCTAATTTTAAGCGAATCAGAAAGCGATTTATGAGCATTAACAAGTTTGGGAAGCAAGTCAATTTGTCGCTGATACTGACTTATCATTTGTTGAGCTGCCGAATCTTCATCTTTCAAGTTTTGCGCTCTTTCACGCGCTGCTTTTTCTTCTTTTCCACTTTCCCAAATGACAAGAGCAATTGCCCCAGCCAGCAAAGTCAAACCTGCTGTAGCAGCAGCCATCGTTACAGTGGATAACGCTTGCGCCCTAGTCATAGCTGTAGTTGCAATTGTTGCCTCTGTTGTTGCAGCAGTGGATGCCTGAGTTGCTGCGCTACGTTGGACGGTAGACAATGTTGCTCCTTGAGAAGAAACAATATTCACTTCATTGGCTGTAGTGTTGGCAGCAACAGCCACCGTTTCTGCAACCTTAGCTGTTGTAAGTACTTTCACAGCAGCTACTACATTCATAATTGGCCCGCTGAGGGCTTTATAAGCTAGAAGTAAACCTCCAATAGCTGCCGTACCCTCAAACACACCAGACGGTACTTTGGTAAGGCCAATAAGCAGTTGGTCAATCGCGTCCAAGACATTCTTGATCATTCTTCTTAGCCCGTCGTCGCCTGCATTGTTAAATATCTCAAGCAAAGATGCCTTGGTTTGTGCTGCTTTACGCTGAATAGTATCCATTTGAACCTTCAGGTATTCCATTGTCGATCCGGTTGAGCCTATAGAGGCTGCTGTACCAAGTAAAATATCCCCGGCATTAAGGGAAGCTGCCAATTTGGCATACTGATACACGCCGCGAGAGATATCTGCATATGACTTTGTAAGGTCATAGTTTTTGTCGATTACTTTAGTAGAAAGATCCAACAAGATATCTTCTGCTTTTCTCCATTGCTCTGATCCATTAACAACTTCCTTGGTTGCAACGCCCAAGCGTTCAATTTCTCCCACAGCCTTGTCGGTACGAATCGTACCCAAGACTGTCTTCCACATGTTACCGAGATTTTCACCAGAGAGCGCTGTGTTACGTACACCGGCTGAAATAAGACCGTTCATGAAGTCGAAGCTTACGCCTGTTTCAGCAGCAATCTTACCTGTACGCTCGAAGGCTGCTCCCAAGTCTTTAGCTGGTGCCATCGTATCATGGGCAACCTTGGACCAAGAATCCAGAACGCGCCCACCCAGCACCATAGCGTCATTACTGTCCTTGATTTGCACGCCATACTGAGCAAATGTAGACTCCATTGATTTTGTCGCATCTTCCAAGGATACAAGGTCAACCGTACTGAGCATTGTTGACTTACGTACCATCTCCTGAACAACGCCTGCATCCTTATACATCCGGCCCCAAAGACGTGCTGATTCGGTAACATCCATGATTTCCGAGCCAAGATCATGAGCCGTTCGAATAAATTTGGTTGTTTGGTCATGAAGCTTTTCAGTATTCATAACCATTTCTTTAGTGCCTTCGTTATATTCTAAAAAGTAATGTTCGTTTGTTTGGATATAACCCGCCATGTTGGATTCTATCCCAACCAATCCTTCTTTAAGTGCTTCCTGCACTTTGTGCATGGCTGCATACATTGTGTTGAATACAAGCGCATGCGTAGCCATGTCTCCTACTCGGCTCATCCAATTAGGCGTTGTAGTGAAGGTCTGTTTCATCTGTGCTTCGGTTTGGCTCAGTGAACGACGGATCTTCTGTTCTTCTTGAAGCACCTTTTCGCGAACCTGTGCTTCTTTCTGTTCTCTAGCACGCAGAGCGTTTATCCAGAACTTCTCATAATCCTGAGCGTTCTTCCTTGCTTGTTGTGCTTCCTTATCCGCCATTTGTTGCAACTTCATACGGATAGCCTGTTCTTGCATGAGGACACGTTCACGCGTCTTATCATCCGTTCCTACCCCTGAAACTTTAGCGGCTTTCTGTCCGGTTGATGTCGCCTTATTTTGAAGGGCCTCCATCCGTTTTAGATGCTCTCGTTCCTGCTGCTCAATTGCATCCTCACGCTTTTTTACAATGGCCTGCTGTGCTCTGAGTTTATCGTCGGTTATCTTATTCGCCTGGTCCAGTTGATTCTTCCGAGCATTATTTAATTCTGCCTGTGCAGTACGCTGCTTTACAAGAGCTTCGGATTCAGCGAGAATCTTCTTCCGTCTGTCTTCTGCACTCAAAGCAAACTTATCCGCACTACTGGCTAAGGATTTGAAATTTTTCTCGCTGATTCCTAATTCAGCATTTAGAAGTTTAAACGATTCAGCATTGGCTCTTGCTCCATTGTCGATAACCTTGAATGCAGGTAATATCTTGCTGGTATCCAGGTTTATTCGTGCGCCTACTACGTCCTTATTTAAGTCTGCCACTTAACTCACCTCACAAATGGTTCAGGAAAAGTTTCCTGACCTAAATACAGAAAAAGAGGCATCCTGCATGATTGCGGATGCCTCTTAATTTACTTGGCGAAGAAACCAAGATCAGATAACGTCTTGACCTTCTTCGGCTTTTTGTTTTCCACATTGCCACCGTGAAGAATGATTTCAAATTCCCGGTTTCTGTTCTTGGCTTTCATGAGCGCTCTAATCTTTGGAATGGTCATATTAGGCCACTCTGAATCAGAAATACCATTACTCACGCATAAAGCCCAAAGTTCTATCCAGTCCGTTTCCCGATCATCCTCAGTAACCTCTTGGTCGCCTTCGTCGTCAGGCTCATAATCTTCATCAGGTGGAAACGACTCCTTATAGAAATCGTTCTAAGAGGCCGTCCAACTCCTTAATGCCCTCTTCGTTTACATTCTCGTATTCTTCCTCCGTCAGTCCTTCTACCAACACAAGATTAAAGGCTTCCTTATGCAATGCCTCAACTTTAGGCCAATCGACCTCGGCTCGATCTTCTGTGGCATCCCATTTTTCACGTCCAATTGAAAAAGAGAACTTATACTCATTTCCACTCATAAGTTGCCGCACCTGACGGATCAGAGCAATAGTTCCGATTTTAACGTGTTTTACTATTCCCTCACCAAGAGGGATTTCCGTCCCGATATTAAGTGTTTTATCCAACTGTTTGTCTGTACTCATTAAATTTCCTCCTCAATGTATGTAACCCCCTACCTGAGCGATAGGGGGTTAAGTTAGTAATTGATTAGATACCGAAAATGATTTCTACTGCATATCGATTAGGATTCTCTGGCGTGATATCCGGCTCCATAATCTCTAGTGCCAATGTATTGGTGGTTGGCTTTTTGCGCTCTTGGGACACGTCCAAAGTCCCACCGCCGAGAGCCTTCCAAATAGTGAGCTGGCAAGGGACTTCTTTGCCGTTCCGATCATCGGTTAATGAAAAGCGATGTACCAGTTTAAATGGTTTCGGACGGCGTTTACCGCTTAAGCTACTTCTTGTAGCATTCTCCTTTGACCATTTGAACGTAACGGTGATTAATTTCCCTTCGTTTACAACATCAGATGTGATTTTCCCATCAGCAGTAATTACGTACTGCTCTGCTGTTGGGGCAGATGCAACACGAGTCAACTCAGCTAGTTCACCTGTGTCAGTATCTTTTAAATAAACCCGGTCACTCTTATTTACAAAGGTTCCGTTATACTTCGTTGGAGCCTTTAACTTGTAGCCATCAGTTGCATCTAAAAACCCTTGTTCTACTTCATCAAATTGAACTGTTCCTTTTTCCGATTCAGCCCCTTGAGACAGTTCAGCCAAAATATCAGAGTAGCGAGGAACCTCCATAGAGGCTTTATCCCCTAAATCCTTAGCAGTGTAGTGGAATGCGTACCCACTATCGCCGCCCATTACTTTGTCCCAATCAAACTGTAATTGTAAAGTTACTTTAGTGATTTTGTCGTCTAGAAACTTGAGCCTTCCGCCTTCTTCATAAACCTGCGCTGACCCCACACCATCAAATACTAAAGGTTGCATATAGTTTCATCCTCCTTATGTGTGAACATAAAAAAACTGGTCAGCTTATTTGACCAGTTCCCATAAACGCTTATCAATTTCTCCAATGCGACTGTATTCTTTGGTTAGCTTGTAACCCTGTTTTGGATACCAGACACCCATAATACCTAATCCCTTAGCAAGCGTGATTTTTTCAGCAATCAGCGTATCCCACTCGGTAGGTTCTGGTTTAGGAGGATTAGGTTGAGTCCAATTCAATTCGGCTTCATAAGTTAAACCAGCAAGAGTAACTACATTAAATTTGTACTTTTTGGTTGCATTTGATTCGCTAAACCATAGAGTTTCTTGGTCATCCGGTTCAATTTTAACCCCATCTTTTTCAATGCTGGACACATTTGTTTTAGCCAAGGAAACTCGCTTTTGCGCTGAATCAAGCAACTCATATTCAACATGGTTAACGCCATTGTGATCACCGGATCTTCCCGTTGCTTTCCATACTGCTTCTTCTGTCAATTTAGTTCACCTCAATTCATTCTCAAGTAATCAACATCGAAAATTGCTTTGTACCCCTTGGCCCCTTGTATACCAGTAGCAAAGTCTGCGTCATAGGTTAGAACACACAGATATGAAGCAAAGCTCTGAGCAGTCAGTCGTCTGTCATGCAGAATCTTGAATGAACGTTCAAACAACAGCTTCGCTTCATAGGCTGTTTTACCGTAGAAATCAATACAGAATTTACCCTCGAACACCAGTGGATTAGTGGCGTATCGTCCCGGCATGACATATTGGCAGATATGTGGAACTGTGTCCTTAGAAACCGTTATCTCAGGCTCCATGCCTTTCGTAAATCGCTTTACTACCTCAGCAGAGAGTGATGAAGGAGTAAGCTTCAGCATGCTCATAAGTTCCGAATCTGCTTTTAAAGCATTCTGAACAGCATCAATAAGTTGTAGGCTCACTCCTTTACCTCCTCCTTGAAGTATCTGTGATACGGAAACTCAGTTATTACACGGCTAATGCCTTCCAAAATACGTTTCCGGTTGGATTGGATTGCAATACGCAAAAAGTAGGTTGGCGGTGTGGCCCTGAATGAAGGATCAATTTCACCACGCTCCGCGAGCTCTTCCAAGTCCACCCCAGCATAGCCCCCGCCTGATTCCTTCATTGTTCCGTCAATTGCCCGGTACTTTCCACGGGAACGACCTACAATAACACGATCACCTTTGGACCTCAGTCGGTTCCATGCTTCACTGTTCATATAGGTCACCAATCCGGGGTTTTGACTGCTGTCTGCCATCTTGGACCCTTTGCCAAACTGTTCAAGCCATGCCTGCCAATAGTCCGCGATTATATCTCCTGAAATCATTTGATTAGCAAGTACAAACATGTGCATTTCCAAATGGTCCCGAACTGCCGGACAGTACCGTATGCCGCTTTTGGCTGTCAGCATGACCAGTTTCGTTAGCCCGGTAATTTCAACAGCGAGCTTATTCTCCAGATCCTTCGCCGCTTTCGCTGAATCATACCCTGTAATCATCGGCGGTCCTCTGAAAGCTGGACATGCAGCAGATTAGGATACTTTATCCTATCTACCACATCTACCTGGTATGTCTTCCCGCCCATTACAATCCGGTCAGGCGCGGATAGACTTGAGTCTTGAGGGTCTCTTACATCGACTGTCGTCTGTAACTGCAAGGTAAACACGGTACTCGGCAGCAAGCCCGGCTCCTGTTGTCGCAATTGTGCTGTAACATACTGTGTAAAGCAAACAACATCAGCAGCGACCGACGTGAATTCCGCATCGCCCACCGGATTATCGTTTACATCGTAAGCTTGCTGGTATCTTTGCACCTCGACCATGGCGTTCGTTTTAATCAGAGAGCAATATTTATCTTTCTCCGTTGTTGGACGCAATGTCTGAACTAAAAAATGATCGTCATTCTGGACTATATCTCCCTGCTTTACAGGTGATTTCGATGAAAACAGACCATTGTACATATATTCTTTGCCAATGATCGTTGTCGCCTTGGTATCTCGGGACAGAATGACAATGTCCGGTTCGCCGTTTACGGTACATGGTGAATGCCGATGGGCAAAATCTTTAAACATCAGTAACGCCGCCCTTCTTTCGTCCGTGTTGGCCCCGCTACACCGAATACCGGAACATTTGTCCCCTGCTGCACTGTTGATATGGACTCGATAAACTCATAGGCTTCATCAACAAGCTGAACAGCGTACTTTTTCCAATCAACAACCTGATTTTCAAAAGAGAAGTCAAAGTCCTTTTTAGACTTCTTGATTCTCGCTGTCATGGAAGGGGCCAGTATGGCAGCAACCATACAAACGGCTGCTGCATACACATAAGTTTGATCATCACCAGTTAACTCAGCATAATCAGGAACGGCTTTTACAATCCTCGATTCTCCAATGGGCAAAACAGAAAGAGCGTCTATGTCAGCATCGGATATTACATCCTCACCAACGCCTAGACGCCCTCTAATCTCCTCGTGATATGTTTCTGTAGTGAGTATCTTATTAGTTGCCATCTGCTGCACCGCCTGCAGCACTAATAGCCTGTTTCAATTCTTCAATACTCATTTTGGTGTATCCGGGTATTTTCAATTCCTTAGCTGAGGCTTTCAATTCTTTCAACTCACCATCGGACTGAAGAATATCAATTTGCTCAAGTAATTCTGCTTCTCGCGCTTTGGACTGTTCTAATTCGGCCTGAAGTTGCAACTCCCGTTCTGAAGGAGAACCATCAAGAGCCCCATTACCATCTACAATCTCCGCAAGCAATTGTCCACTTGCCGCATTACGGATTTCTTTCTTTGCGATATCTACAAGACCATCAGGGGCATCTGTTACGATGTCCCCCGAATTGTATTGCCCAACAGCATCAACCAATACTCTTACAGTTGTCATAAATTCGATCTCCTCCCTTACGCCACTGTTGCGAAGATATGCCAGTTAACGTATTTCAGACGCGGTAGCACTGTTGCACCATTGATGGCTTGCCATTGATCGGGGTCTCCTTGGATCAACTTAGTCAGTGCAAACTTTCCTGTATGACCAGTGAAAATGTCTTCATAGTTATTCGGGCCGGTTACAAGATCCATAATTGAGCCTGTCATACCTTGGCCGATTATGATTACTGCATTATCTGGAATGAACGGGTAGAATACGCCAGAGTCATCAATGTAACCACCATCGTAAACTTCATACTTAAGACCATTCAAATTTTGGCTGACAATTTCAGCAAGCGAACCGTCAGTGACAACATCTTTACCAAAAGTGTACTTGATCAATTCGCGGATTTTAGCATTCTGCTTCAAATAGATATCGACTTTCTTATTAACAATAATTTTAACAGGACGAGCCCCACTTCCTCGGAATCGAAGTGACCAGCCATCCAAATCAGCCAATGGATCTGCTGTTTCGGTATTACTCCACAATACGGATGCTGTTGGCTTGTTATTAGCTGGAACACCATAGTCAATCGTTCTGGCTGGTTTGGTGGATGTGGCTGGTACAATAAGTTTTCCCGTTAATGACTGCCATCTCATCCACTCAAACCGTGTCTCGAGGCGAAGGTTCAGACCAACCATTTTCTCAATCATGTATTCTTCGCCCCACTTTTGCTCAAGACTGTTGCCTGGCTTTCTCAAAGTAGCAATCTTTTCACGGTCGATAACAACCTTTTCTCTCCATTCTTGGTTCGTGAAGTTCATGTGTTTCACCACAGGTGGAGTATGAATAGGTGAAGGATCATTCAATCCAGTAGGTGGCGTCATACCTGTGTCGTCATAGGTGATGTCATATTCAATAGTGAGTCCAAGTTCCGGTTTGAAGTCAACTCCATTGGTTAGCAGTTGTGCCCCTCGAAAGCTGTTAATATCCGTTCGGATGTTCTGAACGACTTCTGTAAGGAAATATGGATCAAGTACGTTTGCCATGTGTGTTTATCCCCCTTATACAAAGTAGCAAAGCTTCAGCGCTGTTTTAGCTGCTGTATCTAAGCCAGTCAATTTGGATGAATCAAAAATACCTGCAATCCACGCAGATGCGCCAATATCAGAAAGTGTTGTGTCATGATCATTATCAAGGATGCACAAAGCTACTTCGGAGCCGTTGGTTGCTGAGGAACTATAAGCTACCGCTTTATCCTTATCCGCTCCTGCTGCTGTTATCTTGCCGATAACCGTACCTTTTTTCAGCATTCCTTGCCCTTGTTTCAGCAAAATCCCTCCTGGTAGTTTAGCTTGAAGATCAGTAGATGCTAGAACCTCCGTAAACTCTTGAGTAATAAGCTGACCGGGACCAGGAGCACCATTATACTGAGATTGCATCATAATTATTTATCCTCCTTCAGCAGATTACCTCTGCCTGTATTCTTAAGTGCCGCCCGAGCTTCTTCACGAGCCAATGCTTTAAGTTGTTCTGGCGTTTTCTCGCCACCATCATTTTGTGAGTTAGTTGGTGGTGTTCCATTCAGCGCTCCCTCAGGAAGGTTTACATCTTCACCTTGTGTATGGCGACCACCACCACCCAAAGCAGCTTGTGCCTGCGCTTCATACATTGCGCCGATCTTTTCAATTTCAGATATCGGCGAATTAGCTAATGCAGTTTTCATAGCTTCTACATTAAAGGCTTCACCAAGAGCACGGACGCCAGCTCCACATGCTTGTTCAGTGACCTTTACCTTGTACATCGCTCCGTCAGCAGCTTGAGCACTCAGTGCAGTAAGCTTCGCTGGAATTTCTGCATCACTCTCAATGCCCAATGCAACCCGTACTTGTCCAAGCACACCATTAGCCGCTGCCAGAGCAGTTGCTTGGGTTTGTGCTGCTGCCAAAGCAGCTTTTTGTTCTTCATTCATAGTGTCATCTCCTTGGGCCAGTGTGTTGGCCTGTTCTTTTGTTTGATGCTGTTTAGATACAAAAGCGGACATGCCGCCTTTGTTGCTGAAAAAATAAAAGACGCGTTCATCGCCATCAAGCGACTTCGCATCTAAAGGTAGTGGTTCATATTCAGTTTGTCGCTGCTGCTCAGCTTCACTATGTTGTTTCATCGAAAGAGATTCACGTGTTATTCCAGCGCCTTCATATCCTCCATCAAATACAATGGAATTTTCCATGATGTATCCATCATCAGCTAGAACAAGACACTCTTTGTCATCATACATTTGCCCACGTACGTGAGAGCATGCTGAAGGTCCGTAATAATCACCACCGCAGATACCACACACATGCTTTGTTGTTACAAATCCCGCCGAGGTGTCAAATATAGTTCCTGAATCAATACCAGTAGCTAGTTGATCTGTTGAGATTCCATCAGCCTCTAGCCCTTTTGCCATGTAATGATCACCATAGAGTTCCAGTTCCCCTCCCTCTTCGATAATCCGGCTGTCAAAAGTTCTGCCATACGGGAAAGATAAGGCTTCCCACTTCTGCCACGGATGGTCAACCAGCAAGGCGACTCCCTCTTTAACTTGATCTGCCATTTTGCGTAGGAAGTTTGGGGTAATCTTCATTTTGTACTTATCAATACGCTTGGTTCCAATGATTCTTGCTTGAAACACATGAGTTTGTTCATCGGTCAATGGGACCAATGCTTTTTGATTGATCTTTACCAGTTGTTCCGGTGTAGGTTTTGCCATAATGTTTTATTCACCTCCTTCTGGTGGAGTCTGTTCTTCATTTGAATCAAATTCTAGCTTTTTCAGAAGCAAGGGGAGCAATTCGGCTGGAATTTTGGCATTAATACCAAGTGTCCAACGTATTTCTTCAGCAGCTTCCAACGGTGTGATGTAGAAATTCTTCTCCGCTGTGATGTAGTTGTCGATCTTTGAACGTCGGTCACGTTCAATCTCATTTTCTGAGCGTAGATCAATAGGGAGATAGTCAGCTTCAACTTTTGTTTGAATCCCCTTTACTCTTGCGGACAACGAAAAAGCCCGCTGCCAGAAACGTTTGGTTACGCTCCGCGCGGACTCTACATTTTTGATA
Source organism: Paenibacillus sp. FSL R10-2748 (assembly GCF_038005565.1). NCBI lineage: Bacteria > Bacillati > Bacillota > Bacilli > Caryophanales > Paenibacillaceae > Paenibacillus > Paenibacillus sp. FSL R10-2748. The sequence goes on from NZ_JBBOTK010000002.1 coordinate 232,928, forward strand.
TATATTTGAGTGTCAATTGAACTGTATGTTTCGGTTGATCCTTGATGCCTGGAAAGGATGGTGAGCAGCGTCTTGAGTGAAGTCGCCATTTGGGTATCAATAATATCGATGAGCTTTTTAATATCAATCATCGGCCCTGAATTACCGCCTTTGAGATATTCGACTTTTACGCTATCCCAGTGGACAAGGGCATCGTCTGGATTGAGTGAGTTGAAATGGTTTATCATCTCTTCCATTCGCTCTTTGAGCCATTTCTGTTGACCATCGGGATTACTTTTCAAGTTGTTCGGCATATTCTTCAGCATGATTTCTTCCAGCATGGAGATATCAAGCCGTGGATACCCTTGGTTATGCACGACTGCTTTTAGATCAGCCAGCACTTGAAGATGAAAGAATACTACTTGCAGCACTGGAAGCATGGGCGTTCGTCCATAAGGATCGTCAACCATAGGATCAAACTCTTCATAAATAAAAGTTGGCGTGTCAATCTTTTTGTAATTACCAAACCACTCTTCGTTCGAATTCCTTTGTGGATTCTTAACATATTGCCACGGCGTAAGCCGATTAGTGCCTGGTTCCCTGCGAAACCATATTAGAGCCGGGTCAACTGGAACGATATCAATTACATCGTTACATCGCTCATTCAGTACTACTTCCCCGGCACAAGCACCACGAACCATCATCATCATCCGCTGAATCGTGTCCAGTTTATTCAATGACCGTCCATGCTGATATCCCGGCGAAGGTAACGGTGTATTAAGCATGGTCTTAAGATCGTCCAGCACCCGTTGTCCACTCTTATCTGCATTTCCGTTTGGCTTCTTTGCACTAAACGTTAATTCGGTATCTCCCATACGTAAGTATGTGTACAAGGCATAGGATACGTCTGGATGAACAGATATCAATAGCTCAAGCAATTCCTCTGCCGTGTAGCTCTGCAATTTGGTAAGGTCAATATTATGAGCCTGCTGATGTTTCTTGGGTAGCCAGTTAAATATGCCCCACGGGTTAGCGTTATTAGGTACTGTCGCTCTACCCACACCCAGCATCTGTCGTTTTACCGATGCTGGAAGAACAGCATTCGCAAATGAATATATCGCTTTATGATACCATTTCAAGTTTTCACCGCCTTTCTCTGCAAACTTCTATGAATACAGGATAACATCTGATTTATGCGAAATTACTACCGATTTTCGACCGAAAAGGCAGGTCTCCCACCGCAAATGTTTTTTAAAAAAATATCTCCTTTCAATCTCACAACAAAAAAGAAGGCAGGAAAAGTTTCCTGGCCTTCTAAGTTCGTTCTATTTTTTTCTATGTCTAGTTAATATCATTATTTTTATTCATCATTACCGCTATTTAATAACTGAAGTTTCAACAAAATGGGATTCTCACTGATTTTTTGGATCTCTAATTTATTGTTATTATAAAGTTTTTCAACGTTACTTTTGATAAAGTCCAATCGATTTGTTCGGCAGCCATTTCCGAAATTGTCATACCTGATAAATTTATCACTTTCGCCTTCAAATTTAATATTACCCTCCTTAGGCAATCCTAGTTCCTTAAAAGTTTTCATGTCAAAGTAAATTCTTCCTTCATCTATCTCTGTTAAACATAGTGAAACAATAACGCTTTTGTTCTTAATAAATTTCATGGTACCCCTCCAACAATGCTTTTATATAGGTGTTATATAATATGTATATTCAGCACACAATACTAATTCCCTTTACTGATTAACTATAAATTTTAATACCTCTAGTACTAGGAATAACATGTTTATTACTTAATGGATGCTGTAATCTCATTTTTGAGTTATGTTGTTCTCCCACTAAGTCTATTTTGCCTTATTTCGTTTGGACTATGCCTTCTGGCCATACCATATGTCACCAATCCCTAATTAGTAATCAACTATAAAATTAATATACCGATATAAAAACTAACTTTTAAAGAACGAGGTGTCTTAAATGGACTTTCATAAAATACTGTGGTTGTTAATCTTAGTTGCAATTCCAATTGCACTGTTAGATTTTCTAGGGTATTACCAATTCAAAAAAGGGTTGCGCAAACCATTCCGTCGAATTATTATTAAAGACCACGATCTGTTCTGGTGTTACAAAGGAGTTGATAAGTTATACAGATCTTATCAACAGCTTCCTAAGTCCGTTCTAACCCTTGCTAAATTACATATTAAATCAATTAATCTCAGTAATGATTTCATAAGTCAACTATCAGACTTATTTGTGAAGTTATTTTTAACAGTTGCACTTACGTCTATAACAATTATGTTTACCTTCTCAACTGCTTTTTTAAGTTACCTGAATAACGATCCTATACTAAAAAAAGATTATTGGAAATGGGCTGATAAAGTTTCAAATACAATCGATAATTTTAGTAAGGGATTGGATTTATATATATTAATATTTTCTTTTTCTATATTTTTATTATTTATTGTTTGTAACCACTTATTTTTCTTAAGTTTAAAAAGGGCATTACAACAAAAGCACCTAGATATTATTAAGGAAATCGAAAAGGAAAGTCAAAAATGATCTTTCTAGAACTCCAATAAGGTCTGTATATCTTTTGTAGTCTTTATTTTAATATGCCTTCTTGGAATCCCCTTATCAGCGAACATAGGGGCTGATATTTATAGGCTGATTCAGCTTTTCTTAATCAGCCTATAAATATCCCCTTTGGTTGTATACTGCTGTGTTGATTTGCTCTATCGAGATGATTCTGATTTCCAATTGAAATCTCCTTTCCAAAAGAAAAAAGCACCCGAAGGCGCTTAAGGAATTAACATTTTTATATAGGCGCCGATAAATCCACCAACAACTGCTGTAATAGCAATTTTTCCTATATCCCAGGACAACTGTCTTCGTCGAGCTCTTATTTTTTCCCTGGCTATCAGAAACTCCAAGTTGATAACATTTTTAGCTTCCAATACTCTTTTCTCAATGAATTCATCATGTTGCTGGATGGTTGCTTCCCCTCCAATACCATAAGCCTGGTGCTTTATTAGTTCATTCTTCCAGTCGACAAAAATTCTATCGACAAAAACTATCAATTCATTTTTTATGGCCCTCAATTCACTAATTCCTATCCGAAGTTGATGGACGCGGGTAAAACAGTCCCTTAATTCCTTATTCAAGGTCTTAGAAAGTTCATCGACAGTACCAGTTACAGCAAATGTACTACGCCCCGCATTGTTAGCAAAAAGACTTGCAAGCACCGCTGCGGCACTAGATTTTATCCTTCTTGTGGCAGGCTCCAAACTTTCAGCAAATATAGTTGAAACTTTCATTAAGAATCACCCCATTTAGATACGTCCCTTCCAGTATCAGACAATGCCAGTCCGTGGTCAAGGAAGAAATTAGCGCTCTTTTGTGTTGAGTTGGTTTTTGATATTCGGGTAGCAGGCTAACAGGCTGTCAGAGCGTGTGTATGCCCTCTCTCCGCTTTGATCTGCACGCCTTCCGGCAATTCGTAATTGGTCTGAGCAAAAGGAAGAAGGCTCCGAATAGCTCACATATTGTCCGTATGAGGACAATAAGAAAAAGCACCTGTTAGGGTGCCTTAGTAATACCATATTCCACATTATTAATCTGTAGGTAGTGACTGAATGTTATCTCCATACATTCGGGGTCGAATAAACAATAGTTCACACCCTTAGGATCAACAGCACTTTGGTATCTGATTCCACCGATCCCCCTCTGTTTGACATATTCTGCAATGCTTTGGGTTGCAAGATACTCTACATCTGCAATATTCGGCCTCACAGGGCGAGAAAACATTTCACTTAATTGCCTTTTATAGCTGTTCTTGCGTTCTCTTTCTTCTTGTGTCGGAACAAAATCAAGCACTTCGAAGTCATACTTTGGAATAGCAGTAGCTATCCCAACAACAGCAGATATCCAAGGTCTGAGCTCAGCAGCAGCTGTATAATCGTGTTCAGTTACATAAAGATATCTTATTCTACGTGGATTTAATCTACCAACACCAACCAAGTTTTCTGGAGGAGCCTGCAAGTCTTTACTTTCATAATTACTTTTACCTTCATCTAAAAGTCTTCCTCTGTAAAATGTTTCTCCAGTTGTAATTGGAATAGTTTTAAGAGAGTTGACAAAGGTATCTAAAAGTCTTGATTTTTTGTCAAGAAAAAAACGACTGTCATTAAATTGATTAATATACTCCTGGATTGCATTATTTGTATCTTCTGGCTGAGCTACATAAAATCCCATTATTAAACCTCCCCCTTTTTAAGACAACATATTTCGACATTCATGAAGAATTATCCTCTTTTATACAAGGACGTGGGTGCAAACAAAACCGTGATACCCCATACACAACCTTTGCATATATGGGCTGTTTGGTGTCCTTCATGTGTAGCAAAATTCCTTTCTTCTTCAAAACCTTTTTAACCTTTCAACGCAATAAAAAAAGCCACTCGAATGAGTGACTGGTTTCTGCCTATGTATTTACAGAACCAAAGTAACACAAATGCTTATTTAAAAAAGATACCAACAGCAACGCTTGAACCCTATGCCCGGAAGCAGAATGCAAAAAGGCTGTGCAAGCGTTTGTACTTAACTACTATAAAGGTCAAATCATTTTTAAATATTCTCTAAATTAATACTTAATTATTTAGTCAAAAAGTCAATAATCTCTCTACCATATTTATTAAAGGTATGATTTACGCCCCCCAAATAAATTCGGGTACGTTTATCTTCCGATTCAAACATTTCTTGAAATTGAAGAGTATTATAAAATGGGGTGGGATCTTTAAAGGCTTTTGCAATAAAATTTAACATTTCATTCCCTGGCCAATTCATTACATATGGATCAGGAATCCAACTTTTAGGATCAGGAAAATAAGATATAATAACAATTTTTCTGTTTTGGCCATGATAACGTACTACACGTTCTAATAAGCTGTTAAGATGATAATCCCCAAAGGAATACCCTATTATCAAGAGCCGATCATTTTCTATTAATGACTTCTGAAATTGATGATAGTAAGTATTATAAGGGTACGGAAGAAGTTTATCTGTCTTTCGCAGTCCAGTGACAATTGGTCCTACGTATGTTTCGTCATGAGATTGGGCTACTGAAAAGGAACGATTGAACCAGGTGTCTTTAGCATCCTTATAACTGGGATAGAGATATAAATCTTCATGTTGATCTTCAAACATATACCTATTGTCAGAAGTCGAATAATGCCCATATAGGATACTACCGTGTAGATGTAGAATTTTAGAATCAGTATTATTGTCTAATAATTTTCTTGGATTAAATCTTTTACATATTTGTCCTATATCCTCATAACCATCTTCATATTGGTTTATACTACTTTCTATGCAATGATCATAATTTAGTGTAGCAATATCCCATTGACATTGGCTAACAGCATCTGACCAAAATGAACTGTACCAGGAATGTTTTAATACAGGATCGAAAAGAGAGTCGTACTCATCAATGGAATCCCCCACTACTGTAAGCAAATCCTTTTTTGCAATATATAAGAGAAACTCATCAAAAAAATACTGTTTCTTTGCGTCTACAAAGCTACCCATATGGGGTTTGAATTTCTTTACAGTTTTCGATTGCCAACCTCTTGCATATGAAGAAAGACTTTCGAGTGTATAAAAAATATCTTCAAAGTGACTTATAGTGGGTGAGAAATAATTATCCAATTCCGCAGCAATATCATTAAGAAAAGGCACTTTAGTTACATGACCTGTCTTTAAATCATATATCTCCTGTAATTTTGACCTAACGCTACGAGTCAGATCAACTGAAAGTGGCCCACCAATGTCAACACTCGCCCCTGCGCCGAGTAAAGCGGTTACTCTCATAATCTACCTCCTATATTTTATTCATAAACTTAGAAAATACTGATTTCAACTTATTGTATGACAGAAAGAAGTATTTGGAAATGCTAAGTAAATAAATTTTATTTGAATAGAATTATATTTCCCACTTGTTATTTTAACCCAAGCAAGCCGCAAGCCTTTATACTTTCTCCTTTCAACTGTCGAGAAATGCTATCATGCATTCGGTTTATCTTTTCACTGCCACACTGCCTATTAAAGGAGTCATAATATGTGTATCTGGTACCATTAAATACTCCCCAAATGTCAAAACAAAAGCGTCAGCTCTGTCTGGTGACTTGAGCCCACGCTTTTTCATATCCTTCTTACTTTCAAGCAGCATTTTGCCTTTACTGGTCATGTTCCATTTACGTGCTGTAAGTTGGGTTATAAGAACATCGTCATCAGGCAATTGCAGAACGCTCGCATCTCCATTTATGAAATTGCTCATATTCTGTTCTAATTGTTCTTTAATGGATGCCCACATTTCAGTAACTAGGTTTCCATAGTGCTCATCTAAAGATGAAGAACCGTTGTTGATTGGAATGATTTCATATGGTAATCCTTCTTCAGTTACGATTTCATTTAATCGATCCGTTACTCCTCCGCCTACGCCGCTATCATCGACTCTTATTCTGATTCGGTTCAAATATGGATGAGTAACATGCAACTCTTTAGCTAGGTTAATCACCCAACCAGCAGTAACCATTGTGTCTTTCTTGAAATGATGGTGTTCCCCTACAACTCTTGGCCCTATACCAGCAAACATTGAGGTTTCATCATCACCAAATCGTGCAACGTCAACGCCTATGGTTAGCATATCTCCAGAGGGTTCCAGTTTCACTTCTTTAGCTGCAAATTCAGCCACTTCCAACGAAATAAATGTATCCGATTCTCCACGGGGAAATTCACCTTCAACCCGGACCCTCCATACATCGCTGCCTTCACCATACTTACGCTTGAGCATGGCGATATTATCCTTGCTGGTTCTTGGACTGTCCAAGCAGGATACCTTGCGTGTTTTGTAGTCTGCTCTGTCTTTATTGTGTGAATCATAAAAAACGCCCGACGTTTTGGTCGGGTTACCGCACATCAATATTTTATTGAACTCGCCAGACAACGTACCTAAGATGGCCTCCATGATTGGATCGGCAACGCCTGATGCTTCATCAACGATAAACAACATGTAGTCTTCGTGAAAGCCTTGCATGTTCTCAGGCTTGGTTGCTGTCCGAGCTGTAGCGAACCAGCGTTCCTCGTAGTTCTTCATGTAGATTTTGGTCTTTGTCCATTTTAGAATCCGTTTCAATACCGGACTTTTAGATTGCCATTTATTAATCTCAGCCCACAACACGTCATGTAGCTGCTGCCTTGTAGGAGCTGTACAAATCACCTTTGGATAAGGGAAACAGGACAAAAACCATAATGCTGTTGCCGCTTCTAATCCTGTTTTCCCGACACCCTGACCTGAACGTACTGAAACGCGCGGATTATTAGCTAAATCCATTAGAGTGCTTGCCTGCCAATCATCAGGATAGAACTTAAGCATCTCTTGGCAGAACAATGTGGGATTTTTGCGATACTCAGGAATCCGTTTCTTGAATGCTTGAAGCCTCCGTTTCGTCTCCGGTGAGTCCTTCGTCTTCATTACCTACCACCGCCTCTACCCAATCGTCAATTAGATCGTCTTCTGTATTGCCTTCTCCCGTGACCTTTGCCCTCTCAAGCTCAAGTTTCTCACGTTGCATCTTAAGTTTCTCGTCTTCAACCATTCGTTTATGCTTATCTGGCAACAAATCCATATATTTAGTCAGTACGTCCAATGCCTTGGTTTTGTCGTGTAGCTTTACACTCACTCCGTCCTTACCCTGCTTGACTTCTGAAACCAGAGTTCCATCAATTTCATCACTGTTCTTAAAAGAGACATAATTGAATCTGTACTTCTTCGTTTCTCCAGTGTCAGGATCAAACACGGGATCTCCTTCTAAGCCGAGAACATCCTCTTCCTTTTGACCGAATTCCACGTAGTCCGTTATGTCTGCAAAAGCAATTTTCATGTACTCCATTAGAACGCGCTGAGCATTTAAACCAACCCCATCCATCAGGGATTCGTTGTAATTCTGTATCGCAGCCTTAATTTCAGGTTTCCTCAATAATTCCCATCCAATTGAATATGCTGTTTTCTTACTATATCCAGCAGCCATTGCGGCCCTTGTCGCGTTGAAATCTCTGAGGTATTCCATTATGAAGATCCGCTGTTTCGGCGTTAACCCTTCTTCATCTGGAATTTCTGGCTCTGGCTTCTCTTCAATTAATGGAACGTTCTTTTTTGTTTTGGAACGCTCCATATTATTAGAACGTTCCGGTATTTTTTTCGGAACGTTCCGTACTTCTGGAGCAGCGTCTTTTAGCTCTTTAGAGAGCGCGTCAACTGTTAGCAGGGTAGCATATACCTCTCTTGGCTTATCACCCTTATATGTACCGACAAGTTTGCGCCGCTCCATTTCATCAATCATTCGGGCCGCTCTGCTATAACCTATCCTCATTCTGCGTTGCAATAAAGAAACCGAGGCTTGTTTGGCCTCGGCTACAATTTGAACAGCTTTTAGAAAAAGCTCATCAGGATATGCTGTTGGATCTTCATCTTCATTCGAAGTTTTGTTATTTTGATCCGTTCTATTTTTATTAGAACGTTCTGTATGTTCCGTAACGTCAGCAAGTATGTCCTCCCACTTATCTTTTGCCTTCCATCCTCTTACCGTACCTTCAGATACACTAAGTTGAGAGGCTATATCTGTGAGACGTATTTTGCTGGAACTGGCTTTGTATAGATTAAATGCTTCGTCCCGTTTCGGGTCTCTCTTTCGTCCCATATTTTATTATTCACCCCTTTTGATAATGTATCTGAAGCTAAGGAAAAGTTTCCTGAACGAATAAAAAAGCCACTATTTAGCAGCTTTCTCTTGTCTTTCTTCATATTCTCTTAGATAGTCCACTTTAATGTGAAAAGATTTTTTATACCAATTTCGTCCAAAGAATTCCCAGTAGCCTTCTTGAATGTGAAATTCATTTTTCATATCTGTCCAATACAAATAATTCATGCCAAGGGGAAACCATATAAACCATGTTAAAAATATCGGTACTACTAAATACAACATTATTCCATCCTTTATCTTCTGCTTCACTCAAATTCATCTCCTATATTGTTCCATACGATTGTATCGACATTAAGGATGCAGAATTTTATATATCAATACAGCCTTTCATCCAAAATTAAAAAGAGCAGCGACTTTACGCTGCTCCTATTGTAGTGATCGGTAATTTATAACATGCGGTTACCGCTAATCCGCCATGCCTGGAATAGGCCTTCAATGGACATCCTTCTTGCTCCGGGTTTATATTACCCTCTGAGTCCTGTCTCCGATTTAGTTTTGAATGCGCCCTAACCCTCCGTCATGCGCTTGCTGTGACCGCTCCAGTATACTTGCGGCGTGGTTCCCACTATAGACGGTCGCTACCCTTAAATTGGCCGCCGCCTTCTTTCGGATAATCTATTGACCTACATAAGTTCTGCTGCAGGCTGTTTGAGCACTGGCGGCGTAGGAATGAGTTTACCGTCACCCTTATTTCCCTTGATATAAGATTTGTCTTCTCGCGGGTAGTAGACAACACCCTCACCCTCAATGACTGGATATCCACTCTCATCATCCGTCAAGGATGTCTGTACATGCTTTCCGTGTTGAGCTGCATGTTCTTCATCGTGTAAGTGTAAAATACCGTCAGAGCTGAGAAATGCGAAACGTGGTTGTGTAGACATAATTCGTGTTCCTCTTAAAATAGTTTTAATTTGTTCCTGAATAAAGTGTAAATCCTTTCTACTCCGTACCTACTACGGATTTACATAGTTCTACTGTCAACAAAAACCAAAGTATTAGACTGAGTGTCTTTATTCCATACGACCTTTCGAATTGTCATACCGTTAGATTCCAAACAAACTTTAGACTGAGCCTAGAAATTGAAAACAGCGACAACCAAGGACGAGAAAATAAAGTCCTAGACTGTCGCTGTTCCATTGAACTAACGTTCCTCGTTAGTACAACAATATTTTCAATTCATGTCATGAAATCTCTCCCCAGCAATGGTGCGATAGTATCCCATAAATTATTTAAATGTATTTTTGATCGGAGGACTGTCACTGTAGTTTATTAATTTAATCCCAAAGTTTGTTTGTAATTGTTCGGTAGTGAGTGGTGTAGCATCAGTAACGATCACATTTGGGCGTTCACTATAAGTTTCGATATATTCTATTTGTGGTTTTTCAGATACCGAGCCGTCTGGATCACCCATAAAATATGTTGCAGATCCGTAATTGTAATATATCTCAATTTCCGAATCAATTCTATCGGGTTTGATGATTGAACGTATATTATTGTCACTCAATATAGTGATCCTACGCGTTCCACTTTTTAAATGTTCATTCCACCGTCTAATCTTACCGAATCCCCCGGCGTCCGTAGAAATATTAGAAAAATCGCAAACAACGGTATCACTTACGTCATATTTTTTTCCGTTCATTTCATATTTTAATTCAAAAGGAATTTCACCGTGTTTTATGGTTGGCGGTAAAGGATCAAGAATGTTTCCTGCCCAAACTATTAACCCTATGATGAGCAACGGTGGCAATACAAAGATGCCGGCGATTTTGGCTATCAAACGTTTTGCAGATTTTTGCATATATTCTCTGTCTCCTAGAGTAATTCAAATTAATATCGTACAATCTTGCATTTTTATTAAATGTTTCCGAGCACGTACAGTATCGATAATACTCGTTACCTAAATTAGACAATCAAATTGAACTATCCTGCCCGTTAGCTTAATGTAAAACGGAGCAGCTGCTGACAGCAAACTGTTCCGTATAAATTTAAAATAATGCGTCCCAATCGTCTAATAATTGCCGCATATAAAAAATGAGTTCTTCGATGACAGAATAACTTCACGTCTTGAACAAAGGAGATTTATCTGAACCACCAATCAAATCAACTGTGAAAAATAAGGAGATGAAGTGTCCTCTGTGGGCTATTGTTTTTACTGCACTTGAAGTGAGACGAACAAGTGAGGGGGCGTTCCCCTCACTTTATTCTTAACTAGGAATAGTATACTTGTTCCACTTTATATAATGTATGCTCGATAGTTGGACAAAGTTCGGCATCTACTTTGTGAAATTTAACTCGAAAGTATAAACTTTTCAAGAAGTTCTTTATATTATTTTTTTGCTTAAAGGCATGAAGAAATTCTGGATTTTTCTCCACGTCACCAAAACTTTGGATCCATTTCTCTACATAGGTCTGACTAAGTATTTTTCTATTTAAAACACTAATTACGGATTTCACCATTCTTTCATCTTCCCCATCTGAGTAAACTCGATCTGTAACGGTCATCTTTTCATAAACCAAATCGAGGATGGTTAAGAGGTCTTTTTTGTCCAGTTCGGGACATTGGGCCAAATCGTCCAAAGCATCTGCTGCATGAGCTATGGCATGAGCCCATCCTTTTTCTTCATCATACCCACGGTAATCTCGCTCCTTATGTATATTATAAAATACTTTCTCTTTGATCTGATGAATATGCTCTCTTGAGAGAAACGGTGATGCCCTATGCCTCATAAGGAGAAGTGGTATAACTAGCATAGAGAAAGATCTAGTGAAGACAGAGTCTGTATTTATTTCATCAAGCCTGAAAAGCAAATGGTTTTTATCCAAAACAACGGGTAAGAGTTGTTCCAGTTCGTTTACAGTTAGAGCATTACCAGGAATCCAATTGGATAAGGTTGTATAAATTAGCTCATCACGTAATTGGGCATCTAAAGAACCGATGTTATTCATCATCTCTTGTATCAATTGGAATGTATCGGAAGGTGCTTGGTAGCCATTTGCTTTTATCAATATCAACTTTTCTTTTAGATTCATTTTACACACTCCTACTATATTGCTTGCTATTAATTTCTTATTCATCTCTATTTTAGTAACAATCCAAGCTAGTTCATGTATTAACTGAACATCATACTTTGAGCACCTTGTAATAGTAAGGAAATAACGAGCCTCCGGGCGATTTCACACTACACACTATGAATTCCTCCTTAAAATCACCAGCTAATTGGATCGATTTCATAAATCGAAAGCCTGGATATTACTTTTAGTCACTGTAATAAAGGATTTGCCGCTCTAATAGCGAGAAACTAGTAGTTCCTGCCCTTAATAATTTTTCACTCACTCTGTTCTCCTAATTTAATTACTTGAATAAATAGATTCCCACATATATGCCTTTCCCTTTTTAATTATCCATAATTATCCTTTTGTATATTCAACTATCCTACCCGTTACTTCAATGAAAAAAAGCAGCCCCTCATGAACTGCCCTACTGCTAGTCACTCAACAATAGGATGAGTTCATTCAAGGGCCCTCATTTACCAAGTAATCCAACCACTCGTTCGTTTGTAACTGTGTAGGAGCTCGTATTCTTCACTACGCATCAGTCGTTTCATTTTTGTTCTATACAGACGATAATCATCTTTTCTTGCTATTTTACATTCTTTGTTGTAATGAACACTCTTGATTCCTTTACGGAAATCCTTAAGCTTCTCTTTTCTTGGATCTTTGGGCTTATTATTGATCTCCAGACTACGCTGTTTCTCATCTTCCCAGGATTGAATCTCTTCCCGTGTAAACATCTTCATCCCCGTTGTGCCGGGTTAGATTTTGGCATTTGAAGCCATGACCTTAGACACAACTAATAGAAGAAGATCTTCGGATTGAACATTAAATCACCTCTGATTTTATTCACCCTTATTTTAACATATATCCTGTCCGTTAGTTCAACAGGCGCCTATTCTTATGATACCATCGTGTTGCTTTAGTATCTTAATCTCTAGGTAACCTTTAAGGAAAAATGATAAAACGCATCGCCACGAGATTGGTTCTCTACATCTTCATCCATCCACCATACCCCGTATGAATAAAAATATGTCCCTTTTTCTGTAGGAACTTGAAAACTATTTTCTTTCAATAAAACTTCTGTAAGCCTTCCTTCATAGAATTGCTTGACATGAAATTTATTCGGTTGGGGCTCATAATTCATAAGGAATTTCACAACATCACCAGGCTTTACTGGAATCGGTTCTTTTCCTTTTAAAAGTTCAACTGGACCAGCTGAATCTACACATGATGTTGTCCAGCAATATGTGCCGAGTTTTGTTTTGTACATTCGTTTATCAATCTGAATTTGAACCTTTGGTGGTTCCTCTCCCTCAAGGTCCTTATTTTTTGGCTGAACACCCGTGCAACCAACTATACATATAAGAGTTAGTGCCATAATGAATAACAATACTGTATTCTTCAAATAAACCCTCCTATCTTTATTCGATCCTAATTATTCAACGATAGAAGAAGTAAATTTGTTACAAATCAAATTCATGAGATTAGTAAAATACTGTTTAATATGTTTTTTTTCGGAATTAAGATTACTTGTTGAACTAAACTGCCCGTTAGCTTAATGAAGCATCCTCAAGACTATTACTTATTTTTCAGTCTATAACTTTATTTTCTTCTGACACCTACAATAAAGACCGCAAAGGCTAAAGCCCTTGCGGTCTAATTTACTTCTGGCATCCTGAGTCCAATTTCACCTTCCTTGTTACGGCCCCGACCATAGTCGATGATCACAAAATCCAATGTTCGGTTGACTTTAAGACTTTTTGCTAAATTTTCTATGACCTTGCGTCTTTTGTCAGCGAATGTTGTGGCCGATATACCATGAATCCCTTTTTTATACTCTCTACTCATATACTGTTGAGCTTTTAGATACTTCATCCCATCTAGGAACAAAAGCTTTGCAGCAAGCCTTTCATGCGCATCTCTAATATTAGAGATTGCAAAATAGATATTGTTTGTAATGAGGAGATAAAACCTGTAATTTATGTGACGCTGATCCTTGAGCAAAACAGCATTTGCTGTTACGTCTGCTGTCAGTTCTTGACCTGTTACCCTTTTTGCTACAGAGCCTTCGGCTGAGAGCAAGTCATAAGCTGACATTCCGTTTTTAATCTGCTCCAGTGAATGTTCATAGTTTTTGATTACATCTATTAAATCAGTGTATTTGTTTAGCAGCCACTTTGTTTTTCTTATATCTACTGCATCTACGTCATCAAAGAAGTTTACTTGGACTATTCTCTGTGTATCAGAAGACTCATCTTCAAGACTATTTACTATACACATTTGATTATCATTCATCATTTATCATTCCTTTATATAATGTGATAATTTGGTGAAATCGTTATTTTTGGTGGATAAATGTAAATCAAAACACTATAATAACCTTACACCATAGTTTGCACACGAAGATAAACAAACTAAGGAGGCTTTACTTTTGAAAAAATCTATTATTGCTTTGGCTGCTGGCACAGTTCTTCTTGGGGCATTGTCTGTACCATCTTTAGGTTTTGCAGAACAAGCCCAAACTTCAGCAAATATTTCTTCTGAGAGATCATACACTCCGACACAAGAGGACAAAAAATGGGTAACTGGCATCAAAGGTTCTTCGTTTAAAAAGTCAGAGTTTTCAGAGGCAATGAAAGATTACATTCCTCAAAGCATGTTTTACATACAAGGGAGTTATATGGGAACTATTTACTTATATGAATGGAAAACCTCTGGAAATAAAGTATACCCACTATTTCGTGGCTACCTTTACAGTATTATTCCGAAAAAATAAAATCCACCTAAAGTAAGCACTTTTGTCATAGGTGCTTACTTTTTTTTGTTTTTATATTTAACTTTTAAGTTCACCTCGCTTGGATCTATCCTTTCTATAATCACATACCTATCTATACTTACTACACCTATAAACAACAGTACAGCAGCTAATATAGTGGTATAAGCGTAGGTCATGGCTTGTCTCCTTTATCTTGCAGGAGAGACTCTTGTTCAGGCTGCACATGCGTTAGGTCTGGTTCATCGTGAACCTGAGCCTTTTTCAAGTCATCTATGGTTTTACGGGCCGCTGCCAAATCTTTCTCAAGCCGAATGCATTCTTCCGCGAGAGCATAAAGGTCTCTCTCTGCTTTTGCTCGAATTTCGCGTATTAATTCAAATCGCTTAGACAGCTTCAACTCGGCTATCTCTGCATCCTTTTGTTGTATAAGGGTTTCAGCCTGCTTCAAGTCATCTCCCAATCCTTTAGCAACCTCTGACCAGCGTATACGTCCTCTCAACTCTATGTCATATTGTTGGAGCCAGTAAGGAAGGGCTTCAGGTGCATTAATCATGAAACGCATGAATGCTTCCTTTCTGACATTTGGACCAAGTAAATCATCAAAAATATACTCAAACTCACTACCAATGACTATTTCCTGTTTAGAATCTTCTATCCACTCAGCTTCATCCGTTTCTACCCATGTCCAAGGCGTTGGTGGCAGGCCAGCACATCCGTTCATATCCTCTTGCCAGTTACGTGGTTTATCTGTCATTGTTGTTCCTCCCCGGCCTTCAAATGCTCCTGCACCCTCACTTTAGGCACACTTAATACTGCAAAGGCTCCAAACTCTCCCAGTGTGTCATTACCTTTAATCGCATCCTCAGGAATCCAAATCTCACATTTGATACGATGGTACCCTTTGTGTTTCCCTCGCTTAGATGGTGCGTATATTTGGGCTTGTCCTGAGAATGGAGCTACCACCCACAGACGGTCGTCACGGGGGTTCTCCTGCATGGACTCACTGAGATGCTTTGGATCAACGTCAAACATTACATTTCTGGTTTCGTTTATCATGGTATCTCTCCCTTATAGGTGTTATTTCTGTTCCATCCTTTTCATGAAATAAAGATGAAGCATTCTGTTTAGGTCCTTCTCAGTTATTTCAAACTCAATCATTTGTCCCGGAAGCTGTATGACCGCTGGAACATTGTCATTTTTGTTTAGCTTCAACTCATACATAAAGGTTCCTTTTGCCATATCTATATATCCTCCCTTAGTGGGTAACTGGATAATGTCATATAAGCAGCCTCTGCCCTCTGGCGCGGGCTGGCTCTCACAATTTCTGCGACTTCGAATGCAGACCAAATTTCGCTTTCAGGCAATTCCGCCAATCTTGGATGTATTCGTCTTTCTAAGTGATTAAAATACTTTTTGGCATTCACTCTTATCGCGGCTACCTGTACCTCCAGAGAGGCAGCAGGATCATTGCAGTAATCTTTCGGGCTGGTAGAGTAAGTGCCCTTTATGACGTTGCCTTCACGGTGTCGGTCCTCTTTAGCCCCCAAGAGTATTTCAAGCTGCATGTTAAGTTTCTGGTCTGTCATATTTACCGACATATCTATCATCCTTCCAACGCTCCGTCAGAGTGCAGGAGCGTATTGTATTGGCGGTTACTCCCCTTGGGGCTGTAGCAGCTCCGGGTTATCGTGTATGTTTCCGATAGGTTTTCCATGCTCATATATACCAGTCAACATCCATGCATTTACAGCCCATTCTGCATGGGCTGTACATTTCACAACTCCACGTTCCAGCGCACCATTTGACCATGGTCTTGTAAACTCGTAAATATCGCCTTCCCATACACCGTAATTCGGAAGATCTATGAACTGACCTACTGTTTCAGGATCTACCTTTTGCCAAAACTCTGTGCAGAAATATTCACTATCCCATTCCACTATCTCACCGACAATTACGTCCTCGCCTATCAGATAACCATGAACCCATTCACCGTTATCTACTCGTTTACCACGGAATTTAATATCTCTCATGCTTATCGCTCCTTATATAGGGGTATAGGGTAAGAGGCTGTTATGCCTCAACCCTCTGCTCTTTCATAAAAACTATCCAATGCGTTTTACTGCGTTTATTCCCGAACAACGGTGGCTGCGGGAACAGCTTTTTAAGCTCGGACAGACTTACTTGATCTTCATTCCACTTGAAAATGAGTGTTCCATTCGGCTTGAGAACTCGCATACATTCTGCGAACCCGCGCTTCAAATCTTCTCGCCATGTGTCCCGGTTCAATCTCCCATACTTCTTGGCCAACCAGGATTCGGTGCCAGCCTGTAAAAGATGTGGCGGATCAAACACAACCATATAAAATGATTCATCCGCAAAAGGCATGCTGCGAAAGTCTGCGATCACATCCGGCGCGACATTAAGTGTCCGTCCATCGCATAGCGTGTCGCTCAATTCTCGATTATCTGCATATACGACATCGGGATTATCTTTATCAAACCAAAACATCCGACTGCCGCAGCATGCGTCCAGTATCCGTTGCATGTAATATCTCTCCTTTATAGGTAGTAGGCTTACAAGCTGTATTCTTTAATCCATGTACGTTGAAATAGGTCGTCCCTGTATATTTCAATGCAATCACATTTTTTAGGATCGAGAAGACTACGAGCTTCTTTCAAGGCTCTCAACAAGCTGCTTTTAAAAAACATTATTTTAACGCGTTTACCTTTGTAATAAAGCACAAACTCAAAATCCGATTTATTAGTCATATCAATCTCCCTTAAAATAGTGTTAATTGCTCACATTCTTTAAGTTTGGCTAGCACGTCTTCTAAAGCTTGAAGGTAGCCGGAACTGTAGCGTCCTTCTCGACTTCCGTGCGATTCAAGAAAGGCCCAGAGTCTGTATTTTTTAATTTCAGCTTTCAAATGCTCTTCAAGGTTAATATGTCTCTCCCCCTTATGGAGGGCTAAGCCTCCTATATGTTTAAATGTGTTCTTTAATTTGTTTTCCTAGAAACTCCGTGTAAACTGGTGGAATTGCCTCAGCCAACTCGTCTCGAACCATCCAGTCAATGCCGCCCATTGCAAACCCCCAATACAAAACAATTTGTTTTGCATTGAGTCCCCTTACGCCACCACTACCACATATGGATATGCTCCCATCTTCACCAACTCCATTACCTGCTGACGGTGTTTTCATTTTTATACGTGCTGTATCTGGTTCAATAAGTGGCATGTTGCTCTCAAACCATCTTTCACGCTGTGTATATAAATTTTTGAACTGTGAACCAAACAATTTAATAGGATTAATTAAAGGCGCACCTGCAACATTTTCAATGATGTATGGCTTTCCAGAAGCAATTAACAACTCTCGTGTTTGAGGTATTAAGTCCAAATGGTCACCATACTTGCCGCCATTTCTGGCTACTGAGAGTCTTCTAGCTGTACTATGTGCCTGACATGGTGGACTCGCGTGTATAACTGCGAACTGACTTAGAAACTGTTTGTCTTTCAAAACTTCTAATGCATCAGCTTGGATAAATCGATAAGGATAATTGGGCTGCGGATTAATGTCCACGCCGATAACCTCAAAACCTGCTTTGGCATACCCCGCAGAACAACCTCCTGCTTTACAAAACAAATCTAATAATTTCGGCTTCATGTTTCCCCTCCTTCTTATCCCCTATGGGGCTATACGTTGTAAGGAAGCTCCTGCACTTCTGCTTCACAATCTTCATCCGTCATCGTCTCTAACAGCGTTTCTTCATATCCAATCTCCCGTAGCAACTTCCGATCATTCGTTTCTGTATACATGTGTTGTGTCCTCTCTGCCCTTGGGGGCGCTGTATGTTAATCCTCGAATCTCTCTCCGTAACCATAAGAAGGAGCTGGTTCGTTGAAATTACTCAAAGCATCAGAAATCATGTTTGTAAAAACGAGCATTTCTTTATCATCCATAGACTCCAGCAAACGCACTTCTTTAGCTTTCAAAGTTCGCCCTGCCGCTGAAGTAATCAGTTCCACGACTGGCTTTATGCTCTCCAAGCGTTCCTTTTTCTCGACTTCCATGCGTTGCCGCGCCGCCAGTTTACGGTTGTGCTCTTCCCAATCCTGTTCATCGAACCAAAAGCAATCGCCGTATTTATCACGGAATGCCGATATCCAAAATTGAAGGAGTTCTTCATTTATTTGTATCCGATCATGGCAAGGCCAGCAGAGTCGTAGCCCATTCGTCTTCACGCCACGTCCTTTCCTGCCGCGTGGGTAAACGTGATGAGTAGTTGTGGCTTCGGTAACTTTACAGCATTCGCAGATTCCGTTTGAATCAGCAATCAGTTCCGCAATTACATCCTTCGGGAATTCTCCGCGTTCCTTGGTATTAGGCCGTGACTGGTGGTGAGAGAGAATGTCTTTCTTCCATTCAGGAACAGGCTTTTTATCCTTTTTCCGTTGCCCAAGGCTGCTGTAAGCCTTCTTTTGCTTTAGCTTTTTCTCTGGCTTCCAAAATGTTTGATGGGACATTCCCCTCGCCACCTTTCCAACAATTTAATTTTGTATTTCCTGTGCTTATGCTTATATTTTGAGCCTAAACCGCTATGGTTCCACTACGGATTTTAAAGGCTCCAATAATCCGGCTTCCTCTAAAACTGAATAATGTCGATATCTTTCTTTCGTTGTCATACGAATTTCATTAATCGTTAGTGATGCGTAAAAGGCCACAGCTTGTTGTACTTCGATAGGCTCTTCATCAAGCGTGTTCAAGTCGAGCTTTTTCACGAACTACTCTCCCTTGTAAGTCGATTATATTTTTCTACAAAATTATGCTTTATGTCAGGTGGTAAGGTATCAATGGCATCATTCCAAGTGTTCAATAATTCGTTGTTATGAGAATTATATTTTTGTATCTCCACATAACGCTCGGATAATGCTGTGGTGAATTCATCCGCTTCTTGCTCCGTCATATCCACCCCTCCTATATGTTTTTTTGGTTCCAGTACAATGTTGCTCGTTCGGATACAATGTAGAGCGTAGGAAAAGTTTCCTGAGTTGATCATTTGGCTTGTATCAATCTCACCTGAGAATCTCCGCAATGCTGTAGACTTGAATACGTTATTCCATATCGTATATCGAATTGTAGTTCTTGACCTAATAATATACGATATCGAATATAGAGTCAATGCATGTTGCTAATAAATATTCGGTATCGTATAATTCGACTGAGAGGTGAATTGCATTGCTTAAAGTGAAACCGAATTTGACGCCTTTGTTAAAAAAGAAAGGTATCATTCAAATGGAATTGTCTGAAATGACTGGAATTCCACAAGGTTCAATTAGTAGATTTGATAAAAATAGTCGCCATGAAGCCTGGCATTTATTTGCTATCGCTAAAGCGCTAGATGTTACCATTGAAGATTTGTTTATTACTGAGGAGCAAGAGGATTAATTAAGAACCCTCTATGCTCCTTTTGTTTTAGCCTAGATCGGATTAAGAAGTCTTTCGAGTCGCATAACCTCTTTCTGGAGGTACTGAATCAAATCAGTTGCCTCCTCCAGCGCCATAAGCCTCCAGTCATAGGACATATCTGATACCTGGTCTATGGTGATTCCATACTTCTTTAGACCTTTCTCGTTTTGCTTGTCCAGCAATTCTATGATCCGTTGTGTTACTTCTGGACGTTCAATTTCATTTTGAGAGTGCTTCATTTAATCGCCTCCTCCGTCTCCGGTAGAATAAGCATATCTCCGTCATACTTCAACTCCGCCTGATTAGGGTCAACCACTGGTCCCCAATGGTTATTAGCCTGCATGATGCGGACTATATCAGCCGCATATGTTTCGTCGGTGTTAACTACCAGATAGGTATTTAAAGCTGGCTTTCCATTCAGATGTCGCAACTCTTGGATTTTCCAAAGAATGCGGGACAACTCACTTTTATCCCGATCATCAAGGTAATTCTCAGCATCCTCATTTTTGATTACGGTGAATCTGACTTTTATTCCGGCCAGTTCTGACATTTTTAATCTCTCCTTCGGCTCGTTTTACTAATTTATTGATTGCTCGCTTTCGATCTGCCCGTTCTTTCTTGGCCTGCTGTGTAGGGATAAATTCGCCACGCCGCTTTACCAGTATTTCAATTGGTAAAGTCGGGTATTTTAGTAGGAAAAGCTTCAACTTCACTCTGAAGGTAGCCGTTTCAACTCCCTTTATGTCAATTACTCGTTGGCTTCCGTCAAGATCAGTAACAAGGAAATCTGCAATGTAGGTCACCTTCGGGCTTTCCTGTAAGACGTATTTGGGCTGACAAACAAAATCCTTTATTTCCCCAAGCTGCTTCTGCATGAGCAATTCCTGATAATACTCACCTTCCATTTTGCTATCGAAGCGAATACCAGTTACATCAAGGTTATATTTCTTTACCAACCATTCCTCGAATAGGGTTCCATCGGCTGTAACAATCACTTTTTTAGCATTGTATTTACTCATTAATCTACCGTCCTATAAGGTTGTACAATATGAATGCTTTGATTATCTTCATTGCTAAGAATGAAAATAGACTTCGTTTTGCCTGCAAAAACCAAGGTAACTTTTTCCCCATCCAAAGCTTTTAAAGCATCTATAGCATACTTAGAATTTAAAGATATAGATAACTCCTGTCCCGTAAACTTAGTGGGCACAATACTTTCGCTTGCCTTGCCCGTTTGCTTTCCTTTTCCACGAATATTTATTTCTTTTTCAGTTATATCAAGCTTGACCATATTATTTTTTTCTTCTTTTGCCAGAGTGTAAATAAGTTCAACTGATTCCAAGAATTCTTGTTTATTTATCTCAATCCTCGTACCACTATCAGGTAAAATAACCATCTGGTGTATGTCTGGATACTCACCCTCTAGAACACGAGAGTAAAAAGCGAATCTCTCTGTGCGAGCAAAGGCATAGACTACCCGATCATCCTTCCCCTTTGAAAAGCCAAATTGGACATCGTCCTTATCTGTAATGATCTTCTGTAGTTCAACTAGTCCTCTCGCCTCGATCACGGCACTACCAAAATCGCCTGATTCAATATCTTTTTCTGCTTTTGAAAGGCGATGCCTATTGGTTGCTTCCATTCCTATTTTTCCATCCTTGAGGTAGACATTTGCTCCAGTTAGTATAGGCATGCCTTTACCATCAATGTCCGCTGCAAAGATAGCCTTTTTGAATAGTCCCCTTAGGTCTTTCCCTGTAATTTCAATATATTCATCGTCATTTATAGTAGGTGGTGAAGGGAATTCCTCAGGGTCCAATCCTGCCATTTCAATTTCTTTATTCCGGGACGTGATAATCACATTCATACCATCTTTAGACTCAATCCGAACGTCACCACTTAATTTCTTGAGCATTTTCAAAAACAATTCAGGCAGAACTACCTTTCCACTCCGTTCGATTTGAACATGCTCCTCGAAAATATATGATTGTATTGTTGCTCTATCATCAGTTCCTGTCACAGTTAACCCCTCTTGATTCGCTTCAATCAAAAAGCAACCAAGTATCGGCATGATACTTTTGGCTGAAATAGCTTTACTGGTATCTTCTAAAGCCTCAGCTAATAGAGAACTGTCCACTACTATATTCATAAGGTTTGACCCCCTCCTTCGAAATGTCCTTTCTAGCATTAGGGTTACACTCCGGGCATGGACCTGATATCATCATGGAGCCGAGAAACTGATATGCTACCTTACAGCCGCCGCATGTTCTGCACATATGCTTACCCCCTACGTCTATTCCGTCCGCCTACTGGCAGTATTTTTACAAATGGTTCAATCCGTTCGATAATTCGCGCCGCTTTCTTCTCATTCTGCTCACTAGGCTTGCTGTCTTTTGGATTCGCCAAATGCTGTTTCAGCTCACTCATAGTTAAATTCGATGTGTAGATCGTCGTTAGGCGTTCCATACGTCGCTGAAGTATCGGTCCCAGGACTTCATCCCTTGTCCAAGTCGTTAATGACTCGGCCCCAATATCATCCAATATCAACACAGGAACTGTCCTCAAAGCATCAAGCTTACTTTCAACAGCTTCTGTCTTTGAACCAATCGCATCCTTGACCTCCAGTAGGAAATCAGGAACATAGACCATCAGTACGCTTACGTCACGCTTAGCCAACTCTTGGGCAATGGCTCCAACGATCCGGCTTTTGCCTACGCCCATTTGACCGTAAAAGTATAGTCCTGTTGTCGTTTCTCCTGGAACAAATTCATCACAGAAGCTTATTGCCGCCGCAATTGCAGATATCCGCTGCGGGTCAGGTTCAATGTCTTCGAAGGTGGCATTCAGGATGTGAGCCGGGATGTAATGACTCTTGATCCTTTGACCTATTCCTTGTTCTCTTTCGTGAGCGACCAACAATGGGCATTTCCGAAGTCGGAAGACCAGTTCGTCAGCTTTGGTCGGGTTAGGCTCCGCAACGCTTGCATGCCCCTTCTGTTCGTTCCGGCAAGCAAGCAACCCTGGACACTCGCTGCATTTATCGCAATAGGATATATGCTGTGACAAATCTCTATATCGTTTGGGTTCGGTCAGATCCTCAGTTCGGTCAGGAAATTCGCTTTTTAATCTCTGAACCTCAGGATGGTTTGTTAGACGTTCCAGCACCGCAGCCTGTCTCTTGGCAAAACCTGCGGGTATTAATGCCTTTAGCTCTTTGCCGAAACTCTCCATACGGCATCAACCTCCCTGTTTAGCCCTTAGTTTTGCAAGCATGCTTTGAATGTCCGACTCGGTGTATTCGCTTGGCGGCACATCTATTTGTGACTCAGGTTTATAAGGCAAAGGACTTTCGGCCCTCTCCCCCTTACCAACATCTTCACGTAAGGCGTGTAAGGAGAAAATAATAGTCGCACAATAACTCAGACTCCGTATCCCATCGCGCTTATGCTTAGGTTTAAATTTGTCAAAGGATTGATCAATTCCGTCCAAAGCGGTTTGAAGCGGTACACCAGCAGTCAGCAATTCATCAATGCTCGTTTCGTCGGCTGCTGTAATGTCTAATCCTTTCCCCCTGCGCTGTAGGTACTTGTTGGCAAGGGTGTTGCGATAATCAATATCCGAAGATGATACTTCATTCTGTCCAGAGTCGGCATCTGTTTCAGGATTGACAGGAACGGCATCCTGTCGGGTGAACGGTATCCCCTCATCTTCGGATTTGATTTCAGTCTCGGGCGTTAAACAACAACTTTCTTTTTCTAGTTCTAAATCTAATTCTTTATCTGTTTCGTTACCGACCGTTACTGTAACGTTACCAGTAACGTTTCCTGTAACATGAGGATCATTTCCACCTGAATCAAGCTGCTTTTGCTTGTTCCGGTAATTTTGAACCCTCTTTTTAGTTTGTTCCCTGACCTTATCCATTCCATCTACATTCTGATGTTTCTCCCAGTTAGGCAGAAAGAAAGCTCCTTGCTCAGAAACTTCCAGCATCCCGAATCTTTCGAAGATGGATAGAGCCATTTTTATAACCGGCAGCGGCCTTTTGATCACTGAAATCAACATGTCCTCTGTATATGGAATAGTTTCGGTCAGCATGATGTAACCGCCCATATTTGATCTTCCTGTCATAGTCATTAGCTTGAGCCATATAACAATGATCGTGTCAGCTTCGGGCATATCTTCGATAATTTTAATTTTTTCGTCGTCGAACATACCAGTACTGAGCTTAATCCATTTAATTTCAGCCATCTGTATCAACCCTCTGAATAGCAACTCTCATATTTTCAGCATCTTTAACACCCTTCTTGGAATTGCACGATTTACAAGCAACTACCAAGTTATGAGGCTCAGTCGGTCCGCCCTTTGATTCAGGAATCACATGGTCGATTGTTAGTCCCTTTTCTCTTCCGCAATATTGGCATTTGTAGCAATCTCTTTCTAATACCAGTTCCCTCATTTCCTTAGGAATCAACGCTTTAGAATAAACAGGTATCTTTTTTATTATGTTCACTGGCCTTCTACGAGGGTTAGGTTCCATAATCCATCGTCTTCTAACCTCCAGTAGCACATCTGGCAAATGCCATATCCTGTACCCTCAAAGTT
This sequence comes from Paenibacillus sp. FSL R10-2748, assembly GCF_038005565.1. Classification (NCBI taxonomy): domain Bacteria; kingdom Bacillati; phylum Bacillota; class Bacilli; order Caryophanales; family Paenibacillaceae; genus Paenibacillus; species Paenibacillus sp. FSL R10-2748. The sequence goes on from NZ_JBBOTK010000002.1 coordinate 257,628, forward strand.
CACGAATCTTATGTGACTCATTTCTTCAGAGGTATGCTCACACCATAAGCAAATACTTTTTTTGTCCAATTCACTCACCCCGGAAACTTCTGTATACTATCTCGTTCCGCTGGCTGAACTACCGAATTCAGCTAGAAGAACCTTCAAGCTATATTTCAAAGAGTTTATTACCTGGTCATTACTTTCCACAGCATTACTCCAGCGGACTTTATCAGCTTCTGCATCAGCCTCTTGAAGGCGAAGTTCAATTACCGCCAATTCCGCACGTTGCTCCCTTAGGTTCTTTGCTGCAATATACGCTTCAGCATAAACACGCTTCCTCTCAGCATATTTCTTCTTATAATCCCTTACGGCCTCAGCTGCCTTGCGCCCCAAAAGAATCTGGACTTCGGTCAGTAATTCAATCTTACGTGCCAGTGTAGCAGGGTAATCATGGCTGCATTGATCCGCAAGACTATAAAGCTCTCCGAGCGTATATTGTTTTTTTAGAGACAATGCAACCACTCTTTCTTACTTATTTGTCTGTTCAATTTCAATTAGTATTCGCTGTTTTCGTAATAGAGGTTTATTTCATCCTCATCAATGACTAACTTAGAACCATGAGCATAAATCTTGAATAAATCCTCTGCAATTCCATGTAAGCCGTACATCATATCTTTTGATTTAATTTCGCGATCATCTATTTTCAGGCAAAATAATGTACCATCATCGCGAATAAGCATTCCATATTTGCATTGATACTTACCCTTATCCGGTTCTGGATCAAGGTGAATCCACGTACTATAATCCTTGTCAATATGAAGGGAGAACTCATCACTGTCATCATATTCATCATCTTCGTTTTCACTTTTTTTCCAGCTGTTGATAAGCTCTGATAGTTTATACTCTGGCTTAACATCAGCAAGCATTCTATCCATCTGTTCCTTCAATTTTTCTACACCCTGTATATGAGTAATCTCATCCAGTTTTTCTTTAATTACTTGCGCGATTAATGTGTTGTAAGACGGTAAATCCAACACGCCAAGATTGATAGAAAAATGTTGTTTTACATGTTCTTTTAATTGCTTCCCAAAGTCTCCATAGGAACTAAAAATATCATCAATAATAGATTCAATTGTTTTTTCAAGCTTATTTCTGACGATTTTTTCAACTAACCCCTCACTATGAATATTCGTTAGCGCCTGATTTACCATATTATTCAAATCCATATTATTACACTCCTATTTTCATTTTTTAGAATCCATGATATACTGCCGTTGAAATGTTTCTTAAATGATCGTGTTGGTAGCACGATCGTTTGTCAGGGCTTCTCTGTCTTTTCTTTTGCGGTATAACTTACGGCAATAGTAATTACAGAAAAGTCCTTCTTCGTTTGGAGCAGGGTGTTTCTGACCATCGAATACCTCTTTCCCACAATGATTGCAGCAGCCTATTCCTTTACCGGATATCTTGTATCCTGACGGCTTAGGAGATTCTAGTCCTTCATATTCTTCGTTTTTAAATTGCTCAAGTTCACTTAATTCGGCAGTAAGCAAGCCTATTTGAGCATGAATTTCGTCAGTCGATAATCCGAATTTGACAGCATCAATACTGTCCTCGTATAGCTCCCTTAATTGTGCTCTAAGCACCCTAGATTGTTTATGCTCGTCCAACTCTCTCAGCTCCATATCTCCGCTTCAAGTTCGGATATTCTAGTTTTTAATCGCCTTTCTTGTTCCTTCAAAGGCTTCATCCTCTGGATACAAACATGATTAGGCCATGGACTATCTGTAATAGCATATTGAGTTTTATAAATGGCCTGAAGCTTTTGTTCAGTAAGTTCTTTTTCCTTTTGAAGAGAGATCTTTTTCTTATCCTGCTCTGTCAGCTCTAGCATCTCAATATCTACTGAATGTTGACAATTTAACCAGCGATACATGAGTAATACTGCGGCTATAAGTGAGTCTGCTGGTTGATCTAATGTAAATTTGAATCCTTCATCATCCACGATTGGAATAGAGTAAATCTTGCTGCTCATTTTGACTTGTCCTTACGCCGGATGTTACGAACGATAATGGCATGCTGTAATTCATTTTCGAACCAGATACGAGCCAATTCCGGTAGAGTCATAATCCTTCACCTCTTAGATATAGTCTTCTGGACGAAACTCTTTAACGAAGTAAATGGAATCATCAAAATCTATGCGCCGGATGTGACTGTACTTTGCAACTGAGAACAAAACTTTCAGCTTACTCCAAATCATGCGGCGATATTTCCCGACCGTTTCGTTAAATTTTCCATCTGTCTCCTTGTAACGATCTTTTGTGAGAGTAATGGACCTGATTCTTACTGCATCCTGTAACTGATAGCATTCAGCATCTGTAAGCGTCACGCTATCCCGAACCTCTTGAACCATCATCTGAACTTCTTCCACTTTTTCAGTAACATCCAAATGCATTTGCTTAATACCGTCCACAAGACCACGAATCGCCATGCCTTGAGCCTCAGTTAGTTGCATTTGCTTTTCAACTACAGACAAGAAATCTGGCTGTTGATTAGGATTAATTAGCGTCATTTTTCTACCACCTTTCTGCTGTTTACAGCTGGACGAATCTGTTCGATAAAGGCTTCCAACATGTCCAAACTTTCAGACAACCGTTTCTTTTCAGAGCTACTTGCACTGCCTATTGCACCCAACATGAATGAAGTAATTCCAACCTTTTGCAGAAACTGTTTCACATGGATACTCACTTGGATCGTATTACTGTCCGCTTCAAAGCGAAGCTTCTTCATTTGAGCAGCAGCCTCCTGTTCGTTGAAGTCGTCTGGCTGCTGGAGTTTGATAGTCTCAAGTTCTTCTTTAGCTCTTTGGTAGCCACTCTTCAATTGTTCAACTTTTAAACGTTCTTTTTCCAAATCGTCATTGAGTTTGTTTTTCCAATATTCATCGCGTTGCTTGAGCTGCGCTTCTGCCTCTTTTTCCTTTTGACGAATGAAAATGCCTGTTTCTTCCTCGTGACGCTCTACAGCCGCAGATACGGCATCCTCAAGTTGATCCGCAGGAATGGCATCTTTGTACTGTCTTTGTAACTCAAGCTTGTCCCGCTCTGCCTGCTCTGCTCTTTCCTCTGCCTCACGCACAGCAGCTTCGAGCCTAGCTTTGGTTTCTACAAATGCCTTGTGAGTGCTAATCAAGCCTTCATCAAGCTGCTGAATGATTTCAGGAGTAGCATTTTCCGCAATAAACTTCGCTTTGTCGTACTGCCTGCCAGAGCCAAAGCCTGCCTGATCCGCTACAATATCCCGAACTTGTCCGGTAGGTTGGTCAGGAAAATTTTCCGTACCTTCAGCCATGCGCTCTTTGGCCTTCAAGCGTTCGACCTCTTCAAGTCGCCGCGCCCATTCTACTCGCTCGGAAAAAGTGAACTCCTTACGATGTTCATTCTCGGAAATCTCAAGCTGAAGTTGATGCTCAAAATCCTTGATTTCCATAACTCTTACCGTCACTTCTGAGCGTCCAAGGAACTGGTGCGCTCTCAACCGCCGCTCTCCAGCAATCAACTGATAATCCGGTGTTACTACAATAGGGTTAATGAGTCCATTCTGTTTAATATCTCGAGCCAGTTCTTCTATCCCGCCAAAATCCTTACGGATTCGATTACTGACTTTGATCATGTTTATATCTATTTGCAAGTTTTTTCTCCTTTCTTTAATGAGTTATCTTTAAGAGTGGAAGAATTATCGTTGATCCAAGTGAAAACATGATCTCTTGGATATCTTGCTCTTATTTGCTTGAACTTCGGAAATGTTGGAATATCTACGATTTTATTCACTGCCGAAAGCTCAACTTGTAGAATTTCTTTAAGGTTATTTTTGGTGAGCAATGTGGGGAAGCTGTATTTTTTTCTTCCTTCTTCCACTCCTAACTCATAAGCCTTCTTAACAAGTTCCTGTACATACTTATCGATCTCAGGAATATGAACATTCATTGTCGTTTCCATTTAATCATTCCTTCTCATTATTGTTTTTCTAAATGTCCAGCTCTTATCATTAAATCTTCATAACTTAAGTCCAAAGCGTATGAAAATTTTTTTATTGTATCTGGTTTAGGCGTTCCTCTCTTTCCAGTTTCAATTCTTGAAATTTGAGCAATACTAATTCCAGATAATTCTGACAACTCAATTAGGTTTAGACCTTTCTTTTTTCTGCGGTTTTTTAAATACACACCTAAAGTATTGGTCATTGAAAAGCCCCTCTCTTTCCCTACAGGCAAATAATACTACTTATTTTCCTTTTGGTAAAATTTATTTATCGCCGTTTTCCAGTATAAAATTAGCTAATACGCTTAATTTCATCTGTTTCCTTAATAACCCTAACTAAATATTTACCTCTAGGTAAAATGATGTTATTATGTTACCAATAAGAAAAAAGGTGGAGTTGTAGTGTCAAACGAACTTGGCATTTGGATTAAGCATGTACGTGATAGCAAGGGGCTAACATTAACGGATGTTTCAAAAATATCGGGGATAAGTATCGCCCAATTGTCAAGAATTGAGACGGGTAAACGAAATGTACCAAAACCTGATACGTTAAAGAAAATTTCTTCAGCTTTAGATATATCCTTTAATGAATTAATGATAATTGCTGGACACATCGACGTGAATGATGATGATGTATTAATCAAGATTGATGATCATGATTCGAATCTTTACCTTAACGAAAAAATTAAACAGGTAGCACGTTTACTTGTAGATGAAAACGGTAATTTTTTATCATTCCTTCATAAAGAATTGTATACAATTTTTAGTTCGATTGAGATTAATGATGAAACTAGAGCTTTTTACGAATTATATAAGAAAGGTTTAGTTGAATATGAAAACGATCCTGACACTCTTATAGAACTCACTCAAGATACTTTTAATTTAGTGTGCAACTTCGCTATTCTGAAAGATGTTATTTTAGAAAAATTAAATTTCGAACAAAAAGAATCGATTTTAAATGAGTTAACAAAGATATCTAAACGACATAATTTATCGAAATCTTCAAACTCAATTGAAGATGCTGCCAAGAAAATTTCATTAAACGATACTAAAGATTTAGAAAAATTCCTTAATCAACCTGAAATAAAGTTTAACGGAAAGTTAATAACAAATGAGTTGAAACAACGAATCTTAGGATATGCTGAAGCATTAATTGACCAAGAGAAAAAAGACCTCAAAAATGATTTCTAACGTTAAACAAAAAATCACTTCTACTTTTTAGGTTTATAGCTGAAAAGCTATTTCCTATACAAATAAAACCGAACATACATTCTAGAAAGGAGGATATATGGTTATTTTCTCAATCTATTAAGAGGAGAGTTTTAGTATGGCATCGTTTAAAAAATACAAAACAAAGACAAAAGGAACACTCTGGATGTTTAAAATTGATACCGGAGTCGATCCCAAAACAGGGAAGAGGACAAATACAACACGAAGAGGATTTGCTTCTAAATCCGAAGCTAAGTTGGCCGCTGATGAATTAGAGGTTCATTTACAAGATGGAACATTGATAAATGAGAGTAAAAACATTTTAATTAGTACATTTCTTGAAGACTGGGTAGAAATATATAAGAGAAAGACTGTAAGAAATAACACTTATAAACAACATAAAAATAATATAAAAAACCATCTAGTTCCAAACTTAGGATTCGAAAAAGTCACTAAATTAACCAATGCTCAATATCAAAATTTCATTAATGAAATGATTTCAAAACGTAGTAAAAGAACTGTTGAGATTATTCATACAACCATGTTGAGTGCTATGTATAAAGCTGTGGAATTAGAAGTAATTAAAAAAAATCCTTGTTCCAAAATTACTATACCTGATCCAAATATCAATAAACTTAAATCACCTGATACTTTGAAATACCTTACGAAAAAAGAAGTGTTTGATTTTTTAAATGCTGCCTTTGTAGACAATTGGAAATACTACATTTTTTTCAAAACTCTGATTGAAACTGGTCTAAGGAAGGGGGAAGCTCTCGCTTTGCAAAGAGATGATGTAAACATTGATGAAAAAAGGATTATAGTAAACAAAACATTAGTATATGATGAAATGAAATATGAAAATATTTTTTCTCCACCAAAAACAAACGCTTCAAACAGAAAAATCCTTATAACGGAAAATTTATCAAGAGAGCTGAAAAGCCACATAGTAAAACAAAAAGAAGACGAATTGCAACTTGATCAAGTAGACAGGAATGATTTTGGATTAGTTTTTAATCGGGGCGACGGACTACCATTTGCGAAATCAACTTTGCAACGGGCTTTTAAAAGGATATGCAAAAACGCAGGCATAGATAAGAGCATCACAATCCATGGACTAAGACATACTCACGCTGTTCTGATGCTGGAATCGGGAGCTAGTATGAAAGAGGTCCAAGAAAGATTAGGTCATGCATCTATAGAAGTCACTGCCGACATTTATGCTCATATTACTGAATTTATTGAGGTACGTAGCATAGATAATTATGCAGCTTATATGAACTATCCCCAAATCAATTAGTCGCGGTCAAAATCGCGGTCAAAGTAGAAAAGCCACTTACCCTTGAACTAAAAAGAAAAACCCTGACATGCTAGAAAAACCAGCAATGCCAAGGCTTTATGTCTTTTAATACAGCGTCAGATATTGATCACGTTCCCACTGATGAACCTGTGTGCGATACATATCCCATTCAATTTCCTTAAGCTCATAGAAGTAGGCCAGAGCATGGTCGCCCAGTGCGTCAGAGATAACTTCGCTCCGAATAAGTTCAGACAAAGCTTCTTTCAAGTCTGCAGGCAGACTTGGAATGCCTTCTTCAATCCGCTCTTCCTCAGACATCACGTAAATGTTACGATCAATCGGAGCTGGCAGAGCCAACTGACGTTTGATACCATCCAAACCGGCTCTCAGCATCACTGCCAAGGCCAAATAAGGATTCGCCGCCGGGTCAGGGTTACGAACTTCGACGCGAGTGCTCAGACCACGAGATGCGGGAATCCGAATCATTGGACTGCGATTGCTTGCAGACCAAGCCACATAACAAGGCGCTTCATAACCTGGTACGAGACGTTTGTAGGAATTTACCGTTGGATTCGTGATCGCTGCCATTGCACGTGCATGTTTAAGAATACCAGCCATATAGTGGCGGGCCGTCTGGCTTAATCCGAGTTCATCCGTTTCATCATAAAATACATTTTCATTATCCTTAAACAAGGATTGATTGCAGTGCATACCGGAGCCATTTACACCAAACAAAGGTTTTGGCATAAAGGTAGCATGCAAACCATGCTGACGAGCAATCGTCTTAACAACGAGCTTGAACGTTTGAATCTGGTCGGCAGCTTTAATTGCATCTGCATATTTAAAGTCAATCTCATGCTGACCAGGTGCAACTTCATGATGAGATGCTTCAATTTCGAAGCCCATCTCTTCAAGCTTAAGTACAATTTCACGACGGCAGTTTTCACCTAGATCCATCGGAGCCAGGTCAAAATACCCGCCTTGGTCATTCAGTTCTGTAGTTGGCTCGCCTTTTTCATCCGTTTTGAACAAGAAGAATTCAGGCTCTGGTCCGACATTCATCGAAGTATATCCCAACTCTTCTGCTTCCTTAAGTACACGTTTCAAGATACCCCGCGGGTCGCCTGCAAACGGAACTCCGTCCGGCTTGTAAATATCGCAGATCAAACGGGCTACACGATCCGAGGTTACCCAAGGGAATACAACCCAAGTGTCCAAATCCGGATATAAATACATATCAGATTCTTCAATACGCACATAACCTTCTATGGAAGAACCGTCAAACATCATTTTATTATCCAATGCTTTTTCCAGTTGACTAACCGGAATTTCAACGTTCTTAATAGTGCCCAGCAAATCTGTAAATTGCAAACGAATAAAACGAACATTTTCTTCTTTCGCAATCCGAAGGATATCTTCTCTGCTATAACTCACTCTAACCTCTCCCTTTCTGTAACGACTATATACGAATCGGTTGTTGTATAAATTACTTAAATGATGAGACCGGGTTTTAAAGTAAAGCGACCTTATGCCAAGAGGTAAGTCAAAGCATTATCTCTTATTGAAGAACCGTGATAATTCGCCTTGGATCAGGGATACCTGTCCTGGTCTTTTGCCTGCAACAAGTTGTTGTTTCAGCAAGCGGTGAAGCTGAGTATCGGACATTTCACGGCGTTTGACTTCCGTATCTGCAGTAATAACCGTAGCTTCCTCCGATTCCTTGGTAACCGGATTCATGACTTGTTTAATTCCCGCAATGTTAACACCCTTCTCGATCAACGCCTTAATTTCAAGCAGACGCTCTACGTCATTAAAAGAAAAAAGACGTTGGTTTCCCGATGTACGGGCAGGAACTATCAAGTTATGCTGTTCATAATAACGAATCTGACGTGCTGACAAGTCCGTTAGCTTCATGACAATACCTATTGGAAATAAGGCCATATTTCTGCGAATTTCGTCGCCCATTTGTCATCAACCTTCCAGTGATCTATTATTCACCTTATTGTACATTTAGCTGATGCAAAGTGTCAATGACATGTTAGAAAAACTCACAATAATTTACGTTCTTTCATCGTTTGCAGAGCCATAAGCACTCCAAATTTAACATGAGAGTAGGTTAAGCCCCCTTGCATGTAACCAATATAAGGCTCACGAATCGGAGCATCTGCGGATAGTTCCAAACTTCCCCCTTGTATGAACGTACCTGCAGCCATGATAACTGGATGCTCATAACCCGGCATATCCCACGGCTCCGGCACCACATGGCTATCCACGGCAGCCGCACGCTGAATGCCCTGTACAAAAGCAATTAGATGCTCTGGTCCACTAAAAGAAATAGCCTGAATCAAATCTGTACGCTCTTCATGCCAGGCAGGTTTGGTCTCAAATCCCATCTCCTCAAAGACCGCAGCTGCGAATACGCTCCCTTTAACCGCTTGCCCAACCAGTGTTGGAGCAAGGAATAGTCCCTGAAATATGCCTCGTGTAGTACCTAGCATGGCACCTACTTCTCCACCGATTCCAGGTGCAGTTAATCGGTAGGATGCTAGCTCTACATACTTTTGTTTGCCGGAGATATATCCACCCGTTTCTGCAATGCCACCACCGGGATTTTTAATCAACGAACCTGCCATCAAATCGACACCTACCTGAGTAGGTTCCAGCTTCTCGGTAAATTCACCGTAGCAATTGTCAACAAAGACAATGACGTCAGGTTTTATTTCCTTCACACGTGCTGTCATTTCTTCAATATCTGCTACACTAAACGAAGCTCTCCAATCATAACCGCGTGAACGCTGAATACCGATCACTTTGGTATTGGCATGGATCGCAGCCTCCACCGCTTCCCAGTCCACTTTACCTTCCTCTGTCAGTGCGGTTTCTCCATAAGTAACACCAAAATCCTGCAAAGATCCTGTTCCATCGCCGGGCTTACCAATCACTTTGTGGAGGGTATCATAAGGTCTCCCAGTAATGTACAACAGTTCATCCCCTGGACGCAGCACACCAAATAAAGCAGTGGCAATTGTATGAGTACCCGAGGCAAAATGCGGACGCACCAACGCTGCCTCCGCACCGAACACATCCGCATAGACTTCTTCCAGCACCTCACGTCCCCGGTCATTGTAAGCATATCCCGTAGAACCCGCAAAGTGAAAATCGCTCACTTGCTTCCGCTGAAATGCCTGAATTACCTTCCACTGATTTGAATCTACAATATGATCTATGTGCTGTATACGTTCTTGTATTTTATGTTCTGCCGTTTTCTGAATTTGCTGAATTTCTGGACTAAAAACTACCATTTACCTTCTTGACCCTCTCTCTTACGCAGCCTTAGGCTATTCATGTTATATTATTGTTCACTTTGAACGATGAGCATTATCATTTTATTGACCCAAAAACATCATTAGATGTTAACCTTCTGTGAAGTCGCTGAGTGCATGACCGTACTTTTCGTACTCGCCTCTTTGAATCTCAACCTCATAAATGACATCATTGCCATCATACTCTGTCAGCAGTACATCTCCGATTCGATAAAGCACCGAGGTTAAATCTCCACGTTCCGCGGGAATGCGAAATCTCAGCGTATCCCCACTCAGATGCTCTTGAATCAGTTCACGAATGCGCAGCAAATCCCCTTCATCAAAAGCACTAATTTTCAAATAGCCCTCCCCAGAAGGAAGCATTTCCAGTTGCTCAGGGGTACAGGCATCTTTTTTGTTAAATAATACGATCTGAGGCTTGTCCGCAGCCCCTAGCTGCTGCAAGATCGTCTCTACAACTTTCATCTGTTCGTCTCGCATATCCGAGGAAGCGTCCACGACATGCAAAATGAGATGAGCCTCATTCGCCTCCTCCAAAGTAGCCCGGAAGGAAGCAACCAAATCATGAGGAAGATTTTGGATAAAACCGACCGTATCCGTAAGAATAATTTCTTTTCCACTCGGTAGCTCCATTGTTCTGGAGGTAGGATCCAGCGTCGCAAACAGTTGGTTCTCAATATATACATCGGCTGCTGTCAGTTGCTTCAACAGCGTCGATTTGCCCGCATTGGTATAGCCAACAAGTGCGACCTGAACAATACCACTCTTTTGTCTGCGCTCCCTGTGCAAATACCGGTGACGAGTCACTTCCTCCAGTTGGCGTTTCAGATCACTGATTCGGTCACGAATATGACGACGGTCTGTCTCCAGCTTACTTTCACCAGGACCACGTGTTCCGATTCCGCCACCGAGACGCGAGAGATTTTTGCCATGTCCAGACAAACGGGGGAGTAAATATGACAACTGCGCCAGTTCAACCTGAATAATACCTTCCCGTGTTTTTGCACGTTGAGCAAAAATGTCCAGAATCAACTGTGTTCGGTCAATAATTTTGAGATCCAGACTTTCTTCCAGATTCCGTACTTGGGCCCCCGAGAGCTCCTGATCAAAAATAGCTGTATTCGCTCCCAATTCTTCAGCAACTGCACGCAATTCCTCTACTTTTCCTTTGCCAATAAACCATTTTGAATCCTTGGCTTCCTTATTCTGTGTCAGGACGCTCAGTACTTCAACTCCCGCTGTCTCAGCCAATTTCACCAGCTCATCCAACGAGTATTCCATATTGATGCCAGATCGTTTGACTTCATCCGTAATCAGACTGACCAGTACCGCCTTGTCCTGCATTTCAGTTTGTGTATCATGAGTGGAGTTCGCCATATTGTTTGCTCCTTTATTTTCATGTCAACTCTCGAACAGAGACCGACCTGATGTTCAGGCCGGCCCCCGTTCGATGTCATACCATTCGATGTGATTCAGATTCCTATTATCGCCTATCTTTTGTCCATTTTCAAATCCTCTGGACGCAGCGTCATCAATTCCTGCTTGCCGGGTTGCCCGCTCCGGTACTGATTGAGCAACCTGACAGCTTGGTGCCGAATCGCTTTTTCAATCACGTTACGAACATAGCGTGCATTACTAAATGCATGAAGACTGTCATTACGCTCGTTTAGCAAATGCTCCTTCATTTTAATTATGGACTGAGGCATGAGAATATAATCCCGCTCCTTGGCCATCAGCTCGGAAATTTGGATAAGCTGATCTACAGTATAATCAGGAAAATCCAACTGGATTGGAAAGCGAGAAGGAAGACCAGGATTCGTTCGTAAAAAAAAGTCCATTTCCCCCGAGTATCCAGCGAGAATCAAAATAAATTGATTTTTTTGATCTTCCATGGACTTTACCAAGGTATCAATCGCTTCTTTTCCAAAATCCTTTTCCCCTCCGCGTGCCAAACTGTAAGCCTCATCAATGAACAACACGCCGCCAAGAGATTTCTTTACCAGATCTCGCGTTTTCTGTGCAGTGTGCCCAATATACTCACCGACCAGATCAGCCCTCTCCACCTCAATCAGATGACCTTTGCTCAGTACCCCCATTTTTTGCAGCATTTTAGCGATAATGCGGGCTACTGTCGTTTTCCCCGTACCTGGATTTCCTTTGAAAATCATGTGATATACGTGTGCATTGCTCAACAATCCCGCATCCGTGCGCATATGGGCGATTTGCAAAAAGGCATATACCTCAAATACCAGGTCTTTGATGTTATCCAAGCCGACGAGATGATCGAGTTCTTTCTGAATTTCCTGATAAAGACTGAGATACTGCGGTAGCGCCTGTGACTTGGTTGAAGCCACTGCTTCCGTCTCGTCCACAGTCACCGAAGCTATCGGCTCCGGGCTACGCAGCACGACATTAATTTGTCTGGAAGGTCTCTCCTCCGACCGCTTGCCCGCGGCGATTCCCCGTCCGTTCATGCATCCATCACCTCAACATTTCTTCAGGCACAGCTTACCCTATTAATGTATTCGGTCTGGCATGTCCTTATTAGCATAAAAGCAACGGGAACGTGCACAAAGCCTTTTCTTAAATTCAGGCAACCCAAGTTTGAGCGCTGATCCACCACCGTTGCAGCGTCCATTTAGCGTATGCCAATACTTCTCTTGATTGATGAATTGGCATATTGAGCACTTTGGATTCCGTCAGAGCCATCTGAGGATGATCAAAATTCAAGAATTGAGCAATCTCCATCGCCCGAGGGCCATGATAGCTATGTGTAATGATCACGGTGGAGGTCCATCCATATTCCTTCATAATGCGCTGGCTATAGAGCAGATTTTCGTAAGTACTGGTCGCATGGTTTTCCAACACAATATGCTGTACAGGGACCCCTTTATCTACCAAATAGCGTTGCATGCCCTCAGCCTCCGTATACGGAAAATCTGGTTTATCCAGTCCCCCACTTACAATTAGACGCTGTACCGTCCCGTTGCGGTATAAGTGCAAGGCTTCTTCCAGCCTTTCCTTCAATCCAGGGCTGGGCTCAGCTCCCCACATAGAAGCACCTAGTACGATACCAATTTGCACTTGCTGGAGCGGAGTGGTAGAGGCAGCCGTATTCATGTTCCACACTCGGATACCTGCCCATACCAATCCGACCAAAATGAAAATCATCAAACAAAGTACAAGACGCTTGGATACCATAGATATTTTCTTAAGGCGACTCTGCCTGCTTTTCAACTCAGGACGTTTGGGCCCAGTGTCTTTAATCCACTGCAAAACTTTCACCGTTCTCTCTTGAAATCACCGTTGTGAAACCATTCTGCCCGGTGTTTCAGTGACATTTTAAAATAGGGGAACACGTGGGCGTCTATCTGATGTAACACATCAGCCGCTGTACGGTTAGCCAATTCTGCCTCTTGCGTTGAGATATGCCCCCGTTGTAACGCCTCCTCCAATTCATCCTCATCCACTAGAAAGATTTCACCGTTTTTAAGCACCACAACATCCAAATACAAATCGTCAAACCATGGGACTCCTTGATCGGTCACACCCTGATTACGGCAGGTGTCAATGTACCATTCAACGATCTGCTCCCGATTGTCAAACATAGCAGTCACCACATAGTGCTCACCTTTTGGGTAATATTGCAGCCAGGAATATCCTTTATCGGCTATGCAAAACGTATGACCACCGTAACTTTTCCATAACGGCTCCTTGAGACTCAAAATTGTATACAGGGTCACATATCCTGTAAACGCGTCACTTTCTACATACCGGCAAGCAAACTTGCGATTGGTGATTCTGCGCCAGTTGGCCCGGTCTCCGAATTTGCGCTTCATAATGATGTTCCTCTCCAACATTGGTAAAACCAGCTTACCATATTTAAACTGTACACTCAAAAAGAACCCCTTTAAAACAGCAAAAAAGGTATTCTCAGACCAGTTCACGGACTGAGAATACCTTTGATTTGAAACAAATTCAACTTGCATAAAGCAATACTTGCTAATTCCGATTGTGACGTCCACGATTGGAGTTCGAATGACCGTTGGAATTGCCTTCTTGAGTCCCATCCGTTGTGACTTCAGTCGTAGATGCATCCGTGTTTTCTGGATTTACCATAGTATCTTCATCAGAAATACCTGAATCCGGTGTAGTAGTCTGACCATTTCCCTGATTAGTATCGTTTCCATTGCCGGAATTGCCACTATTGTTACCTGTGCCGCCAGCACCATTCCCATTAGTATCCCCAGGAGATGCCGGAACCTGACCTGAGCCATTATTGTTATTGATACCGCCAGGAGTTGTATTTCCCTGATCTGTACCGTTTTGTCCGTCTGTAGCCCCGCCATTATCCGGTAAGGTTCCATTCTCGTTTGGATCAGTCCCTGGCTGTGGATCAACCGGAGTAGTCTCAGCCGGAATTTCCACACGGATCGTATTAGAAGCCTCGGATTCTTTACCATCCGCCCCATAAGCTACTACATAATATTCATACGTGTTTCCAGCTATAGGAGACGTGTCTTCACCACTCGTGCCCTTCATGGCCTCCATGATTGCCGTAAAGCCTGTATCGGAAGTCCCCTTGCGATACACGCGGTATTGTACATTATCCCCCGTAGCCGCAGTCCAGGATAACGATACAATTTGGGTGTCCTGACTATAAGACCCGCTCAGTCCGCTCGGAGCGGTAGCCTGAACCGGCTCTTCTGGCTTCTGCTCAACTGGTGGTTCATATCCCTTCGGCTCGCTGAATTGCGTAACCGGGTGTCCCTTGAGAGCTTCACCCATGACCCTTCCGAAAAAGGCTGCCGACTGCCCACTGTAGTTTCTCAGCATATGCTTGCTGTCCGGCTTGTCATAACCCATCCATACTGCTCCGGTATATTCCGGTGTATAACCGACAAACCAGATGTCCCGGTTACCACTGTTACCGCTAATCCCACTTTGGGTCGTACCCGTTTTACCAGCTACAGGCCAGTCAATACGTGCTTTGCGACCTGTACCGCTATTGACTACATTTTGCATCATTTGTGTCATTTCATAAGCCGTTTTTTCACTCATTACAGATTTAGTTTCCTCTTCATGAGTATAAACAACTTGATCATCACTATTGTTAATTTGCTTAATAGAATAAGCTTTTTGGAATTGTCCTTTATTGGCAAAAGCGCTGTACGCCTGCGCCATTTCAAGGGTATTCGTTCCTTTGCTTAATCCACCCAATGCGATAGCAAGTGAGTGATCATTTTTGTCCATCGGAATGCCTACGCTCTCGGCAAATTGAACCCCTTTTTCCACACCGATTTGGTTCAGCAACCATACAGGCGGAATATTTTCAGACTTCGTAATGGCGTCGAGCATGCTGATGGTCGACGAGTAACCATGCAAGTTTTTCGGACTGTATCCGTTAAAACTCTGGCGTTCGTTACTCAAAGGGGTATCCATCGTAAACTTACCGGATTCAAGAGCTGGCGCATAGGCTACAATCGGCTTAAAGGCCGATCCTGGCTGTCTGCGGCTCTGTGTCGCACGATTGAAGGTTCCCTTTTTGTAATCCCGTCCGGGTGCCATCGCGGCAATTCCACCTGTCTGGTTGTTAATAATGACCATCGAGGCTTGAACAGGCTGATCGTCCGGACTTTTTTCGAACATGTCATCATCTGCCATCGCCTGATCCAGCGCATTTTGAGCCTGGGCATCCATTGTGGTATGAATTTTATAACCACCAATAATCAGATCATTACCGCTAACTCCTGGCAACGCATCCTCTGCCTCATCCATGACGTATTCCATAAAATTTTGATACTTTTGAACTTTTTCCGGCTGTTTGTAATCGTAATTTACAGCCTTGGCCTCTTCCATCTCCTGCTTTCCAATCATTCCCTGCTCAAACATCAGCTGGAGAACCACAGCACGCCGGGCCTTTGAGTTTTCTGGGTTACTAATCGGATTATACTTGGATGGCCCTTTTGGAATAGCTGCCAGTGTAGCGACCTGCCACAATTTTAATTTATTCAAATCCGTTTGCCCAAAATAGCCTTCCGACGCTGCCTTAATTCCAGAATACGAGCGTCCAAACCAAATCCGGTTCAGGTAGAGTGTAATAATTTCATCTTTAGTCAAATTCCGCTCCAGCGCCATTGCGATGGATACCTCTGTCGCTTTACGGAAAAAGGTTTTGTCACGTGTCAAAAACAAGTTTTTGGCCAGCTGCTGAGTCAGCGTACTGCCACCCTCCACTGCCGAACGGGCCACGATATCCTTAACGGCTGCCCGGCCGATAGACCAAATATCAACCCCTTGATGCTCCATAAAACGCTTATCCTCGGTTGCGATAAATGCTTTTTTGAGCAGCGGTGGAATTTCTTCACTTTTGACAGGATCGCTTTTTTGCACAGACAACTCACCCATGAGCACACCGTTGCGGTCATAAACCTTCGATGTCTCGTTCACTGTAATTTTGTCCTTGTTGGCTTTGTAAATTTTTTCGCCATTAACCATGACAAATAAGTATCCACCAAGTGCGCAAAATATGGCTAACGCCGCTGTAATAAATAGCGTCCACCCCACTCGCTTACCTGTTATTTTCTTTTTCTTGCCCTTCGGCTTCTCTTTAGATGTGTTTCTATTGCGATTGCCGGATCTGGACAATGAATCGTTTGGCATTCCCCTGACTCCCTTTCGCGAATAATCATATGATACCTAACATAAGCCTTAAAGCTTGCTGTCGGCAGCATGAAAGTAAACGGAATGAAAAGAACAACCCTGATCAGGTTGCTC
Source organism: Paenibacillus sp. FSL R10-2748 (assembly GCF_038005565.1). Classification (NCBI taxonomy): domain Bacteria; kingdom Bacillati; phylum Bacillota; class Bacilli; order Caryophanales; family Paenibacillaceae; genus Paenibacillus; species Paenibacillus sp. FSL R10-2748. The sequence goes on from NZ_JBBOTK010000002.1 coordinate 274,253, forward strand.
CCGGTCACATTCCTATACAGTTAGACGAGACGGGCGCCTGAAAAGTTTCATGAACCCGGGCGACCGTCAAGCCGTAATCAGTTATCGCTAGCGTTATCCTGTTGCTGTACAAGCGATACATTGCGTTGCGGTGTAAAGGTGGAGATGGCATGCTTGTAAATCAGCTGTTGCTTTCCATCCGAGTCGATAACAATCGTAAAATTGTCAAATGCTTTAATCGTCCCTCGCACCTGAAATCCATTGATGAGGTATACCGTTACAGGTATAGAATCCTTGCGCAATTGATTCAGAAACGTATCTTGGATATTAATGGACTTGTTCATTTTAGCCGTACCCCCAATAATCATTTGGATTGTTTTGAAGTATATTCAAGGTCTGTCCGGAACTTTCCTGCTATAATTTCGTGTATTCGGGCTGCATGAGCAGAAAAATTTCCGAAATCAGTGACATCTACCCACTGGATATCCTTCATATGGCGAAACCACGAGAGCTGTCGCTTCGCAAAATGACGCGTATCCCGTTTTAGCCAAGTCACCGCCTCTTCCAAAGACACTTCTCCCCGCAGGTAGGAGGATATCTCTTTATAGCCTAGACCTTGCATGGAGATGGCATCGCTTCGCACTCCCCGTTCCATTAAGGAGGTTACCTCAGCAACAAGCCCTTGATCGAGCATCCCGTCAATTCGGTCTTCAATACGTTTATATAGCATTTGCCTATCCATTGTCAAACCTACAATGCAGAGTTGGTAGGGAGATTCCTTTTTTTGACTGGCAAGTTGAGAGCTTAGTGTCGTTCCGCTAACATGGTAAATTTCGAGTGCCCGAACGACACGACGACGATCATTAGGATGCAAACGAAGTGCACTTTCGGGATCAACCCCCTGTAGTCGCGCATGAAGCGCCTCAGCTCCAAACTGTTCGGCATAGTCAAGCTGTTCCTGACGAAAAGCTTCGTCAGCCCCTACCTCGGAAAACTGGTATTCATAGCAGACTGATTCTACATATAAACCTGTTCCGCCTACGATAAACGGTAGCTTTCCTCTAGATTGAATATCAGGTATGAGACGACGACAGTCTTCCTGAAATTGGGCTACTGAATATGGGTATTCTGGCTCATGAATATCAATTAAATGGTGCTTGATTCCTTCCATTTCCTGTTCGGAAATTTTGGCGGTTCCAACGTCCATACGACGGTATACCTGCATGGAATCCCCGGAAATAATTTCTGCGTCAAATTGTCGAGCCATCTCGATGCTTAGTTTCGTCTTGCCAACCGCAGTCGGGCCAACAAGAACAAGTAGTTTAGGCTTAGGTGCCACTGTCAATATCAATCACTCCGTACACTGTTTTCGTTGTGCCCCGCTGCTCCACACGGAAGCCGAGGCGGGCAAATTCCCCGCTACCCCGTTTTTCTTTTAATACAATTGTTTTTCGTGCAATCCGTTTCGCATGAATAATACTTTCCTCACTCAACGCGTCTGGGTTAGCCAGCCCTCTCAATGGACCGATTGCGCTGGAATCGAGCAACGGATCACGGAACATAGGGTCAAAGTAAATAATATCTATACTGCGATCCGGCAAACTACGCAAATAGTCCAAATGATGACCAAAACGAACGTCAATGTTGGAAAAGGCCTGATCTACTTCAGCGTTGCCGGAACGGTAATGCCTCATTCCATCCTTGATTAAAGCATAGACGGGGAAAGAACTCTCCACAGCCGTGACTTGTCCAGAGCTTCCCGTTCCAATTGAAAATAGAAGAGAATCCGTACCAAGTCCTGCGGTGCAATCCAGCACAATATCACCCGGGACGATCCGGGCAGCCGTCAACATCGGGTCAGGTTCACCCTTTAATACTCGTTTGGCGCGAATGAAGCCCATACTCGGGTGAAAAACCATCGGTGATTGTTCTGGACTAATCAGCCTCACTCCGCCCTGCACCAGAACCAACGCTTGACGGACTCTGTGAGCCGCAATTAGCTTAGCTACCGATATGCCACGACGAGGAGCATACAGCACCCCTAACTCGGCTGCAAGCAGCTTCGCTCGCTCCATAACCTCTGCCGAGGGGGAATCCCCTGTCGTGACCAGTAATTCGACTTGCTTCTCCCGTAGCCTCGACCGCTCTTCTTCTTCACGGTTTTCCCGATCCTGCAACATATATATACTCCCTTACATTACTCTTTTAAACAGCTTCTCTAAATCATATGTGGAAAAGGAAACCACAATAGGTCGCCCATGAGGGCAAGTATATGGTTGTTTGCACGCTGCCAAACGCTCTAGCAGCACAATAGCCTGTTGGTCAGTCAGCTTCTGGTTTGCCTTAATCGAAGCCCGGCAGGAGCACATGATCGAGGCCGCTTCCCGCAGCTTAGCAAGATCAATGGCTCTTTCCTCCAGCACCCATCCGGCCATTTCCTCAATGACATCCGCTTCTTCCCCTTGGGGAAGCCAGTACGGGTAAGAGCTGACACGGAAGGTTTGACCGCCAAAATGCTCCAAATACACCCCCGCCTGTTCAAACCAGTGCAGCCTTGTTTTCAACTTTTCCGTCTCGGAAGGCGTAAAATCCAGTGTAATTGGCAGTAGCAGTTCCTGCGATACTGACGCAGGATTGCCGAATTTTTCATAATAAAATTCATAATTCACCCGTTCATGTGCGGCATGTTGATCTATTAAATACAAGCCCTGGTCGTTCTGCGCAATCAGATATGTTCCATGGTGCTGACCGATTAAATTCAGTTCAGGAAAAGTGGGCAACTCTGGAGCTTCTCCCGACACCGTTGCCAATTGCTCGGCATCTAGACGTTGCTGGCGCGGCTTCTGATCTGCGAAATGACGGGAATCCGTAGCGTGTCCCACAATCGGTGGCATAGAAGATGGGTAAGCAGCAGAAGCAGCCGTTTCCTGTATCCCTCCACTGTATAAGGAAGATGTGCCTATTGCGGCATTATCTCCTTCGGACGACTGTACAGTCACTCCATCAGGGAGCGGCACGTCCCCTCTAACTTCACTCCCGCTGTTTTCTTCTACAAAATCTGCATCCAGTTCATCATCACTAATACTTTTACCTGAAAGGTTGTTTGCCCGTCCAATGGCTGAGAGGCTATCCCTGCTCGGACGTTGCTCACGCTCCTGGCTACCTCTGTTATTCTCTTCGTTTCTGTTCAAGTAATTGGATTGGCGTGGTACCTGGCTCTCCGGCGAAGTCACGGAAAGTGGCAGTGCTCCCCCCCGGTCTTTGCCGGAAGAAGCATCCCCTTCCGCACTATTTCCCTTCGAGAAGTGAAACTGCTCCTGCACAAACGAGCCACTGTCCTTGCCACCGATCTCGCGCTTGACTGCCTTCGGAATCAGCACTTGCTGCCCTAAAACAGCTTTTACCGAATCTTCAACCAGCTGAAACAGTTCAGTTTCTTTGCTGAACCTTACCTCCAGCTTGGCGGGATGAACGTTAACATCCACCAAAGAAGGATGCATTTCCAGTTGGATCACAGCCAGCGGAAAACGATTGATCGGCAACAAGGTATGATACGCCTTGAGCAACGCCTGATTAAGCCCGTAGCTTCGCACAAAACGTCCATTCACTACCGTCGAGATCGCATTTCGATTTGATCTCGTCCACTCTGGACGGCTGACATAGCCGCTAATTCGGTAATCGAGGCTCTCTCCTTCCAGCAGCAGCATGGATTTCGCAGCAGAAGTTCCGTAAATAGCGGCAATCACCTGCAGCAAATCACCATTACCCAGCGTTTGCAGCAATGTATTGCCATTATGCCGCAATGTGAAGGCTACTTCTGGATGCGAAAGCGCCATTCGATACAATACATCCGAAATGTGTCCCAGCTCGGTCTGGATTGTTTTCATATATTTCAGCCGTGCAGGTGTATTATAAAACAGCTCCCGTACGGTAAAATCCGTCCCTTGTCTACTAGCAGCATCCTCGTGAAGCAACAGCTTACCGCCCTCAATCACTAATTTACGGGCACGTCCGTCATCTCCGGCTGCTGTAAGCAACTCTACTTTCGATACAGCCGCAATACTTGGCAACGCCTCTCCTCGGAAGCCGAGACTTGTGATCTGAAACAGGTCGCGACCATGTCCAATTTTGCTTGTCGCGTGCCGATAGAATGCCGTTTCCACATCTTCTGGCTCAATGCCACTTCCATTATCCGTCACCCGGATACTTTGCAGGCCGCCCTCTTCTACCCATACGTCCACCCGCGTGCCGCCTGCATCAATCGCATTTTCCACCAGCTCCTTCACGACGGAGGCTGGACGTTCTACGACCTCACCGGCAGCAATCTGGTTCGCAATATGTTCATCCAGTACCCGAATTTTAGACATCCTTTTAACCTCCTCCTGACTTCAAAGTGTGATGAAAAATAAGAATAATGTCACTTATTTTAACTACAGGCCATTAGCCTTGTTTTTAAGATCATTTAATAGCTGCATTGCCTGTAAAGGAGTCATATTCATGACATCAGCATTTTTCACTTTGCGCAAAATTTGGCGCACAATCGGATTAGCCTCTACTGTCTCTGCGTGTGACTTGGAGGAGGCAAGCTCCTGCTCTCCGAAAATGGACAGCTGTACCACTTCGGTTGCTCCTTGCTCCAACGTGCTGGAAGTTTCCACCGTCTGCAGATTATCTTTTTTTATCAGGGTGGCCTGCTGTGATAAAGACTGAGCTGATGATGCAGTTTCTCCGCTTTCTCGCAATGTCTGGCCTGAATTATATTCGGTCAAAGAAGAAATATTTTCTGCCCCTGAAACTGTACGAAGATCAGTCCCTTCCTTCCCTCCTACTACTGTCTCAGTACCTGCCGTTACTTGAGCCGCTGCCTGTTCAAAACCATTCAGCAGTCCATTCGCTCGCTCAATAATGTTATTGGGCAAGCCTGCAAGCCGAGCACAATAAATACCATAGCTACTGCTAGCCGCTCCCGGTATGAGCTTGCGCAAGAAATTCACCTTGTCGCCGCTTTCCTGCACGGCCATAGAGTAATTTCGCAGCGAAGACAGGCCTTGCTCCAAATGCGCCAGCTCATGGAAATGCGTGGATACCAGCGCCTTACAGCCGATCGTGTCATGGACAAATTCGATGACTGCCTGTGCAATTGCCATTCCTTCACTGGTGGACGTACCTCGTCCCAGTTCATCAATAATGATCAAGCTTCGCGGAGTTGCCTTGTCCGTCATTACTTGGATATCTGCCATTTCGACCATAAACGTACTCTGCCCGCCGATGAGATCATCCGCCGCGCCGATCCGTGTGAAAATGCGATCCAGCATTGGCACCTTGGCACGTGCAGCAGGGACAAAGCAGCCAATTTGAGCCATAATTGCAATAAGTGCAACCTGACGCATATACGTACTTTTCCCAGCCATGTTCGGCCCAGTGATAAGTAGAATATGCGCATCGGCTTCCTCCAACACCGTGCTGTTTGCGATAAAACCGCCATCTTTCATTACAGCTTCCACCACGGGATGGCGACCCTGCTCCACTACGAAATCATATCCTGTAGTCAGCTCAGGTTTCACGAATCCCCGTTCCGAGCTAACCGAAGCCAGCGACTGATACACGTCAATTTCAGCCACTTGTTCTGCCAGCTTTTGCAAACGTGGAATTTCAGCGTTCAGTTTACTGCGAAGCTCGGAGAAAAGCGTGTACTCCAGATCAACCATTTTATCCTCGGCTTCCAGAATTAGAGATTCCTTTTCCTTCAACTCCGGTGTAATATACCGTTCCGCATTCGCCAACGTCTGTTTGCGTTCATATCGACCTTCTGGTAATGAAGCCAAATTGGATTTGGTCACCTCGATATAATAACCAAATACTTTGTTGTATCCAATCTTAAGTGACCGAATGCCGGTTGCTGCACGTTCCTTGGCCTCTAGCTCAGCGATCCAACGCTTACCGTTCACACTCGCCTCGCGCAGTTCGTCCAGACGCTGATGGTAGCCTTCCTTAATAAGACCTCCATCCCTTACGGAAATCGGCGGTTCATCCGCCACCGCTTCCTCAATCAACGCACACAGGTCTGTACAGCTATCCAGCGTTTGTGCAATTCGTCTCAGCGTCTTCGAAGGAGATTCAACGCACAATTCGCGTAAAGACGGAATTCGGGCCAGCGACAGCTTGAGAGCGATCAGATCACGTGCATTAGCACTACCAAAGGCGATCCGCCCAACTAGACGCTCCAGATCGTAAATCTCTTTAAGCTGAGCACGTACATCCTCTCGGAAAATAAATTGGTGGTATAGCTTGTCCACCGCCTCCAAGCGCTCCTCAATAAGATTGCTGCTCAACAGCGGCTTGTCAATCCAACGACGCAACAGACGCGCTCCCATGGAAGTCTCTGTGCGATCCAACAGCCACAGCAGCGAGCCTTTCTTTGAGCGTTCACGTACCGTCTCCACCAGTTCCAGATTCCTGCGGGTAAATGGATCCAGAATCATAAAATGGTTTGGCTCATATACCGAGATTTGGGTCAATTGGCCTAACGATCTTTTTTGCGTTTCATTCAAATAGGAAATCAGGCGCGATACGCACCGTCTACGTTCCTCCGTAAGCCTTGCCCATGTGGCTTCGCCAAATTGATCCCGAACCAGATCATCCTTGGATTTGTCCCAAGCCGTATACACAACGCGCCGTCCAACGGGGGACATACGGGATGTCACAAAATCGAGCAGATGACCATCCCCCAACATTTCGGAAGGCTCATAAATGTTAATTTCATCTAGTAGCCATTCTTTCGAATCAGGCACAGAGGTCACATACAATTCACCTGTTGACAAGTCGCACGCCGCAAGTGCCAGCATCCCGTCCGTCTCTGTGACACATACCATATAGTTGTTGGATTTGTCACCCAGCACCTTGCCTTCCATTACCGTACCCGGGGTCACAACGCGGACAATATCCCGCCGCACCATCCCCTTCGTAGCTGAGGCTTCCTCCATTTGCTCACAGATGGCCACTTTATAACCCTTCTCAATGAGGCGCTGTATGTAATTTTCCGCTGAATGATAAGGCACGCCGCACATCGGAATTTTTTCCGTGGCGCCACCCTCACGACCCGTAAGTGTAATTTCCAGCTCCTTGGATGCAAGAATTGCATCATCGAAAAACATCTCGTAAAAATCTCCCAGGCGGAAAAACAAAAATGCATCTTTGGCCTGCTCTTTTATGGATAAATATTGCTCTATCATCGGTGTATATTTGGACATACCGTTTACTAACCCCCACACTTTGTTCCGTTTAAACTTATAATTATCTCTCATTATATCAAAAATGACAGTCGATAACATGAAACCATTCCTGGTGTCGACACTTCATTTTACGTAAGCTTCCAATACGGGCGCAAATCCCGTGATTCATCCCACTGTTTCCCCTTGCGGAGGCTGTCCAGCAATGGCGCTACATAAGCTTCATATTGCGAGTATATTTCCAGTGAAACCATGTCCAAAATAAGAGGTTCCATATACTCTTTAAGGACAAGTTGATTTCCTTCATAAAAGGCTCTGTGAGCCTCCTCCTCACCCAGCGGCCTACGTTGCAAACGCGGATATTGAGAGGCAATGAGAAACGCCATTCCAATCACACCTTTCGCCAGCTGTGGCGAGATAAGAAAACTGGGCAGTGTACGATATTCAAAGCCTCCATACGACTGACGGCGAAAATCACCTAAATTGCCATAATGCGGTCTGCGCCGAGTCGCACGCTTGTCTTCCAGTAGCGCCAAAGGCAGTGCCAAATAGTTATCTAGTGCCCGAAGCAAGGCACCGTTTAGCGAAACCCCGCTGAAATGCAGATGTCCGCCCAGCGGAAAACCCGGTTGCGGCATCCCCCCTGCCTGCCAGATGAGTGTGTGGTCGGCAATGCGCCGGGCTGCTGTTGCAAAAGCTTGACGCAGGTGCTTCAGCAGATGGGCCGGATCTCCACTCGGCGCAGGGCGAAGCTCAGCGACTGGATACAGTGTTCGTCCTCGACGAGTAACAGCATCGCAGCCGGCTATGCCGAGACGACCCAAATATCTTGAGGCCGGAACGACCCGTCCCTCGGGCATACGAACCAGCACAAATTCAGGGTCCATTCCGATGAGCAGTCGATCTCTTCCTCGTTGCGCTGAAAGATTCTCACTCTCAACATCCCCTTCGCGCGCAGCAATTTCATATAATGTGGCCAAACGTCCATCGTTCAGCCATGGCTGTGCCGAGATTTCGCGCACCTGACAGCTGCGCTCCCCCAGCGGCGTCAGTACCACCTCACCACTGTCCAAACCCAGGGTGTACAACGCTCGTACAGCCAGCCGCTCCATCCGGACATAGAGCGGTGAATGTTGATCCAGTTCAGACAGATCGTATGCGCGGACTTTGGAAGGGCCTTCGATGGCACGTCTACGAATTTCCAACACTCGCAGTAGATGGATTTGCACCGCGTAGCCTATCGCAAAATCTGCTATACTGCTATCCATCCACTGCACCGCTATGCCTGAACGCTCCAGTCTACGCTTTTTTTCATCATTTGGCATCTGTCTGAAGCGTATGAGCGCCTGTCCCGGCTGCTGCATCATATTCCCCCCTACGGACTACGTACGGATTTCAACCCAATTTCAACCCACAATAACAAAAAAGGAGGGCCTTTGCCCCCTGCGCAGAATCAGCCGGCGCAAAGAGTAAAGCGGCCCTCTTTTTGGTTACTTCTGTCAGAGCTCGTCGTCAATGAGGTCGGGGTCGAGCTCCTCATAGTCCCCCTCTTCCGCTCCAAAATCAAAGTCTTTGTCAAAATCATCGCTGCTACCATTCGGGAATACTTCTACAACAATCTTCGTTTCCGCCACCAGCTCCACCGCAAATTCCCGCTCGACCCGGATCATTACGCTGCCACCTCCAGAAGACACACTGGCCTCGACGCAACTCGGCTCCTGTGTAGCTTCGGCGGATACTTCCACTGTAGACGCCCGGTGCTTCGGATCAAGATACGAGAGCGGCACATTTTCCACGTACGACACCGTTTCCTTGGCCACATCGGTCTGCGAGTTTTTATCGTACGAGTACCAAATATTGATATCATACGTCCCGACGACCTCAATGCCGTCCCCCGCCGCCACAGCTTCATACTGGTGGTTAATAATCCATGCCCCTAAAATGCTCGTCGGATTATTCGGCGGAGTTACGGTATGGGTTACGGTAGAGAATCTGCGACCTTTACCACAGATCGCTTTGGTAATAATCTCTCTACGATTTTTATGACTTAATGCCATTCTTGAACCTCCTCCATACAATCAATCATTCCATACATATGTATGCAGGTTGTGGGCGAATGTTGAGTGAATAGGCGAAAAGGAAAAAATATTATTTGTATAAGCATATGCCGCGATGGCTTGAACTCATGCACGCCAATGTGTTACATGCTGCTCAACGATCTGTAAAAATTCACTAAGAGCCGGGGATTTCCACTTTTTCGTGTGATAGGCGACCTGAGTAGCCACCTGCTGTTCACTGTCATCCCAGGCTAAACGCGCCATTTTACCTTCTCGCAGCTCGTTTTGTACCGTTACCAGCGGAAGCAGCGCGATACCCAATCCAGCCATGACACACTGCTTGATGGCTTCAATACTCCAAAATTCCAGGCTAGGGTCTGAAAAAATACCGTGTTTATTCAAATACTGCTCAAAAAGGATACGGTACGTACATCCTGCCTCCGTATGCAAAATGGTTTCGTCTTTCAAGTCAGCAGGCTCTACCCGGGTATAGGTAACCAGCGAATGCTTAAGTGGAGCAACCAAGGCCATCGGCTCATGAATAAGCGTGGTGACATTCAGTTCTCTATCCTCCGTCTCAGGCTGAAGCAAAAAAGCCAAATCCAGCTCACCGGAGCGGATCAAATCGCGTAATTCCCAGCATTCGCCGGGTTTAAGGACAATTTTAACCTTCGGATACCGTTCTCTGTACTCACGGATCAGACTCGGCAGACGAAAAGCGGCCAGAGACTCTGGTGCTCCTATTTTCAGCGTGCCTGCCAATTCCGTTTCTGAACGAAGCGCATCCTTGGCCATAGCATGCATCTTGGAAATTTCCTGCGCATAGGGCAGCAAACGTCGTCCAGCATCCGTCAGCATGATTTTCTTGCCAATGCGATCAAAAAGCGGCGTACCCAACTCTGCCTCCAGCGTTTGAATTTGAGCAGTGATACTCGACTGTGCATAATCCAGTATACGCGCTGCTCGCGTAAAACTGCCTGCCTCAACTACATTTAAAAAGGTAAACAAATGCCGCGATTCCATAATCCGCTCCTTCAATCGGTTTTTCCGATGCAAGCAATCGTTATATTCCGTTTTTCCGATAGATTGATTATCTGATAAGCTGGAGAAAATAACAAGAGAAAGAAGGCTTTTCTGCATGACAAATGAAAGTAAACTTCAATCCACCATTGGTCTTCCACAGGCCATTGCTCTCTATATCGGAGCTGTACTGGGTTCGGGGATATTGATTGTGCCTGGTCTTGCCGCCCAAATGGCGGGGCCGGCATCGCTGCTGGCATGGGGTTTTATGACCCTGCTCATCCTGCCAATGGCACTTTCCATGGGTCTTCTATCCGCCAAATTTCCGAATGCGGGAGGGGTATCGCATTTTGTCACGTTGGCCTTTTCGCCACGTGCCGGTGCTTATATCGGATGGTTTTTTCTCATGTCGGTTCCGATTGGGGCACCTGTTGCCGCACTCACTGGAGCCGGCTATATGACCGCAGCCATGGGCTGGGGAGATGAAAGCCGCATGATGTTAGCCGCTGCTATGTTGGCGGTGGGCCTGATCATCAACTGGATCGGCATGAAGGTCGCGGGACGTATTCAGATCGCTGTCGTCATAGCTATCGTTGCCGTCCTCATATTCGCCATTGCCGCAGCACTTCCTCAGATGGAAACAGTCCATTTCACCCCGTTTGTTCCACATGGCTGGTTCCCTGTCGGTCAAGCGGCCGCGATTCTGTTCTGGTGCTTCATCGGTTGGGAGGCTGTGTCCCATATGTCAGAGGAATTCACCAATCCCCAGAGAGCAGCCGTTAAAGGCGTGACCATTGCAGCCGTCATTGTTGGTTTGCTTTATTTCTTAACTGCGCTGGCTACTGTGGGCACACAAAGTTACCTTGCAGGGGATTCGGATGCTTCGCTCGTATGGGTGATTAGTCGGGCTATCGGGCCATGGGGCGCGATAATTGCAGGCTTGACGGGTATCTTTATTTGTACCGCTACTATTATTGCTTATGTTGGTGCCGCTTCACGTGTCGCTTATGCTTTATCCCGGCAAGGACAGGCCTTTCGCTGGATGGGCATGTTATCCCAACGATTCCATACCCCTATCGGTGGCATTGCTTTTCTTAGCGTCTGCTTCGTGATCATTATGGTGTTGTACGGTAGTGGTACTGTTTCACTCACTAACCTGATCCAGTTCCCGAACGCCACCTTTATTCTGACCTATCTAGGCGGTTGTGCAGCAGGAATTAAGCTTCTGCGTGGTAGTCGCTGGGGCGTTTCCATTAGTTGGATATCGTTCATCTCTACGGCGATCGTTTTCCCCTTTGTTGGGTGGGCTATGCTGTACCCTTGCCTGATCACCGCTGTTTTATGGATCACAGACCGAATTCGGCACAAACGGACTTTGAGTCATCCGACTTCTACCATCACTGAACAAGAAAAGGCTACTGTCCGTCATGGATAGTAGCCGCTTAAGGCCTTTACTCTAATTTTTCACTGGAGTAGGGGCCTTGTCCTTTTTCGCAATTTTCAAATACTGATGAAGCTCATGTGTAAGCTGCAATAATGCCGAACGAATCTCAAATTCCTCCCGGGTTGCGGGAAGCTCCATAGCTTTAAATTCTTCACGAACCTGCTCCAGCAGCTTCTCAGTCTGTCCCGTATAATGTCCAGCCAAAACGTCATTGCTAAGCTGGTCGAACAGCTCGGCCAGCAGCTTGGCCTGCGGCATATGCTGATACATTTGTGCGATCAACTGCATCATGTTTTGGATCGAATCCAGCTGCTCTTTTCGCATATAAAAATACACATTCCAGCCCTCTTGGGGACGAAGCATCTGATTTTCCAAGGAACGCCCCGCCTCAGTGACCCCTTTGGCTATCACGCTGTTCGCTTCAATAACTTCCTTGCCATCCCATATGTATGCTGGACTACGCAGCGTATTGGCCATATTTCTGAATATAACAGAAAAAGTCCGATCCACCTCCTGCCGAATTTGTTGCATTGTATTATCAGAACCCGGCATATAGGCTAAGTTGACAATCATCGCGGAACCCAGCCCAATCACTAGCAGAGCTAGCTGGGTCAGCAGTACTTCCATATCAATCACGCCGCCGCTGAATACGCGAAAAACCACGACCGAGCCGGTGACGATCCCTTCTTTAAAGCCCACCCGTACAATGACTGGAAACGCCGTTAAAATATATAATGCTAGTACCCAATCATGAAATCCGAATACCACAAACAAAACACAAGCAAAAAGAAGCCCCACGACGGATGCAAAAAATCTCGCCGAAATGGTACGGAGACTTCTCTTGCGTGTGACATCCACCCCCAAAATCGCTAAAAGCCCTGCTGAGGTGGCTCCATGAATGCCAAAACCCTCCGCAATAAGTACGGCCATTAATGCGGCAATAGCCGTTTTAATCGTACGAAAGCCCATGAAAAAATTCTGTCCTCTCTAGATGAAATCTGTTTCCACATTTTCATAAATATTAAGTATTTCATTTTCATGGTACTTTATTTTCACGTTTTACACAAATGTTCAGAAATTTTATTATTACCGATGAGGACGACCGGAAAGCAGACGATGCTCCACATACACGACCGCCTGATACATCAGTGTAGCTACGACAGCAATGATCAACAAACTGGACATAACCAGCGTGAAATTGAACACCTGAAAACCATAGATAATCAAATAGCCTAAGCCGTTTTTGGCCACCAGAAATTCACCAACTATCACGCCAACCCATGCCATACCGACATTCACTTTCAGCGTAGAGACGATTGCAGGAAAGGATGCAGGTAAAATCACCTTTTTAAACGTATCCCGGCGTGATCCGCCAAACGTACGAACCACTTTGATCAGATTCGAATCAACTTCCTGAAAGCTGTTGTATACGACTAGTGTCGTAATAATGACCGTAATGGAGAGGGTTGTCATTAGGATAGCAGTAAATCCCGCCCCAAACATGACGATAAAAATTGGACCTAGCGCCACCTTAGGCATACTGTTGAACACGACCATATAGGGATCAAGCACCCTCGACAAAAACGGTGACCACCAAATAAGTACAGCCAGCAACGTACCTAACAGTGTACCGAGTAAAAACCCCGCCATCGTTTCTCCCACGGTGACACCTACATGTCCCCATAATTCACCACTGACCGCATCCTTACCGATCTGGGTGAAAATTTTGCTCGGATAGCTGAACAACAGTACATCAATCCACTTCAAACGGCCTGCAATTTCCCATAGCACAAACAAAAGCAGTAAAATAGCTGTCTGTACACCTGTCACTAACCATCGCTGCGAACGCCTGCTGCGTAAATACGCCTGATGTAGTCCTTGAATCCAACGTTGCTCAAGCTGATCCGCTTCGTCCTTCATACGTTAACTCACTCCTTTGCTCCCGAAGCCTCCAGTTCACCCCATATTTCATGAAAAAGCTCATTAAAACCCGGCTGCTCGCGTGCATAAAAAGGCTGAGCTTTTCGGATGCAATCCGGAATCTCGAAGGTACGTCGGACATGACCAGGATTTCGACCCATCACTATAATCCGGTCACTGACCGCAATGGCCTCGGCCAAATCATGTGTGACTAAAATAGCCGTCTTTCTCCGCTCGCGCAAGGTTTCCGCAATCAGATCTTCCAGCTGTAGCTTGGTTTGATAATCCAGCGCGGAGAAAGGCTCATCCAGCAGCAGCAGCCCCGGATTGGTCGCCAGCGTCCGTACCAGCGCCACGCGCTGACGCATTCCCCCAGACAGCTGGGACGGATGCAGATGCTCCTTCCCTCCTAGACCCATGCCTTCCAGCAACAGCCGTGTCCGCTCACGCGCAGCTTCATCCACTCTATTGCCTAGCTCCAAACCCAACAATGCGTTATCCATTATCGTCCGCCACGGGAACAGATAATCCTGCTGCAGCATGTAACCGACCTCTGGACTCGGACCACTTACCGGCTGACCTTGCAGCATGACTTGGCCTGCCGCTGGACGCAGTAGCCCCGCGATCATGGACAGGATCGTCGTTTTGCCGCAGCCGCTTGGACCAACCAAACTGACAAACTCCCCTGTCTCTACAGAAAAATCAATATTCTCAACCGCCAGCGAAGCTTCACGATCCGTTACATAGACATGCGTCACTTTCTCCATTCTCACCATCGGGATGGTCGCGTCCGAAGTGAGACCACTCCGTTCCTCCATCATGACGAACCTCCAGCATCGACACCTGCATCCGTAGATTCAGTTGTGTTCTTTTTCACAGGCGGTTCAGTATTCCCGGTAGAGTTTGATGAAATCGCTTGTTGTGCAAAGCTTGGGTTCACTAGCTTATCTAGTACAACCGGACTTTTAAGCTCCCCTGCCGAGGTCATGACATCCTGTAAGTTCTTCCATTCCTTTTCCTCAATCATCGGGTTCAAAGCATAGGTACTCTGTTCCTTATATCGTTTGATACTACTCGTCAAAACAGCTAAATCTGTATCTTTAAAATAGGGCGTGATTGCTTCAGCAATCTGTTCAGGTGAATGCGTAGCAATCCACTGTTGTGCCCGATATACAGCATTTGTAAATTTCTGTGCAGCCTCGCTATTTGTGTTCAGGTAGCTTTGCTTAGCCATATATACCGTATACGGCAACTCGCCGCTCTCCACACCGATAGAGGCAACTACCCGTCCACGGCCTTCCTTTTCAAAAATAGATGCCTGTGGCTCAAACAGCTGCACATAATCCCCTGTACCGGAGCCGAAAGCAGAGGCAACATTAGCAAAATCAATATTTTGAATCAGCTTCAGATCCTTATGAGGATCAATGCCGTGTTTGCGAAGCGTAAATTCAAGTGACATTTGCGGCATTCCGCCCTTGCGTTGCCCCAAAAAGTTTTGTCCTTTCAGCTTTTCCCATTCAAAGCTATCCTGCGTTTGACGGGCAAATAAAAAGGTACCATCCTTCTGTGTCAGTTGGGCAAAATTAATGATAGGGTCCTCTGCTCCTTGCTGATACACATAAATAGATGTTTCCGCGCCGATCAGCGCGATATCTGCCTGATTGGACAATAACGCCGTCATCGCCTTGTCACCCCCGGGAATCGTTGCGAGTTGGACATCCAGTCCCTCCTGAGCAAACATCCCCTGGCTCAAGGCTACATACTGCGGCGCATAAAAGACCGTACGGGCTACCTCGCCCAGTCTGATCTCAATCGTCTGCTCCCCTCCTTTAGGGGTGCACCCACTGAGCAACAGTAATCCGAGTAGTGCCGCAGCCACCACAGCTTTGAAACGAGCGCCGTTTTTCATCCTTGTTCCCTCCCCACCTTTTTACATCGGTTGACTTCATATATTGTTATGCGACTGTCGTTATAATGGTTAATCGCACAAAAAAAAACCGCGTTCGCCTAGGAACGCGGGGTAGATGCATATATGATTATTTTATAGTTTCTAAATTACAGCTTGTATATGGAGGTATATTTCTCTTCCAGATAGTCGGCGAGATAATCCGGGTTCAGCTCCTCACCTGTAATGGCTACAATCAATTCGGATGGCGTCCGACTCTTGCCGTAACGGTAAATACGTTCGGTCAGCCATTGCTTGATCGGCTCAAGTTCCCCAGCAGCAATTAATTCATCCAGATTGGGCAACTCTTTGCGTAATGTCGCCAAAATTTGCGCTGCATACATATTGCCAAGCGAGTAGGAAGCAAAATAACCAAAATCACCACCGGACCAGTGAACGTCTTGAAGTACGCCCAGTCCGTCATTCGGTGGTAGAAGCCCCAGGTAGTCCTTATATTTCGCATTCCACACCTCGGGGAGACGCTTCACATCCAGCTTTTCATTAAACAGCATTTTTTCAATTTCATAACGGATAATGATATGTAAATTATATGTTAGCTCATCCGCTTCAATACGAATCAGTGAATTTTCCACACGGTTGACTGCCCGGTAGAATTGCTCTGCCGTAACCTTCGCCAAACGATCAGGAAAATGCTGTTGCAAATCATCGTAATACCGATCCCAAAAAGCACGACTGCGTCCGATTTTATTTTCCCACAAGCGCGACTGGGATTCATGAATCCCCATAGAGGTTCCTCCAGACAGTAGTGATCCTGCCAGCTCTGGAGCAATATTTTGTTCGTACAGCGCATGGCCTCCTTCATGCAACGAACTGAAAATAGCGCTGGTTACATCATCTTGCAGATAATGAGTTGTTATACGCACATCACCTGGATTTAATCCTGTTGCGAAAGGATGTACACTCTCATCCAAACGACCTGCGTCAAAGTCATACCCCATCTGTCCTAAAATGAACAGGCTGAACTTCTCCTGCTGCTTCACATCAAACACACCATCTAAAAAGCTCTTATCCGGCTGGTTCGATGAAGCCTGAATTTTAGACAATAGGGGCACAAGGCGCTTTTTGAGACGATCAAACACAGCATCCAGCTTTTCAACCGTCATCCCCGGCTCATATTGATCCAAAAGCGTGTCATACTCTGTATCCTTAACACCCCAGTAGCCGATAAACTCACGCTTCATGTCGACGATTTTAGACAAGTACGGTTCAAATCCGGCAAAATCGCTATGTTCCTTTGCGTCCTCCCACTTGCTCTCTGCCTGTGCTGCAAGAATGCTATACTCCCGATATCGGTCTGCCGGAACCGAACGATTCAGTTCATAATTTTTACGGCATTCCTCCACCAATCTGCGGTCATTATCCTCCAGTTGCTTCAGCTTGTCTTCTGGGGCAAAAAATTGCAGCAATTGTCCCATTTCATCCGAGATCATCAGCTTGAACATTTCAGTGGACAGCATACCTAACGTCTCCGACCGAATGTCAACGCCCTTTCGCGGGGCACCAGTCCGTAAATCCCAGTGCAGCAGACCTACTGCTTCGCCATAACTACTAATTTTGTGTGCAAGCTCCTTTAAAGCCGTCAATTGATCCAACGTCTGTTGCGCCATATTTGAGGTCACCTCTTTAACTTAAAATGGTTAAAACTTTACAATACCTATACTTGATGATACTTATATTAAAAAGTATAATCAACACACAACATGTACGACCAGCTCCTAAGACCTGAAATAAACGTTGGGCTGTACATATCAAACTTTATAAGAATCTGGAGGGAACAATCGTGGATCACATCAAAGACATTTTAGAGTACAATCGTGTTTTCGTAGAAAACAAAGAATACGAGGCCTATAGAACGGGCAAGTTCCCCAATAAAAAAATGGTCATTATCACCTGTATGGATACACGGCTAACAGAGTTACTCCCTAAAGCCATGAACCTGCGTAATGGTGATGTGAAAATCATCAAAAATGCGGGTGCGATTATTTCACAGCCCTTTGGAAGCGTAATGCGCAGTGTACTAGTCGCCCTGTATGAGCTGGGAGCAGACGAAGTAGTGGTCGTGGGCCATTATGAATGCGGCATGGCTGCATTAAATGCAGACCACATGGTCAATGAAATGCTCGATCGCGGAATTTCTCAGGAAGTGCTGAATACATTAGAAAATTCAGGAATTAAGCTAAATAAATGGTTGAAAGGTTTTGACAACATTGAAGAAGGGGTAAAAACTACCGTGAAGCTTATTAAAAATCACCCGCTTCTCCCCCCTAATGCCCCCGTTCACGGCATGGTTATTCATCCAGATACAGGAGCGTTAACGCTTGTCGTTGACGGGAATGAACAGTAAATAGGATACGCTTCGGCAGAAAGTTACCAGGTAGTTTAAGCTCGTACATACGAGCTTAAACTACCCTTTTTTATGAAAAAAAAGCGCATATACGTGGAAAATGACAGGAGCCAATTTTGGCTAACCTGTGAACGACCTGTCTGAAAGTTGTCAAACCATACAGTTTCAGTGTACACTTTTCATGAAGCTGCAGAATACCTGCCGCAGTGCTGTTACAACCGTTACTATGATGGATGAAGGAGATAAGATCTATGAATTTACTATCGTATGGTCTGTTGGGGCTTCTCGCAAGAGAGGAATCCTCCGGCTATGATCTGATGTTGCGTATCCAGCCTTTTTGGCAGGCCAAGCACAGTCAGATCTATCCGCTACTGGCCCGTATGGAGGGCAAGGAACTACTAGCCTCCCGTTGGATTCAGCAGTCCGACAAGCCTGATAAGAAAATGTATACCATTACCGACAAGGGAATCCATATGCTTCAGCAATGGTCCCAGGAAGCGTTAGCTGCTCCGGTTACACGGGATGAATTAAGTCTTCGACTGTTCTGTCTTTGGTTGACAGACAAAAGTAGTGCCAATCGTATGCTGGAGGAACGCAAACGTCATTTTATTCAGAAAATCCAGCATCTAGAGGATATTCTGAACAACATTCCCGCAGAGAATTTACATTTTGGCAGTAAAAACTTTGGTGACTATATTTTAGTACAAAAAGGGCTTTTGAATGCTAAAGCAGGTCTGGAATGGTGCCAGATGGTTTTGCGCATGCTGCTTGCCGGTGATGTCAGTGTGGACACTAATCCGTTTGCACTTAAGCCGCAAAGCTGAATGCTTTTGCTAATCCATGCATAGGATTTATGGGACGTTATTATTTAATTTTTAAAAATTAAAATTCTTTGAAACCCTTTTCCATGCCATTCGTATTACTGGTAAGCGGTTGTTTGACCTATAAAAAAATTTACTAAGGGGGATATATTTACATGAAAAAAACATTCACTTTGAAAAATATGATGATGCTGATGATGGCTTTTACCCTACTCATTGCTATGATCGCACCATCTACAGCTGATGCAAGGCGAGGCGGCGGGTTTAAATCCGGGCCTAAATCATACCAATCTACACCAAGCAAGGCGAATGACAGCAATGGCATCAATAAGTCAGATAGCGGAACCAAGTCAGGGGCAACTGCCGGTAATACAAGCAGAACTGGTGGATTCCTTGGCGGTGGCGGCGGATTCCTGAAAGGTATGATGCTGGGCGGTTTGGCAGGTATGCTCTTCGGTGGATTGTTCGGTAACATGGGCGCATTAGGCAGCTTGCTTGGCCTTGCCGTTAACGTTCTCGCCATTTATGTCCTGATCATGGCCGGAGTAGGTATCTACCGTGCTATTAAAAATCGTCGCAGACCAGATGATTCCCGCGGAGGACGTTACTAAGCTATGATTTTGAGTATGGATGAGATTGTCAACGCTATTTGCTTGCATATGGCTGAACGCAAAGGTGTCCAGCCCACTGATGTGACAGTAGAATTAAGCTGGGAAGAGGATACAGGTTATTCAGCAGAAGTCCATGTACAGGGCCGCAGTCAATATCTGGTGGAAGCCAATATGATTGAAGCAATTCTGAGATACCTGCATTCCGAGTACAATATCCGTGCCTATCGCGAGCAGGTCAGACTGGATCTGGACGAAGAAATTACAGCCATTGTCCAGAACTAACTCTGCATTTCGCATAGATTAGTCGTGCTAAGCACGCTATACAACATCAGAACCGACCTTTGCTTGATGCAAGGGTCGGTTCTTTTTTTGACACCGTTTTTTGTTATAGCTTCTTCGAAATGTGGAAATATAGTGTGAAGTACGTAGCTCCAGTAAAGGCCCAGCCACATCCTTATTTATTGATCAGGCACTTAATGCGGTTGACACTTTAATTTAATTATTATATATTTCATTCAACGGACGGTTAATGAATATGAAAGAAGATGATGTATGTAGTGCATACTCCAAAAAACTCTCGACAGATCCAAGCTGCAGAAACACGTCGAAAAATTCTGCAACAAGCTAAAATACTGTTTTTTAGGGAAGGCTATCATAAAACTACAGTAAGAAGCATTCATAGAGCATTAAATATGGCAGATGGCATTTTGTATCATTATTTTCCTGGTGGGAAAAGAGAATTGCTGACTGTTCTTATTCAAGAAGGATTCGAAGAACAACTAGGAAAACTTAATTCATCTAATTCAGATTTAGAATCCCTTCCATTAAAGGAAGCATTGAAAAAGATATATGAATTGGGAAATGAATTGTTTACGGGGGACATAGAACTCATGCGTATTTTGTTCAGAGAAAGTGATGTGATGGAGCTTTCTGAAACCATTCACCTTTCAAATTTACTTCATGAGCGGCTCCAATGGTTCGCAGGTTTTTTGCAGAGAAGATATGAAAAAGGCGAAGTACGTAAAATGAACTTTGAAATCGCAGCTAGACAGTTCATGTCTATGAGTATACAGGATATTGTAAGCAAATTGATCAATATTGAATTATTAAGCGACCTTTCCAGAGATATTACCAGGGAACAAATTATTGATCATATGCTCAATTTATGGAACCCCTTGACATCATAATCGTGTCAAGGGGTTTAATAGGAAATTAAATTCAACAACCGGTTAATGAAATTTAAATTGCTGACGAAAGCTGAGGTTATTATAATGTCTGAAACGATTAAAATTCATGTACTGCACTGCGGCCAAGTTCAAACCGACATGGCTCTGCCATTTAACCAAAACACACTCAACCCTATTGCTTTTACAGGGATTTTCAGGTCAAAAAAATATCAGAATAAGCTGCCTGTTTCCGCTTATTTAATCGAACATCCTAAGGGCCTCGTATTAATTGATACCGGTTGGCACACCGATGTACGTAAAGATCAGCGCAAATACATGGGTAGAATTCATTACCAAATTAATAAAGCTATTCTTCCAGAAGGTCAGGCAATTGATGAACAACTTCAGAATTTGGGTGTGAAAATAAAGAATTTAGATTATGTCATTTTAAGCCATCTCGATATTGATCATGCGAGCGGTATTAAACTGGTAAGCAAAGCTAAGAATATTTTGACTAGTGACATTGAATGGGAAGCCGCGCCCAAAAGCAAACATCGCTACTTACAACATATGTGGGAAGGAGTCCCGATCAGGACCTTCTCTTTTAAACCATCAGAATATGGTCCACAACATCAGTCATTTGACTTATTTGGTGATGAATCTTTAATTTTTGTGCACACTCCTGGTCATTCCCATGGTTTGTCAGCTACTATTGTAAAAAATAACGGGAAATTTGTTCTCTTAACTAGCGATACAGGATATGCAAAAAAGTCTTGGGAGGAAATGATTCTTCAGGGTGTACTTGTTAATAAACAACAGGCCATTGAATCGTTGAAGTGGGTCAAACATATGAGTAATGAACCTAACTGTATAGAAGTGATCGCTAATCATGACCCAGACATTAAGCCGCATACGATTGTGTTATGATGAGTCATATCTTTGGGGGGCGTTAAGCAAAAGCCCATCCCGATGCCAATTGGAAATAAATCAACTTCCAAGCAATCGGTGATGGGCTCATTTGCATTAGTCAAATCGGTATACCACACTACAGTATTTTAGCTACCATTAGAAGTTTGAATTCATCTACCTTTGCGGCACCCTTTCGAGCAAGCCGCGACCGTACATTTCCCGAAACGGCTGCTCCTCCATATGGATATAGCCGATATAGCAGCCGCACTCTTTCATCCGACACGGGCGCTTGCCGCTCAGACCTTCCAAGCCATCCCTGTACAGATGCCCAATTACACGTCGATCCTGATAGCAATGCTTTACACGTCCATCGCCTTGAACATAAAATACATCCTCTCCGGCACGACATGCTCGCCCCTGACTGCTGTAATCCTGCAAATTCCATTGGAAATAGGGGTCGATTACAGCCAATTCGTCCATCTCGGCATCCGTATAATAATGGGGGCGATCCTTGTAGGCGTTGATCCACAAATAAACATCCTTTGGAAGTTGCGATCGTAAGGAACGAATAGCCGGAAATGCCTGTCTTAACCCGACGGTACCGACACTATAGGAAATACCAAGTTCATATAGCTTTATAGCCTGCGATATAAAAACTTGCTCTTTCGTCTCTCCAGGGTGATATGTAGCCCACAGCGCAGCAGTCTCCGGGTTCAGTTCTTGCGTCCAATCCAGCTTAGTCGATAGATTCGTCTGTACCGCCACTTTTTCCACATGCGCCATGTGGGAAAACTCAATCATGGTCTTGCGATACCAGGAATGAATTAAGGCTTCTCCATACGGATTAAAAAAAATAGAGAGACGATGCCCCAAAGCGCCCTGTTCCCGTACCCAATCAGCAAAACGTTCCAACTGGGCCCGATCCTTGTTCAACGTTTCCCGACTATCAACGTTTTTACTGAACGGGCAGTAAGGACAAGCATAGTTGCAAGAGGTCAACGAACCACGATAATATAAGGTCGCTCTCATGCGCCTACATATCCTTCCATGCGCTCACGCACTGACGTGGAGATCATCCAGTCCCCAATCGCATCGGAATAGGCCATTCCTTCTTCTGTAAGTCGCAGCGTACCCTCCTCGACGACAGCCATACCAGATTCCAGCAGCAACGACATTCCTGTAAAATCGTCCGACAGGGATACACCGAAGCGCTCTGCATAGGCCGATAGCTCCAAACCTTCCCGATGAAGAAGCGCCTTTAAGATAAAGCGTCGTTTACTCTCATCCACATTTAAAATAAAGCCGTAGTCAGCCAGATCATGACGTTCCGCAGCAACATAATCTGCGATAATACTACGCGTAGCTGCTGCACTAACACCATAACGGCTAGCATAGTGGACATTGCGTGTATAGGAGCGTGCACCACACCCCAGACCGGCCATACCTTCCTCCTGACAACTGTAGGGCAAAAGCTCTTTGCTGGATATACCATCATTTTTAGCAAAACGGCGCATGGAATATTGTACATATCCTGCCTGTTTGAGCCGTTCACGCGCCACTTCATACAAAGTAAGGCGAATATCATGATCCAGCCCGGTGTAGCCTGGCTTTAAAATCGTATTTTCTCGAATATATAACGGGTAAAGAAAAATCTCTCCTGGCGAGTAAGACAGTGCTTCCTCTAAAGAATACAGCCAGGTTCCCACCGTTTGACCAGGCAGGCCATAGATCAGATCCACGTTCAGCAAAGGAAAGTTGTATTCCACCAGCCGCTCAAGTGCTTCTCTAACAAGTTTTGGCTTCTGAGGTCGGTATATGGCGGCACTTTCTGATTCCACAAAGCTCTGAATTCCCATGCTGACACGATCTGTCCCGCGGCGCTTGAGCACCTCCAACCTATCCTCAGTCACAGTATCAGGAGAGGTTTCCACCGAAATAGAAGCTCGTTTAGGGTCCAGTCCCATTATATTTTCCGCAATGTCAAACAAACGCTCCACCAAAGGAGCCTCCAGTAAGGTCGGTGTACCGCCGCCGATCGCAAAACGCGAAAAAGGCCGACGGCCCATAATTGGTGCCCATTGCTTGGCTTGTCTTTCTAGCGCATCCACATACTCCTTATGTACATCCAGACGCTTGTCCGGCAAAGTGAAGAGATTACAAAATCCACAGCGAGCCGCGCAAAATGGAATATGCATATACAAAAAATAGCTTTCTAACTCCTCCTTCTCCCACAACTCCTGCAACGAGAGCGGTGTATCAAACGGACGATAGGCCGTTTTATGTGGGTAAGAGTACAGATAGGAGCGATAGGGAGCTTCACGGATCGTGCGTGCCCATTCAACAGGAGTTTCAGGCCACTGAAACCTAGACGGTGTTAAGTTTGTATATATCTCCTGGGCTGCCGCACCCGTTGGATGCGAGTGATTCAGATTCACGGCTTTCATTTCTGCTCCTCCCTCGCGCTGGATTGATTTCTTGATATTTTACCAGTGCAATCTATATTTCTATTTGCTCTATAATATAAATTCGCGGTAAGGCACATTCCAGACTACCTCATGCGCCAGACGATGTCCTTCATAGCCGTCTTCCCCATAAGCTGTACCATGATCGGAAAAAGCCATACAAAACGTTTTACCCCGATTTCGTAAGGCATCAAACAAACGTCCAAGTTCACCATCCACATACCGTAAGGCTGCCCGTTGAGACTCCACTGAATCTTTAGCAGAGCCCTTCACAAAATAATGATTAGGCCCATGAATCGCTGATACATTCAGAAACAAAAACAAGCGCTGCGACGGGTCTGTATTCCCCAACAGTTTCAGAGCATGATTCACCTGATTCTCCGTCGAACGAGGGTTGGTAACGCCAAAGTTCATACGCCAGTAGCTTTCTTGAAAATATCCAGGCAGCACCTTCGCAAGCTTATTTTTCTTCGTGAAAAAAATAACGCCGCCGATACAGATGGTCCGATAACCTTCACCCTCTAGCCCGGACACAATATCCGGGGCATCGAACAGCCAGGTATGTGGATGCGTACGCAGTCCCGTATCCTTTGTGTGAAACAGTCGGATATGTGAAGTCTTATCCGTATTCGCCGGAGTCGGCAAAAATCCGCCAAAAAAAGCATGATGTGCAGCATAGGTAAAGCTACCCGGTGTATGGCGTTTTTCCCACGAGCCGGAGCCGCACAAATTCGGACAATTCTCTTCCTCCAGCTTTGCTACATCATAACGCAGGGTATCCAGCGTAATCATGACAATATCATGAGAGCCGACAATTTGGTTCATATCAGTCATATCTGTCTTTCCTTTCCCTAACCACGCTCCTATTAGCGAGGTGCTGCATTTCCCATTCATACGGATTCCAACCCTGATGTTCAACCCGGTACAGCAAATCACCGAACGGATTAACATCCAACACATAGGGACGACCCCCATGAGCCGGAACCAGCACATCCAGTCCAGCAACCATAGAGGCTGGAAAAACACTCATAGCAGCTTTCGCAGTAAGCTGGACCGATTCCACCGTACTCTGTGGTAATCCGGCTTCCTTCAGCGAGAGCCGCTCATTACGCAAATGCAAATTCGTAATGGGACTATGGCTCAAACGCAAAACCGCATGGCAAGCTTCTGATCCGCACACGAGTTGACGCACATCATAAACACGCCCGTTCAGGGTCGCTTTGGGAATCCAGCGCTCCACATGTACCCCTTCCAGGCATAGCCAGTTAAGGATAGCATGAATGTCCTGCTTATTCGTATAACGACGCAATCGTCCGGCATTATAATACACGCGCTGTCCGCGTATGATTTCCGTTCCAATCGTGGTCACCGCCAGTTCCGCGTGTGTATGGGGATGTACCTGATAGGCCATGACACCAGAAGCACCGGACCCACAAAATATTTTCACAAATACGCGGTGAAACCCGCTCTCCTTCATTGCCGTGTGCAGATCATCAACATCACGAAATGCACCACCTGAAGATGCAAGTACTGGCGGGACCCTTATGTCTGCCTTGCCTAAATCGGCGCTACAACGCCGTTTGTCGAACATTACGGCCACTTCCGCCGGATCATTCATCCAGTATGACGAGGGCCAGAGCAGAGGCACTTCATCCCGCAGCCAGGCCAGCAGACGGCAATAGCCCCGGAACCATTGTGCCGGGTGCCAAATACGACCGTCCTGCTCCTGCAGACGTCGCGCTTCTGCCGCCGCTATACCTGTGCCTTGTGTCCATTCGGGCCATGGCAACAGAGAATCGTCTCCCTCAACATCCGAGGCGCCCAGAGCAATCAACTCACGCTCTACCTCAAAGTTTTCGCCCGGTGCATCCAGACGAAGCAGCGGACCACTGTCCATCTGCCCCGCCAGTAACTGATCAATGCTCTCTTGCACAAAAGAACTGCCATTCACGCTATCCTGCGTAGCTCGTGCAGCTATTCGCAACATCAGCTCGCTCAGACCTTGTTTCTGCCGAATAGCTTCCAGCACATTCTTATAGGAAACCTCCAGAGCGGGCGGAAGCTTTAATCTGCTTCGCGCCTCCTGCAGCCCGGTAGTTCGACGATTCCCCGGATTACCGAACAAGATAAACGGCTCGCTGACATTACAGTCTGACATCCTAACCATAGAGCCGCCTCACTTTAGATCATTTTAATTTTGAAAACAGTCCGTTTTAGAAATCCATTTAACAAATTACTCAGTCAGTGATGGATAGCGCCAATCATCTTCCTCATCCGCTTCTTGTTGATCTTCCACGTTCACAGATAGACCCGAGCTTTTCCAACGTTGCATCATTTCACTAGACATATAATGATAGCTCAAATCCAGATGCTTCAGCCCTTTTATACTTTCACTAGCCAGCAGCGCTTCTGCACCTTTATCAGACAACGTACCTTGTGAGAGATCCAGCACTTCCAGCTGTCCAATCACAGGGGCATTAGCTGCTGCAATTGCAATTTCATCCTGTATTTCACTATCTTTGAGTCCCAAGTATGTAAGTTTGGGAAAAGGATTGCTGTCCAAGAACGGCAAAATATCATTGAGGTTACCGTCAAAACCATAGTCCTCGACACCCAAATACAGTTCCAGCTTGCGTAGTTCAGGCAGTTCCGCATTACATATTTGCTGAAGAACCCTCACAGGCAGGCCACCACAGATAATAACCAATTCCTGAAGATGGCTATGACGAAGCGGCTCCAAGCTCAGGTCCTGGCTTCCTTTGATATGAAAGGACTCCAATGCTGGAAACGCTTCTAACAACGGGGACAGATTCGTCTGGTTAATCCATGAAACCTCACACTCATCATATTCCATATCACCAATAAACAGTTTGCGTATCTTAGGGAATTGATCTTTGAGCTTCACTAACACTGGGATAAAATCCTCTGGTGAACTTTCATAGGCGCCGCCCCAATCTCCAATGATGAGATCAGTAATTTGCGCGCTCTCCGGCTTGGCTGCCAGTTCCTCAATAGATTTAGCCATCGTTTGGCCATTCTCATAAGCTTCATAATCCACTACCAATTTCACTTCCATCTTACAATTCCTCCGATCGCTTGTCTGAGATCTCGTAAACTATCTATTTCCAATTTAGTCTATCCTATTCTACCAATGTTCGTCAAAAATAGTCCCGCTTCGACATCAATCCTATGTAAAATGTGCTCAATGAAATAAAAACAAGACAGCCCGCTAAGCAGGCTGTCTTGCATATTCACAATAAACTTCTACTATTATATAGTACGTGAGTTTAGAGCCAAATTATTGGCTAATTGTAATCGGTGAGTTATCGGACAGCAATGCCAGATTATTCACGATCACATTCTCCTCATTGCTCAAACCACTGGTAACGAGTGTTTGGGAACCTGCCGTCTGAACAGTCTTCACTTCCTTGCGTTTCGCATGGTCTCCGTTTACAACATATACATATTCTTTACCTTGATCCTTTTGAACTGCCGCAGTAGGAACCACAATGCCTTCTTGTGCATTGGCAGCGACAAAGCTGATATCAGCCAACATACCGGATTTCAGTTTCGTGTCTGGATTCGCTACTGAGATTTTTACAGGATAGCCTTTTCCACTTGCATCCAACGGGCTTACATTTTTAACTGTACCTGTTGTTACAATGTTGGAAGCTGCAACACGAACCTGTACCTTGTCACCTGCTTTTACATTGTTGATCTGTTCCGCTGGAACATAGATCAAAGTATTGACTGTACTCAGATTAGCGATGACCAGTGCAGGAGACTGAGCGGATACCATTTCGCCCACTTCTGCATTTTTCGTACCCACAATACCATTGATCGGTGATGTAACAACGGTGTCATCCAATGCATCCTGAGCAATGTTCACATTCAGCTGAGCCTGCTTAAAAGATTGTTGGCTGGACTCGATAACCGCAGTATTTTGAGATACTTTGAGCTGATTTTGCGCATTACTGTAACCGCTATTGGCATTACTATAGCTATTTTTTGCTGAATCATAGCTGTTGCGAGCTGTAGTTAGGGCCTTCTGCGCAGCTACCAACTGATCTTGCGCATTAGCCTGAGCATTTTGTGCATTATTGTAAGCCGCTTCCGCATTCACAACTGCTGTTTTGGCTTGTTCTAATTGTGCTTGGGTACTCGCACCTGCATCAAATAGACTTTGTGTGCGTGTTACATTTTTCTGTGCATCTGCCAAAGCTTGCTGCGTTTGTTTCACCGTATTGGCTGCCGAGGAGACACCATGTGTTGCTTGTTCTACGGCTGTAGTGGCTTGATTAATAGCCCCCTGTGCCTGATTGATTGCGCTTTGGGATTGAATCACGCCGCTCTTGGACTGCACTAAGCCCGAGTTTGCTTGAACCATCGTAGATTCGTGGGATGCTTGAGCGGTGCTTACTCCGGCTGCTGCCGCAGCTGCTGCGGCGCGGGCTTTCGCAACATTATTCCGCATGTCCTTATCATCAAGCTTGAACAGTACTTGACCCTTTTTAACCTCGGTGCCAATATCCACAGGCAGTTCAACCACTTTGCCGCCCACTTTAGGCACGATGTTCACCGTCTCCGAAGGTGTTACGGTTCCTGTATAAATATTTCCCTGTCCGATAATTCCCTGCTGTGCTTGGCTGATTTTAACCGGAACGACCATATCCTGAGCCGCCCCGCTATTACTGGAGCAGCCTGCCAGCACTGCGCCGCCGAGCACTAAAGCCGCTAATGTACTTTCTACTCTCAATATTTTCATGATAATTCCCTTTCTTTCTGTCCGTGGAAATAATGTAAGCCATCCAGTCGTATTTTATAGTTCTTTGGTTATGCTTCCGGCTGTGTCTTTGCTTTCTTCCTCTGAATAAACAAAAAGATTAGTGGAATCGTGCAAAACAGCGGTATGGATGAAATGAGGAACGTATCCCCAATTCCTCTTGATGTAGCATCCAGTGTGATTAAACTACTTATGGATGACATCCATGAGCTGCCCAATGTCGCTTGTAGCGTATGAGCCGAGTCTGGTGTAATGGACTCCGAAATTTGCTGGGCATGAGCAGCCGAACGGCTTTGCATAATGGCGGTTAGCACCGCAATCGCCATAGATGCAGCCACAGTACGTACCAGATTGGACGCTGTAGACGCATTGGCTACCTTGCTCGGATGAACGGCATTCATGCCGACCGTGGACAATGGCATCATGCAAATACCAATTCCCAGACCCCGTAATGCCATTACGGTTTCCAACCAGGCATGCGAAGTATCTGGCGTAAGCTGGTGAAGATGATAGGTCATAAAGCTGGTTAGCGTCAGGCCCACAAGTCCCAAAGGCACAATGCCGAACTTATCGAACAGCTTCCCGGCAATAGGCATCATAGCCGCCATGGCAATGGCCTGTGGAATGAGGATAATACCGGTATCAATCGGTGACACACGCTGGATATTTTGCAAAAACAACGGTGTTAGGAACGTTCCTCCGTACATCCCCATCATGACCAGACTGGAAGCAATAACACTAATCGTATATTTTGAATTCTTGAATAATGAGATTTCAATTACCGCATTATCCTTCCCGCTTTCTACATAGATCAGAAAAACAAGTGCCCAGAAAGCAACAAACAGCAAGGATACAATTCCAAAAGAAGTCCAGCCATCACGCTGTCCGTTTGTCAGTGCGTACAAAAGTGTTCCGGCACAAGTTGCGGCCAGCAAAAAGCCCGGTAGATCAAACGGCTTCGGCTCTACTTTAGGCGGTTCTTTGATTAGAAGAATAACCATTAAAATTGCAAATAAAGCAACTGGCACACTGACAATAAACAAGAACCGCCAGTTAAACCACTCAATTAAATATCCGCTGAGCGTAGGCCCTACAGCCGGCGCTGCCATTGCGGCGATCCCCCATATACCAAGGGACATACCGATTTGTTCACGCGGCATAATTTTGTAAATAATCGTCATACTCAGCGGCATAATAACACCACCGCCCAGACCAGCCAGCACCCGTGCTGCGATCAGGGAAGAATCACTCCATGCAAAAATACATATTCCCGTTCCCAGCGAAAATACGCTGAGCGCAAGAATCAAAAACTTTTTGTATCCGAGGCGCTGCTCCATATATCCGGTAATCGGTACAATTACACCAGATGCAAGCGTGTAACCTGTAATAACCCACTGAATACGTGTCGTCGTAGATCCTAAATCCGTCGTCAATCTAGGAATGGCGACATTGATCAGACTGTTGTTCAGAATGGCGACAAAGGCGCCTAAAACGATAGCGAAAAAGGCAAGCCAGCGTTCTTTGGAAGAATCTGTCGAAGGAGCAGCAGCAATATCATTGGCAGCCACATGGACCCCTCCTTTTTAAGGTGTATGAATTTTTACTTCCACGTTCGTTCCAGGGATAAGCTTCATATCCTTCGGCTTGTTCACAGCAATCTCTACAGGCACACGCTGAGTCACCTTGTTAAAGTTACCACTTGTGTTCACTGCAGGAACGAGTGAGAACACGGCGTTGGAGGCTTCGCCCACTTTACGAACTTTACCCTGAATCACCTGGTCACCTGCTGCATCAAGCGTAATATCAACAAGCTGTCCTGGTTTAATACGGTTAATATCGGTTTCTTCAATGTTCGTGGATACGTACAAGCTGTTCATATCCACCATAGTTGCAACAGCACTACCCGGCGATCCGATTTCATGCTCTTTCGAATAAATCTTAATAACGGTTCCGTTGATCGGCGCGCGCAGTACGGACTTGCTGATCATACTCGCATCCAGCCCCGATACATCCTGCTCGGCAATCGGTTCATTACGCTGAACAACATCTCCTTCTTCCACATCAATGTGGCTAATTTCTCCGGAGATTTGCGGCATTACCTTATATTGATCGGCTTGAATGCGCGCATCGTCACTTTTAACAAAGTGTGTTGCTTGATACCAATAATAGTAGCCAATAGCTCCACCGCTCAGAATGAGCAGTACAATGAGGATTGGCAATACAGTTTTCTTACTCACTTCTTCCACCCCTGTTGTCCAAAAAATTTTATTATTCAACGCTAATATTTTAAAATTGAAATATTAGGCCATTAAACCAAATAGAGAACGTAAATAAACACATGGCAACATTCCATGCAAAAGACAGGACTAACTTTATGTACATAGGACAATCTGATCCATGATCCACAAACCGTCTTTTTATATTTAAATATTTTCATATAACTATTGTACATTGAAATATTATAGATATATTTATCTATTCAGGCAACATAAATTTTCAGTTTTTTCATAATTTTTTTTCATAAAAAAGAGCCTTGTTTCCAAGGCTCTTTCACGAAAAGGGATAGTTTACAATTAAAGGGTTACACAGTAACGTTATGAGAAAGGTGTAGGTACAGCTGACCGTTGTTTGCAGTTTTTCGCCCCCTGCCCTTCCTTCGTGTTCCTATTCATTCTATTCCCTTGAGAAGCTTGCTTTTCCATGCAACCCCCCGCAACGGCAGCGTTCTGTCGTCCCATGTACATCCTCTTTGGAATCCCGTAATAGCCGCACGTAATCCAGAGATTGCTGTAAAGAAGCAGGTCCCGGAATGAAACGGACCTTCTTGCCTTCTAGCAGACAATATACCTCAATAAGCTGAGGAAGAGCTCCAAATGCATAATAACAAAATACATTTGTCATATGTTGGAACGTACTAATAACGTTAGGGTTATAGTCAACGATGTACTTTTGAATGAGCAGGGAATCTGCTTCTGCTGATAGTTGCCAAGCAGCCTGAACAATAAGCGAAATATTGACCTCTAACTCAGGCACAGACGTACAAAATTGTTCATACAGCATTACAGGTACCAGCAAGTCATTATTTAAGCCACAAATTTTTGACAACTCACCTGACACTTTATTTTTGACATCCCAATAATGGAACAAAGATTCAAAGCTGTCTGACTGCTTGGGCCACCATTTCTCCAGCACATACTGGACAGGGACTTCCCGCCGCACCTCTACTTCCATTCCAAAGTATTCGTTCAGCGCATGCCCTATTGCATATTGAACCCGTTGCCGCCAATTCCAACCCTCACGCCCTCTTTTCCTCTGTGATTGACGAATTGGCTGTGGAGTTCTCCACATCTCCTCAAGCTGATAGTCGTGCAGAAGAGGAAAGGCGCTTAAGCCATCGCTATTGCGCATACCTATCCCTCACTCTCTTCTCAGGACACCCCAATACCCGCCTGTGCAAATTGTCTTCCGTAAGCTCGGCAATTCTCCTTATCATCATCCAATGGATTAAATTCAATCTTCAGACTCTCCTGAATGACCGATGCGCCGCGTTCTTTGACTTTTTCCTCTACCAAGTCCACTGCGCCACAGAATTGCGTATAAGATGTATCTCCACTGCCAAATACTGCGGTCTTTTTACCAGACAAATCAAGCTCGTCTAGTTCCTCGTAAAAATCCAAAAATTCATCAGGAAGCTCACCATCTCCCCATGTATATACACCCAGTAGGAACCCGTCATATGCGAGCAGTTCTTGCGCGCTGCAATCATACGAAGCCTTCAACTCCGCCTCGTGCCCTGCCTGACGGACGCCCTCGGCGATCAATTCCGCGATTTCCTCTGTATTACCTGTCAAACTGGCATAAGCAATCATGATTTTACCCAAGTTCATCCCTCACCTTTATTTGAAATATGGGATGCTTTCACTCCCTGTTACTCAAATAATATTTGATAATGATTCTCATTGTCAAATGTTAATTTCAAAAACTAGGTTTAATCTTATGGAAATATACGCAAAACAGCCGCATTACATGCGGCTGTTGGCAGATAAACTCTATGGATAAACAAATTATTAGTTACAACATAGGTCATTACCTTATAATGCGCTCCGCCAACATGAATCCACGCTTCGGCAGAAGCTTCGAACGAAGGCTTCGTCTACCACAAAACGCTGGCTACAGGCAGTTTAGGCAGTTTGTGTTTAATGAAGTAGAACTTCAGCTGTGTTGATAAAAAAATATTATGTACGTACAATACAATCCGTTTTTCATTATTATGATAAAAAACGGATGGTTGTACGTACAAGTGGGATTGATTTCATTTTAATATGGAAGCGCTATAATTACAAGTACATCCTAGAAAAAATATTTTGGACCATTTGACTACTTACTTATTTATGTAATCATTCGATTGTTGCTGAGGTTTGTTGTACAATAGACTCCATATGGGGATTTCTGTGCAGCTTGCTGCCTGAATCCTGAATTGACTGCTGAAGGATGGATTGTACATGTATGTAGCACAAGAATGGAAAGACTATGAAGTAATGGATACAGGCGGTGGTGAAAAACTGGAACGTTGGGGTGATATTGTCCTGCGTCGTCCCGATCCGCAAATCATATGGCCTTTGGCCCAGGAAACAGCCGAATGGCGTAATGTTCATGGACATTACCACCGTAGTTCCTCCGGTGGTGGCAACTGGGATATGAAAAAACCTATCCCCGAGCGCTGGACAATTAGCTATGGACCGCTTAAATTCCACATTAAACCGACCAGCTTCAAGCATACCGGTCTTTTTCCAGAGCAAGCAGCGAACTGGAGCTGGATGATGGATAAAATCAAAGGCGCAGGCAGACCAATTTCCGTACTGAACCTGTTTGCATACACGGGAGGAGCCACGACTGCTGCTGCGTATGCTGGAGCTAGTGTAGTTCACGTGGATGCCGCCAAAGGCATGGTGCAGTGGGCAAAGGAAAACGTTCAATTGTCCGGTCTGGCTGACCGTCCGGTACGCTTCATTACGGACGACGTATTCAAGTTCGTGCAACGAGAACAACGTCGGGGCAACCGTTATGATGCCATTATTATGGACCCTCCTTCTTACGGACGCGGACCAAACGGAGAAACTTGGAAGCTTGAAGAAAGCTTATACCCGTTTCTCGAATCCTGCATGAGCATTATTTCAGATCAACCGCTGTTCATGCTGATTAACTCTTATACTACAGGTATTTCGCCTACTGTATTGCGCAACATGCTGAGCATGACCATGCAACAAAAGTACGGCGGCCAAATTAGCGCTGGTGAAATTGGATTGCCGATCACACGCTCGGGATTGAATTTGCCTTGTGGTATTCTCGGACGCTGGGAGGCTTAAATTCCTCTTATGACTCAAAATGAACTTACCCGGCATGAGCATGCACAGCCGAATATTCCTGTCCTCTATGAGGACAATCATGTTTTGGCGGTTGTAAAGCCTGTCAATGTTCCAACGCAAGAGGATGCCAGTGGTGATCCTGATCTGTTGTCTTTACTCAAGGAAGATCTAAAAATTAGACACAATAAGCCTGGTAACGTTTTTTTGGGTTTAGTTCACAGACTGGATCGGCCTGTAGGTGGAGCCATGATTTTTGCTAAGACGTCCAAAGCTGCTTCTCGCCTGTCTGAGTCGGTTCGAAGTCGTCATTTTCACAAACTGTATACAGCAGTTCTGAATGGCGTTCCTACGGCCCCACAGGGCCGTCTAACCCATTATCTGCTAAAGGATAGCCGTACCAACACGGTTCAAGCGGTTCGGCCTGGCACGGCTGGTGCGAAGGAAGCCATTTTGGAGTACCGCATGATCGGACAAGCAGATGGACTCAGTCTCGTGCAGATTAAGTTGCACACCGGACGCTCACACCAAATTCGTGTGCAAATGCAGGCGATCGGCTGTCCCCTCTACGGTGACCAAAAATATGGCGGTAATCTGAGCCGGCCCGGTCAACAGCTCGCGCTCTGGTCCTTACTCGCTGGAGCACCGCATCCGGTTAGCAAGGACGATATGAGATTTCACTCGTTACCTCCAGTCCAATTTCCATGGAATGAATGGCCCCGGTCGCTTTATGAGAACATGATTACGTCTGAAATTTGAACCGGAAAACCCTGCCCTATCTGGATATCAACATCTTCAACCCCATTTGCACAAAGAACCTGCAACGCATGTAAACAAACATGCATTGCAGGTTCTTTTTTTTGCAGAAAATTAAATTAATGCGTCATCCCATCCTTTTATGACGAGGAAGCCACGGACTGCCCCTTCTTGCTGTTTACCAGCTGTTGACGGGGATGGGCGTTTTGTGCATTCGTATTTTTGATGAAAAACGCTAAAATCAGAGCGGCCACACTCAACACTGTTGCAATGATAAAAGCCGAGTTAATCCCATAAATTGTAGCTTGGTTGCCTGCAGCCAGCATCCCCGCTTTATCTGTCACGGTCAGTCCCTCAGATGTAACAATCGATGTCAAACGGTTGCTGCTCTGTGTTGACATCACTGTCACCAGAATTGCCGTCCCAATCGAGCCAGAAATCATACGCAGCGTGTTACTCATCGCCGTACCATGTGCATTCAATCGTTGCGGAAGCTGATTCAACCCGGCTGTTTGGATCGGCATCATCAGCAACGACATCCCGAACATCCGCACCGTATAATTAATTAACAGTGTCATATAGGTGGTTGTTTCGGTCAACCGTGTAAATTCCCAAGTCGTTATAGCCATGATCAGCAAGCCAATTACAGACAACCAGCGTGCTCCGATTCGGTCAAAAATAGCCCCCGTTACAGGAGACATGAGCCCCATCAGAATCGCTCCCGGTAACATTAGCATACCGGACTGGAGCGGTGTAAACCCCCGAATATTTTGCAAATAAATCGGAAGCAATATCATACCGGCGTACAAAGCCATCGTCACAATCACGTTAATGATTGTCGTCAAGCTGTACACATCGTATTTAAAGATACGGAACTCCAGCATAGGCTCATCTGCCTTCAGTTGGCGAACAATAAACAAAATAAGCGCAATAGTCCCAACGATAAGCGTAGACAGGACCGGAATACTTCCCCAACCCGATGTTCCTGCATCACTAAAGCCGTATAATATTCCACCGAAACCGAGCGTAGACAAAATGATGCCGGGAATGTCCAGCTTTGGCTTGGACTGCTCCGTTACATTTTTCAGAAAAATAAATCCGATCACAATCGAAATCACTGAAATCGGCAGGATGATCCAGAACAAAACCCGCCAGTCATAATGCTGTACTATATAACCGGATAAGGTTGGCCCAATGGCTGGAGCAAAACCCATCGCAATCCCCAAGGTTCCCATCGCCCGGCCACGACGCTCTATTGGGTAGATGTTCAAGATAACCACCATCATTAAGGGCATCATGATACCTGCTCCCGCGGCCTGAATAAGCCGACCGATCAGCAATATGCTGAAGCTTGGAGCTACAGCACATAACAGCGTGCCTATTGAAAAAATAGTCATCGCGCTAATAAACAATTTACGAGTGGAGAAACGGGCAATCAAGAACGCGGTCACCGGGATCAATACCCCATTCACGAGCATAAAGCCCGTACTAAGCCACTGAGCTATATTGGCATCTATATTCAAATCACTCATCATTTTCGGTAAAGCCACACTGATCAACGTCTGATTTAATATCGCTACAATCGCGCCAATCAACAGAGCGGCCACAATGGGTGCTCTGCGTACATTACCTGGTAGTGTCATTTGAGGACTGCTCAAGTTGATTCATTCCCTTCGGTGTTAATTTCATGATCATTTGTTTATGGATATCCAGGACCATCTCTAGCTGCTCCTTCGGGATGTCCAGAATGGGCAAGACGCGCTCCATCCACATGGCGTCTACTTTTTGCATGATATCTTTTCCTTCTGGCGTAAGCGTCAGCACTAAGGATCTACGGTCATGCTCATGCCGTCCGCGAGCAATATATCCCGCCTTGGTCAAGCGGTCAACTACCCCACTCATAGAGCTGCTTCCCACATGCGCTATGTCTGCCAGCTCGGATAATCCGATGTTGGGGCGTTTATTCAGAATTGCCAAAGCCATATGCTGAATGGCCGTCAGATCCAAATGCTGCTCCTCATTCCAGAAGGAATAAAATATCGTTTTGTTAACCTCCCTTACCGATTGAATAATCCGGTACACCTCAAGTCTGTCTTCCTCTCTATCACTCACTGGAACCATCCTTCTTTCTAATATCCAATTGACAATCCATATACATATACATATACATATACATATACTAGAAACTATTTGCATACGAAATGTTATTTATTCATAACTATTATTTTATCATCTCTTATGTAAATGTCAACATTCACCCAAATATCACCTATACTTCAACACAAAAAAGCGCGGTATGAATACCACGATAGGTATTTACATCCGCGCACTCCTACTTACCTTAAAATGATAATCTGCTGCGTACAGCTACTTTTCATGTAGCCGCCATTCTAGTTATTCTGCTCGCTCTATTGGTTCCTTTACTCCCTCAGCCTCACTTGTCATTACTGAAGTTTTCGCCTTCGTTGTAATTTTCCCCAACAAATAAACCAGCAAATTTTGATTGTGCTGAGAAATTCGGTTTAGTGCAGAACCCAGAAAATCATCCCGGATTCGCAATCCACGCTCTACTTCTTCTCTCCCTTGATCCGAGATAACAATCCATACAATTCTACGGTCCTTTACGTCTCTGAAACGGGTGACCAGTCGATTCCGCTCCATCCGATCCAGCAGCATCGTAACCGCGGCTGGTGTGGTGGCGAGATATGGGATTAGTTGAGACGGTTTCATACGGCCGTATTCGTTCAAAACCTCCAGCACCGTAAGTTGAGCTTCCGTTAGTGATGGAGCCAGCTGCTGTTCCATATGAACCTTATAATCCTTAGCCATTCTGGACCAGATTTTCGCAAATTCGGTCGTTTGCATTTTGCCTCACTCCTTTAAATAACAGGGTCAGTAAAAGCATCAAAGTTACCGTATGGGCCACCGTCCGGATTGTATTTCATCACATTAAATTTTCGCCATTCAGCCCCGGTTTCCTGCCGTTTTTGGAGCACGAAATGAAAAGGGGAAGGAAGTCTCACTTCGGTTTTGAAGGCTGGTCAGGGTTCGACAGCATGACGGCAAAAAGGTCCTCATTCGTGCCGGAATGGCACGAGAGGACCTCTCTTTTTCGAGCTAAAAAGCGCTTGACTTTCCTATTATTCTATGGACTGAGAAGCTTGCGGCTCACTACGCAGCAGCACATTCACAATTTCGTCCTTCTTCTCCACTGGAGCTAGCAGCTTGCCTGTATCCTTTCGGTCGGTCAAAGGGGCCTTTTCCGAAAGGAAGGACATCGTTTGTCCTTCTGCTGTGATTGCAAATAATTGAACAGCTTCACGGCAATAGAAGGCAGCCACGATTCGAGTTCCATTCGAACGTACTCGTTTGCCTTCCTTGAACTCAAAGGTGGTGATACCTTTGCCGCCTCTTCCCTGTGTAGGATAATCCAGCAGAAGCGTACGCTTACCATAACCGGACTCGGTCAGCACCAACACTTCTCCTTCATCCTCTTCTACCCACAACGCCGCGATAATTTCATCGCCTTCGGCTAGCTGTATACCTTTGACACCAGCCGAGACGCGCCCCATCGCATTAACCTCTTGCTCCTTGAAGCGTATACTCATACCCGCGCGGGTAATCAGCATAATATCCTGGGTACCCTCGCTTAACGTTACCGATAACACCTCATCGTCCCCTGCTACTTTGCAGGCGGCTACGGCACTGGAACGTTTTGTAGCATATTCTTTTAATTCTGTACGCTTTACTTGGCCCTTCTTTGTTACAAATACCAGGCTTTTTCCTATTTCCTCGATGTTTTTAAGCGGAATAACACTTACGATACGATCTTCCTTCGATAACGGAATAACGTTGACAATTGGTGTGCCCGGCTCTTTCCACTTATACTCTGGCACCTGATGTACAGGCAATAAAAAGTATTGTCCACGCTGGGTGAAGACGAGCAATATGTCCAGCGTATTCACATCAAGCAATTGGGTAACGTAATCCCCTTCTTTAACACCAGAACTTGAACGTTCCCCGCCTGAACGAGTGAATGACAACATACTTGTGCGTTTCACATAGCCATCTTTCGAGAGTGTCAGCAGCACATCCTCTGCTCCCACCATGACTTCCAGGTTCACCTTAATCTCTTCTACCTCGCCCTGGATATCTGAACGACGGTCAATGCCGTACTTTTCGCGAATTTCCAACAGTTCCTTGCGAATCAGGCTGATCAGCTTGCGATCACTTTCCAGAATAGAACGATATTGCGCGATTTTTTTCTGGATGTCCCCCAGTTCTTTTTCAAGCGTGGTGATTTCCAGATTGGTGAGACGATACAACTGCAAAGTCAAAATAGAATCTGCCTGACGTTCGCTAAAACCAAACATCCATTGCAAATTATTTTGCGCGTCCTGGCGATTTTTGGAAGCTTTAATGGCTGCGATGACCTCATCCAGAATGTTCAGCGCCTTGACCAAACCTTCCAGCACATGGGCACGATCCTCTGCCTTTTCCAGTTCATACTGGATACGGTGAGTGACAACTTCGCGTTGATGGGCGATATACGCTTCCAAAATGGACTTTAGCCCAAGCTGATGTGGCGCTTTGTTCACAATAGCTACCATGTTGAAGTTATATGCCACCTGTAGGTCGGTTTTTTTCAGCAAATAAGCTAAAATCCCTTCCGCATCGGCTTCCTTCTTCAGCTCCACAACAATGCGCAAACCATTTCGTCCGCTTTCGTCACGAACCTCGGCAATCCCTTCCACCTTTTTCTCCAGACGGATATTCTCCATGGCGGTTACGAGCCTTGATTTGACGATCTGGTATGGGATTTCGGTAATGACTAGCTGCTGCTTACCTCCGCGCAAGGACTGAATTTCCGTTTTGGAACGAATATAAATACGTCCTTTTCCCGTGCGGTAAGCGTCCTTGATGCCTTCGCCACCCATAATGAGTCCGCCAGTCGGGAAATCAGGACCTTTGATAAAGGTCATAATCTCTTCCAGCTCAATCTCTGGCTTTTCCATCACCGCAATGCTGGCATCAATAACTTCGCGTAAACTATGTGTAGGGATCTCTGTCGCAAATCCCGCCGAGATCCCACTGGAACCGTTCACCAACAAATTTGGATAACGAGACGGCAACACAACGGGCTCTTTGGCCGAGTTATCAAAATTGTCCTTGAACAAAACCGTACGCTTTTCAATATCGCGCAGCATTTCCATTGCGATCGGAGACAAGCGAGCCTCCGTATAACGCATAGCTGCCGCCGGATCATCATCCTGGGAGCCCCAGTTACCGTGACCGTCCACCAGCACGTGACTCATTTTCCAAGGCTGCGCCATCCGTACCATGCCGTCGTATATCGACGAGTCACCGTGGGGGTGGTAATTACCCATAACGTCCCCAACGGTTTTGGCCGATTTACGATATGCTTTATCCGGCGTATTGCCCGAATCGTACATTGCATAAAGAATACGACGTTGTACGGGTTTTAATCCGTCCCGTACGTCGGGTATCGCCCGATCCTGAATAATATATTTGGAATATCGGCCAAAGCGGTCACCGACCACTTCCTCCAGAAAAGCTGGCAAAAACTGCTCCGATAAGCTCATGTATACACCTCTTTTGATAGCACTACTCTACGTATTCCGTAAAATCTACGTTTTCCACGATCCAGCGCTTGCGCGGATCCACCTTATCACCCATCAAAGTGGACACCCTGCGTTCAGCCTTGGCTGCATCCTCTATCTGAACGCGTAGCAAGGTGCGTGAATCGGGATTCATCGTTGTTTCCCATAACTGATCAGGGTTCATTTCCCCAAGTCCTTTATAGCGCTGAAGCTCAAAATTTCGTCCAAATTCTTTTAAATAATTATCAAGCTGCTCGTCAGTCCAAGCATAACGCACCGTTTCGAGCTTACCCGACTTTCGAGTTATTTTATACAATGGCGGTTGAGCAATAAATATGCGTCCTGCATCAATAAGCTCTTTCATGTACCGATAAAAGAACGTCAACAACAGCACTTGAATGTGCGCACCATCTGTATCTGCATCGGTCATAATGATGATTTTGGAATAATTGCTGTCTTCCAGCGAAAACTCTGTTCCTACTCCCGCACCAATAGCTGCTGTAATAGCACGGTACTCATCATTCTTCATAATATCCGCCAGTTTGGATTTTTCCGGATTCATCGGCTTGCCCTTTAGCGGCAATATGGCCTGAATTTTGGAATCCCGTCCCTGCTTGGCTGATCCTCCAGCCGAATCGCCTTCCACAATAAACAACTCATTACGTGTAAAATCCTTGGACTGCGCAGGCGATAGTTTACCATTCAAATTGGAACTTTCACTGCGCTTTTTACCGGAACGCATTTCATCCCGAGCTTTACGTGCAGCTTCACGTGCTCTGGATGCTTGAACTGCCTTCTTGATCAAAGTTTGTGCTATCTGCGGATTTTCTTCCAAAAAACGCTGCATCTGCTCAGATACGATGGCATCCACTGTACTCCGTGCCGAAGCGCTTCCCAGCTGATCCTTTGTCTGGCCGACAAATTCAACCTCAGCCATCTTGACACTGATTACAGCCATCATGCCCTCACGTAGATCGTTGCCCTCCAAGTTTTTATCCTTTTCTTTCAACATCACCGTTTTCCGGGCATAGTCGTTCATGACACGAGTGTAAGCGGTTTTGAATCCCGTTTCATGCGTACCTCCTCCACGTGTCGGAATGGAGTTAACGAACGAAGCAATCGTCTCTGTATAACCAGCATTGTACTGGATGGCAATCTCTACTTCAATGTCTTCTTTCTCGGCATTAAAGTGAATAACGTCATGCAGCACATCCTTGCCCTCATTCAGAAAAGCAACAAACTGACTTGCGCCACCCTCATAAAAATACTCATCTGACTTTCCGCTGCGTTCGTCTTTAAGTTGAATACGAAGGCCCGAATTTAGAAAAGCAATTTCCTGAAGGCGCTCAGCCAACGTATCGTAGTTAAAATGAATGCCTGCCTGAAAAACACGAATATCCGGTTTAAATGTAATTTTCGAGCCCGTCTTGTTAGTATTGCCCAGCACTTCAAGGCCTGTGGTCGGTTCCCCGACATGCTCCACGCCCTTCTTGTCCTGCCAATATTCAAACCGCTGACGGTGAATCTTGCCGTCCCGGTAAATTTCTACTTCAAGCCATTCCGAAAGAGCGTTCGTTACAGACGCACCTACACCGTGCAGACCCCCGGATTTTTTATATCCCGAACCGCCAAACTTACCTCCGGCGTGCAAAATGGTGAATACAACCTGAGGCGTAGGAATTCCCGTTTTGTGCATTCCCGTAGGAATACCGCGCCCGTTGTCTGATACTGTAACGGAACCGTCCTTATGCATTGTAATATCAATGCGAGAGCAAAACTTGGCGAGATGTTCATCCACCGCGTTGTCTACAATTTCCCATACCAAATGATGCAGCCCCGAAGAACTGGTGCTCCCGATGTACATGCCCGGCCGTTTGCGAACTGCCACAAGCCCTTCGAGCACTTGAATGTCGTCCGCGCCATATTCCGAAGCTCCGCTTTGTGTGCCGGACACTCCCGCAGACAAGTCGATTTTGTCGACCATTCATGCTCCCCCTTTGTCTAATCGTAACCGTGTTTTGCCTTATTCTTGATGATTTTCACCAAAAATGCAAACAGATGTTTTCTTTTACCTTGTCCATTTTAATTCAATATATCCCGTTTCGTAAAGACGGCGAATGAAACAATCAATGCCGCAGCCCCCCAAATGCCCAGTACAGCTAAAGAAAAGGGTAAGGTCATTCCCTCAATCGGGGCGGGGCTTCCAGATAAATAATCGGTTAATTCGAGGTTAACCATAAATAAATATTTAGCACTCTGCCAAGATGCAGCCATGTTTGTCAAAATAGTGCCCGAAATAAGTGCAGCCATCATGACCACGATACTTGCCGCCGTACTTCGTACCAGGACAGATACCATAAAGGCTAACGAAGCTACCACAAGACTGACAAACCAGATCAATCCGGCTTGCAGCATCAGATAATGCCATTGTGGAATCGCGTGTACAGCAGACAAATCCACCGTCGATCCAACAATTTGAAATCCGGTAAATACAGGAACATTAAAACCGCGAAAACCAAAAAACAAGCCTGATATCAGATAACTAATCACAAATACAGCCAAAATAATGAGCGAGACAAACATATACAATGTCAGCAGCTTGCTCAGCAGTATTTTCCACCGCCTGACGGGGCGGGTCAGCAACATTTTTATCGTGCCTGTTGTCCGTTCTCCTGAAACCAGATCGGAAGCAATGGCCATAATCAACAGCGGAACGAACAGATTTATGGAATTATCCATAAACTCTCTGGTAAAGGTGACACCACTCGGCTCATTAGGATTAACATCATTTTCCAAATAATATTGCATCTGCTGCACAAAGACCCGACGGTAGGTCTTCCATTCCTCGGGAACCCGGTCACTTCCCAGCGAGTTTTGATTATCGGTAATCGCCTGACGCAGTTCGAGCCGCCAATCATTGCCGAATTTTTCGCGATTATTTTCTGCCACTTTCATCTGAGCGTACGTAAAAATCGGCACAAGCACAAGTAAAACAAGCAAAATGACATAAAATCGTTTCTTCTTGATAATTTTGAGCGTTTCATTTTGTACGAGCGGTAAAATGTTATTCAAGTATCTCACCTTCCGTCATTTTCAGGAATAGCTGCTCCAGTGTAGGGTTGATTTTGGTTACACCTTTAACGGAAATACCGGAAGCCGTCATTTGTGTCACCAGCTCCGCAATATGCTCTTCATCCATTTCTGTAAAAATTGCATCGGCTCCGCTGCCTGCCACAATGCTGTCATCAATTAATTCATCAGCGTTCGTAATTATTTGCACATGCGGAGAATTTTGCAATATGGCAAGACCCTGATCACGAGGCTCCAGTTGCCATACTGCCATGTGCGAGTGCGTATCAACCAATTCCCGCACACCACCTACAGCTAGCACCTTTCCCCGACTTATAATTGCCACCCGATCACATAGCAGCTGGATTTCGCTGAGCAAATGGCTGGAAACAAATACAGCCATGCCTTCTGCCGCTAGCAAACGGATAAAAGCTCTCATTTCCTTGATCCCCTTGGGGTCTAACCCGTTCGTCGGTTCATCCAAAATGAGCAATTTCGGTCTACCAAGCAAGGCTTGGGCTATACCAAGACGCTGGCGCATTCCGAGAGAATACGTACTTACTTTATCATGGATACGGCGATCGAGCCGAACAAGCTCAACGACTTCGCGGATACGCGGCTCGTCTACACCAGGCTGCATACGGGCAAAATGCTCTAAATTCTCCCACCCTGTCAGGTAGCTGTACACCTCTGGATTTTCCACAATAGAACCAATATGCCGCAAAGCCTGCTCAGGGTCACGATTTACATTATGTCCACAGACAGTAATCGTCCCTTCCG
This sequence comes from Paenibacillus sp. FSL R10-2748, assembly GCF_038005565.1. Classification (NCBI taxonomy): domain Bacteria; kingdom Bacillati; phylum Bacillota; class Bacilli; order Caryophanales; family Paenibacillaceae; genus Paenibacillus; species Paenibacillus sp. FSL R10-2748. The sequence continues at coordinate 318,553 of NZ_JBBOTK010000002.1, forward strand.
TAGGCTTAATTAAATCGACCAGCATACGAATAGTCGTCGTTTTTCCAGCCCCATTAGGACCGAGAAATCCGAAAATTTCACCCGCACGAACGTCGAATGTTACATCATGAATGATCATTTTGCGTTTGATACGTTTCTTAACGCGCTGAACAGAGAGAACTGTTTCGTTATTGCTTCTGTCTCTGCCTGCGCTGCCAACCTGATTGGCGGAATGGAAACTGGACACTGCATCCCTTGATGTCGGATTTTGGGTTATTCCAGCCCCGGTCTTGTCAGCAGATTGGATGCTCATTACTTGTTCCCTCCCTTTTTCACTTCAGCGGGTTGGCTACTTGTAGACTGTTGTTCATTTTCCACTTTATCGGCATCCTTCGTGGTTGCAACTGCAAACCCTTGCGCGATACGTTCAGCGATTGCCTGATAGCCCTGTCCGTTTGGATGAAAATGATCGGAAGATAAATAGACGGGCAAATTTTGCTGGAACAAATCGAAAGTTGGAACCAGAGTCATATTGCTGTTTTGGTTGGTAATTGCCATGGCAGCCAGATTCCATTCTGTGACCACAAGATTACCAGGAATTTTCATTTCCTGCAGATCACTGAATGGATTATATAATCCGACATAGATAATTTTAGCATTCGGATTGATTTTCCCTACCTTTGTCAGCACTTTTTGCAGACGTTTGGCGGCATCAGGCACAGCTTTACGCAAACCACTGAGTGTAGGTGGCTCTTTGCCAGTTTGGGCAGCCTGAGCCCCCTGAAATAAATCATTTCCGCCAATCGAGACAATAATGACGTTAGCCTTTTTCAACACATAAGAAACACCAGGCTCATCCAGCTTGGTCAATAGTCCTTGAGTCGTCAGTCCATTAATCCCCATATTATTTATGAGCTGTGCCTTATGGCCTTCCTGATTATTTAACAAGCTCACCGACCGACGCACAAAACCACTTCCGGAGTCATCCCCCGTGCCTTTGGCCAGCGAATCTCCAATGGCAGCTACCCGAAACTCTCCCGTCTGAGTAGTAGCTGATGGCGCAGTTTGTGTCTGCGATGAACCGGAATGTACAGGTTGAGTGCTAACCATAGGCTCTGGAGCCGTGATACTTTGTACTGCTGTAATAAATCCGTACAATAATAGCAATGTGGCGGCAATGGAAACGGAACCGACAGACCGCCAAATCCATTTTGATGAATTCACTCGTGTTCCCTCCTGATAGCTTAGTGAAATAAACATAAGGCTTCTCATATCATTTTGCAAATAAACCGTTCTGAATAAAAGCGCAATAAATGCTTAGAGTCACACATAATTTCCCATGAACATGCAAAAAAAGGATGGCAAATGGCCACCCTTATATTATACTTTCTTGTGCGAATAGTTTATCCTCACAACTCTAATCAGACGAACCAAACTATTTACTATCAGGGATGAAACTTTTGATCCATTGTCCAAAACTGCCCGGATTTCGACTTTGAATCAGTACCGTCCCTTCACCGCGAAAGCGGCATACAAGCGCTTCTCCACTCGTTACGCTGGACAACCAGCCTTTAGATGCTTTTTCAATTTTATAATCCATATAATCCGGCCATGCCACCAGATGAGCATTATCAATAATACGCTCCTCTCCTGGCGCGATGTAAATGGGATGAATGGCTCCATAAGAGGACAGGAATACCGTACCTCGACCACTGATTTCTACGATAAAAAAACCTTCACCAGAGAATAAACCTTTCATCAGGTTTTGCATTTTGGTGCTAACCTCAATACCTTCCGTGCAAGCCAGAAAACCGTCCTTTTGGACCAACAGTCTATACGTGCCATCCAGTTCCACCGCTTGTACATCACCTATACTGGCAGGGGCTAATAACACCTCAGCCGATCCCCGGGCTGCCCTCAGTTCTTGAAAAAAGAATTTTTCTCCGCTCAGCATTCTGCCTAAACCACGTAACAGTCCACCGTCTACCGTCCCCTTTATATCTACACTGGAAGACATGGAAACCATCGCTCCCATTTCCGCTTTAATCATTTCTCCGGGGTTCAACTGCACCTTGAGCATAGCAAAGGCACCTTCATGCACGATTTCGTAGCTCATTTGTTCACCTGGCTTTCCATAAGTAGTCTGCAATCCATTCAACTTGCTGATATCATACTATAAATACGTCCCTTATGTCTTTTCTGGTATAAAGCAATGGTTATGCCACTGGAGGAATAAGAGACACCAAAAGACCCGCTGAACGTGTCAGCGGGTCTCCAGATTAACGTCACGTCACTATCTTTTCGTAGCAGCGACATGACGTTATGAACGTATTTACGATCATCTTAGTTACGTGTGAACTCTTGTACCCAATATCCATTGTAGTAAGCCACACCAATTTGTGTATATTCTGCCTTCAAAATATTCTCACGGTGTCCCTGGCTGTTCATCCAGGCTTTCATCACTTCTTGTGGTGTTTGTTGTCCCATGGCAATATTCTCACCCGCATACGTATAAGTTACACCGAATTTTTTCATCATATCAAATGGTGAACCATAGGTCGGAGATGTATGGGAAAAGTAATTGTTCGTACTCATATCCTTCGCCTTGACTAAGGCTACTTCTGTAAGCTTCGCATTCGATGCGAGGGGCTTCAGACCTTTTTGGCTGCGCTCGTTATTTACAAGCTTTACAACCTCAGCTGCAAATTGGGACTTGCTCAGTTGTGCATCCGATCCTGCTGACTGGCCCGCGCCTGAGTTTGTGCTTTGTTTTTGGGTCTGTTGCTTGTTACTAGACTGCGAAGCCTTTTGGCTACCCTGTTTGGTTGTTGCTTGTTTACCGGATGAAGGATTTGCTGTTTTGTTTTTAGCCTTGTCCTTTTCAGAACCATCCTTAATTACGGTCTTTGTTATTGTAGTCGTCCCGTTGGACATATTGACGGTATATCCGTTATTTTGAAACCATTGTTGCAGTTGGGCAGTCAAATCGTCAGCTGGTGAAGCTGATGCCGGAACGATGAATCCTGCGGATAAAATGGCGCTTAGACTTCCCATCACCAGTGTTTTTTTCAACATATTCTTCATTTCGTCATCTCCTTGTTGTATAAATGCCTTGGTGTGAACGCGTCTGGTTACAACTTTGTAATCTTTACTCTAGCAGTATATCATGTTTTATAGAAGGATCAATGGTATAAAAGTTGGAAAAAAAATAGCCCCGCTCGGAATTGACCCATGCGGAACTAAGTTAAAAGTAGTGAGGCTTTAAGTATTAGATTGTCTTGTTATAGGCTGATTATCTAAGCTTTTTGCTGAAACGGTAGCCTTGCTTTTCAAAGCCGATTCGATTGTAGAATGCTCGGGCCTCTACTTGTTTGATGCGGTTATTCGCTCCGGTAATGAATAAATGATAGCATCCTTGCGCACGTCCCCACTCCTCACCACAAGCCACCAGGCGCTTGCCAATGCCCTCGCCGCGATACTCCCCGCTCACGACCAGCATGGTGATTTGTACGGCAGGATCAGGATAAGCCAAGCTTTGAGCCGTATGCATGCCGATTACTCCGACAACACGACCATCCATTTCTGCAACCATCATATTCGCTTGACTGTCCTCCCGCGTTGTTCCCATAACTTCTTTCATTACACCACAAGTCATCGGGTACCCGACTTCTCTTAGTAGTCCAGTTACGGCTTCGCAATCGCCAAGCTCTACGGAACGAATTGTCAGTACTGGAATCATCACATTGTTAGACATGATTTACCTCCACTTTCAGCATATTAGCAGCTTCTTTGGCCGTCTTCCGTGCTGTTTCCACATCTTCTGCAGCGCTAAGCGCTACAGCCATCCGGCGTCCCGGCTTGGTTTCAGGCTTCCCGAACACTCGCACCTGTGTCCGGGGTAGCAATAATGCATCATGCAGACCGCTTATTACAAAATCCCGCGTAGCCACTTCTGCCTTCAAAGTAGCTGAAGCTCCTGGTGTAAGCAGCGTGACGGATGGCACCGGGAATCCGAGAATGGCCCGCACATGAAGCGCAAATTCCGACAAATCCTGCGTGATCATGGTCACCATTCCTGTATCATGCGGACGAGGGGATACTTCACTGAATATGACGCCATCAGCTGTTAAAAACAGCTCTACGCCAAACAATCCGTAACCACCCAGTTCATCCGTAATCGTACGGGCAATGTTCTCCGCCTCCGAAAGCTGCTTGTCCGTCATGCCATGAGGCTGCCAGGATTCGACATAATCCCCATCTTTCTGAATGTGGCCAATCGGTGGGCAAAAAGTCGTACCCGAAACCGATCTGACGGTCAATAAGGTAATTTCGCTCTCAAACGGGACAAAAGCTTCAACAATGACACGTGTTGTTTTGGCACGCGCGCCTTCCAGCGCCGTATTCCAGCAGGATTCTGCATCTTCGAGTGCCCGGCATACAGACTGCCCTTTACCCGACGAACTCATCAAAGGCTTGACCACACATGGCGTGCCCAGCTCATGAACCGCCGACCGCAACTGGTCAAAATTATCTGCAAAACGATAGGCAGCAGTCGGAAGCTGTAATTTCTCGGCAGCCAGCCTGCGGATACCTTCCCGGTCCATCGTAAGACGGGCGGCACGGGCCGTTGGTACTACGTAAAATCCTTCTTGCTCTAATTCTTCCAAAGCACCCGTAGCAATAGCTTCGATTTCAGGTACAATTATGTCGGGCTTTTCCTCACGAATTAGTGCCTTCAACGCCTCAGCATCCTGCATATCCAGACAGTGAGAGCGATGGGCCACCTGCATTGCTGGAGCCAGTTCATAGCGATCAACAGCAATACATTCCACGCCAAGCCGCTGAGCTTCAATAATGACTTCTTTTCCCAATTCGCCGCTACCCAGCAGCAGCATCTTCTTAGCTTTGGCAGAAAAAGGAGCACCCCACATCTTGAACTCTTCCCCCTCTGACGAAATTGCTCTGATCTCTTTTCATCTTTATTTTCAGGGTTTAGCTCCAAGAATGCAATAGTGCTCGGCATTTAAATTTACAAAAAACACGATTTTTTGATCTTTTTTTTACAAAAATCTGAACTGTGCTTCCACCAGCCCCCGATATATTCCATGTTTTTTCATCAATTGTTCATGATTACCACTTTCTTGGATTTCCCCATGATCCAGTACAACGATATGATCAGCATTCCGGATGGTGGACAAACGGTGAGCGACCATAAACGAAGTTCTGCCTTCCAGTAAAACCTGAAGAGCCTCCTGAATTTTCAACTCCGTTTCCGTATCAATACTGGCTGTTGCTTCATCCAGGATAAGAATTCTCGGATTTGCCAGCAAGGCACGAGCAAAGGATAAGAGCTGTCGCTGGCCCATGGACAACATTCCCCCCCGCTCCTCTACCTCTGTTTCATAGCCAGCTGGCAAGTGAACAATGAACTCGTGAGCATTGACCGCCTTGGCAGCCGCTTCAATTTCTTCATCCGTTGCATCCAATCGGCCAAATCGGATATTATCGCGTATCGTCCCCGAAAAAATAAATGTATCCTGTAGCACGATGCTAATCTGGCTTCGCAAGCTCTCCACCGTGACATCACGCACATCATGACCGTCAATCGTAAGCCGCCCTGACGTAATGTCATAAAAACGGCTGAGCAGATTAATAATTGTACTTTTACCTGATCCGGTATGACCCACAAGCGCTATAGATTGGCCCGCCTCGACAGAAAGATTAATACCTTTAAGCGCCTGACGTCCCTTTTCATATTCAAAAATGACCTTTTCAAATTGGATATCGCCCCGAATGGACGGCAAGGCTTTTGCTCCCGGTTTGTTTGCAATATTCGGCTGTTCATCCATAAACTCAAAAATTCGTTCTGACGAAGCCATCGCAACCAGTAACTGATTATACATTTGCCCCAGTCGATTAATCGGTTCCCAAAAGTTCCCAACATAGTTAGCAAACGCAACCAGTAATCCCACCGTAAGCTGATCTGTCTGAATTAAATGCGCTCCAAACCAGAACAGCACAAGCGTACCAAATCCTCCGGTAATATCAATAAGTGGGCCAAAGACCTGATTCATGGCAGAAGCCTTATCCCACGATTTTTTGCTAGAGCTGTTCATATCGTCGAAATAAGCCATGTTTTCCTGCTCCTGCGTATACGCTTGTGTCACACGAATCCCCTGAATGGACTCATTCAAATGAGAGTTGATACGTGAGTTCTTCATACGCACTTCTTGCCAAGCACGGCGGATGCGTACGCGCAGCTTGGTCGAGATCAAAAACATGATCGGAACGGTCACAATTACCGCCAAACCGAGCTTCCAGTTAATAAGCAGCAAAATGACAATAATTCCGATAAGCTGTACGCAGTCAATCAGGACATTCACTGCACCGTTCGTAAAAAGATCCTGTAGCGAGTTAATGTCATTTGTCACGCGCACTAATACAGAACCTGCTGGTCTCTTATCAAAAAAGTTAAAGGATAGCTTTTGAATATGCTTGAATAAATCTTCACGCAAATCGTAAATAACCCGTTGACCGATAATATTGGTGAATTTAATGCGGTACGTGCTGGCTGCCCATTGAATTAAATATAACAAGAGCACAGCACCCGTGATGAGCAGCAGTAACTTTACGCTGGGCAGTGCAGGCCATGCGGGAGCAATTGCCTTATCAATGGCCAGACTGATCAAATAAGGAACGGTCAGCTTGGTAATAGTGCCGAGAATCATCATGACCAGAAGGATCGGCAGAATCTGACGGGCATAAGGCTTCATGTATGCCAGCAAACGTTTGAATTCTGACCAGTTAAACGGTTTGTCAATGACATCATCATCTTGATAGACAAAGCGTTCATTCGTTGGTTTTTTTAACGGTTTGACTTTTTCTGCGGGTATATTCATGGTCTCACCTGCCCTTCGGATACACCGTCTGGAGCCTGAGCTATGTAATCGGCGTATTGAATATGATACACATCCTGATATGGACCTGGAGTAGCAATGAGCTGTTCATGTGTTCCACGCTGGACGATTCGTCCTTCCTCAAGCACCACAATCTCATTGGCATGACGAAGTGAAGAGATTCGATGAGCAATTATAAATGTTGTTCGACCACGCATAACCTCTTGAAAACCGGTCTGTATTTCATGCTCTGTCTCCATATCGACCGCACTGGTAGCATCATCCAGTACCAGTATTTTCGGATTTTTGAGTAGTGCGCGCGCGATGGCGATCCGTTGTTTCTGCCCTCCGGACAATCCCAATCCACGTTCTCCGACGACAGTGTCATATCCCAGCGGTAGTTCAGTTATGAATTCATGTGCCTGAGCCAGTTTGGAAACGCGTATAATGTCATCCATACTGACATGACTTAAACCATATGAAATATTGTTGCGTATAGAGGACGAAAACAAAAACGTCTCCTGAAACACGGAAGAAATTTGAGCACGCAAATCGCGAATCTTCAAGTGACGTATATCCTTGCCATCCAACTTGATACTTCCTGCATTCACATTATAGGCGCGCATGAGTAATTGAATAATGGTAGATTTCCCTGACCCCGTACCTCCTAAAATTCCAACGACTGATCCCGGCGGTGCGTCTAAATTGATGTCAACAACAGCAGGGAGCTTATTTCCGTAAGCAAAGGTAACATGTTCAAACGTAACATGTCCTTCCACCTGATCGGCATCGAGTTTAAGTGCTCCGGCTTCATCGGTTACATCTATGGACTGATTTAGCAGTTCCAAGACCCTTTCACCAGAAGCTTTGGACTGCGTATAGTTATTGATATGAAAGCCAATGCTCCAGATGGGGCCGATAATATACCAAATTAAGCTAAAGAAAGCGACGAGCTGCCCCAAGGTCATTGACTTCTGAATGACCAGATACCCCCCCATGCCCAACAGCAGGACCACACTGACAGAAGCTATCAGTTCCATTGCGGGGAAAAACCGACTCCATAGGGAAGCAGCCTGAATTTGATTACTTTTGTATTGCTCATTACGTACTGAAAATTTCTCAACTTCATAAGATTCGCGGGCAAAAGATTTGACGGTTCGCACACCTGTTATATTTTCTTGGACCGCTGTCGTCAAGGCGCTAAGGGCAATCCGCATTTCCTGAAAGGTGGGATGAATCCGGGATTCAAACTTGAATGTGACGAAGAGTAGCAATGGCATGCTGATCATCGTAATGAGGGTGAGCTGCCAGTTAATATACAGCATCATCATAGAGCCGAATACGACCATCAGTAGCACATTGAGGAGTTGGGCAAAACCAAACCCGATAAAGTTACGAATTGCCTCCAAATCACCAGTCAGTCGGGACATGAGATCCCCCGTTTTGGCAGTGTCATAATATCTGAAGGACAGAAATTGCAGCTTTTCGTAACAAGCATTGCGGAGTCGGTACGCCAAGTAGTTACCTAGCCGTCCACCAAAAAAACCATGTAAAAATTGCATGAACCCTTTGATGATGACTACTCCCAGCACAGTCAGAGCCAGCGCCGGGACTTTCCCGAAGTCACCGGGGATGATAGCGTTATCAATTAGCCTTTGGAGCAGGTTCGGATACACCAGTCCCAGGGCCGTCGCTATCGCAAGGCATAAAATAGAAAGAAACAGATAGTGTCTCCTCTCGCGAAAAAAAACTTGCAGTTGCCTGAGCACTTCCATGTCAATGTCCCTCCATTAGTTGCACGACGTTGTTATATGGCTTAGTGAAGTTTACCATTCGCTTTCCAAGGGGGCAAAGAGGATAACAAGCCGTATTCAGGCAGGTTATCAATTGGTGGGTGATTAGACAAATTAAATCGCTTTCTTATTATTGAATATGGCTATTTACTCAGTATTGCTTTCTTTTTGGAGCATGCATAAAACACCGGGTTGTCCCACAACCCGGTGTCCTGAACTTAAATAAATGGTGTACTTATTTATCTTTACTCCAAAGCCGCAATCTTGCCAGCAAGCTCTTCCCAAACCTGTGGCTGCTCACCGCCCATAAGGGCATGCTCCATGCCACGAGTCGTCTCCAGCATTTGCTCTCGAAGCTGAGCTTTCTGCCACATTTGTTCCTCCTGCATCAGCGTAACGTAAAAAGAAGACATTCGTTCTCGTTGCTGATCCACAGCTTCCCCGATTCGCTGGCGTAATATCGGCTCCAGTTTGGTTTGTAGATTCGCTCGCCCAGTTCCTTCAAAAAATAGCTTTGGATTTTTAAAGCTATTCCAATAGTCCTTCCAATGAATAGACTCCTGCAGGGAAATTTCATTCAGCTCGGGAACAGCCCAGTTTCTGGATTCAGGAATCGGACAATCTAGTCCTTGCAACTGGTGGTTCATGTGTTCTACGCACTGTTGTATAGTCTTGTGTACCAAAATTTGGCCCGTTTTTTCCAGCCGGAGTGTGGTTGCCAGCAATTCCTGAGACAGCTCCAGTTCGATTAAACGCATCAGCTCACGACCACAAGATGCAAAAGCCGAACGAAGATCACCTACTCCTTCACGCAGAACAGATGGATGAAAAGCCTCTGCCATAAATTCTCCAGTCCGATAGGACAGCCTTTGACGTACATGATACAGCAATTCATCGGTTTCACCCGATAACACAGATGCACCGTTGCTGTCAGTCAGGCCTAGGAGCGTATGCTCCAATTCTCCACGGATGCGAGTTAATCGCTCTAATCGAATCTCACGTTCTTCCTCGCTATACCGGGCATCGGTTGCATGTTGCCCTATGCGGTTCCGCAGCCGACCCAGTTCCTGCATAGCAGAAGCAATGGACAAACCTGCCAGCTCTTCGGCTGCAAATGCTGAAAAATCATCTTCAAATGCATCAAAACGTGAAGCTGAACGCAGCGAAGCCTCTCCCTGTTCGGCAGCTTCCAACGCCAGCATACTGGAAAGCGGATAAATACGTGGTTTTCGGATTCCATTCACCTGTAGTTGTTCCTGTACATGCCGAGTAACAGAATGCAGTTCTTCTTCAGAAGAAGCCAGATCTGATGCATTAACTATAAAAAACGTCTGATCCAGCGCCAAGGTCTCTTTAACTCGACCTAGTTGGTTCAGGAACTGGCGATCACCTTGCGTAAACGCATGGTTATAATAGGTGACAAATACAAGAGCGTCCGCATGCTTCATATAGTTGAAAGTCACGCCTGTGTGTCGTGCATTCACAGAATCCGCTCCTGGCGTATCCACTAGCACGATGCCCTGACGGGTCAGAGCGCAATCATAATAAAAGTCAATATGCTCCACAAAGCATGATTTGTGCTCAGACGCAACAAAATCCCGATACTGCTCTAAATCCACCTGAAGCTGTTGTCCCAGCAAGCTTTCAGCTTCTTCCCATCCGGCTGCGGCAGCCTTCAAAAAACTATAATGAGGCCTACCCGCAGGATGGATGCCTTCCGGAGATAAAGCATGAACGGCTTCTTGCCAGCCCGCTGCCGCGGGTTCCCCCAATCCTAATAACCGAAATGAGTATTTAAGATCTTCCCGCAACGCGTCCACTGGTTTCATATGGACGTCAGCCGTGGCATGGCGCTCAGCACTTGCAGGCGCCATTATGCGGTTAACCGCCGCTGTCGTTGGATGCGGCGATACGGGCAACACAGCTTCACCCAGCAAAGCGTTGGCGAAGCTGGATTTCCCAGCGCTGAACGCTCCAAACAGCGCCAGCGTAAACTGCCCTCCCTCCAGCGCAGCGGCGCGGGCATGTAAATCCCGTACCGCCGCTTGCATGGCAGGGTACGGGCTTACCAGGGCAGCGGCAGCCTTCAATCGGGCCGCTGCTGCATCCAGCCGCGTGCGGCGGCCTCCGGCGGCAGGCTGTGCTGTCGCCGTTCCTGCTAGCGGCTGCCCCGATGCGTTCCGCGAGCCAGCGATGCCAGGACGCGCAACGCCCGTTGGCGCCGCAGCTAGCGAGACATCGCCGGTATCGGACGCCGGTGCAGGCGCGTCCGCACGGGGCAAGCCGCCTGGCGCGGACGCCTGCGGCAGCAAGCTGCGCAGCAGGCTGGCGTGCGAAGCCGAGGCCTGCACGCGGGTGCTGTAGCGGCTCGCCGCGTCCGTCTGCGCCAGCAGCACAGTGCGTGCATCCGCGAGAGCCGCGCGGCGGGCTTCGGCTCGCACTGCAAGCTGGGCCAGCAGCTGGTCTACCAGCGTTAGCGCCTTACGGCGACAATCGGCGGTCACAGCAGCGCGTAGATCCTTGCAATAGTTCAACGTATACTCCGGCGACAACGCATTTTCCTTCACCGTCTGCTCTACCAGTTGCCGGTCCGTCACAGGGCGGATGTCATCCAGCTCCTGCTCCATCGCAGCGGACCACAAACCCTGACTGTCACCCCAAGACCTCAGTAGCTCCCGTACATGGGGAAGCAATTGTCCCTCCACCTGATCAGTCAGCATTCCTGTCAGCCGTTCCAAACGGCTTTCCTTTTCTCGCTCAGTCTTTCCTCCTGCAAACCATATTCCTGTTTTGAAGCCCGGCTTGCGGCTCTCTAAGTATTCGCCTGCGGCTTCACGTAGCTCCGCTGGCGTCAAATGTGCGTGTTCCAGTAAATGATCCAGCTCTTGACGCAGTCGTTTACGCTCCTGCTCCGGAAGCACCTTCCAGTGTTCATCTTCTTGCTGCAAGGTTTTCTGCTCTATATCCAGGCGCAAAATGGCTTCTTCTCCACCTGCTTCTTTTAACAGTGTGTTCAGTTCCTCTTCTTCAGCTGCCTGCACAGTCTCCACGTGTTGCTCTACCAAATGATGCATAGAGGACACTAAACTGTATGCCAAAAGCTCTGTTTTTCGCTCCAGCAATTTCGGAATCAGGTACGTCAACTGTTTCCACTGGTTCCATGGATGATTCTGCTCCTTCAAGGAAGTAAAGAGGATATCCGTATAATGAACCTGCCAGGCATGAAAGCTGGTCTCCACCTCATTACGATAACGTGTAAATGAAAGCTCTCGCTCCCGGTGTTTATCGATTTGATTGATGATCAAATATAATGGCTTGCCCCAATCCGACAAACTTTTGGCAAAGGACAAATTATTTTCAGATTGGACATGATTGTAATCCATCACATAAAAAACAATATCTGCCCAATGTAAAGCAGAATGTGTCGCCAGCGCATGTCCGTGGTCTGTGGAATCTACGCCTGGTGTATCCAGCAGCACTCCTCCGCTAGATAATATCGGAACATCCTCCCACACTTGAACCGATTCATAGGCTCCACCATTTTTACAATACTCAGCAAGCTCGGACAGGGAGGCTTCCATGCTTTCCGGCTCTGGATTTTCCGCTGATTTGGCTGGATGAATGAGCGCTCTCGGACGTCCATAACGGATGGACACTACATTAGCGCTCGTAGGCACCGGTCCAGACGGCAGCACAGTTTTACCACACAGGCTGTTAATCAAGCTCGATTTACCCGCTGAAAAATGTCCACAAAAGGCAATGGTCAGCTCCTGCGCATATGCTTTTTCCAGCAGATCACCTATCGCCTTCGCTCCCGCTTCATCCTCGGCTTTACGCAATGTACTCTGTATCTGTTCTATCGTATCCAACCACTTTCCCGCATCTCCTGTAATCGTTTGCATCATAAGCTACGGTTCCACTCCTTATCACTTGTCTGCACCAAATAGCTATATTGTAGCATTCCTAAGCCGTTGTGAGAATCATCACATCAAAAAAACTAAACAGCGCTCCCCGCCAGTACCTGGCTTTAAGGAACGCTGTTTTCGTACATGATAATAATAAGTTCATTTTATACTGTCCAAACGGATCATTAGAAATAAGTATTTAGGCAACCGAATGCAATTTATCAAAGCCCTCAAAGAGCACCGACGAAGCAAGATATGTATACAACGGGTGAGCCTGCTCATCACGTACATTCACCTTTTAGAACATGGGGAACGCGACACCATAATTCAGGGTCAAAATGTATGCACACTTCATTGGAATGAGGCTCTATCCATATCAGGATGGTCTGCAAGGTTCGTGTATATATGCGCCTTCGGGCTGGTTAAACCAGCCGAGCCGCCTACACCGGAACATGCAACGCATGTCGTCCGCGAATTGAACTTAATTAGCTGCAGTCTCAAGCACTGGCAGCAAAATTTCAAATACTTGACCATGCTGTAAAATCGTAATTCCACGGGATTTGTCCTTCATTACGACCACTTCTGGCTTTTGTGACATACGCTCCAGATAATGTTCAGGTACATCACCGGAATGACTAACTGTGATTCCCTCAAGCTCGCGCTCTTCGTTTTCAGCAAATTCTGTTGTTACAATTTGCTCAAAAATATCAGAGAATGCTTCAAAATTGTCTGTATATACCGAAATGCACTTCATACTCTTCATCCTTTTCTACACATAAATGGTTAAACCCTCTGTTACTCTGTGGGTCTTTAAGCTCTACGTTCCTTATCTTTTCTGATAAGAGACGTTTTCATACGTTTCTTGCCTTCCCTGCACACATCAAGTAACGGACATACCTGACATTGAGGATTTTGAGCTTTACAATGGTAGCGTCCGAAAAAAATAAGCCTGTGGTGGGTCAAAGACCATTCATCCCTAGGTACCCTCTTCATCAGCTTTTTTTCCACCTCAAGCACTGAATCATCCCACCCTGCAAAACCGAGCCGTTTGGAAATACGCTCTACATGCGTATCTACCGCAATAGCTGGTACATTAAAAGCAGTAGATACTACGACGTTAGCCGTCTTACGGCCAACACCGGGTAGCTTAACCAGCTGATCGTGCTCCGAAGGTATCTCTCCCCCGTACTGGTCTATTAAAATACGACAGAGGTTATGAATATGCTTGGCCTTGTTTCGGTACAAGCCGATTCTGCGAATATCCTGCTCCAGTTCCTCAAGAGGAACAGCCAAATAATCCTCAGGTGACTTGTATTTTTGAAACAGGTCTGCCGTTACTTTATTGACCATCTGATCGGAGCATTGAGCAGACAATAACACGGCGATCGTTAATTCAAAAGCATTGTCATGGTTCAACTCACAATGGGCATCCGGAAACATCGTACCGATGGTGTCCAATATATGACGTGCGGTTGCTGCATTCACGGAAATCCTACCTCCTACCAAAAAAAACGTCTTGATACGGGATAGCCCGCATCAAGACGGTCACTCTAAATAATCATCCGGAAAGAAACGAATACTATTTGTGCATGACTGCCTGCATAGGCGAGAAATACACTCCTATATTATCATTATCTGTCACAGATTGCACGTGAAAAGTGTGTAAATCTCCAAGAAATTTTCATACTGTCTGATCGGTTAGCGGCTCATGGGATGATCCAAATCTACATGTCCCATTAAGGACTCTAAAGATTGACCATCTACGAGCAAATCCAGCGTTTTGACTTCCTTGAATTGGAACATCGTTTTCTTCAAGGCATCGATAGCCAATTCCTCGCCGCCAGCTCCCAATCGAGCCTCGTCCGGCAGGGAAATATCAAAAGTCAATGCACCGTTATCTAATTTGATCTTATGCACGGAAATTTTCTCGGACCACAACGGGATAAGAGCAGAATCCCCACTCTTTTGCAGAGCTTCAAACGCTTTTTGCAATTTTTCCAGCTCGCTTGGATAGGTAATTTCCTTTTTCTGTTCTTTCAAGCCGTTCTCTTGTGTATCCGTATAGTACACCGTAATCTGCTGTGTTTGTCGATCTCCTGAATTTTCCGTGTCCGTCTTGGTCTTTGTAGGCTCTGTTGACGGAGATGCAGGTGTTTGACTCGCCCCATTATTTTCAGCAGATTGAGCCGAAGGTTCAGGGGTCGTCTGTTCAGGTGTACTATTTTGTGCATTCGAAGTTTGTGTTTCCTGAGATGGAGTCGCAGGAGCCGTTGTTTGCTTAGAGGCACACCCTGCACCTGCAATGGCAAACAGTGCCAGCAGGCCTGCAATTACGATTTTCTTGTTCATATGTCCCCCTCCTTGCTTGACGTTGACAAGCGATTTGTTGAAGATCTATTTTACGTCGAGATACTCTGTGATTCCATCTGCAATCCCTTGAGCTACCCGGTTTTGAAAATCTTCATCAAACAGTGTGGCTTCCTCTTTTGCATTACTCAGATATCCTACTTCAAGCAGTACGGCTGGCATAGTCGTTTCCCGAATTACATGGAAATTGCCATAACGAATGCCTCGGTCTGTCAGACCCGTCGCAGGAGCAAAGTACTTATGCATAACGTTAGCGAACGCTTTGCTTGCACTACGCTGGTAATACGTCTCTGTACCGTTGGAAGCTGAGCTACCGCTGCTGTTAGCATGAATGGACACGAACACGTTAGCATTAAGGTTTTCAGCTACTTTTACGCGCTGTTTAAGCTCCAAGAATGTATCATCACTGCGTGTCAGCACAACCTCAAGCTTGGGGTTCTGCTTTAATATGCTTTCTACTTTCAGAGCCATAGCTAAGTTGAAGGTCTTTTCATAATTTTTTCTTGAAACACCAACTGCTCCAGAATCTTTTGCTCCATGGCCAGCATCAATAACAACGACCTTTTTACCATTGCTGTTAGTTGGTGATGTCTGCGTGTCATCCGGCTGTGAGCCATCTGGTAACGTTGCGTCTGGCGTGGTATTCACAGAATCTTTGGAAGCCAGATCGACGATAACACGATTCGAACCATCATTATATGCGGTATAATTCATGGCATGTTTCAAATCAATAACAACGCGCACCGTTGAAGGTTCCTTTTGGAATAAAGCATAACGGATACCGGACACATCCGCTTCATTCTCAATGTCCAGCGAACCATTTAAGTTGCTATCCAGCTTTTGCTGCTCTCCGAAATTGTCAGCAAACGCAGTCGCTGGCAAATCCACCACTACCCGATCAGGGCCTGCCATCGTAAACGCTTTCGGCTTGACGGCACTGGCTGTTGTGATGGTTAAACGGTTTTGGCTGAAACTAACTCCCTGCACCTGTGTAACACCTGAGTTCGCATTATTCGTTGGTGCAGTAACACTACCAGTACCTGTACTGTTATTTCCGGACTTGGGAGGTGTAAATTCCCCGTTTCCAGACCCGCTACTGCGGGTATATAATTTTACGGACTTGGAGCTGCTGTCCCATTTTACGTCCAGTCCCATTTGCTCGCCGATAAAACGAAGCGGTACAAGGGCATAATTGGAACGCAGCAGAGGCGAAGCATCCAGACTAATGTCGCTTCCATTGACAGTCGCCGTCTTACTTCCGATTATCATTCGGATCGAGGTACTGTCTTTCTCAATCGTTATGGTTCGCGCCTGCTGCTTCCATGTCACGTCATATCCCAAATTTTCAGAAATTACGCGTAGCGGGACCATTGTACTTCCGCCAATTACTTGTGCCTTAGCACCACTAGGGACACTTAACTGTTGATCGTCGAGATAGATTTGTGTTCCACTCGAAGCCGCATGTCCATAACCCGGAACCGCCCACATGAAGACAAATAATAACAACAAAAAACCAAATTTCTTCATTCGTCACCCTTCCATTCATAATTTTTTTGCCACATGCTCCGGTGCGGCGACCTGATATACGCGCTTATGTAATATCAGACAACCTTATAGACGTTATCTCACACCAAAAGTTGCGAATATATTCCATCATAACAGAAATATACGTGC
Source organism: Paenibacillus sp. FSL R10-2748 (assembly GCF_038005565.1). NCBI lineage: Bacteria > Bacillati > Bacillota > Bacilli > Caryophanales > Paenibacillaceae > Paenibacillus > Paenibacillus sp. FSL R10-2748. The sequence goes on from NZ_JBBOTK010000002.1 coordinate 335,167, forward strand.
CAAAGAACTATTTTTGTCGAATTTTGACTAAAAATATAGATCATTCGCTTTCCATCAAAAGTCACAGCCAAAAAAACTAAAAAAGCTACTTTTCACCCCATGAATTTTCATTAAAAGGTGGAAAGTAGCTTTTATTGTAAACATCCTTAGTTAAGTGATTCAGTTGCTCCTGTGCCTGTTCCAAGATACTCCTTCAACCCATCGACAATACCTTCGGCGATCTTTTCCTGTGTTTCTTCTGTGAACATGGCTGCTTCATTTGATAGATTACTAAGGTAGCCACATTCCAGCAATACAGCGGGCATTTGTGATTTTCTCGTCACCACATGGTTTGCCACCCTGATGCCATTATCCTTAAATCCGGTAGCCGCTACAAGATATTTATGCATCGCCTTTGCCAGTGCCAAACTGTCCTGGCGTGCATAATAGGTTTCAGAGCCATTGGTTTTTCCTTTATCTGAAGCTAGCATACTATTACCATGAATGGATACAAACACGCTTGCCTGTTGACTATTAGCCAGTTGTGGTCGTTCATCCAGCGTGGGATACGTATCTCCATTGCGAGTCAATACGATTTGAATGTCAGGATCATTTTGTAGAAGCTGCTCGACCTTTAACGCTACCGCCAATGTAAATTCCTTTTCATGTCGCCCAGTCACACTACCTGCCCCAGGGTCCTTGCCACCATGTCCGGGATCAATGACGACGATTCGCCGTCCTTCGACATTCGTTGGTGTTACCACTACCGGATTCACACTACGCTCACGCAATTGAAGGGTGATATCGCCTAGGCCATTGGTTGAAAGATCGTAATCACGTGCTTGATTTAAAGCAATGACAATGCGTACGCCCCCATTTTGTCCATCTGTGGGAGCAAATCTAATTTCCTGCACATCCTCGCCGTCACTATTCGTCAACGCCCGCGTGCCATCGGTGCGAATCGGGAACGGCTGAAGAAAATCAGTCGCCAGTGAAGCCCCGGGTAAATCTACAACAATACGATCATTCCCCGTCATTTTGGATACTTTAGGGGTAACATCTTTGTTCAGAGAAATCTTTAACGTTTCACCCTCAAAAGTAATATTTTGTACAAGCAACGCATTTGCTGTGGTCTGTTCTGTATTTTGCTGCTTGGCTGGTGAAGATGCGGCTTCAGTATGCTTGTCTGCTTCAACTGGATTTATTGTCGTCGCTGTTGCTGAAGACGTTTTATTGGTGCTTGTTGTACTCTGTGTTGACGTTTGCGACGATGGTTGGGATTGAGACTGTTTACTCGCTTGTTGAGTTACAGCCTTTTGACTGAGATTTACGGATTTACTTTTATTATTCCAATCTACTTTTAGCCCCATTTGCTCCCCAACAAAACGCAATGGGACCATGGTCGAGCTTCCCCGAAGCACAGGAGGTGCATCCAGACTAACTGTTTTTCCATTCACATCAGCCGATGTACGGCCTACATACATGGACATATCGGTACTATTTTTTTGAATTGAGATTTTATAGGATTGTGGTTCCCACTTGAATTGATATCCAAGCTGCTCCCCAACCACCCTTAGCGGTACCATGATTTTTCCATTGACCATTTCAGGCTTGGCATCTGCAGGCGCTTCCACCCTTTTGCCATCTAAAAACAAATCTGCTCCAGCCGCATTCGCATGAGGGGAGGACGGCCACAACCAAATCAAGATAGCCGCTAGTATCACCCAACCATATTTCTTCATTCTCATTCCCCTAACTTATATATGTATTTTTTGGTATTTCTCACAGACACAGTCCTTCAATCATTTTACATTTACAATACCATGCTGAGTCGAACCGTCAACCCCTTATTTTCCAATTTATTTTTTGAGCATGATAAAAGCCCGCAGGCAAAAGTAATGCCAGTACGGGCTTTCTGTCTAACAAATGAGCTAGCTATATGACTACGTATTGAAACTGAACTGGGAATTAACCCTATGCGCCTTGTTTCGCAGCACGTTTTTGTTCATAAGCCAGAATTTCAGATTCATGCTGGAGTGTCAGGCCAATATCGTCCAAGCCTTGCAGCAGGAACTGGCGGCGATGTTCATCCAAATCGAATTCAATTTTCAGACCATAATCGTCAGTGATCGTTTTATCATTCAGGTCGATGTTTAATTGGTAGTTATCATGCTGCGCCGTGCGCTGAAACAATTCCTCTACTTGCTCTTCAGACAGCTTGATCGGCAATATACCGTTTTTAAAACAGTTATTATAGAAGATATCCGCATAAGACGGAGCAATTACGCAACGAAACCCATAGTCCATAATCGCCCACGGCGCATGCTCACGTGAGGAGCCACAGCCAAAGTTAGCGCGAGAGATCAGCACAGACGCCCCTGCATAACGAGGCTTGTTCGGTTCAAATTCAGGATTGATATTGCCCGCTTCATCAAACCGCCACTCGTAGAACAGAAACTGTCCAAAGCCCGTACGTTCAATTCGTTTCAAAAACTGCTTAGGAATAATAGCATCTGTATCCACGTTCACCCGATCCACAGGTGCTACAATTCCTTTTAATGTTGTGAAAGCTTCCATCGTAATTCCTCCTCTGTATCCTAGCGGACTACTTCTTCCTGCTTGAATTTCCAATCCCGTACATCAACAAAATGTCCATGAATCGCCGCAGCGGCTGCCATTGCTGGAGATACCAGATGAGTCCTTCCTCCGCGTCCCTGACGACCTTCAAAGTTACGATTAGAAGTCGATGCACAACGCTGTCCCGGTTGCAGTACGTCTGGATTCATCGCAAGACACATACTGCATCCCGCTTCACGCCACTCAAATCCTGCTTCTGTAAAAATGACGTCCAGCCCTTCTTCTTCAGCCTGAATTTTCACACGCCCCGAACCTGGTACGACGATGGCCGTTACTTTGTCAGAAACCTTGTAACCTTTGGCAACCTCAGCGGCTGCACGCAAATCTTCAATCCGCCCATTGGTGCAGGAGCCGATAAACACATAATCAATCGCAATATCCGTAATCGGAGTACCTGGCTTCAAATCCATATATTCAAGCGCTTTTTCAGCTGCTTTACGTTCGTTTTCGGTTGGCAGTTCTGCCGGAATCGGTACAGTTGAGGAAATATCTGTACCCATCCCCGGGCTGGTGCCCCAGGTTACTTGCGGAATCAAAGCATCTACGTCAAACTCCAGCACGACATCAAACTCAGCGCCTTCATCTGTGACAAGCTCTTTCCACTCAGCAACCGCTTGCTCGAAAGCAGCTCCTTGTGCTACATGTTGACGTCCACGCAAGTAATTGAAGGTGGTTTCGTCCGGTGCAATCATTCCTGCTCTGGCTCCGCCTTCAATGGACATGTTACACACAGTCATGCGCTCTTCCATGCTCAATTCGCGGATAGATTCACCTGTGTACTCAATAACATAACCTGTGGCGAAATCTGTACCGTATTTGGCAATGACACCCAAAATCATGTCCTTTGCTGTCACACCAGGTTTGCGGCGGCCTACAAAGCGAACTTCCATCGTTTTGGCTTTAGCTTGCTGGAGACATTGTGTTGCCATTACGTGCTCTACCTCACTGGTTCCGATACCAAAAGCGAGTGCTCCGAACGCCCCGTGTGTGGAGGTATGGCTATCACCACAAACAATCGTTTTGCCCGGATGAGTCAGACCAAGTTCAGGCCCCATAACGTGAACGACACCTTGATCCACCGTATCCAGATCATACAGTGTAACACCGAAATCACGGCAATTTTGAGTTAATGTATCAATCTGCTGCTTGGAAATCGGGTCCGTAATATTGTAACGGTCCTTAGTCGGCACGTTATGATCCATCGTTGCAAACGTAAGCTCTGGACGACGCACCTGACGACCGCTAAGACGTAATCCTTCAAACGCCTGCGGCGATGTTACCTCATGTACGAGGTGAAGATCAATGTACAAAATACTCGGCTTTCCCGCTTCCTGATAGATGACATGGTTATCCCAAATTTTCTCGAACATGGTCTTTTTACTCATCATTATTCACCCCTGTGTTTTTCGAACCTAGTGGAGAGAAGCTAACGGCTCTCTCTTGAATGTCAATAATATACCACGGGATGTTTGATTGGTCTAAGATATGATATCTATAGAAGTGATAGGTTAAGGCTATAAGGATGGATACTATGAACTCTGTCGCCTTTTCTAAGGTACTGCCAGTTATTACATTAAGGATTTGTTTGAATATTCATACTGCGAAAGCTGAGTCAATTATATATTCTCAGATAATGTTGACAATATAAGGAATAAACTTGTACAATTAGGAAAATATTTTGTTTGGATTCCATTCTTCGTTGGTAACAAGGATATTGGAAATCGTAATAAGAATCATCTTAGCGATTGCTATAATGGTTCTTTTTTTCCTCTACTTTTGCAAAACTGTTCGTATTTGATTTTGTTAGCTCTCAATAACTATATAAAGTATAAAACGAAATATAGTTATATAATTTGATATAAATTACAGGCAATTAACAACGGAGCAAGAATTTTATGAATATCATCATGATGCGTTTTGTTGCAACAAATAGAAAACTGACTACGAGATTCAGCCGAAGATAACATTCACATCCTAAAAGGGAGTTGGAATGATGAAACAAAATGGAATATCCGTTGAAAACTACACTCCAATTTTGATTGTCGGTACGGGGATCTCAGGGCTTACTGCTGCTTATTATTTGTCGAAAAATAATATTAAGTACACGATTGTAACAAAAAAGAATGCACCCAAACAAAGCAACTCCTTTCTTTCAGCCGCAAATACTCGGGTTCCATCAGAGAATGAAGTTAACAATATTATTAATCTTACTATTGATAAATGTGGAGCAGATCGATCAGTAATTGAAGCGCTATATAGGAATTCCAACATAATTATAAATTTCTTCAAAGAATTAGGAATTCCTTATGAGAAAACATCCTTTGGTATCATGCCTGAATGTTTGATTAAATCACATGGGGGAAAGAAATTAATCAATTGTTTGTTACAACATATTGAACAACCGATGTGTAATAAAATTTTGATTCATTTGGAAAAGTACGATCAAGGAATTATCGCAATATTTTATGACACACAATCAGATCAATTTATCAGAATATTTACAAATTATTTGGTATTAGCTACGGGAGGATATGCAGGACAATTCTGTTTCAATGATAATTCGCCGGGTTCAACTGGTGAAACGCTTATCTTAGCTAAAAAAATAGGTGCAAGATTAAAGGGAATGTCTACAGTAATGTGTCATCCTTGGTCTATATATAACGGAAGGCAAATTTTATTGGGCGGGGTTGTATCTTTGAGTCAAGGGAAAATAATAGATGAGGATGGAGTTCAATTATTAAAAGATAAGTATATTTGTGATGCAATTGCTCGAGATGATTACCACGAAATGATTGATGAGATTTTAAAATTCCAACTTGAATGTATCAAACAAAAAAAAGACATGTACTTGGATATGAGCCATGCTGATGAAAATGTTTTAAATGAAAAATTCAAAAAATATGGATTTAGTCCTAAGGTAGTTAAAAATAAAAGAATTAAAATTACACCAACGATGCACTATTCTTCAGGAGGAATCGAAATCAATGCTAATGCTGAGGCTATAAACTTGAATCGTGTTTTTGCTACTGGAGAAGCTCAATTTAATGGTGATCTTGGTATAGGAAGAATCCCTGGGCAAGCATTCGCATCGGGGATCGTTTTTGGTAAATTAATTGCGGACAAAATAGCTAATGAAGGTGTTTTCAATACTCAATATCAAACTTCATTTAAAGATCCACCTGAAACGATGCATCTGTATTCAAAAGAAAATAATGACTTTCCGATTGAAGAGTTTCAGAAAAAGTTGTCAACTCTGATGATGGATTTGATCGCTTCCAATCCACCTGTGGTTTCTCTTTCATTCCTTAGAAAAAAAATACAAGAAAGTCAAAACATCATATTAAGTAGAGCAAGAGGATCAGGAAAACGATACGAGGATATTTTAACATTGTCTTTTGGATATTTTGTTGCAATGGAAATTATAGAAGATCTTGAAGCAAAGTCAGGCTTGTTGAGTATCCAAAAATAGGATAAAAAGAGTCGCCTTTTTGGCTAATGGAAAGTACCACCCAACCATTCCAAAAAGAGGCGACCCTCATGGATTAGCCTAGGGCCGAACGGCGAACCTTATAGATTCCTCGGGAACTAATGTGGCTATGCTCAAGAAATTAAATTCAACACGCTTTAGTCATTATGACCAAAAGGATAAAAAGCACAGGGCTAAACAGCAATTCGAAAAAATGCCGGTGGGAGCTTAAGAATCTTTATAAATGAATTAATTTTAAGATGATTACCAGCAAAATGAACAATGCCAATACAGCAGCTATCGATGTCCAAACTCTTCCGGTGATTCCCTCGTAGTCTCTTTTCATTTCCCCCACACGTAACGCCTCCTTTACTTTAGGGTACTATACTCCATAGGCTATGCGAGGTCTTGGTTAAAGGAAGGGCTTCTTAACAAAAAAAAGCTCCGCCGACCAATTAAGGTCAGCTGAGCTTTTTGATTTATTTAGAGTATTCACTTACATCGAACGTAAGGATACGATCAAACAGCATGTAGTCCTTGCGGCTGCTGAATGGGCCTTTATTGTTATCGTGCTTATTGATTGCGTATGAAGCTGATCCAGAACCAGCCTGTTTGTTTTCGTACCACGAGATAAAGTCATTAACCTCTTTCATGCTTAGGTCAAACTCTTTTTCCAAGCCTGTTGTCATAGTGACCACCAATATTGCACGATCTCCAGTAGTTGGCTCTGGATCAGGTTGACTGCCTCCTCCTCCTAGTGGAGTTGCTGAAGCTTCATTGGAGTATTCTGAATCCACACCATTTACTTTAGCACTCACAACAAAGTAGTATTTCGTTCCATTGGTCAGACTTGGAATGATGAAGTTTCCATAGGCATCTTTTGTTGCTGTAGCAGTTTCAGTGTATTTACCTGACTCCGTTCCGTATTTAACTGTATAGCTTTCTGCATTCTCTATTTGATCCCATTTTAAAGTAACCTTGCCGTCTCCAGCTTTTGCTGTAAGATTAGCGGCAGTATTAACATCTACTAATTTACCATTTTTATCAATATCAATTGCATCCAAATCATAGTGACCCCCGGTAAGCTGTGGTACAGTAATTGTTACATTATGTCTTCCTTCTGGTAGTCCTGTTTTTTCATATGATAGATTTTGTCTTAAAAGCGTTCCATTTTGAGAAAATACTTCATCAATATTATCTATTGTAATTTGCACATTAGTTGGTCTATCTAGGTATCTTGTACCAATCAGTCTCAGTTTTGTTCCATAGAATGAGAACTTAATCTGCGCTCCCGATTGGGTCGTATATTTTGAAGTGCTGTATAACAGATACTACGGTAATACATTCTTTAGAATGTGTCTAAACATAAACTTGCTAATCTATAAATATAATCAATATATTTGCATATTTATTTTTTATTGGGTATTAAAAAGGACTCATGCCAGCTTCTATACTGGTTGAGTCCTTGTTTTTTTTACAATAAACCTCACTTTAGTCCCGATCTTCATACTCATCTAACTGATGACTTACCCATGATCCTGCTCCCCGGTTATCACTAGGCTTTATGTATCTGATATCAGCACCTGCGCCACCTTCTGCACACATTGCCATTGGCGATTCATCGCGATCATATCCCTTTTTCGTCGGATAGCCCTTGAGCGATTCCTTCCTGTTTTCTTCGGCTCCATCCCGATCAATTGTACACACCGCAGAATGTCCGGCTGCTATTGCATCCCCTGTTTCTGGATAACGTGAGCTTGGGAACTCCAGCGTATACCCAACTGCTGCTTGTTGGTTGATTGCTGCCGGTTCAGCATAAACACCCTGTACGGAAAAGATAGCTGCCAGTAACAATACGATTAATCCTTTTGCGATTCCTTTTATCATACGACCCTCCATAGTATTTAATCTTCTCAATACTATATTGGGAGACATGTCGAAGTATCGCGTATATTGTCACATAATAAAAAGGACTCATACCAGTTTTCGGGCAGAGCTCATTACTCCAGAAATTAAAAACCACATTTAAACTTATTTTTGAATATATAGACATTAATGTTTAGACTCCCTTTTTCAATTTTGTATGATTACTGAGCAAATAAACAAAAAGGGGATTTATACATGAAAAGAAAGCTCAATTTAATTTTATGCTTCACTTTACTTATTACTATTTTCCTCCCATTGTCATCAGTGAGTGCCTATACGGGAGGTTATGCCAACGGAAAAAGTGTTGATGCAATGATACCTGACATATATTTTATAGGAAGACCCCATGCAAGCAAAGCAAGTACAACACTTATAACAGATAACAATGAAGAAACAAACTATTTACTTCCTAAAGATAAGATGGTTATGATTGATTTAGGTACAGATAGAACTATTGATTCTTACAAGCTTAAAAGTGATTCTAAAAATTTAAGAATTAGTTTCTACGACCGAGACACAGGTTATATAGGCATATTTGAAACCAACGTAGGAAATGGAGAACTGAAGAAGCTTCCAAATGAAAAAAAAGTAGAACGCGTTAGATTCGTCACTCTTTATTCACTTAGTGGTGAAGACATAAATATAAGCGAACTTGACTTTTTCAACAGTAAAGATACAGTACCAGCACCGGAACCTTCTCCAACACCAGATCCTAAACCGACACCTGAACCAACACCGACGCCAAATCCAACACCAAGTCCTGAGCCTAATCCGTCTGAACCTACTGAGCCGACCGAACCAGCACAACCAACTGGCGACCGAGCTATTCTGACTGTAACAATGGACAATGGACAATGGATTTGATAAGGAATTCGATCTAAGTAAAAAAGAACTCAGTGCATTCATTGCTTGGTATGACGCTAAAGATGCTGGTAGAGGCCCTTCATTCTTTGCTATCGATAAACACAATAACAACAAAGGTCCATTCAGCAACCGTAAGGACTATGTAATATTCAATAAAATACTCACATTTGAAGTAAGCGAGTATTCAACAAAATAATAAACAACAAAGGACTTCATACTGGTTACATACCAGCGGAGTCCTTTTTCACATCTACTCTAAATTCAAATTGATTCGGAAGAAATAAGATTCGTTAATCGGAATCGATTCAGGTAAAAACTTCTCTACGGGGCCTCTATATAATCTAAAGTGTCATTTATGTTCTTCATTCGGTTGTTTTAGAACAAGTAAGAGTTTTTTAATCTCAATCAGTTCGCCTTCGATCCGATGAAGGTGGCTCTGCATATCGTCAATCTCTTGTTCGGCTTTGTAGTTGATCGCGAAGTCAATGATCGATTCATGCTTATCCCTTGCAGCTTGGCGGTTCTGACTCATCATAATGACCGGAGCCTGAAATGCTGCAATAAAGGACAAACACAAGTTCAACAAGATAAATGGAGGTTCATCGAAATGAAAGCGAGTAAACGGCAAGCTGTTCAAGAGTATCCAGAGGGTCAGAAAGATAGCGAAATAAGTAATAAATCTCCAGCTACCGCCGAATGATGCAATCCGATCTGCAAGACGATCTTGCCAGCTTGTCGTTCTTTGGTACGCTTCATCTAAATGAGAAAGAATGCTATTCTCGTAACTATCGACTAGCCGATCAATACGACGGGTATTTTCCTGATTCAATTCAATATCAAAGCCTTGAATATGAGCAGCACTTTTATTTTGCTGTTTTTTTTGAAAAAAATTCATTTTTGACATGTCAACTGCCTCCTTGTTTTAAGGCAGTCGGGCCCAATACTAACCCGTAGGGGAGGAATAGCAACCATACTCAATTATGGTATCTAGTTTTAACCCGACTGCCAATAGACTCCCTGGTTCTGGATCCGGTTCAGACGAACTTCGACTACTCATTGAATGGTTCAACCCCTCTCCCCTTAACATGTTGTGGGCTCCATATTTTACTGATCACACTGGAACCAAATCATTGCCAATACTACAACATTGAAATAAAAACGCCCCTCAGCTAACTGAAGGGCGTCGTTCTGCATGCAGGATAAAGCATACAAATATCCGATTCCCCCAAGTCGAGCTTTAGCACTATACGACGTAAAAGAACCAAAGTTCTTTAGCCACATTAAGAAGAGCCTTAATCCGGCAATTCCTGTTATACCCATTGGCATCTTTCGATGTTTCCGGGCAGTGGCTTATGTTCATATAGGAGCCTCACCTAACGAGGACATCAATATTTCCTTAGCAAGCATACTGCTGTCTAAATGTGCTGTCAAACCCAAATATATTTGCTATATTCCACATGTGTTTGTGCCTGGTGACAGCCACGCTGGCACTCCCCCTTATAACGCAAAAATAATAAGTCGTGGGGCCGCAGTTGCGGCAAACAGATGGTCTAAAACTTACATCATATCATCACCCAACGGTTTTACTACATATACTCTTACCTGGCTTAATGCAGCAGCAAATAGTTCTATATCCGACTTTAACACTTTATATGTATGGTTCAAGCTGATCACCTCAGATAGTTATTCTGCCGTGTGTGGTAATTCCTGCACTAAAGAAAGCTCTGCCGACCATCAGGTTAGCAGAGCTTTTTCTTTAAAATCCTCCAATGGTAACGTTAGGCTGAATACTATGGTGGTGGTTAAAGGCTTGGTCCGGCATAGTAACAATAAACAAAAAGCTAGCCGCGATGACTAAAAATACCATTTTTTTGAACATTGTTTTCCCACACCCTTTCAATAAAATTGAAATACTCAGCTTTAGTTTCAGGAACTGCATGGGCTTGAAAACGAACAAACAACCCCATACAGTTTATAAAGTAAGTTTCATTATTTATTATATGTGACTTTACCATTGCATTCATCAAATATTTAAAGCCATCAATGTACTTCCCTCGGTATAAATAATAAAAACCTAATTCGTAACCAAACCACGCGATATAATCCGGTATCACTTGTCGGGTATACATATCATCTGATGATGGTTGCTGTGAAAAAGTCGCAATTAGCGTTTCAAATCGTTTGAGTATATTGTCTACATCTATGCTAAACTGGTTTGCTGCGATTATAACATTCAGCAGTTTTGAAAGCTTTTCATTCTCGTTAGCGGCTGATGTTGTAGCAATATATTCAACATAATCGTTCAGCAGGCTTATTTCTCCTGACAACAGCTTATATACGTAAGTATTTCCTACCGCCCACTGACTGAACAGGTTTACCCAGTGTTTTGTATCCTCGTCATCCTCTTTAACCCAGTCTAAATCCGCATAGGCGTATGTATATTGTAGAGCTTGTTGATAATCGCCTTGGGCTTCACAAACACTAGCACACAACAAATCGGCGTAAGCAATGTATCCAAATAACGGATTTCTGGTTTCCTTTTCATGCTCCCTGTTCTTTCGATTCTTCTGCTGATGCTTTATGGAATATTGTACTTCAGCTTTCCCTCTCATTTGCCTTGCCATTTCCTCAACCTTGTCCCACTTACGCAAAGACCTGTACACATTAGCCAAATCCTTTAACGCATCAAGTTGTTCTAAATCATCTAGGCGCTCGACATAAGGCTCAAATAGTATAGCTGCCTTGTGGTTGCGGCTTTGGTCGTCACCAATCTGAATCGTGAATATACGATATTGACAGACTGCCAATCGTTCTGAATGTTGATATTTCTCCGCTTCAGCTACCCCCTCATAGAGCAGCAATGCAGCCGCATGTCTTCCCTGCGCCAACAATTCTTCTGCAATTTCAAATAGCTTGGGTGAATACAGTAGATTGTCCATGATGGCTCCCACCACTCGACGGATTGCATCCAACTTGTCCAACTCCGCACAGCGAAACAAAAATGGCTCGATTCGTCTCATATTCGGAGGATGGTCGATGATGTAGTTTTCTATGAACAAGTCATAAAAGTGACCTTCCGGTAACCCCATAGCCTCGGTAATGCGATCTATCTGGTTAACAGACATAGATTTATTGCCTGACACTATGCTACTTACTATCCCCCTATTCATGCCCGCTATATGCCCAAACTCCATCATGCTCAAACCTTCTTGTTTTAGATATTGTTCCAATTCTGCTCTAATCGTGGGTGTAACTTTCATAGATAAACCACCCTCCATACAGAAGTACCAATATTTATATATTATTGCATTCTATTGTTGTCCATAATTTAACAGTTGTCAATAATTTTTATTTATTTGCATCGAATGTCGAAGTATATAAAATAAGCAGTTCCAAAGAGTCACTCTGCATTGAAGTCAAATAACCCTGCCACTGTTACCGGTGAGACTTATGTTAATGGAAATATAATCCTTCAAAAAGCAGACACTTACATTGATCTGACTGTACAAAAGTACGGAGGGTTACTTGCTGAGTGGGACTACAAATGATTGGTGATATTATGCTACTCTATAAATAAGCAAATAATTTAATCAAGAGGTGTAATAATGCGGTTTCATGAATTTTATATCGGACAAGTATTTAAAACCAAGTCTTTAAAATTAACTAAAGAGGATATTACCAGATTTGCAAGGGAGTTTGACCCGCAATATATGCATTTAGATGAAGAGAAAGCATTACAAGGTAGATTTAATGGAATTATCGCTTCAGGAATTCAAACATTAGCTGTTTCTTTTAAGCTTTGGGTTGAAACAGGCAGTTACGGTGATGAGGTTATTGCTGGAACTGCTATGAATAATATTAAATTTATTAAACCAGTATATCCAGGCGACGAATTGTACACCATTGTTGAAGTGATTGGAGTAAAAGAGATGAGGAATGGAACAGGACTCGTTACTGTATTGCTGTCGACTTTCAACAACAAAGAGGAGCAAGTTTTTGAAGGCGATTTATCCGTTCTGGTTAAACAGTAAAGTTTCATAAAAAATCAATTATTACAAGTTTGAAGAGGTCCATGCATTTTAGCACGAACCTCTTCTCTTTATTCTAACGTGGCTTGACTTGCGGCTTCATGTTCAGCCACACGTTGCAGTAATTCCTACTAAGTCTTCATTTGACGACCTTGACGTGCCCTTCTACAAACTGAATATCGCATAGATTCTACATCTTGAACCCGTACTTTTCCACCATTTTGGATAACATATCTATGCCTTCTGGAGTTCGACTAGCATTTCCGTCCAATGTAATAATAATAAATTGATATTGCAAATCATATAAATGAATAATTTACTATAAATCTCTGAGATTCGCACTGTGCTATTTTAGTATAGAGGGCTTTGAGAATGACATTTACTAATCTCAGCCCATAGTTTGTCATTCAACTGCTTTTGTATTGGATCTGGACAAACAACGCGATGGAACGAGAAGCATCATACAAACCATAGAGGTATAGTTGCTTCAAGAGCGGTCTAATCTATGTAAAATTTTGGTTCAGTGTAATGAATTTCACATCTTTCCGGGTCAACCTGTTCTACCATAGAAGGGTGATACGCCGTGCTGGGCAGACCACTTTGGTCGGGACGGTTACGTCTTGTTCTAAACCAGCTACACAGGCTGTCTGGCATGCGCGGCAAGTACGCCTTTATTTTGATTCGAAGCGGAGTGTCCAGATGTTGAATACCGAATTGGAATACCGTGAGCGCATCAGGAAGTTGGCCGTGTGTATTGTCAAGCACTACCGGGGAAAAGGACCGGACAACGTCAAGGTTTCACTGGATTCGCCGCTCCGGATTACGGTAGAAATTCGAGGTACATTGTCTAATTTGTCCGAAATTCTCGTTCATGAAGGGGCTGAGGACAAGGTCAGGGAATATTGGGACGTCCTTCGTCCCTATCTAGAAAAGGAGTTTATGAACGAAGCCGAAAAAACACTCGGCAGTCCCTTCACTTATACTTGGGAGGTCTGCCCCTCCGTCCATGGAGACGGACACATTATCATTACTCTAGAACTACAACACATACACCGGTTGGATTAGCGGGAAGGAGCTTGTCTCCTCGCTCGCGGATAAGCCAGTACAGGATGCAGCGTAAAGCGGCATTTTTGTATTGGCTTTTTTTATGTTACGAGTTTCATCTATTTCATATAAAAGAGGTGCTGCACTTATGGCAGACAAGGTATTGACCGTATGTCCCTACTGCGGGAGCGGTTGTCAGCTTCATTTGCTGGTGGAAAAAGGACAGGTAATTGGCGCAGAGCCGGCTGGTGGTCGTACGAATGAAGGAACACTGTGTCTGAAAGGACACTATGGATGGGATTTTTTGAATGACCCGCAAATTCTGACTGCACGCTTGCGCAAGCCCATGATTCGCAAAAATGGAGTTATGGAGGAAGTCGAGTGGAAGGAAGCCATTCAATATACTGCCGAACGGCTGTCAGCAATTAAGGAAAAATACGGACCCGACTCCATTATGGGAACGGGCTCCGCACGCGGTCCGGGTAATGAAGCCAATTATGTCATGCAAAAGTTCATGCGAGCGGTCATTGGCACGAACAATATTGACCATTGCGCTCGTGTATGCCACGGCCCTTCTGTAGCAGGTTTGACTTACTCGCTCGGAGATGGAGCTATGTCCAACTCTATTCCTGAAATTGAACACTCTGATCTCATTTTCGTGTTTGGATATAATGCACCCGAAACACATCCGATCGTCGCAAGACGCATTGTAGCTGCCAAGCAAAGAGGCGCCAAAATTATTGTATGCGATCCGCGCATGACCGAAACAGCTCGTATTTCGAATATGTGGCTACCCTTAAAGGGCGGTTCGAACATGGCTTTGGTGAACGCTTTTGGTCATGTACTTGTGCATGAAGGACTGTACGACAAACGATATGTTGAAGCAAACACAGAAGGCTTTGCCGAATACGTAGACAGCATTAAAAAATATACTCCCGAATATGCGGAAGGCATTACGGGGGTCAAGGCAGCCGATATCCGGGCGGCTATGAGGGAATATGCAAAGGCTCCTACCGCTACAATTTTGTACGGAATGGGCGTATGTCAATTTTCACAGGCCGTTGATGTGGTAAAGGGGCTCGCTTCCCTTGCACTGTTGACTGGAAATTTGGGCAAGCCGAATGTGGGTATCGGACCAGTACGGGGACAAAACAATGTACAGGGGTCCTGTGATATGGGCGCTTTGCCGAATGTGTATCCTGGCTATCAGGATGTAACAGATAACACAGCTCGCAAAAAGTTTGAAAAAGCATGGGGTGTTGAGCTGCCACGTAAAAAAGGCTATCCACTTACGGAGGTACCACACCTCATTCTGAAGGAGAACAAGCTGAAAGCTTATTACATTTTTGGCGAGGACCCTGTACAAAGCGATCCGAACGCCGCCGAGTTGCGTGAAGCCCTAGACCAATTGGAATTTGTCGTGGTTCAGGATATTTTCATGAACAAAACAGCGCTGCACGCCGATGTCATCCTCCCTTCTACTGCCTGGGGTGAGCATGACGGCGTATATTCTTCGGCAGATCGGGGCTTTCAGCGCATCCGTAAGGCCGTTGAGCCACAGGGTGATGTAAAACCAGACTGGGCTATTATTAGCGAGGTTGCTACCGCCATGGGCTATCCTATGTCCTATGCAAACACAGAAGAAATTTGGGATGAAATGCGCAGTCTCAGCCCATTATTCTCCGGTGCCAGCTACCAAAAAATGGAGCAGCAAGGCGGCGTGCAATGGCCCTGCCCTACTGAGGATCATCCAGGTACACCGTATTTATATAAAGGAAATCAATTTTCGACACCTAGTGGCAAAGGCAGATTATTCGCCTGCGAATGGCGTCCACCACAAGAACAACCGGATGCAAAATACCCGCTTGTCTTGTCCACAGTCCGTGAGGTAGGTCACTATTCCGTTCGTACCATGACTGGCAATTGCCGCGCGCTGCGCCAGTTGTCTGATGAGCCTGGCTTTATTCAGATTAGCCCAGAAGACGGAGCAGATCTGAATATTCTAGATGGCGAAATTGTTGCTATATCCTCTCGCCGGGGACGCATCATGGCACGGGCACAAATCAGTGACCGTGTGCAACAAGGTGCGACCTACATGACCTATCACTGGTGGGTTGGAGCATGCAACGAGCTGACCGCTGATTTTCTCGATCCGGTATCCAAAACCCCGGAATTAAAATACTGTGCCATCCGTCTGGAACGGATCGCCGACCAAGCGCAGGCTGAACGTGATGTACATGAATCGTACCAACGGATTCGCAGACAGATGAACGTCCAGGAAGCTGTTTTGGCTGATAAGGTGACGAGATGAGCGGCACAGGGAATATGATGCACCGTCCGACAGATACCCGGTCAGCTTCGACGAGTAGAATGGGAGCAGCCAGTAGAACAAGCGCTGTTGCTTCTTCTTTTGTAGTCGCGGACGCCGGACAGTGCATCGGCTGCAAAGCCTGTGAACTGGCGTGCTTCGCCGTTCACAGTCAGGCTAACGGCATAGGAGCTTCGGTCGGAACCGTCAGCGTACCTGTTGTACCCAAGGTGTATGTTGTACGTACAGGGGAAATGTATGTGCCGGTGCAATGCCGGCATTGCGAAAATGCCCCCTGCGCACATGCTTGTCCGGTACAGGCCATTCGTCAGGAGGACGGCGTCGTCATGATAGATGAGGAACGATGTATCGGCTGTACCTCCTGTGTTTTGGCCTGCCCCTTCGGGGCAATTGAGGTGTCTCCGGTCTACCGGGCAGGACACGTTGTAACGCAGTCCGGCCTGACTCACCGTGCAAATCGAGTCGCCCTTCCCCGCACCGCAGCAAGCAAATGCGATCTGTGCGCGGAAACAGAGAACGGACAGCCTGCATGTGTAGAGGCCTGCCCGAATCATGTCCTACGGCTGGCCAAAGGTATATCCGACTCACCTCCAGAGCCTCGGCGGGAAGTCTTTTTCCCACGCCTATAAGGCCAAAATCAGCCGCAGAAAGGTAGAAAACCATGTCAACCACAATAGACAAGATCTCCTCGCCTCCTTGTATGAAGACGACTGATTGCACAGACCCTGTCATTCATATTGACCCTACGCTCTGCACAGGATGCAGACGTTGTGCTGGGGTTTGTCCAGTAGATGCCATAGAGGGATTGCCCGGAGAACCGCAAACCGTTAATGCAGACCGATGTGTTATTTGCGGTCAATGTGTACAAATATGCAGCGTATACGCATCTGACTGGGCAGGTTCATCTTCACAGGAAGGCGCCGCTAGACGGCTGGAACGTATCCAAGAACGCGATATGCCTGCCGACATCAGAGAGCCACTATTCGCTGCCTATTATAGCTACAACTTGAATAAGGTAGCCGATATGATGACCAAACCTGGACAGTTTCGGATCGTCCAATGTGCTCCAGCCATTCGTGTTTCACTCGCGGAGGAATTCGGAATGCCGTTCGGCACCTTGACGCCTGGGAAAATGGCTGCTGCTTTACGCCGCCTTGGCTTTGACCGGGTATACGACACCAACTTTGGAGCTGACGTGACCATCATGGAGGAAGGCACTGAATTGATTCGTCGCGTGACCGAAGGCGGTCCCTTACCCATGTTCACATCCTGCTGTCCAGCATGGGTCCGATTTGCAGAGATTGAATATCCCGATCTGCTAGACCATCTATCCAGCTGCAAATCTCCGATGCAAATGTTAGGAGCGCTAATCAAATCTTATGGCGCACAACTGGACGAGGTGGAACCTGCGAATATATACAGCGTTGCCATCATGCCCTGTACTTGTAAACAATTTGAATGCGATCGTCCCGAAATGGAATCTGACGGTTACCGTGATGTGGATGAGGTACTGACCACGCGTGAACTTGCATACTGGATCAAGCAGCGCGGAATTGATTTTGCGAACCTGCCTGATGAAGAATTCGATTCACCGTTAGGACAATATTCAGGTGCAGGCTCCATTTTTGGAGTCACTGGAGGAGTCATGGAAGCTGCCATCCGTACAGGTTACGAGCTGCTGACAAATGAAAAACTGCCGAAGCTCCAGCTCGATTTTGTACGTGGTGAGGAAGGCATTCGAGTAGCTGAGGTTCAGGTAGGCAAGCTGCAGCTCAAGGTAGCGGTCGTCGCCGGGCTACAACATGCCTATCAGCTACTGGATCGTGTCCAGGCGGGCGAATGTGATTATCATTTTATTGAGGTGATGGGCTGCCCTGCTGGATGTATCAGCGGAGGGGGACAACCTAAGCTCATGTTAGAAAAGCAACGAATTGAAGCTTATCGTGCACGTAAATCCTCCATTTATGGACATGATGCTGCACACCAGGTACGAAAATCGCATGAGAACCCTCACATCATCAAACTTTATGATGAATTTCTAGGTGAGCCGCTGGGTCATGTGTCGCATCATCTGCTGCACACCACCTTCCAACAACGGGGGCCCGGCAAGCAAAGCCGCAGCAACACTATTTCCATCAAAGGGGATGCGGATTACTCCATTCATTAATACATTAAGTTATTTTTATGCTGTATACATTATTTTTGTCGTAAGTTAGAGAGGAGTCGAATTGTATGAACCGTTTTGTTTTAGCTGATCCCGATCAATGTATCGGCTGTCGTACCTGTGAAATCGCATGTGTCATCGCACATTCAGCGGAGAACCCTTTTATCTCGCCGGATGATGAGTTTCATTTTCACCCTCGTCTGAAGGTTATCAAATCATTTGGGGTCACTGCACCCGTTCAGTGTCGTCACTGTGAGGATGCTCCATGCGCCAACGCTTGTCCGAACGGCTCTATTACGAACGCAGATGGCTGCATTCTCATTAATAGCGAAAGCTGCATTGGCTGTAAAACCTGCATGATCGCCTGCCCTTACGGCGCGATTAACATGGTACCCGAGTATCGAAACGGGCAGCCTGTCGTGCAGGATGGATTGTATACCAATATGTCAGGACGCTTGCAACCCAAAGAGCGCATGATTGCCAGCAAATGTGATTTATGCGAAGGCGTGGACGGCGGTCCGGCCTGTATTGGTAAATGTCCAACACAAGCCCTCAAGCTGGTCGAGCCAGATCTGGTTCATGCCCGGGTTGAAGAAAAACGCGCTGCAAGTGCACGTCAGCTACTGCATATGACACGCATTCCGGCAACGGGTCTATGACCGAAGGTTTCCCTCTGTCTACAAATACGCGAACCGAGCGGGATGCGCTAGGAGAGATGGAAATTCCCGCAGATGCCTTTTACGGTATTCACACCGCACGCGCGATGAACAATTTTGCGGTCAGTGGCAGACCCGTGAACCAAAACCTGATCCACGCTCTTGTGTTGGTAAAAAAAGTAGCCGCTCAAGTGAATGGTGAGCAGAAACGGCTCCCTGCCCAACGGGCCTCTGCCATTGTAAATGCCTGCGACGAAATACTCGCCGGGAGGCACCAACATATGTTTACCGTGGATGCCATGCAAGGCGGCGCAGGCACCAGTACCCATATGAATGTAAATGAGGTCATTGCTAATTTGGCCATCGTACAGCTAGGAGGCAGACCAGGGCAGTATGAGATTATACATCCTCTGGATGATGTGAACTGCTGCCAGTCTACGAATGATGTCTATCCCACAGCGCTACGAATTGCAGCAATACGGCTGCTTCGGCCTTTATGTGACACGATGTCTTCGTTACAGGATGCTTTACAGCACAAAGAAACGGAATATGCTGACCTGCTCAAACTAGGCCGCACTCAGCTAATGGATGCCCTGCCCATGATGGCCGGGCAGGGCTTTGGTGCCTACGCAAAGGCT
Organism: Paenibacillus sp. FSL R10-2748; assembly: GCF_038005565.1. Lineage (NCBI taxonomy): Bacteria > Bacillati > Bacillota > Bacilli > Caryophanales > Paenibacillaceae > Paenibacillus > Paenibacillus sp. FSL R10-2748. The sequence goes on from NZ_JBBOTK010000002.1 coordinate 354,898, forward strand.
ATAGCGCGCGACCGCTGGCGTCTCTATAAAGCTGAAGAGCGGCTGCGGGAAATCCCTATTGGAGGCACGGCGATTGGCACAGGTATGAACGCGCCCCGCGCTTACAGCTATCGGATGGTCGAAAAGCTGGCGGATGAGACTGGTTTTGGACTGAGTCGCAGCGACCACCCGATGGACCCGATTCAAAATATGGATGTCTTTGTGGAGGTGTCCGGTCTACTCAAATCAGCCGCCGTGAATCTGTACAAAATATCTGGCGATTTTCGCCTACTGGCCTCTGGTCCTTTCGGTGGTATTGGCGAATACACGCTGCCTCCAGTTCAGGCCGGATCCTCTATTATGCCTGGCAAGGTCAATCCGGTAATAGCTGAAATGGCAGGACTAACAGCCATGCGTGTGATAGCCGAAGATGCGGCTATCACTATGGCCGCTGCCTCCGGTCAGTTGGAACTAAACGCATTCCTGCCGCTGATTGCCGAATCGCTGCTGGAATCGCTACATATTCTGAACAGCGCGGTTCGACTATTCGAGGAAAGATGCGTACGCGGCCTGATCGTGCGTGAGGAACGCTGCACTACAAATCTGCGTAACTCAGCCGTGATGGCTTCTGCGCTGGTCGCGGAGCTTGGCTATGATGAAGCTGCCTCCATTGCATCTGCAGCCATTGTGCAAGGTCGCACACCAGAGGATATTGCAGAAGATCGCGGCCTACTGACCCGTTCGAGGATTGACCAATTATGCCATCCCTATACAGTAACCAAACCCGGAATTCCGGGGCAGGAAGAAGGAACTCACCATGGGAATGAATGATACCCCTCGTAGCAACCGACCACATATTGTCCTGCTCGGTCGCCGCAACGCAGGCAAATCCAGCATTCTGAACACCCTGACGGGTCAGCCCGTCGCTGTGGTATCTCCTGTAGGAGGAACGACCACGGACCCCGTTTTCAAACCGATGGAGCTGCTCCCAGCGGGTCCCATTGTTCTGGTGGATACCGCCGGACTGGACGATGAGGGTGAGGTCGGGGAGCTGCGCCGCAACAAAACGCTAGAAATACTTAATAGTACAGACTTGGCCTTGCTCGTTATCGACGCCACCGTTGGAGTCGGACCATTCGAGCATGAGCTACTCGAAAAGCTCCGCAACAAAAAGATTCCTGTTATTGGGGTATTGAATAAGGTAGATACCCTTACTGAATCAGATAAAACGGCTACAAAGCTGGCAACTGAATTGGATCTCACCCTAATTCCTTTCAGTGCATCTTTGCTCCGGGGAGACACGGAACTGAAAAAGGCTATCACGAATACTCTCCCCCAAAACGAGGATCGTTTCCGTATCGTCGGTGACCTGTTGTCACCCGGCGATGTTGTTGTGCTGGTCGTCCCAATCGACAAAGCTGCACCAAAAGGCCGATTGATCCTGCCACAGCAGCAAACAATCCGCGATACACTAGAGAGCGATGCCATCGCCGTAGTGACCAAAGAACATGAACTACGATTGACGCTGGAGAGATTGGGGCGCAAACCTCGCTTGGTCATTACCGATTCACAGGTTTTTATGAAAGTAGCGGCCGACACGCCCAAGGATGTGCCTCTTACCTCTTTTTCCATCCTGTTTGCCCGTCATAAAGGCGATCTGGACGAACTGGTACGAGGTGCAAGAGCCATTGATCGCCTCAAGGATGGAGACCGTGTACTCATTGCCGAAGCCTGCACTCACCAATGCCAATCTGACGATATTGGTCGAGTGAAAATTCCCCGCTGGCTCCGCCAAACGATAGGCAAACGTCTCATCATCGAGCATGCATCCGGCTCCAGCTTCCCTGATGATCTGAGCGAATATGCACTGGTTATTCATTGCGGTGCATGCATGCTCAATCGGCGTACGATGCTTCATCGAATGTCGGAAACGAAAGCTGCCGGAGTGCCGATTGTGAACTATGGTATTTTCATCGCTTATGTACAGGGGGTCTTTCCCCGTGCTATTGAATGCTTCCCATCTGCTATGCTGGCATGGGAGCAAGCTGTAGAAGCCGGCAGTTATTCCTAAAAGACCTTATCTCGTCATTAATATTTTTTTCCAGATACACAAAAGCAGTCGCGCTGATTCCAACGCGACTGCTTTTTATTTTCAAGTTCTATTATAAATCATGAGAATTTTCATAGTGTGAAATGATACTACGAATAATATAAATTACTAAAAATACAAATCACGCTCGCCTGCTTCCAGTCGCTCCAGTCTGTCAAGCGTCAAACGGCGCGTCGATTCACGTGGTATACGCTCCAAATTCTCTCGTAGAGCGGCAGCTCCCAGTTCACGCGCCTCCTCATCCCCATAATCCAGCAGATATTCTTGGAAGGTTAGCAGCGAATTCGGCTGGCACACATTATGAATTTGTCCTGATTTGGCAAGCTCCATGAAACGATCTCCAGTTCGCCCCTCACGGTAGCAAGCTGTGCAGTAGCTCGGCATATATCCACCACGGCACAAACTTTTAATAATTTCCGATGGTGAGCGATGATCCCCTACCTCAAATTGAGGCTTATCATCAGTTTCCTGTTTTGCATATGCCCCTACGCCTGTAGCTGAACCTGCACTAATCTGCGACACGCCTAGACCAATGACACGATCCCTATATTCCGGCTCCTCGCGTGTGGACAGGATCATACCAGCATAAGGGACAGCCAGTCGAAGAACGGATACAATTTTCATAAAATCCTCATCGTTGACCAGGTACGGATATCGCTCCAAGTCTACATTTTCAGCCGGACGCAATCGTGGAACTGAAACCGTATGAGGGCCACACCCAAAGGCTTCTTCCAAGTGCTCGGCATGTTTCAGCATCGCTACGGTTTCATAGCGGAAATCATACAGACCGTACAACACACCGATCCCCACATCATCTATACCCGCACGCATGGCTCTGTCCATTGCGGTGGTGTGCCAATCAAAGTCCCGCTTTGGTCCCTGCAGGTGGAATTTACGATAGCTTTCCCGATGATACGTTTCCTGAAATAAAATATACGTACCAATGCCTACCTCTGCCAGCTTCCGATAGTCCTCCTCGGTTGTGGATGCAATATTCACATTGATCCGTCGAATGCTGCCGTTATCTACCTTGACCTCATAGATCTGGCGCAGACAATCAACGATATAGTCAATGGGACAATGGACTGGGTCTTCCCCCGCTTCCAGCACGAGCCGCTTGTGTCCCAGTTCTTGAAGCACTCTAACCTCCTGTACCAATTCCTCCGGTGTCAGACGGCTACGAGTAAAGCTGTCATTGGTATGTTTATAACCACAATATTCACAGTTATTCACGCAGTGGTTGCTTACATATAAAGGGGCGAACAGCACAATTCGGTTGCCATAAATTTGTTCTTTGACTGCCCTCGAAGATTTGAACATCTCTTCCAATAATTCAGGATCATCCACATGCAAAAGAGCCGCCGCTTCACTCGCACTCAGTCCCCGGCAGGCTCTCCCCTTTTCTAAAATTTCTAAAATACGGCTTCGATCTGTTGCCTCTTGTTTCCCCTGCTCCACTGCTGCCATAATCTCTGCTTCATTAATAAAATCCGCCGACACTTTCTCCCGTACTCCACTCACGTATACCCATCTCCTTATTTATGGTTACTGCAATGTTTCCGTTGTGGCCTCACAAAGTTTCCTGTCTCATAAGTTGTCGTTGCACCCTCAAACTATCGCCGCGCCCCATATCGACTTCAAATCCCGCTCCGCGAATCCGCAGCTCCAGGCAATGTCGACATTGGGCAGACTCATCGCCCAAACATATTTTGTTCTCATAAATCGCATACTTAGGTCTCACCGCCAGTGGCGACAAATTGGGCATCACCACATTTGCCCCTGCCTGAAGCGCCTTCTCCCTGCCTTGGGGATGAATCGTTCCCATTGCCGTGGACGCCGGAATAAGTGCATCTGGAACGACCAATCGGGATAACGAAATAATATCCAGTGCCTTTTCCATGCTCCCCTGACTGGCATCCCGAAGCGGCGTGTTGCTATGCGGTAAAAAAGGGCCAATCCCGATCATATCTGGTGATAGGCTGTGTAAATAGACCAAATCGTCTGCTAATTCACTATTCGTTTGTCCTGGTAACCCCACCATACATCCGGCCCCGATCTGAAAACCGATTCGTTGTAAAGCCAGCAGACGGCTGCGCCTGCTTTCCATCGTCATCGTCGGATGCAGCTTGGCGTACAAACGGGGGGAAGCTGTCTCATGCCGCAGCAAAAAACGGTCCGCGCCCGCCTCGTATAATTGCTCATAAGTTTCATCATCCCGTTCACCGATGGACAGTGTAACCGCCACATCCGCAAAACGGCTTTTAATTTCGCGAATCAATTTCGTCAGCCGTGCCGCTGTAAACCAGTAATCTTCCCCACTTTGCAGCACAAAGGTCCGATAACCGAGTTCATACCCCTCCGCACAACAGGCCAGAATTTCTTCTGGCTGCAAACGGTAACGATCTGCCTGTTTATTCGAAGCGCGCAGCCCACAGTACATGCAGTCCTGACGACATATACTGGAGAATTCAATTAATCCCCGTAAAAAAACACCTTTGCCATAGCGCTCCAATTTGGTGCGAGCTGCCAGGTGGCGCAGTTGAGCCCGAAGCGTTGGCTCATCATCCAGACGTGTCAGCAGCTCCATCATTTCCATATGCGTCCATTCCTTGCCGTCAGCCAGACGCAGTAATAATTCGTCCGTGACTCATCCCTTCTTCCCTCGTCCATCCGGACTTCACATCATCAGCGGCTTGTACCGTACATGTATTATTCTAGCAATATCGGAGAGGATGTAACGTGATTAGTTTCACAAAAAATCCCATTTTATAAAAACCTCCTCCAACTTCTGCCCCAAAAAATACACATTTATATCAACACACAAAAAAGCTGTCTCTTCCTCTAATGGAAGAAACAGCCCTTGTCGATGGTTCTGCTTATTACTGAATCAAATCAATCGCCTGCTGGGGTACAAAATAATCAACGCCGTTAAATACAACTACACCGTTGAGCGTGGTATTTTTACCATTCAGCGTAGCGACATTTTTGTATACCGGAAGCTCCAGCTTGTTACTGCCTTTGGTCACCGTAATGACTTTCGTGTCCGCAGTAAACTTGGCTCCTTTAGCTTCAAAAGCGGCTTTTGCAGGAACAAAAAGTTGCTTGCTGACCGTACCCAAATCCAGTCCAAGTACACGTGTCATATATTTATTAACATCTGTATTGTCGATTACACCGGTTGGACGGTCTCCGTTCGGCGCATACGTGTACAGCACGACATCGCCTCCTGTATGTCCGCCTGTAGTCCAGCCAATATTCGCACGTTTGCTAATGATCGGTCCAACAGCATAGTTCATGCTGCCTTCTTTGGCATCCTTAATGGTTTTTACTTCTTCGTCTGTCAAATCGGTGATGCCAAAATATGTGGAAAGCACCTCTTTAATATTGCTGCGATCTGCATTCAGCTTGGCTTCCAAGCCCTCACCCGTCAGCTTCGCTTTTTTCAGCGGGCCTATAAAAGAAGCTAAAGGTGTTTTGTCATAATTGCTAGTTGTATCGCTGCTACCAATCGTCAATCCACCGTTTCCGTGGTCTGTCACTGCTACGACGACTGTATTTTGGTTTTGTTTGGCGTAATCCACAGCAACTTTCACTGCATCGTCAAACGAAAGCACGTCACTAATAATTCCGGTTGGATCATTTGCATGGGCGGCCCAATCCACCTTACTGCCTTCTACCATTAAGAAGAAGCCTTTATCGTTTTTGGACAACACATCAATGGCTTTCGATGTCATTTCTGCCAGACTAGGTTCCTTGGATGCATCGCGATCCAGGTTATACGCAAGGGCTTCAGGAGAAAAGCTGCCCCAGAGCTTGCTGGAGGTCGAATTTTTCAACCCTTCAGGTGTCGTGACAAAGTCATAACCCTGGTCTTTAATTTGGGCTACCAAATCTTGGCCATCTTTACGCCCTGCTGCGTCCAAAAACTTGCCGCCTCCACCTAACACTACATCAACCCCGTTGTAGGCTTGCTGCATGCTGAGTGCATCATAATTTTTACGATCAGGATAATGTGCGGTAAAATCAGCTGGTGTCGCATGCATAATCTCCGAAGTCGCAATAATTCCAGTCGATTTCCCTGCCAGCTTGGAAGCCTCAAGAATGGAAGCTACAGGCTTTTTGGCGTCACCCGCTGCAATGGGTTGTTGTCCGGGCATTGTCGCTTCATCAGGAAGGACACCTACATACCCAGTATGAGATTTATGTCCTGTGGCAAAAGCAGTACCCGCTGGAGCAGAATCGGCAATTGGAGCATCCGCAGAATGTGTACGCACCATGCCGCTTGCCATGCTGTCTAACGTTAAGGAAGATCCTTTGTACCATCTAGCCAGTGCAGTGGCGTCATTAGCCATACCGTCTGGAATCAAAATAATTACGTTTTTAATCGACGTGTCCTTTTCGACTGCCATCGCCGTCCCACCGCTTACTGCTAGCATCATAGCCGCTACGAGTGCTGCCACCGATTTTTTCGTATGTATCCCCCAACATTTTAGCATTCAATTTCCTCCCAGACACTTTATTGTACAATCAGAACTAAGTCTAATCATACTTTGTCAGGAGAATGTTAAGGGGATTGTCTAACTATATTAAAGATGCTCTCTGGAGTATTGGTCTCACTCAAATTGTCCCTGAATTACCGATACGATACTTTCACGGAGTGTTTTGGCGTTTTGTGACTTATACGGATCAGCATTAAAAAGGATTGTATCTGCTGTGTAGTTTTCTTTTATACGTCCCAATCTGTCCCCATATCCCAAAATTTCAGCGGCGAACTCCGTGGCAGCCTGCCAGGCCTCTTTTCGAGTTAATCCACAGTCTATGAGTGTGTCTAATTCCTCAAGGTTACGTCCATGTAACGAAGGTGTGGCAAAATCTGTACCGAACGCAATTCGTACGCCTGCTCTTTTGGCATAGCTAACGGCTTTAGGGTGGGCTTCGGCGGCGCGGGCGGCGCGATCACAAATTTCCCTATCGAGTGAAAGAACTCCAGAAGGGTCTGCAGCAATACGATAGATGGAAGCAGTAGGCACAAAGGCTGTCCTGGATTGCGCAAGCCGGTTGGCTTGATCCTCGGTCAAATACATTCCATGCTCTATAGATTCCACTCCAGCGTCAATAGACCAATCCACAGTAGGTCCACCCCAGGTGTGAACCATGACTTTTATGTTGCGTGCATGGGCGCTACGCACAATAAAAGAGAATTCTTCCTCAGAAAAAATCGGGTTCAGCACTGTATCTGGCGACGAGCCTAGTCCCCCCGTTGCAAGAATTTTAATCCAGCTTGCCCCGGAATCAATAATTTCTGTTACCCGCCGTTCCAAATGCTTAAGGCCTCGTGCGTCTCCGGCTCCAAGCATATCACCACTGGTATAAACTCTTAAAGGCTGGCTATAATGCTGACCTATATGCTTCACCGTACTTGGCAAAAGCCCACCTGCATCACGCACTGAAGTCACTCCAGCCTGGAAAGTAGCCTCAAAGGCTTGCGCCTGCATCACTTCGATCTCCAGTTCATCGCGCTTCTCCTGATCAGTATGATTAAAATCCGTCCATGCCAAATGCGTATGAAGATCAATTACGCCGGGGCTAATCCATAAGTCGCCATCTGGACCATTTTGTTGAGTATGCGAGGATAAGGACTCTGCAATGGACGAAAAACGACCATTGGTGATTGTTATATCGAATCGTTTCCCATCAATCCCCGCCACAAATATATTTTTATAGGTTAACTCTTTTTGAATTTTATTTTCCATCTTCATTCCCCCAAATTAACCTTTGGGCGGCAAGCGCATGATAAGGGTCTTGATGTACAAGCTCAGCAAGCGTTTGGATAGCTTCTTCAACGCTTTGTTGATTTGCCTTCGCCCCAAAATGGTTAATGCGTAAGAGTTTATTATGCAATTCTCCATCTCCGGGTGCGACAATGCCTATGGGCTGTTCGATATTGAAATTACCGCCTTGAGGAATCCGAACCGTTGTAGTCAACGTTGAGTAGCTATCTTTATTCCGCTGCCACGGTTCAAGGCCCAAGGCTTTAATGCCAGCAATTGCAGCAGATGTAGTTAAGCGATGGCGGCGGTTGACTGCTTCCAGACCTTCTTCTTCAATAAGCTTTAATGACTCTATAAGCGCACGGGCTTCCAAAACAGGGATGTTGGGAGGAACTCGCACGGGCGTCACATGATTAGGGGAACGCTTTAAGTCAAGCAAAGACAGTATGGAATTGCGCGGCGCATTTTTGTTGGAGGCCAGAAACTCCCAGCCACGGGGAGAAATCCCCACAGCGCTGATCCCGTTAGGCCCGGATAGTGCTTTTTGCGCCCCTACAGCTACAAAATCAATTCCCCACTCGTCCATGAGCACCGGTTCGCCCCCGATTGCAGAAACTGAATCTATCACGGTTATAATGTTTGATCTACGCGCAAGCTCCATGATTTCCCTTGTTGGATTAGAGCCTCCTGTGACCACTTCCGCCTGCACAAAAGAAAGCGCACATGGGTTATATCGCTCAATCGCTGCGGCGACTTCATCTACAGTTACCACATCATCAAAAGATGTTTTGAGTTCGATGACTTCTGCTCCGCCACGCGCAAGCCAGTTACCAAAAATCGTTCCATATGGACCTGTCACAATGTTTAGAATTTTACGGTCGGGCGCAGATATGCCTGCTGCTATGGCTTCAATTCCCAGGATCGCCTCGCCCGGTATGATTACCGGGGATTCTTGGGTGGACAGGAGTTTGGAGAGCAAGTTAGTTAGCGTATCAAACTCCGATATTGTAAGAGGTACAAATCCTTTATTATTTTGACTCATAAATACCTCCTGCAGAATGGGATATTGGCATTTTAGGAACAGCGGACAAAAGCTCACGGCTATAAGGCGTTTCAGGACGAGAAAAGAATTTCTCCTTGGGGTTGATCTCAACCAGCTTCCCCTGCCGCATTACAGCAACAATATCGCTTATGGCATTTATAACTCCCAAGTCATGAGAGATAAAAAGCATCGTAAGATTAAGCTCCGATTTGAGTGTGCTCAACAGTTCAAGCATACTCCGTTGTACCGAAACATCCAGTGCGCTCGTTGGTTCATCTGCGATAAGTATGCTTGGCTCAACGCTTAATGCGCGGGCAATTGCTATCCGCTGACGCTGACCGCCGGAAAATTCGTGAGGGAATCTGCCAAGGGCGCTTTCATCGATGTGAACACGTGTAAGCAGTTCCCTACATTTCTTGTCCACTTGAGCTCTGTCAACAATCTTGTGAAAAAGTAAGGCTTCGGCAAGGATTTGCCTGATCGTATGCTTTGGATTTAGCGAGGAATCCGGGTTTTGAAAAACCATTTGTATTCTTTTATGCTGCTCCCGGCTCCGTCGCTTGCCCAGAACCTGAGAACCCAGCATGATCCGGCCCTCATCCGGGGCGATCAGCCCGGCTATTACCCGCGCGAGGGTAGACTTTCCTGAACCCGATTCTCCCACAAGACCAAGCGTGGTACGCTCCTGCAGCTCCAGGCTTACTTGATCAAGCGCGGTGAACTTACCATAAGCAACCGTTATATTTTCTATCTGCAAGGCTGTTTTCATAAATCCGCGCTCCTTTCAAGATCCGGGAGAGGAAGCACTGAGCTTATCAGCAACTGTGTATACGGATTTTGCGGGTTTTGTAAAAGGGGCAAAGTGTCTCCCCGCTCTATGATTCTTCCCTCTTTCATAACGCAAAGCTTTGAGCACATCGAAGCAGCTACAGCAAGATTGTGCGTAACAAACACCATGGCAAAACCCAGCTCCTTTTGAAGACGTGAAATAACGTCAAGTATTTGCCGTTGAACCGTTACGTCAAGCGCAGTTGTTGGCTCATCACAAAGAAGGATGCCCGGCTTGCACGCCAAAGCCATCGCAATAACAACACGTTGACACTGGCCGCCTGAAAGCTGGCGGGGGTAACGGTCAGTATGCTTTAAGGAATCGGGAAGACCGAGCATTTCAAGCAGTTCCAAAGCTATTGTGCGCGCGACCTTCCGACTCACCTTCTGCCTGTAGTACACAACCTCGGCAAGCTGCCGGGCCACCGGGCAGAGAGGGTCAAGTGCCCTTATCGGGTCTTGAAAAATCATTGCGCATCTGCCATTGCTCCTAATATGCCCGCCAACTTGTTCAATACCGGAGGGAAGCAACCCTATGATGGAGCGAAGCGTGAGCGATTTTCCAGATCCGGATTCCCCCACAAGTCCTATACTTTCGCCCGCTTCAACTTTGAGACTCACATTGGTGACCAATTTATGATTCGATTGCGTCGCGAGCGACAAATTTTCCACTTCTAAAATTGGATTCATAGCATTCATTTTCTTCTCCATATATCTGCTAGCCCATCGCCCACAAGGGATAAGGCTATCCCTGTATATACTACCGCAAAGCCCGGGATTGCTGAAAGCCACCACTTAGTAGATATAAAGGGCTGCCCATCAGAAATCATAGTTCCCCAATCCGGAGTTGGCGGCGCAATGCCGATACCTAGATAGCCTAGCGTAACAATGGCTACAAGCAGAACAGCCATGTCCGTCATAAGCACTACCACCGCTTGCGGTAACACATTCGGCAGAAGATGGCGCAGTATGATTTTAATATCCGGGATTCCCAGAGTTTTTGCAGCGGCTATCCATTCCTGCTTGCGAAACGATGCGCTAAGACCCTTGACCACGCGCGCGTATACAATCCAGCCAACCAGGACAAATGTAATGTATATCCCCTGTTCACCCGTACCGCTTGCAAACGCCACTATAATTACAATCAAATAAAAAGGGAACGCAATAAACGTATCGGTCAAAAGCGTGATAACCGTGTCTACCCATTTACCATAATACCCGGCAAGCATTCCCAGAAACACCCCCATACAAAAAGGGATGATCTCCGCCAGCACCATAATCTTCAAATCAGTCCGTGCGGCATAGATCAGCCGTGTAAACAAATCACGCCCCAGTTGATCGGTTCCCAGCCAGTGTTCGAAGGACGGGGGTTGTAAAGTTGCCGAAATATTTTGATCAGAAGGCTGGTAGGGGCTAATAACCGGTGCGAACACTGCAATACCTATGAGTAACGCAAACATAATACTGCCCCATAAAAGAGATGGAGTATTTAGTATTTTTCCCCAAGAGCGGTTGCTATGACCCGCCTTCTGAATCTGAAGATCTAATTGCGTGCGTTTCATTGTTCTCCTTTCGTCCTGGGATCAAGATACCCAGAAGCAACCTCAATCACGAAGCCGATGATGACCACAGATATCGCACAATAAAGAGCAATCCCCTGTATAACAGGAAAATCCCGGTTTGAAATGGCTGAAAATAACAGGCTTCCGATACCCTTGAGGCCAAAAACCTGTTCAATTACCAACGTGCCGCCCATCAGGTAGGCAATGTTTACGCCAAGCAGCATAAGAGCGGGAAGAGCGGAATTGCGCAGGACATGCTTTACCAATATAACCCGGTCGGGGATTCCCGCTGCCTTCAAGGTTACAACAAAATCAGATTCCAGCACTTCCAGCATCTGCGCTCTTAAAGAACGAACAAGCGAGGGAATTTGCGACAATCCGACAGTGATCGCAGGAAGGGCGAGACTGTACAAGATTCCAAGCCAGCCCTCGCCGACTCCCCCAACGGGGAACCAGCGAAGCCGAACGCTAAATACCAGAATCAGTAGCAGTCCAACCCAAAAAATCGGCATACCGAGCGTTACAGCAGGCAAGATGCGTATAATGTGGTCAAGCAGTCCGTCTTTATGTGTTGCCGCAAGGGTGGCCAGCACCAGCGAAACAATGATGGAAAAAAGACAGGTCATTGCAATGAGCAGCAGCGTCACAGGGGCCCGCTCTGCAATCAACTCTCTTGAAGAAGTCTCAAAAACAATCGAAACGCCGGTATCACCGTGTGTAAAGAAATTGTGCACAAAGCCTATAAACTGCTCCCAAAGAGAACGATCCAGCCCCAACCTATGGCGCATACTCTCAATAGCCTCAGCTGTGGCGTATTCCCCCAGAATCATTTTGGCGGGGTCTCCCGGCACCAGCCTTATGATGAAGAAGACTGCCACCACCACACAGATGACTACTGATGCCGCTCTTATCATAGCGCGCACAAGCCATTTGTGTGGGAAAGTTAGATTTGCAGACAATCCGGCAGACTTTTTAAATAAATTGTGGGCCGTCAAGGATCTAATTACCTTTCACACGTACATCTTCAAAACGAGCGCTGTTATTGGGAAGCACGACCAGGCCATCAATGGAAGAACGAACACCTTTCAGAATATCCGGATAATAAAGCGGGATGTAAGGTACCTCGTCTGCAAGGATTTGTTGAAGCTTGGCGTAAATTCCCGCACGTTCTTCCCCATCAGGTGTTTTTTGCCCCTCGTGCAGGAGCTTGGTAACTTCATTGTTCGTGTAATGAGTCCAGTACGACTTGCTAAAGCCTTCCGGATCTGTCTGGAAAGCGAGGATCGAGTTGGCTTCTGGAGAATCCGCCTGTCCGCTGTTGATCATTGCCGAAAAATCATAGGCAAAGAAACGCTCGCGAAATGAGGCCAACTCAACAGATTCGATTTGAATGTCTATGCCGATCGTTTTGGCGGCCGCCTGAATAATCTGTGCCTCCTGAGTTCTTGAGTTGTTACCAGAGGCAATGAGCAATTTTGTAGAAAACCCATTAGGGAACTTTGATTTTGCAAGCTCTGCTTTGGCAGCGTTCGTATCAAAGCTGAGCGCTTTAATCGTATCGTTCGTGTTGTAGGGAATGGCTGGCGGCAAAAGCGAATTGGCTGGCTTTGCGAAACCAAAGGTAACCGCATTGGTCAATCCATTACGGTCAAGTGCCAACGCCAACGCACGGCGAACGTGCACATCCGAAAAATGCTCGTCCAGGGTATTGAAGAACAATTGCTCTGTCACCCAGCTTCCATTGGTCGCCACTTTGGTATCAGTTCCTTGTTTTAATTCATTTACATTTTCAAGAGCTACAGACTCAATAGCGTCTATCGCGCCAGCCTTCAGCTGGTTAATCGCTTGGCTGTCATCTTCAATGAGCTTGTAGACAAGTTCATCGATATATGGCTTGCCTTTCTGCCAATAGTATTTATTTTTGCTGAAAGTAAGATCACCGGCAGAATCCCATTTCTTAACGACGAAGGGACCGGTACCGACCGGATTCTTAAAGAATTCTTTTTCCGAGACACCGCCAAAATCCTTTGGAAGGATGCCATTGGAGAAATTTGAGAGTTCAGAAATAAACGGCGTATACGGCGCTTTAAGCTTAATTACAAGTGTTTTTTCATCTTGAGCCGAAAGCGAAGCCACCTGTGCCGCTATTGCAAGAGGACCTCCTACATTCAAATGACGCTGAATTGAAAAAACCGCGTCCTCGGCAGTAACTCCTTTGCCGTCTGAAAATTTCAAGCCATCGCGTAAAACAAAAGTATAGGTTAATCCATTCGCGCTAATATTGTGCGACGCCGCAAGCCAATCCACAATTTTTCCATCACCGTTAAAGGCAACCAGCGGCTCAAATACTTTGTCGATAGCAAAAGCATTATTTGATGTAATCTGATTATGCAAATCAAACGAGGTTACGGAAGCCGGGCGGCCATATGTAAAGGTTCCCCCTTCCGCGGGTTGATCAGCGGTTGTGCTTGGGTTAGTTGCGTTTGTATTTTTATCTGCATCATTTTTGGAGCCGGAGCATCCTGCCACGAGAACCAATAAAAGAAATGCTAAAGATCCAACCAAAAACGGTTTCCTAAAAGATACAATAAGTTTGGACATCCCATTTTCCCCTTTTCTCCAATAAAACATATTGTTTTAATATGAATAATATTATGGATGAACCCATTTGCCATGTCAAACAGAATTAAATACCATAATTTAAAAAATCAAAGATAAAAGTAAACATAGGGATTTTCCAGCTTGTGAACACATGGAGTTCATATGGGATTGGGAATTTCATTATATTATTGTATAATCAGTCTATGAAGTAATAGGTAAATCTTATAAGACGACAACCATTATAAAAGCGTATATAAAAGGGGTTTAAAACTCGATGGAATTCAGACAACTTCAATACACCCTGCAAATTGCAGCGGAAAAAAACTTCTCACGCGCAGCAGAAAAACTGCATATTGCTCAGCCCTCTTTGAGCCAACAATTGTCCAAACTGGAAAAAGAACTTGGGGTACTTCTATTTCAACGCAACACCAGCACGGTGGAATTAACACATGCAGGAGCAAGCTTTGTGGAAAAGGCAAAAAAAATAGTCGATGCAGTTGAGCAGCTCCGGCAGGAAATGGACGACATTTCTCAACTGCGAAAAGGGAAGGTTGTGGTTGGCAGTATGCCCATCACAGGTTCTCATTTGCTGCCGCATGTGCTGCCTGTATTCAAGAAAGCTCATCCGGACATTGAAATCGTGTTGGTCGAGGATTCATCCATGAATTTGGAGAAAAAAACTGCCAGTGGGGATACAGATCTCAGCCTGCTATCTCTTCCATTAGTAGAACCTACACTTTCCTATGTGCCGATCGGTGAAGAGTGGATTGATCTTGCCGTTCCTCCAGGTCACCCCCTAGCCCTGCGTAAAAACGGAGACCATCCGCAGCCTGTGCATATGGAAGAACTGAAAGATGAGCCTTTTGTCGTTCTGAAAAAAGGGCAAGGCTTTCGCAAGCTGACGATGGATTTGTGTCATCAAGCTGGCTTTGAACCCAATGTGGTGTTTGAGAGCACTAATATGGAGACGCTCCAATCGCTTGTAGCGACAGGTATGGGAGTGACACTCGTCCCCCGTTTTATCGCCCGGGCCGCCAGCAGCGAGTTTGTTCCAGCATTATTGCCACTCGCCGAACCTACCCCTAGCCGTACCCTAGCCATTGCCTACCGAAACGGACGTTATTTGTCTAAAGCTGCCGAAGCCTTTATTGATACCTTCCGAGAAACGGTCGAGCAACTTTCTCAAAAGTAGCTTCAAATGTGAAAAGGACCGTCTTCCTCCTCAGCCAAAGCCAGAGAAGAAGACGGTCCCGGGGCTTCGCCCCTATGCTTTCAATACTTCATTTATTTTACGGGTTCGATTACACTGTTGCGATGTTGCTTCCATCTGTCCTTAACGAACCACATTTCATGTTCATTTGAATTTCATGTCAGCCTCGCCTGATTACTTTACGCTTGCTCGGAAACTCCACTTTATCCATCCCGCATCACTTCTTTCCTTAAGGTCTCTAGCCTTGGTCTCCCAAGATGTCCTACCTCAGTTCCAATGTGCTGTGTGATCCCAAAGTGCCTGTCCTCGCCTTTTTGTGATCAGGGTCTCCCTAAATCTGGTGGACTTTTATCCTGATCATAGCCCATTTCATAATTGTTTCCGACAACCTGTCTATTTAAGCCTCTCGGCCGTGACAGGCCATCCCTATTCGCCAGTTCGGATCTACTTTGGTTATCCATCGTTATCAACCTCCTGGTGTCGGGATACTATTATAATACACCTATGGGCTGTATCTGAAACAGGTATCGGAAAACTTTTTTATTATCGAGAAGAACCAAATGCTTGCTGTACCTCGGCTTCACTCACTTGTGTTTTAAAGACCAATTTCGAAGGATCTTGAGGTGAATAAATGACCTCTATAATACTTCCCTGCTGCAGCTTGGATAGTTGGGAAGAAAAAACAACCTTTTGCGTGGTTACATTAAATGTATCGCCGTTGTTTTTCGTAACACTCAGCGTAAATTGAAGCTTAATTTTATTAGATCCTGCTTCCCCCATGGGTGTAACATCCAGCACCTTCGCATATGCCTGCTTACCGGTTTTGGCAATTTCCATCAGCTCAGGCGATACGCCCTGCTTGACCATTTGCTCATTCATTAACGCTTGCAAATCCGTCTGCGACACCTGCCCTTTCAGGTCAAGTCCTACTTTCAGTTTATCTTTCTCCGATACGACCAACGGAATGATCGAGCCTGGCTGAAATTGAGCCATGGAAGTCAAAGGAATAATCGTCGTCAAAGCAGTATCATATTTGTCTTCTCCATGTTTGGTTACGGTCAACCCGAGCTTTACCTGCGGCTGACTGTTTACATAAGTCCCTGTTAGCTGAACACTTGTAATAATCCCAACCCCAGGAACACCCTTCTTAACCTTACCGCCTTCAAAAAACACACCTAAAATTCCAGGTAGAAAAATAAGCGTAAAGCCTATATAAATTAACGGCCTATACCACGGGGCATCCATAATCACAAATGGATCATCCCATAAATAGTTAGCCAAAAATGGTGAGAAGCCTACACCAAACACCATAAGTACCCCGATAATACTCAAAAATCCTTTCATCCTCCAAAACCCCTTTTTCAATCATCTGTTCAAATTATATGTCAGCAAGAAAGGTGAAACGACCTGCTCATTTACACTGTCACCAGACCCATATAAATCAGCTCCGATGGATTTACCGGATTGCTCCCCAGACCCACCGTATCTCCAGGTCGCGGAATTTGCAGCTTGGATACGAGCGTTTCCAACGTTTTTGGATATCGATTACCGTTTACTTCTGTCACATCTAGCATTAGCACCACAATCGGATCAAAATTCACGAGCTTCCCGGTATCTGTTACCGAAATAACAACCGCAGTCGCTGCCATCGCCAAACCACCGTTAGCCGCCGATTGAGCTTGTCTTGCCGAGTTTAGGCTTTGGTTAATCTGTTCCCGATGCTCTTTGGGTACCAAACCTTTCATAAATAATCCTGACAGGCCTTTATTCATCAGTTGATCTGCTTGTTCTATCGCATCCTGCTGTTTTTTCTTTTTCCCGAATAAGTTCATCATGTGGTTGCACCTCGTATTTTGTATTGTCGTTCCTTATGAATTCAGTATAAAAGAGGGTATATGGCATCACAATACGTTTTGGCGCATACAAAAAAACCGAAAAAACAGGAGCTTTAACCTGTACTTTTCCGGTTTATTTTGAACTCTGGGACGGTTTACACAAAATTTTGCACACTTTGGAGTATTCTTTCGCACGATCATCCGATAGTTTTGTGAAAAACGAGTGAATTCAGGCTATTTTTTACGCAAAAGATAGACCAATTTGCGATAATACGCCGATGATTCTTTATAACGACGACTGTCCTCGGACACAACTGCCAGCGTTTCATATAACTGTTCAAGCCGCGCTGGATGCTGGAGAGCTTCAAAATAAGGCAAGCATTGCAAGGCATGCATCCAAAAGGCGTCCTGATTCCCTTGGGCAAGCGCCAGTTGGCTTTCATAAAAATCAAGCCCCATTTGCTGATCTGTTGTCAGATTTGTTTTACGCAGTTGATCCAAATGCTGTGAGAGAAGCCCCCAATTTTTTCGCGCAAACGCAATCTCACAGCGATAAATTAGCGTAACGGGCAGCATCATCTGCTGCATTTCCTCCCGCTCCCGGCTCACCAGCGCTTCAAAACGCGCTACTTCCTCCAAAGCCTTATCCAGCTCGCCAATCGATGTCAGCATAATAATCCGGTTGTTCAGAATGGTCGTGAGCATATCTGCCGCATTTTCTAAATAGACCAAATTGGCCTCAGCCATAGAGAGCGTTAACAGTGCTTCCTGCACAGAACCCATGGCAAAACAATATCCGCTGTAAGCCACATACAGGCCCGTCAAACGGTGAAAAAGTCGATCATCATATACTCTGCGCATCGTCTGCTCGAATACCTGCTTCGCCTGATCAAATTGCTTAACCTGAATACAGGCCTCCATCATAATGTTTTGCGCATTCAGCCAGTTTTCCGTCCCCTCTTCCACTAGACGGCTTAGCTGCGTAACGTTATTCAGCACATCATAATAATGATTTTTCGAGCGAAAATACTGGATTTTATAAAATAAAATTGCTTTTTTTAGCGGTGCGGGCAGCTCCACCTCATCCGAACGACCAAACTTCTCCAAATAAAAATTCAAATAGGTTTGATGTAAATATTCATAGGCCGTTGGGTCATTTAATTGCTGATAATAAACGGCCTTCATCAAATAAGTCGTCATTTCCACCACAAGCGAATCGTTGCGATCCTCCAGTAGATCCACATAGCTTTCCGTGGCAGGATTAGCCAGCTTGGACAGCTCTGTGAAAATCTTATCCGCTGTAGCCAGCGTCTCCTCATCCTCTGCCGCTGCACGCAAGAGGTAGGAGGGATTTACACCTAAACGCCCAGCAATTTGCTCGGCCAAATCCTCTGCCAACGGGTAACGGTCAGCCAGTATATTTGCGAAATGTGCTGGTGTCACCAGCCCGTCTACCAGCTCTTTACGGGACAGATTTTTCTTTTTACACAAAAATTCAATGCGTTCCTTAAGCATGGAGTATTCCTTTCTACACTGATTATCGGTCATACAGTGAGGGACGCCGATCTTCAAACACCGGAATACGACTACGTACGTCCTGCACCAAGGCAGACTCAATCGTTCCTGTGATGATCCCCTCCTGCTCTCCGCCCTCAGCAATGATTTCTCCCCATGGATCAATAATAAGCGAATGCCCGAAGAAATCAGTATCTCCACTGCGACCTACCCGGTTACAAGCAATAACATACATTTGATTTTCTATAGCACGTGCGGTTAGCAAGGTACGCCAGTGATGAAGCCGGGGATGAGGCCATTCTGCGGGTACGATCAGCAAATTTGCGCCCGACAGGGCCAAACTACGGGCTAGTTCAGGAAAACGAATATCATAGCAGATCGACGCACCTGCCCGAATCCCGCCATCCAGTGCGAATAAAACCTTTTCTTCGCCAGGCTGCAAATATTTTTCTTCATCCATAAGTCGGAATAGATGAATCTTGGAATACGAAGCAACCTCTCTGCCTGTTCGGTCAAAAACGAGCATCGTATTATACACATGACCGTCGCTTTTTTTCTCTGCGATCGACCCAGCTACTACGTTCACTTCATGGGTGGCAGCGAATGCTGCTATCCATGCCCGAGTCTCCGTCCCTTCCTTGTCCGCCAGCTCATGAATGCGATCTAAGGCATAGCCTGTGTTCCACATTTCCGGCAGGACAATCAGATCCGGCTTCAGTTCGACTTTCATCGCTTGTTCCATTAAAGCTCGGATATGACTGCGGTTTTCCGGGGGATTTCCTATCTCTATGTGAGCTTGTATGAGTGCAACACTGAACGGCTGAGCTTCCTGATACGTCAAAATACTTCATCCTCCTTGTGAGCCAGAGCTTCCCGCGACCCATTGTCCGGTATTTTCCCCCATCATAGCCCGATCAGTCTGGATTACGCAACCATGCAAGCTTAATTCCCCCTATACAACTCGGTAAAATCGTGATAGATTATTTCTTAAACTATTCCAAAAGGTCGTGTGAATTGATGACTCATTTTTCTATTCCCTCCGCTGACGTCATGAAACAGTTACCCACTCAATTTTTTGCCACACTTGTACAAAATGTAAACCGTGAAATCGCGGCGGGGCATGATGTCATTAATCTTGGACAGGGGAACCCCGACACTCCCACTCCTTCTCATATTGTAAAAGCTTTGCAGGAATCAGCGGATAATCCGCTGTATCATAAATATTCGCCATTTCGTGGTTACAGCTTTCTCAAGGAAGCCGTTGCCCAGCGCTATCAGGAGGATTACGGTGTGACGCTCAACCCTGAAACCGAGGTCGCCATCCTGTTTGGCGGAAAAACGGGTTTGGTTCAGCTGCCGCAAGTCTTACTCAATCCCGGGGATGTGTGTCTCGTCCCTGATCCCGGCTACCCGGACTACTGGTCTGGTGTAGCCTTGGCTAAAGCGGAAATGTCTTTTCTCCCATTAAAAGAAGAGAACCGTTTTCTGCCCGATTATGAAGCCATTTCCGAAGAAGACCGCCGCCGCGCCAAGTTAATGTTCCTTAACTATCCGAATAATCCAACCTCGGCAACGGCTCCACTTTCCTTTTACGAGGATACAGTTGAATTCGCGCAACGTAACGGTATTGTAGTTGCCAGTGATTTCGCCTATGGCGCTATTGGATTTGATGGCGAACGTCCGGTAAGCTTCCTACAGGCTGAGGGTGCTAAAGAGGTGGGGATTGAGTTCTATACCTTGTCCAAAACGTACAATATGGCGGGCTGGCGTGTTGGTTTCGCGCTCGGTAATGCCGAAATCATCTCGATGATTAATCTGCTGCAGGATCATATTTATGTAAGCTTGTTTGGCGGCATTCAGGCAGCGGCGGCGACAGCCTTGACGGCCTCGCAAAACTGCGTAGGCGAGCTGGTAGCCCGCTATGAATCACGCCGTAACGCTTTTTATGATGCACTTGGGCAAATAGGCTGGAAGGCGACGCGCCCAAGCGGCTCCTTTTTCAGTTGGTTGCCTGTGCCGCAGGGCTATACTTCCACTTCTTTTGCCGGTCTGTTGTTGCGGGAAGCCAAGGTGGCTGTCGCTCCAGGGATTGGCTTCGGGAGTGGCGGCGAAGGATATGTGCGAGCGGGACTACTGAGCTCAGAAGCTCGACTGACCGAGGCGGCTGATCGAATTGGCAAGCTAAACCTGTTTGGTTAAGCCGTATTTTCCAGCTACAACTTCTTTGCCAAACCTGGTCTTTTCGTGGTATTCTGTATCCAATATCATTTAGCGCGTTGAAGGGACTATTAAGAGAGACTCGGTCCTGTTCAGAGAGTAAATTCCGATAGGCTGCAAGAATTTACCTGGACTCTCTCCCAACTCCTATCCCCGAGCGCCCTGCGCAATCAGGCGGTCCCTGCCGTTAACAGGTTTCAAGTGGGATGATCATGAATCATCAATGAAGGTGGTACCGCGGAAGCACAAACTTTCGTCCTTTGCATACAAAGGATGGAAGTTTTTTTGCATTAAAAAGAGTAAAATTAAGGAAGTGGACGTCTTGTCAACACGAATCGTCATTAAAATCGGAAGCAGCTCTCTAACTGGAGTGGAAGGTGGCTTGAATCGGGAAGCCATCGCTTATTTTGCCCGGGAAATCAGCTTGCTACGTGCAAAAGGTCATGAAGTGCTGCTGGTTACATCAGGTGCAGTAGCCGCCGGATTCAGAGAGATTGGGTACCCGTTTCGCCCTAAGCTACTACATGAAAAGCAAGCGGCAGCGGCTGTTGGCCAAGCCCTTCTCATGCAGGCCTATGAGCAGGCTTTTAAAGATTTTGACCTAGTGATCGCGCAGGTTCTACTGACCCGTAGTGACTTTTTGAGCCGCAAACGGATGAATAATGCCGGAATGACTGTAGAAGAATTGCTGCGCCAGCAGGTTATCCCGATCTTCAACGAAAATGATACTGTATCGATTGACGAATTGAAATTCGGCGATAATGATATGCTGTCCGCGCTGGTTGCCAATCTGGTCAAAGCTCAGCATCTGATTATCATTACGGACACCGATGGCGTATATACGGCAGATCCGCGCAAGCATCCGAATGCCGTACGTTTTGAACGTATCGAAGAAATTACAGAGGAGATTTATGCATTAGCTGGAGGTTCTGGATCGTCTGTAGGTACTGGCGGCATGCGATCCAAGATCGAAGCTGCCAAAGTCGCTACACGCGGCGGTGTGCCTGTATATGTGGGACGTGTAAGCTCGAATGGCGATCTAGACGCAGCCGTCGAAGGACGCGGACCGGGAACTTATTTTGACACTCACCTCTCTTCACTTCCGATGAAAAAACAGTGGCTTGGATTTATGTCCACCCCTCTGGGCGCGGTGCATGTAGACGAAGGGGCCGAGGAAGCGTTGGTTCACGGAGGACACAGTCTACTTCCGGTTGGCGTACGACGTGTCGAAGGCAGCTTTCATGCCGGAGATGTCGTTGAGGTGCTCGGACCGGAAAATAAAGTGTTAGGACGCGGCATCGTCAATTATGACGATGAACAGCTCCGAATTGTACAAGGATTATCCAGCGGCGAGGTTGTGGGCAAAATCGGTCCCATTCACCGGCTTGAGGTGATCCACAGGGATGAATGGATTACATTATGTATGTAGGGAGGCCGTAACATGAGTGATTTAACGACTAACACAGCTACAACCGAGGAAAATCAGTTTAGCGAAGTACGAACCAAAGCCAATCTTGCCAAAAAAAGTGCCGGGGTCATGAACCGCCTGACTACAGCACAGAAAAACGAAGCATTGCTTGCTATGGCTGAAGCTCTAGTAAATCATACTGAAGAGCTGATTGCAGCAAACCATAATGACCTGAAACATGGACGGGAACAGGGAACATCCGAGTCGCTGCTCGACCGCCTCAAGCTGACCGAGGACCGAATCGGAGCTATTGCCGAAGGATTACGCCAAATTGTGGCACTGCCTGACCCGGTCGGCGACACCCTTGAGCAAATTGAACGTCCAAACGGTCTGAGAATTGAGAAGATACGTGTGCCGCTGGGTGTCATCGGCATTATATATGAAGCGCGTCCAAATGTAACCGTGGATGCCGCGGGCCTGTGCTTGAAAACAGGCAATCCGGTTGTGCTACGCGGTGGTTCGGCCGCCCTCTTCTCCAACCGCAAGATTATCGAAGTACTCCAGCAGGCACTAGACGCAACAGCTGTGCCACGCGAGGCGCTTCAACTTATTGAAGATTCAGACCGTGCCTCGGTCAACGAAATGCTCACCTTGAACGGCTTGCTGGATGTAATTATTCCACGCGGCGGGCGTTCACTCATTCAAAATGTTGTTCAGAACGCTACCGTACCTGTCATCGAAACCGGAGCTGGTGTATGCCATACCTTTTTGGACGCTACAGCGGATGCAGCAATGGCCGAAGCGATTACACTGAATGCCAAGGTGCAAAGACCGTCCGTGTGTAACTCGATGGAAACATTGCTCGTACACTCGGATTATGCAAAAGCACACTTAACAGGATTGGCAGAACGCTTTCGTGATGCGGGGGTTGAGCTACGCGGCTGTGCACGCACACGAGAATTGGCCCCTTGGGCTATTCCTGTTACAGAAGAGGATTACGGCACCGAGTATAATGATTACATTATGAACATCAAGGTCGTAAACAATTTGGACGAAGTACTGGAGCATATTGCCCGTTACGGTACGATGCATTCTGAGTGTATTGTCACCGAGGACAAAGCCCATGTCGAGCGTTTTCTGCAAGAAGTGGACGCGGCAGCCGTGTATCACAATGCATCCACTCGCTTCACGGATGGCTTCGAGTTTGGGTTTGGTGCCGAGATCGGAATCAGCACACAAAAATTACATGCCCGCGGCCCAATGGGATTGCCTGCCTTGACTTCAACCAAATATCGCGTGTACGGTACTGGACAAATCAGGGAATAATAACATAAATCAATCTGTATCCTTGGAGGTTATGAATCTATGTGTGAATCACAAACAAAGGTTTTAATTAATGAGCAAATTACATTTTTCGGGGCAGGATCAATGGCAGAGGCTATTATTCGCGGAATGACGGCTCGTTCTGTCGTCAAACGTAGTGGTATTACCGTCATCAACCGCAGTAATCAGGCTCGCCTTGAGGAACTTCAAAAGCAATATGGAGTCTTGTTCCAAACCGAGGATGCCGCCAAAACCGAGCTTCTGCGTCGTTCTCCGGTCATTGTGCTTGCCATGAAGCCCAAGGATGCTGCACAAGCACTTGGGCAACTCGGCCCACTTCTGTCTGATGAGCAGCTGATTATTTCGGTAATCGCAGGATTGTCCATTCGTACGATGCAAACGTTGCTGGGTCGCAA
The DNA here is from genome assembly GCF_038005565.1 of Paenibacillus sp. FSL R10-2748. Lineage (NCBI taxonomy): Bacteria > Bacillati > Bacillota > Bacilli > Caryophanales > Paenibacillaceae > Paenibacillus > Paenibacillus sp. FSL R10-2748. Next base: position 378,715 of record NZ_JBBOTK010000002.1, read on the forward strand.
GCAGCCGATCGCACGGACGATGCCCAATACATCCAGCTCAATTGGGCTGGGAGCCACAGGCATTAGCTTTTCCAAGGAAATCAGCGAAAACCAGCGTAAAAACGTGCTTACGATGTTCGAATCTGTAGGTACGGTAACGGTTATAGAAGAAGAGAAAATGGATGTTTTGACCGGGATATCTGGAAGCGGCCCTGCTTATGTCTACTACCTGATGGAAGCCATGATTGCCGGGGGAATCCGTGGTGGCTTGACCCCTGAGCAAGCGCACGAACTAACGGTGCAAACCGCGCTTGGAGCGGCACGCATGGTGCAGCAAACCGGAGAGGAGCCTTCTGCCCTTCGCCACAAAATCATGTCTCCTAATGGCTCTACGGTAGCTGCATTGGAAATGCTGGACAAAGGTGACTTCTACGAAACGGTGATTGCGGCGGTGCAGCGGTGCGCTGAACGATCCCGCGAGATGGGAGCTGTACTTAAGGAGGGAATTGAATGAGCTATTGCTTGGCGACCTACCGGGTATACGATGACAAAGCCGATTTTAACCAAAAGGCCCAATCTATTGCCATCGGCATGACGGTGGGCAGCTGGACTGAGCTCCCGCAAGCCAAACGGGACGCGATGCAAAAGCATCTTGGCTCGGTTCATTCTGTGGATATTTACGATGGAGGTCCCGGTGAACGGTACGCGGACCTGACCATCGCTTACCCGGATGTCAACTTCAGCCAAGACATTCCCGCTCTGCTGGTCACAGTCTTCGGCAAAATTTCGATGGACGGCCGAATTAAGCTAACGAAGCTGGGTTTCTCGGAAGCATTCCGCTCTGCTTTTCCAGGACCGAAATTCGGTATCAGCGGCTTGCGCGAACAGCTTGGCGTGTATGATCGTCCCCTGCTCATGAGCATTTTCAAATCTGTAATTGGCCTCAATTTGGACGAACTTCGTGAACAGTTTACCCGGCAGGCTCTCGGTGGCGTTGATCTGATCAAGGACGACGAGATCTTGTTTGAAAACGCGCTGACGCCGATTGAAAAACGTGTCGAAGCCTGCATCAAAGCCGCCGAAGCGGCTGAGCGTGAAACTGGTAAAAAGCTGCTGTATGCCGCTAATTTAACGGGGCCGACCTCGCAGCTTAAGACGCAAGCTCTCAAGGCCATTGATGCGGGTGCCAACGCGTTACTGTTTAACGTGTTGGCCTACGGTTACGATGTGCTACATGAACTTAGTAGCGATCCTGCCGTCTCGGTGCCGATTGCAGCCCATCCTTCGTTGGCGGGAGCTGCTTATCCATCGCCGCATTATGGTATTTCGGCGTCCGTCCTACTCGGTCAGCTTATGCGGCTGGCTGGCGCTGACCTCGTCCTCTTCCCTTCTCCCTACGGCTCAGTGACGATGCCGCGTGAGGAAAACATGGCGATCCGCGATGAGCTGATCACCCCTGATCTACCGCTGAAGGCCAGTATGCCGGTCCCTTCCGCAGGGATTCACCCGGGCCTCGTGCCGTTAATTGTACGTGACTTTGGTACTGACGTTGTTGTCAACGCTGGGGGCGGGATTCACGGTCATCCGCTGGGTACAGAAGCTGGTGGGCGCGCCTTTGTGCAGGCGATTGAAGCGGTACAGCAAAATGTCCCTCTGGCAGAATACGCCCGTACTCACCCCGAGCTGCAATCTGCGCTCGACACATGGGGAGGTGAACGATGAGCACAGCGAAGAAGCCCGTCATTTTTTGCGATTTTGACGGGACAATTACGAACAGCGACAATATTGTCGCCATTATGAAGCATTTTCAACCTACAAGCTGTGAGCCCATCATGCATCAGATCGTAAATGGGCATACATCCATTCGTGAAGGCGTAGGTGCGATGTTTGCCCTCATGCCTTCGGAGCAAAAGGACGAAATTATCTCATATGTACTTGGACAAGCTGGTATACGCGAGGGCTTTGCACGCTTTTTGGGCTATGTACGAGAGCAGCAGATTCAATTTTTCGTCACCAGTGGCGGCATTGATTTTTTTATTGATCCATTGCTAAAACCCTTCGATATTCCACACGACCACGTCTATTGCAACGGAGCGGATTTTTCCGAGGATCGCATCCAGATTACTTGGCCGCATCCATGTGAGGAACCGTGTACAAATGATTGTGGCATGTGTAAAACGACTGTGATTCGTCAATACCCTTCCGAACAATACGAACGGATTTTGATCGGCGACAGCCTGACCGATTTTGAAGGAGCTAAAATTGCCGATCTTGTGTACTCCCGTTCGCATCTGACTTTAAAGTGTCAAGAGCTTGGCGTACCACATGTACCCTTTGAAACATTTGATGACATTATCGAGGATTTAAAGCAAAAACAGGAGCAAGGGGTGCTGTAAATGAGTTTTAACTTGGCAGACATTTCATTGGAAGAAAAACGCCGCGCACTTGAAGAACTCGCTGATGTCAAAGAACTATTCGCATCTCGCAACTGGTTCCCAGGCACGAGCGGCAATTTGTCGATCCGAATTGGTGACTTTCATCCCGAACAATTTTATTTTGCAGTCACCGCCAGCGGCAAGGATAAAACCAAGCGTACTCCGGAAGATTTTCTATTCGTAGACCAGTACGGAAAAGCGGCAGAAGCGACAAACCTCAAGCCAAGCGCAGAGACGCTTATACATTGTGAAATTTACCGCCTAACAGGCTGCGGAGCCGTTTTTCATGTGCATACCGTGTTTAACAATCTGATTTCCGAATATTACGGTGAGCAAGGCGCTGTACCTATCCAAGGTATTGAGCTGATCAAGGCTTTTAACATTTGGAAAGAAAATGCTGCCATTGATATTCCTGTGCTGCCTAATTACGCGGATATTGCCTCGATTGCCAAGCTCGTACCTGGTGTGCTGAATGATCAGGTGCCTGGAATTTTATTGCGTAACCACGGCATTTATGCGTGGGGCCGTGATGTATTTGAGGCTAAAAAGCATTTGGAGGCGTTTGAATTTTTGTTTGAAACGACCTATCGCTCCCTGCTGCTGAAAACTTTGAAGTAAATAAACTCATAAATATCAAAGATGCGTATCCTTATTTGTAAAAGTGGTCATTGAATATCGAGAACGGAGCCTAAGCGATAGCACAGGAACGTTCTCTTTTTTTATAATAAGGGTATTTCTATTCTACTAGCGACATAAAAGGAAATATGATGAATAAGAATCCTCCTGATATAATTTTGGATATGCTGTAAAAAAACGCCCCCTATTGGGGACGCTCCAGCGTGAATTGCTCTCCTAGCTTCGCATAGTTGTTCCCAGCCAAACGACTTACTGGACGCAACTCCTTAGCAATCACATACGTATTTTGATACGCTTCCTCGGACAAATGATACTGCACTACGCGTCCGATTAACAGATCACAGGCAGGTGTGTCCTCCTGACCTCCCAACGGTATAACCTGTTCCAGAATACATTCCATACGTATTCTCGCTTCTGCCACACCGGGAACTTCGATTTTTGTACTTTTGACCGGGGTAAGGCCTGCCAGTGTAACCTCACTCTCCTGCGGCAACAGACGGGAAGCCGTCACATTCACCGCTCCCACATTGTCCTCGTCTGTGATATGTACGACAAAAGCCTTATGCTCCATCGCATTACGTGCTGTATCTTTGGGTACTCCATCAACACGTTGTACGGATACAGACAGCAGTGGCGGTTCAGAAGCTACGATGGAAAAATAACTGAACGGCGCACCATTCAGCACCCCTTCGCTGCTCAAAGTCGTTACAAAGGCTACCGGCCTTGGGATGATACTTCCGGTCAACAGCTTATAATTTTCACGCCCTGTAAGCGTGTCAGGATTCAACGAAATCATTTTTCTCCCTCATTTCCGATTACAATCGCTATTCGACTGCACATCATCAAGTTTCGCCTGATAAGCAAATGCACCATTAGTTAGCGACATGGATGACATCTCAGGCTTCCCTTTCAGTATCGCGTGAATGATACGAAATGTAAAGTTGGAGCCGGAAGATCTCCCTATTTTTCAATTATATTTCCTCGGCTATCGCGCACAGTAACCGTAATTCCCTCAGGTACAGCAATCGTAACATCAAGCTGCTGCTGAGTCTGCATAAACCGTGTCGGAATTTGACCCAGTAATACATACAAGGTATCGCCGATTTGCTTGGTCTGATATAAATCTTGCCCCTTTATTTCGTCCTCTTTGCCTGTGTATACATAACTCCCGAACACATGCACCTCCGGTGAGGTGGTTGCATCAATTTTGACCGCATAAGGATCTTCTCCCTGTACAATCACCTTGGTCACTCCGGCAGGCAGTTTTTCATGCCAGTCTGGGAGAAGCCTTGTTTCCTGAACCGAACTCATTATTTCTCTGACTTGCGGAGTGATCCCCAATGAACTGACCAAGGCAAATCCGATACAGCAAAAAACCAATACCGCCGTAATAAACATACTGAATAAATCATAACGAATGCGCTCACGCGTCCCTTTCCAAGCAGTATACATTAAAATTTCCAACCCCAGCAAAACAAAAACGACAGGCCACCAGGTCAAAGCCTGGTCCAGTATGCCCGCTCCCCAAAACTTGGAGGCAAACGTTATGCCCCCCAGCAGGACGAGGAAAAGTCCCATTGACAGCCTTCCGACTTTCCACACCCCTGCCGGAGCGTTTGACGCTTTAGAGGAACTGTTTTTGTTAGACGATGTACCAAATATACCTGTGGAGCCTCCTCCATCGCTATGAGGATGATGGGCTCCCTTAAAGGGAGCCTCACTCTTTGAAAACTCAGTATCCATTCTATTGCTTCTCCTTTACTCGTTTAGATTTGGAATTCCCAATCATCATCCAAATACCACCGCCAATCAACAATAAGGATACGATAATCGTCCGTAGATACATGTCAACCAAATTATAAATCTCTCCATTCGGAAACAGACGATCCAGAGTAGGAACTAGTACGTTGATTAAGATGTAATAGGCGCCCAGCAATAGCAACCCCAAGCCTACCCAGCGGTGATATTGTGCAAACATACCGATCACAGGCTTGTCGATCAGCGGCTCCCGTCCATAACGGCTTACTTGCTGCAACGCATCAAAAAAGCTGTAAAACCAAACCACCGGAATCAGGAACAAAAAGAGTGAAAGATATAGCACGTCCAGTACATAGATGCCTCCTAAAAACAGAAGCATAAGCTGGAGTCCACGCTTTTGCAAACCGATATACATATGTCCAGCACCGGGAAATACCGATAAAATGGTAGCCAGCATTTTACTCCGCCGTCCCTCGACTCTTCCATGCTCCAGTTCCTCAAACAAAGTCCGGTCCTGAAGCATTTCTCCCGCTTGTTTGCGATGTACATGCTGCACCGCATCAAACATGCAATACAGCCAAATGATCGGCAGCACGCCCGCAAACGCCAAAAATCCGGATTCGTTTGTAATGCTGGTAATAAAAACGAGGATCGCTCCAAAGCCAAAGAAAGATAGCAGAAAAGACAAACCACGCTGCATCAGCCCCAAATGAAGGTGTCCCAATCCAGGAATGAACGACAGCAAAATCGTAAAAAAGCGTTCATTCTCCGATCCTTTTTGAAAAGCAGGTGATCCTGCCATACCATAGTGTCCTTGTTGATAATGGTTATAGCCCGGGCCATATCCCATTCCTGCTCCCGGTGCATCCACATCCGCGTCTGTTGCCCCCTCCGGTACCTCTCCCGTTGAACCAGCATGTCCATAAGGCCCACTTTGCGAGTAATAACCATATGGATTGGGTCCTGCATGTGGGGGATATGGAACAGCAGCTGCACGAGGATCATAACGTAATAAGCTAATAATGATATGCAGCATACTCAGCCCCCAAAAAAGAGCGGCAACAAACATACTGGCCAATAAAGGTAATTCGTCTCTTGAAATCACTGAAAAAAATAATCCTCCCGCCAGACATCCGAAAAACAAAATGGTGTATACAAACGCATTGGCTTTTCTGGTCCAGTAATAGTGACCCACACCGGGAATGATGTTCAATAGAAATGCCAAGAGCTTGCTTCTTTCCGTATAAGGCATCGCTACACTTCCTTTCTATTTATGGGATTTTGATAAAGTCCCCATTTGAAGGTTGTTGTTTGAGTTTTTTCATCTCAGCCTTTATCCGATGATTTAGGGCTTTAATTTATCGAGCCAGGTTGTTGTAGCTCGCATGACCTCTTCACTGTAAGAAACGCGTTCTTTTGGAGGAATCGGCTTTCCATCTGTTTGCGGCATCATTTTGTCAAAGGCTCCACTGGACAATAAGATCAACGTTAGGCTTGCGGCGACAACGTAGTGAAACACAGGTTTTTCAAACCAGCGGCGTTTTTTAAACAGAACTTGATTCGGTTCAGCTTCTATCTCGGGAAGAACGGCCATTACCTGATCTGTGAAGCGCTCCGTATCCATCCAGGCAGAATAATCTTTCATAGTTGACTCCAGTTGCTCCAGTGCGACAAGATATAGCATCAGCGCCTGTTCGTCTTCCAGCAGGAGCTTTTCCAGCCGGGCAGACTCCTCTATCGTGCAAGTTCCTGCAATGTAAGCATGCCAGTCATTCGATTTCCCTTCAATCCACGGTTTATCCTGTTGGTCAGTCATTGCCATTCCTCCTCCTTCCAGTGGTTTCGAATCCATAGCCGCGCCCGATAGAGCCTCGACTCTACTGTTTTTAAAGCTACCTGCGTCTCTTCTGCAATTTGGTCGTAGGTTTTGCCCTGCATATAATAGGCTTGAATAATATCCCGATGTTGCTGGGGCAACTGGGCGATTTTTTGCGATAGTTCTTCAATTTGCTCCTCGCGAATGAGACGAGCCAGCACATCCTCATCCCGGGAAGGGAGCTGTACAAGGGATTGTGCGACGTCTATAAGCTCTGCGGGTCGTCTGTCCTGTTTGCGCTTAATATCCAGCGCTTTGTGGAGCGCAATTCGGCTCAGCCACGTTTTAAAACCTTCGTTCCGGTACTGGGGGAGAGACTTGTACACCTGAACGAATGCCTCCTGCGCGGCATCTTCTGCTTCCTTGCTGTCATGCAGTACCGAATAGGCGACATGAAATACATGCTTGCTGTACAGCTCTACGATCTCACGGAACGCCTGCCGGTCACCGGACCGTATTCGTTCAATGATTCTCTCTATATCAATGACGCTCTCCCCCTTCCCAATACTATAGACGCCAGGAAATTTCCTTCCCCTGCATATTTCAAAAAAATATTTAAAAAGGACACACCCTCCTGACGGAATGGTGTGTCCTCTATCATTAAAGCCTATTTACTCGCTTTCATTTCGGCTTAGTTCACGCGCACAGGCGATATTCCAGATTGTTCTCATTGCACATTAGCCAATTTGCAGTGACAACCTCGATACATAAGTCTACTGCTTAGCCTAAAAGGCTTAGACCGATATATCAATTGCGTCCGCCACCACGGAATCGCTGGGCGTATTCTTTGGCATCCTGTGCATTACGAACACGGTTTCGGCTCCACTCCAGCAAAATACGGTCTATATACCGGAAATGTACCTTCCCTGCAAATACCGCTTCCTTCAAAGCCAGCAAAATCAGCTCCTCGGGATACCGATCCTGATCCACCCAGCTGGTGATCGTCTCGTATTCCATCGGTGACAATGGTCGCCCGAATTCTTTCTCAAAAATCGTAAACAAATTCCGTTCTTCTGTAAGCGGGGATTCTGCTATTCCATTCAGTAAATCCGGCTTTCCGGCAAACAAAATGTCATCTTCATCGTGCTGCTCGTTACGCTCAGCGATCATACATTCTGCCAACTTACGATACAGCCCCGTCAAATTGTAACGTTCGAATTGTACGGATGAGCTGCGGTCTTCTACGGAATCGATTCTCAAAAATCCTTCTTTCATGAGCTTACTGAAATAGAGTGCGATTTCGTTCGCAGTACATCCGATGCGGGTCTGCAATTGTTCCCATGTCGGAAATTCATTACGTTCCGCTTGTTTAAAGGCAAGCAACTGCATCAGTAGCAGCATTTCACCATCTGTCAGCCGAAGTGTCCGATAATGCTTGAGCAGGGCATAGGGAATCTGGACCATTCCGGCTTCCATAGCAAAGGCTACTCCCTCCGCCCATTCTGCCGCTGATGTCTTGTCGAATGATCCGGTCATCGGTTACGGATACAAACGATACAGCATACGTGGGAACGGAATCGTTTCACGTACATGATCGAGTCCACAAATCCATGCTACTGTACGCTCCAGGCCCAGTCCAAAGCCGGAATGCGGAACGGTACCATAGGTGCGCAGATCCATATACCATTGGTAGGCTTCACGAGCCAAGTTATGCTCGTTAAAACGTTCTTCCATCAATGCTGGATCATCAATCCGTTGGGAACCCCCGATAATTTCACCATAGCCTTCAGGAGCGATCATATCGGCACACAGAACAACCTCTGGACGGGTTGGGTCTGGTTTCATATAGAATGCCTTAATGTGAGTTGGCCAATGTGTAATGAACACAGGTTTGTTATATCTTTCAGCAATCGCCGTTTCATGAGGAGCACCAAAGTCTTCGCCCCATGGGATATCGAAACCTTCACCTTGAAGGAAGGCAATCGCCTCATCATACGTAATACGTGGAAATTCGCCTTGAATTTGCTCCAGCTTCGAAACATCGCGTCCGATTGTTTCAAGCTCCTTCGCACAGTTTTTCAGAACAGATTGCACGATATGGCTTACAAACTGCTCCTGAACGCGCAAGGATTCTTCATGATCCACAAAAGCCATCTCAGGCTCGATCATCCAGAACTCAATCAGGTGACGACGTGTTTTGGACTTTTCCGCACGGAAAGTTGGACCAAAGGAATACACTTTGCCCAGCGCCATTGCCGCGGCTTCCATATACAACTGTCCGCTTTGTGTCAAATACGCATCTTCATCAAAATATTTAATGTGGAACAACTCTGTTGTACCTTCTGCAGAGGAAGGAGTCAAAATAGGTGGGTCCACCTTCGTAAAGCCGTTGCCGTTAAAGAATTCCTGTACAGCACGGATAATTTCCGCCCGTACGATCAGAACAGCACGTTGCTTGGCGGAACGCAGCCACAAGTGACGATGATCCATCAGGAAATCTACACCATGCTCTTTGGGTGTAATCGGGTAGTTTTCGGTCAAATGAATAATTTCAATGCCTGTAACCGTTAATTCAAAGCCCGATTGGCTACGCGGTTCTTCACGCACCACTCCAGTAACGTAAAGGGAGCTCTCTTGAGTCAAGGATTTGGCGTCATTCCAAATATCCTCGGACACTTCGCTTTTCACGATAACCCCTTGAATATACCCGCTACCATCGCGCAGTTGCAGGAACTGAATTTTACCACTAGATCGTTTATTGTTTACCCAAGCGCCGATTGTAACCGTTTCCCCTACATGGCGGCCCACTTGGGCAATCGTACTTTTATTCGTCATGACCGTCTCTCTCCTCTTAACCGAAAATCAAACAGCCCTTCCCCCTGGGTCAGGCTGTTTGCTCTCGCTGTTTGGTGCATGCGGAACTCAAACAATAGTCCGCATGCATAAAGTTTACACTTTCGAACCGAACTACTGAACCAGACGGAACGTGTCGCGGGCAATAACCAGTTCTTCGTTCGTTGGAATGATCAGTACTTCTACCTTTGAATTTGCAGTTGTAATCCGACGAGGCTCGCCAGAACGAATAGCATTCAACGATTCATCCAGCTCGATACCGAGGAATGTCAATTGCTCCAACACTCTCTTACGCAGAACGATGGAGTTCTCGCCTACACCTGCTGTAAATGCAATTACGTCTACCCCGTTCATTGCGGCAGCATACGATCCAATGTATTTGCGCAGACGGTATTCATACATTTCGAATGCCAATGTAGAATTAGCTTCGCCTTTTTCCATACCTTCTGTGATTTCACGCATGTCACTGCTGATACCAGAGATAGCTAAAAGTCCACTATGCTTGTTCAACATGGAATTGACTTCATTGACAGTCAATTCTTCTTTGTTCATGACATAAGGTACGATTGCTGGGTCCAAATCACCACTACGAGTACCCATCATAAGACCTTCCAAGGGAGTCATACCCATGGAAGTATCAACAGACAAACCGCCTTGAACTGCTGTTACACTACCACCATTACCGATATGACAAGTGATAATCTTCAGGTCTTCCAAAGGACGACCAAGGAATTTGGCGGCTTCCTTACTTACAAAATCATGGGAAGTGCCGTGGGCACCGTAACGACGAACCTTATACTTATTGTACAACACTCTTGGAATGGCGTACATATAAGCTTTTTCAGGCATCGTTTGATGGAACGAGGTATCAAATACCACAACCTGTGGTACATCTGGCATATTCAATTCAGCCGCTTTAATCCCCATCATGGAAGCAGGGTTATGCAGTGGCGCCAGGTCAAACAAGCGACGGATTTCACTCTTCGCTTCAGGCGTTACAACTGCTGACTGTTTGAAGATTTCGCCTCCATGAACCACACGATGGCCCACAGCCTGAATTTCACTAGTACTGGAGATTACACCATGTTCAGCATCTGTGAGTACGTTCAGCACTTTACGGATGGCTGTAGTATGTTCCAAAATCTCGCTAACTTCAGTGTATTCTTCTTTATTGGTTGGCTTATGCGTCAGAATGGAGGAATCCATACCGATGCGCTCTACCAATCCTTTTGCCAGAACGGACTCGTCCGTCATATCATACAATTGGTATTTCAGGGAAGAACTCCCTGCATTGATTACGAGAATTTTCATATCCGGTCACCATCCTTGTCGTACTTAAAGAAGCCTTCGCCCGATTTCACGCCCAGATTACCTGCACGCACCATTTTCTTCAGTACGATGGACGGACGATATTTCAATTCGCCGAATTCACGGAACATACGCTCCAGAGCAGCCAAAACGGAATCCAGACCAAAGCGGTCAGCCATTTCCAAAGGGCCGCTTTGGAAGTTATATCCGATTCGCATAGCGTCATCGATATCATCAGCGGAAGCCACGCCTTCTTGAAGTACATGGGCCGCTTCGTTAATCAGCAGACAGATAATCCGGCTTGTTACGAATCCAGGAGATTCATAAATCATGACTCCTTTTTTCTCCACTATCTCTTCCACGAACATTTTAGTGTTTTCAAATGTATCGTCCGAAGTTTTCAAACCACGAATAATTTCTACAAGATCAATACGGGATACTGGATAAATAAAGTGCATACCAATAACACGCTCAGGATACTTGGTCGAGCTAGCAAGCTCGGTCAGGCTCAGCGTGGATGTATTACTTGCAAGAATAATATTGCTTGGACACACATGGTCTAGCTCTTGGAACACTGCTTTCTTCTCGTCCAGATTCTCTGTAATAGTCTCAATGACCATATCACAGCTGCCGAGCTCCGCTAAATGGATTACTTTTTGAATACGGGATAAGATCAATTTTTTCTCAGCTTGAGTAATTGCCCACTTTTCCAGTTGTTTGTCCAGACTCGTTTCAATCATATTGTAGGCGTAGTCTAGTTTCTCTGGTGTCTGCTCTACCAGCAGCACATCGATTCCTTTGGACGCGAGCATTTCAGAAATCCCCTGTCCCATGGTGCCGCCGCCGATGACGCCGATTTTTTTAAATTGCATGATTCTTTACTCCACCCTTTCCTGGTCACTCTCATATATTGTATCCTTCTTTGTCGAAAAATACATGTTTATGTCCCAATAGATAATAATATCTTAGCACGGACTAAAAGTAAAAAAAAATAACCAGCATAAAAAATTATGCTGGTAATAAAGCATTTTCACTAAATTGACATCTAAATTGGTCTCCAGACAGAGTTTCTTCCTTCATCAGGATGTCAAGTGAGTTGTCGAACACAGGACGATGCTTTTCCAGCAGCTCCAAAGTTCGGGTATGCAGGTCAGCCATAATCTCGCCATTTTCCCGCATGAGTTCTTCTTTGGTTACCATTTCCATGTTAATAATGCCAAGTGAAGTCAAACCGGAAGTCATCATCGTATGAACGATGTTCAGCGCCTGCTCAAAATCATTACTTGAGCCAGTACTGCGACCGCCATAGTACATTTCTTCCGCCGTAGCCCCTGCGAGCGAGATCATAATTTGCTCCTCCAGGAACTGCTTGGTGTATAAATAATGCTCTTGCTGTGGATTGTGGCGCACATAGCCAAGCGCTTTCCCACGTGGGCTAAGTGCTACCTGGCTTACGCTACCGGGACGAACAATTTCGGCCATAATAGCATGTCCTAGTTCATGAATCGCTACACGTTTTTTCTCTTCCAAGGTCGATTCTCGGTCTGTCTTTTCACCCATCATCACTTTGTCAATCGCCATCGACAGATGCTTCTGCGCAATCATTTTCTGATCCTGTCTCATCGCATAGATTGCCGCTTCATTCATCACGCTCTCCAGCTGTGCGCCGGAAAACCCGTAAGATTCCTCAGCAATTTTGTCCAGATTTGCATCTTCCTGAATCGGTTTGTTTTTGGCATGAATTTTTAGAATATGAAGACGGCCCTTCTTGTCAGGCAGATCCACTTGAATATGACGATCAAAACGCCCTGGACGCGTTAAGGCGCTGTCCAGCATTTCTTTACGGTTTGTTGCCGCAATGATCAAAATCCGCGGTGTATCTGCGGAATAAATACCATCCATTTCTGTCAGTAACTGATTCAAAGTCTGATCATATTCTCGTTGCTGTCCACCCTCACGTTTACCACCAATTACATCGATTTCGTCAATAAAAATAATTGCATTTTCCTTCTTTTCCTTGGCTGCACGAGTACGCGCCTCCCGAAACAACTCACGGACACGACCCGCTCCAACACCAACGTACATTTCAACAAATTCACTACCTGAGGCTGCAACAAATACAGAATTAGTGTAGTGTGCCGCTGCCTTCGCCATCAGCGTTTTTCCTGTTCCCGGAGGACCAGTGAGCAAAACGCCTTTTAATGGACGGATACCAAACTTGGAAATTTCATCATGTCGATTCAAAAAATCCAGGGCCTCGCGCAGTTCCTGCTTAGCGCTTTCTTGCCCACCGATTTCCTCAAAAGTCAGCTTGTCCGGACCATTTTTTTTACGTTTACGCTCTTGCCCAGCACCTACGGCCAAACCGCCACGCGCATGCATGAGCATTAACAAGCCGCTGAACATCACGCCAGCAACCAGAAGAGGGATAATATTTACCCCAATAAAAACGAGAAATATAATGGTTACCGGCACAATGCCGATTAATATTTCCTTAATCCATCTAGGCATTAGGCCATACCCCCATTTGCTGAGATTGACGTGGCAAAACGATAAACTTGGTCGCTTTACCTTCGCTGAGTCGGATATAGACATTGTTCGAATCCATGTCGGTATCAGCTTTGATACCCGTCTTTTTCTTTTTCATCTGCTCAACTGTAGATGAAATTTGAGTATACTTTTTATTTTCCATCGCTTCGGCCACAGGAAACATAGCCTCAGACCACCATTGATTCAGTGCTGAATTGGAACGATCTGCGATATCCAACTTAATGGTGCGGCTGCCAATGATGGATTGTCCTTTTTGCTTAACCACATCGACCAATCTGGCCACATCCGCCTGCGGTTTGAGATCTAGTTTCAATACAACCTGATCCTGTTTAATATCTATTTGAGCGCTTGTCACGCCTGGATATTGAGATACCAGTTTTTCCAGAGGACTTTGCATTGTAACCTGACGGTAAATGAACCATCCCCCAAATAGCAGCAAAGCTGCCAAAACTGCCGCCACAACGATAGGAACTACACGCAATTTCAAACAACATCCTCCTCTCAAAATGTAAAACCCAGAAGAAACGGGACGAATGTCAACAAACAACCAAATTGCATGATCTTATAGTGATCAGCAATTCTTTTTTCTATCATTTTTGCCTATCACTTATAAAATATAGTATATCATAACGTATATCTAATATCGAAGGCAATGTGTGGAGGAGTTGTGATGAGGCAAAATCTTTGGTTATGGTGGAGGCGAGACGCTGCGTGTAGGATTTGATCTTACGATCGCTGTTGCCCGCCACAAAGATGAATTTGACCTAGGAGAGAAGATGGATAGGTAAAGATGCTTCACTGGCTTTCAGCCAGCTTTACGGCATAGCAAAACTAAAAGACGTAAATACGAATTTTGTCGTATTTACGTCTTTTTCTTGAGCTTTTAATCATTTACTAGTCATTCATTCCACATCTGCTAATCCTCAACCAGCTCAGTTATTGGGCAAAGTATATTTCACACCCGTCGCTACCCCATCTGAGAAACGATAAAAGGTGTAGTAATGATGACTTCCATCATCGTAAAACAACTGCCACACATATTCGCCATTGAACACACTCGGCTGAAGCCTTACAATTTTTGCACCTGGAAGCTGCTGCTGAATTATTGCCGTCATTTTTTGCTCATCGACTCCGTTCTTCAGCAACTCGGTGTGAACACCGCTATTATCTGCGACAGGTACGTTAGGTTGTCCTTCCACTTTTTGAAAAGGAACCCACACCATTATATTTTCATTCTGTGCATTTTTCCCTTGAACCACCCAATATACCTGATCCCACACAGACTTCCATGTTTGAGTCGTGCTAACCAGACCACCTGATTGCTTGGCCTTAATGATAGCGGCATTTTTCTCAGCCACCTGGTCTTGAGTAACATAGGAATAATACCAGAAAATGCTGACCAGGATCAGTATCACGGCCAAAATGGCGACCGCTATCCATTTTTTCTTATTTTTCAAACCTGTGCTTCCTCTCTAAGGGGATGTGACACCTAAATTAGCGCGACAGCAGCCCTTCAAAGGCGGCTTGTGCCTCATGTTTGATACGTTCCTCGTCCATAGTCAGGCATTCGCCGTTTTTCACAACCTGGCGACCGTCTACCCACACATGAGCCACGTCCTTGGCGCTTGCAGAGTATACCGCATGGGAAATAAGATCTGTACGCGGCAAGAAATGTGCCTGATTCAGATCCAACGCGATAAAGTCAGCCTTGTTGCCTGCTGCCAACGCTCCTACTTCTTTTAAACCAATCGACTTTGCACCGTATTCTGTTGCCAGACGCAGCGCTTCACTTGCAGGAACTGCCGTAGGGTCACCGGATACACCCTTGTGAATAAGTGCCGCCAGACGCATTTCCTCGAACATATCCAGGTTATTATTGCTGGCAGGACCATCCGTTCCGAGAGAAACAGTAACCCCTGCACGCAGCAATTCAGGCACTCTGGCCACACCACTTGCCAGCTTCAAGTTGCTACCCGGATTATGCGAAACCGCTACACCACGTTCAGCCAGTAAAGCTATTTCTTCGTCGTTCAAATGAACGCCATGGGCAACAAGCGAAGGACGGGAGAAAAAGCCAAGCTTATCTAAGTGTGCAACTGGACGCAAACCGTAGTCGCGTACGTTTTGCTCCACTTCGGCGATCGTCTCAGACATGTGCGTATGCAGTGGCAAGTCCAGATCATGCGCAGCTTGTACGAATTTTTCAATAAACGCAGGTGGACATGTGTATGGCGCGTGCGGAGACATCATCGTTGTAATACGCCCGTCTGCTTTACCATGCCAGTTACGCGCAAAAGTCACGGCCTCAGCCAGCTTGATTCGCTGTTCTTCTTCCGAGCAAAGTCCAATTGCTCCACGCATCAGACTTGCACGAATACCTGACTCTTCAGCTACACGAGCCACCTCATCCATATGATCGTACATATCCAGGAAGGTCGTTGTTCCACCTTTCAGCATTTCCAGCACAGACAAGGACGTACCCCAGTACACGTCCGTAGATGTAAACTTGGCTTCCATAGGCCACATTTTCTCCTGAAGCCATACTTGAAGTGCCAAGTCATCTCCATGCCCACGCAGCAGAGACATCGCCGCATGACCATGAGTATTAATCAGACCAGGTAAAAACAATAGCCCCTTACCATCGATCGCTTCCGTCTCTTCCTCACCCGCAGGCAAAGTTTCGCCAATATAAGTAATACGGCTATCCTCCACAATCATAAAACCATGGACTACCCCAGCTTCTGATCCATTTACGGCAAAAGAGCCGTTTTTAATCATCCATTTATTCACTGTCATATTGTGTTTCTTCCTTTCCGTCCTCCAAATAATAAGCGAGGCTAAGCAAATCAGTTGTAAAGTCTGTGGCATGAATCCGAATGTTGGCCGGTGCCTTGAGAGTAGTCGGTGCAAAGTTCAGGATCGCTCCAATTCCGCTCTCAATAAGCCTGTCAGCCACGTGCTGTGCTTCAAAATCAGGTACGGTAATAATCCCGATTCGAATGTTTTTTTCTTTCACAGTCGCTTCCAGTTCATCCATCGGTTGAACGACCAATGTATTGATCTTGGTCCCTACCTTATCCGGAAACGCATCAAATACTGCGACAATCTTCATATTGTCTTTTAAATAAGCGTTATAATTCGAAAGGGCTTGCCCCAGATTACCCGCACCGACCAATACGACATTAATTTGCTGGTCGATTTTCAGGATATGGCGTATTTTCTCAATTAAATAAGAAACATCATAACCGATACCCTTCCGACCAAAATCTCCAAAATAGGCGAGATCTTTACGGATTTGGGCCGGGTTCAAATCTAGCCTCTGTCCCAACTCTTGAGAAGAGACCGTAGCCACCTCCCGTTTGTGAAGTGCATTCAGATAACGTAAATATACGGGTAACCTCCGTACGACAGCCTCTGAAATTTTATCTGATTTCATACTTGCTCCCCCTAATTGTAACGAACATACTTAGTGTCCGTCCGTTATGCCTCTGTCTCCGGGGCGGATTGGAGCCATTCGGCGATGCGGGGCACCATTTGCTCCGATGGCATATGCTCCATTTTTGGTCCCGGTAACGAGTACAAAAAGTGCTTTCCGTAATAGGATTCGATCACACGCGTATCGTAAACGATAACGACCCCGTGGTCGCTCGCTGTACGTACTAACCGACCAAATCCCTGTTTGAAGCGAATGACCGCTTGTGGTACAGACAGCTTCATAAATGGATTCTTCTTCTGCTGCTGAAGCAGCTCGCTTTTTGCCTCCAGCAACGGGTGATTCGGCGGTTGAAACGGCAAGCGAACAATGGCCAGACAAGTCAGAGCCTTTCCTGGAATATCGACGCCTTCCCAGAAGCTGCTGGTTCCCAGCAATACAGAAGCTTTGGCTTCCTGAAAACGGCGGGTTAGCTTGCTGCGACTCCCACTGTCCACACCTTGTCCCAGCACAGTAATTTCGCTGGATGCTAAGGCCTCTTTGAGCGGCTCATACACTTGCCGGAGCATCCGATAGGAAGTAAACAGAACGAGCATTCTCCCCCGCGTCGCCTGAGCAGTCGCTCCTAGAGAGCTAACGAGCATATCTACAAAGTGTGCATCTCCTACACTGCCCTTCACGCTTGGGAAATCCCGTGGAATGACCAGCAACACCTGATCCCTGTAATTAAAGGGTGACGGGAGCTGCGAAGTCATCAGCCGCTCTTGATCTGCGGCCTCCTGCAAGCCGAGCTGATCGATCATGTACTGAAACGACTTATCTACCGATAAGGTAGCAGACGTCAGAATAATGCTTCTTTTTTTGTCAAAAAACATTTCTTTCAACTGGCGGCTCACATCGACGGGCACCGCATAAAATTGCAATGATTTACTACGGAATTGCCCACTCGCTTCGAGCCAGTATACGGTTGTTTCATCATCGAGTCGGATAAAAAAGCGCAAATTTTCTCGGATTCCCGCCAAATCCTTGAGCAGACCCGTGATATCTGTAATAAGGCTATCTGCCGCATAATCGTCATGTTCTTCCTTGACGTCCAGCATCAGCTTGTCGCCCTTACGCAAAATTTCGCTCATCGTTACATATAGCTGATTTTCCAAAGCCCCCGCCTGATCCCACTTTGCAGGCTTGGCCGAAGGTTTGAGACGGGAAGAAAACTGTCCTGTTTCACCCGGTGTCGCATCGCTTCGCTCTGGCAACATGCCAAACAGCTTGTCGCTTAGCAGGTCCCAAGTTTCCTTAACCTCTAACACGAGCGGATACATCTGGTCGATGGTTGAAGCCCAATCCGCCGACTTCTCGTGCCCCGATTTTGCCAACTGTTGACGAAGTGAAGGCAGTTGTCCATTCTTGCTGTCTTTGAACAGTCGCGTCAGTGTATGCACGAGTGTGAAATATTTCATATGCATACCTAGGTGCTTACCAGCTACTTCCTCCAGGTGATGGGCTTCATCAATCACCAGATGTTCATAGCTCGGCAACAACTGGTGACTGGCTTTGACGTCTGTGAACAACTTAGAGTGATTCGTAATAACGACATCCGCTATCCCTGCTTCATGGCGTGCACGATGATAATAACATTTGCGGAACCATGGACAAGAACGACCAAGACAGGACTCTGAATCACTCGCCACCGTTTCCCAGAAATCCCCTCCACGGTTGCTCAGATTCAGTTCTTCATCATCACCGGTTTCTGTTAGCGTCAACCAGACGATCATCTGAGCCGCTGTAATTAAGTCTTCCTTCGGTGTCGCGAAGTCTCTTCTGTTTATTTTATGTTCAAACTTACGCAGACACAAATAATGTCCCCGACCCTTGAAAATAGCAGCCCGGAACGGAAACGGAATCACCTTGGTCAGCATAGGAATGTCGCGCTCGCGTAATTGCTCCTGCAGGTTGATCGTATGTGTACTTACCATAACGCGCTGTCCTTTTTTTACACTGTGATACAGCGATGGGAGCAAATAACCGAGAGACTTTCCTGTTCCTGTACCTGCTTCGATCAGCAGATGCTTGTCTTCACTCAGTGCCTGATTTACACCCTCAATCATCTGTATCTGCGCCTCGCGCTCCTCATATTGGCTCAAGGATGAACGCAAATTGTCCCGCACATCATCCATGTACTCCTCAAAGGAAACACCTGAAAGTGGATTCGGGTCATCTTCTCTACGCG
The DNA here is from genome assembly GCF_038005565.1 of Paenibacillus sp. FSL R10-2748. Taxonomy (NCBI): domain Bacteria; kingdom Bacillati; phylum Bacillota; class Bacilli; order Caryophanales; family Paenibacillaceae; genus Paenibacillus; species Paenibacillus sp. FSL R10-2748. The sequence continues at coordinate 397,713 of NZ_JBBOTK010000002.1, forward strand.
GTGCAGCTAGCTCCGTCCAATCTTCCACTTTTAGCGCAAGTTGACGAAAAAACTGATGTCCCTCCAAATCCTGAATAGGATCAAGCTCTTTCTCTTCACGCACCCCATCAAGAAACCATCCAAGGTCACTGTCTTCCTCTGCAAACAAATCACTAAGCCGCTGTATCGTTATCAGAGGTAATGCTTGAAGCTCACCCAGACACTTTAAAAACACCTCAGCCGTAGCCAACGCGTCGCTGTCTGCTTGGTGAGGGCGATCATGCGCCAGCCCGAACTCAGAAGACACAAAACCCAACTGATACGAAGATAGCGATGGAAACATAATTTTCAGAAAATCCATTGTATCCAAGATTCTTCCGCTAAACGGCAAATATCCGCACCGATCCAGAGCGTTTTGCAAAAAATTAAAATCAAACGCCACATTATGACCGACCAGCACAACATCGTCCAGCATAGGCACGAGCTCCATCATCATTTCTTCAAGTGCAGGAGCATCCTTGACGTCATCGTCTGTAATTCCGGTCAATCCAGTGATAAAAGGTGGAATAGATCTGCCAGGGTTCACATAAGAGCCGTAAACACGGGAAATGCTGTTATCATGATCTATAATTGCAAGTCCGACTTGAATGATGTCATCCGCGGACTGGGTGCCTGTCGTTTCAAAATCCAATACCGCAAATTTCATTCGGGCTTAATCCTTTCTTATGACACTTACAAAAATAATAACTCTATATATTAGCATAGCAGAAGATCGCCTGTTTGGAAATTAAGACAGCCAAAAAAGACGATGCACACGCCGCCTGAGGAGGTGGGCATGCATCGTCTTACTCGGTGTCTGACAACTACATCCAGGTCATCATGGAGCTGTCGTATCGAAGCATTTCGGTACCGGACAAACAGGCTTCCATATTGTGCAGCGGCTCGGGTAACGCAGGATCGAACTGATGTGCGAGAGCAAAACATTTTTGCGCCTCCTCTACGTCAGCCTGCTTTGCCAACAGACAGCCTAGCGCATTATAGATGACCGCCTTTAGTCCTGCCTGCTCAGTCAGGTCCAGCACCTTCTGAAAATGGCATACAGCCTCTGCTGGATCATCTAGTTGAAAATAGGCCATTCCCATATACATGCGACTCTGCCAGCTGTTCGGAAAATGCTGTAGTACCTGCTCAAATTGTTGGATCGCCTCAGGGTACATAAGTAATCGATAATACCCTTGCCCCCGATTAAAAGCTGGCAGCTCTTTTTCAGGCAGCTCAGTGTCAGACATATCGGTCTCTGCGGAAAATCCGGCCGCACGCAAGCAAACCATTTTTTCCTCAAAGGCCAGCCACTCATCCATAATTCCGTCACTCATTCTCCGCAGCAGACTCCAGTGCTGTAGCAGCTCCTGCCTGCGGGAGCCCTGGGCTGATGGGTAATGCTTCACGATATCATCTAACATGCTGTTCATTTCTGCGAATACATGCTGGAACATGTGCATCCCGCCCTTATGAAAGATGGATTAATACACTCACATTTTTCGCTTAAAAGACGGGTTTCATCCGCACTCCCATTCATTACATGATCGTCGCGTGTACTTCTTTGTTCATCGTTTGGGCTGGTTTATTATGTTCATCAACAAATACCACTGTTGGTTTGTATGTTTTGGCCTCTTCATTCGACATGGAAGCATAGGAAATAATAATGACTGTATCACCAGGCTGCACCAAACGGGCTGCCGCACCGTTGAGACAGATCACTCCGCTCCCACGCGGTCCGGGGATAACATAGGTTTCCAGTCGAGCTCCATTGTTATTGTTTACAATTTGAACCTTTTCATTCTCCAACAGATCCGATGTCTCCATGAGATCTTCATCTATAGTGATACTCCCCACATAGTTCAGGTTAGCTTCCGTAACGGTAGCGCGGTGAATTTTGGATTTCATCATAGTTCTAAACATGGGAAAGCACCTCCGCCTTCTGTATTCTTATATTGTCAATCAGTCGGGTATTGCCAAATTTCACAGCCAGCGCTACGATGACGTCTTCCTGAACATCACATAGCCGTTGCTCGGGAAGAAGGGGCTCCAGACCGGGAAAAGTTAATATTTCAATGTAATCAATGTCTGCTAAAGGAGAGGAAGTAATGGTGGACTCCACCATTTGATGTAGCTGACGAATCGTAATTGTGTTTGTTACAATATCTTCGCTCACTTCTTGCACCTTACGCAGTGACTGGGACAGCACCAACGCCTGCTCGCGCTGTTCTGCACTTAAATACACATTACGGGAGCTGAGGGCCAAACCATCCGCCTCTCTAACGATGGGACAAGGTACGATAGTCACGTTCATATTGAGATCAGTCACCATCTGCTGGAGCACAGCAACCTGCTGCGCGTCCTTCATTCCAAAAAAGGCCAAATCAGGACCTATCATGTTAAAAAGCTTGGCTACCACCGTAGTCACACCATCAAAATGGCCGGGACGGGAGGCACCGCACAAGCGATCTGTCAAAGCGGATACACGAATTTTGGTTTGGGTTGGTTGTGGATACATTTCTGCTACAGTTGGCAAAAATACAATATCCACGCCCTCGCGCCGTGCTACCTCCAAATCACGAGCTTCATCGCGGGGGTAGCTTTCCAGATCTTCATTCGGTCCAAATTGAATCGGATTTACGAAAATGCTAAGCACCACCGTATCTGCCATTTCACGCGCCTTGTGCATCAAGCTCGCATGTCCTTCATGCAGGTATCCCATTGTTGGTACAAAGCCGACTTTATGTTGCTGTAAAGAAGCAGAATCGTTTATTGTTTTTGCTCCGTTTGTCCCAAGCTGCCGACGTTCAGCAATAATCTTGCGCAGCTGAGCCACTTCTCTTACGATGATCATGACCGAGATTCCACCTTTTCCTTAGCTTGTTCCTGTGTCTGTCCTTTTGCCTTACCGTATAGGGATTCCACAACGCGGTCATCCGCGCTGAACACATGCTCTGCGGCCGGAAATGCCCGCCCTTTCACATCACTCACATACTGCTCAATGCTGCTGCGGATCAAGCCGCCTACATCGGCATAGGTTTTAACAAAGCGTTTGCTGAAATAAGGCGATGCGTACTGAATCAGATCGTGATAAACAAGTACCTGACCGTCACATCCACGTCCAGCACCAATTCCAATGGTTGGAATGGAAAGCTCTTTAGAAATCGCTGTTGCCACTTCCTCAGTTACCAATTCCAGTACAACGCCAAAAGCACCCGCCTGCTCCAGCGCCTTGGCGTCCGCCATCAACCGGCGTGCGTCCGCTTCGTCCTTGCCTTGAATGCGATAGCCGCCAATTTGATTAACCGATTGCGGAGTAAGCCCGATATGTCCCAATACAGGCACACCTGCCTGAACAGTTGCTTTTACGACATCGGCAATTTCAGCTCCGCCCTCCAATTTAACAGCATGCACATGTCCTTCCTGCATCAGACGGCGGATGCCCTGAAGACTTTCTGATACGCTGCTGTGATATGTCATAAAAGGCATGTCCGCTACGATAAATGTATGTTCCGCGCCTCTTGCGACTGCCCGGGAATGGTACACGATATCATCCAAGGTTACAGGGATGGTTGAATCGTAACCAAGAACTACGTTACCCAGCGAGTCACCTACGAGAATCATGTCAATTCCCGCCTCCTCGGCTATTTTAGCCGATGGATAATCATAGGCGGTCAGCATACTGAGCGGAATGCCCTCTTGCTTCATTTTTTTCATTTTCACAATATTCAGTGCTTGTTTTCCTGCCATTGCGAATGGCTCCCTTCCATCTTTTTTTGGCACAAAAAATAACCTTTTATGAACGCCTGTACATCTGCGTCATCAAAAGGTCCGAACAGCCAAAAAAGACACTCATTTTGAGATCGTCCCTTCTGTCTCGGTCCTGTTCGGCTCAGAGCAGAATCCAACGTAACCTTCAAATGAAGTTATGATGGTCTTACAAACTTGCTAAAGTAGAGCATGTGCCCCTGGAGTGCAGCTCGGACCGTCCGATGCCGCCTCCTGCACAGTATAACAAAAAACATCAGCTTTTTCACGTGAAGTTTTGCACAGAGAATAGAACGATTTCGGTCGTTTTCATAGCTAAGGTCGCTTCTATAATTGTATATCCCCTGAAATGACCTGAATTCGCTCTCCCTGATCCGTTTCTATCACGAGTGCCCCGGAAGGGTCCAAGCCAACAGCTGTACCTTCTACAGTTATCCCTTGTCCGGTATGTGCCCGTACACTACGGTTCATAGTCACGGACAAAGCCTCCCACAGCATGGCTATAGGCTGGAACCCCTGCTCGGCATACAACTTACTTAGCTGTTCCATCTCTTCCAGCACTGAGGCAATCAGCACAGTACGGTCAATTTCACGCCCTGCTTCTATTTTCAATGACGTTCCCACCTGCGATAACTCTTCCGGGTAATCTTCTTTATTCAAATTTACGTCAATGCCGATCCCTGCAATACAATAGCGAACCCGTTGATCCTCTGTTGCAGATTCCAACAGAATACCGGATACTTTGCGACCATGAATCAGCAGATCGTTTGGCCATTTGATACCAGCCTCCACACCCGTCAGCCGACGAATGGCTCTACACACTGCTACACCTGTAAGTAGCGTTAGCTGGGGGGTAAAAGCCAAAGGCTGGGTAGGGCGCAACACAATGCTCAACCAGACTCCTTTGCCACGAGGTGAATACCACTTCCGCCCCTGACGTCCCCGACCTGCCGTTTGTTCCTCTGCAAGCACTACTGTCCCCTCTGGCGCGCCCTCTTCTGCCAAACGCATGGCATCCTGCTGAGTGGATACCGTCGAATCCAGTACAACGATACGCTGGCCAAACGATTGGGTATTTAATATATCGGCCAATTTGGAGACTTCTAGCCGATCCGGTCGGGATATCAACCGATAGCCCCGACGCGAGGAGGCATCAATATTGTAGCCCAACTCACGCAGTTTGTTGATCTGCTTCCATACTGCTGTTCGGCTAACCGAGAGCCGTCGGCTGATTTCCTCCCCTGATACGTAATCGGATGTACCTTCCTCCAGTATGCCTAACAATCTTTCATGATTATTCACTACTCATCACCCGTTTCGCTTCCTGAAGCAATGTTTCTGTTTCATTCGGAATATCTCCACAGGCAACAGCTTGTAAAAGCTGTTCCATCATCTGACCCAGCCAAGGTCCGCCTGGTCGATTCATCTCCTGAACCAGTTCATTTCCTGTAATATTTAAATCTTTGATACGAACGACTACAGCCTGCTTTGTCCACAAGCTTGCCAGTTCGGCTGTTTTCGCCACATGCTTTTCTACCCATGGCGGTAATCCGCGGAATGAAGCAGGCAGTGTATTGTAAAGATCAAGCCAGTCTGAAGCTGTATCCTTTCCCAGTCTAATTAGCAGTCGAATCCAGCTACGACGCAGTGCCTCATCGTTGATAATGTCAGACTCCTCCGTAACGGAGTCGCCAGCTATGACACTAGTACTGTAGATTAATTCGGTCTCCCATTCCAGCAAATGAACCAGCCGAAGTCGTACCGCGTTGGAGAAGGTCCAAGCTCTTAGTAGCTCGTCAGCTACCTCTGAGGTAAGTCTACAAGACATTAAGAGCAGGCCCCACCGCAGTTCTTCTTGCAGTTGAACGATCCCCTTGAGCGCTTGTGCTTCACATTGCTCCCAGGGAACCGGAACCTTCGTACAGCCGAGCAATCCGCTACGCCCCAGCATCTCCAACCCACGTAAAGGGTCAGGGCCCGCCAGCATCTTTTCCAGCTCGACCCGCACACGTTCCATGGCTATGTAACGAAGTCCCTCTCTGCGCCGAATCATACCTTTCCAGGTGTTGAATGCAACGCGGAACCGAAATACAGAGGCAAAACGGATGCAACGCAGCATCCGCAACCCGTCCTCCTCAAAGCGTTCCTCGGCTCGGCCTACACAACGAACGAGAGCAGCTCGTAAATCGGCTTCTCCCCCAAACGGGTCCACCCGCTCTCCGTGTTCTGCCATCGCAATCGCATTCATAGTAAAATCCCGTCGCATCAGATCCTCACGGATATCCTTCACGAAGGCAACTTCCGTTGGACGGCGGTGATCGGCATAACCGCTTTCCGTACGAAAAGTGGTCACCTCGAACGCATGACCACCCTGCATGACCGTAACCGTCCCATGCTGAATCCCTGTCGGAATGACGTGAGGGAATAGCGCTATGACCTGTTCAGGCTCAGCCGAAGTGGTCAAATCCATATCATGAATAGCTCGTCCTAATAGCTCATCCCGCACACAACCACCGACCCAGTAAGCTTCGTGTCCTGCTGCTGTTAGTGTATGTATGACCTCTCTACCATGAAGAGCCATCTCTTGGTCAGCATATTGCCAAGTATTTGTATTCACAGGGTTTCCCCCTTTGCAAGTATTCAATATAAAAAACGGACGCGAGTCCGCCCCCTTAAACGCTGATCGGTTTAAGATCCGGCACCTCGCGTCCCAACACACGGTAATATATTTCTTCATATTGACGGGTAATCAGCTTATCACAGAAAACGGTACGGGCGCGTGTCAGACACGCTTCACGGAAACGTTCCGCCATCGCTTCATCGGACAACAGCTCTACTGCATAATCAGCCATTGCCTCCGTATTACCGATTTCAGCAAGATACCCTGTAGTTCCATGCACAACGAGTTCAGGTACTCCCCCTGCCTGAGAACCGATTGTCGGCACTCCACAGGCCATTGCTTCCAGCGCAACCAGACCAAAACTTTCTTTTTCCGAGGGAAGCAGCAGTACATCCGCCATAGAAATCACTTCTGCGATCTGATCCTGCTTACCTAAAAAGAAGACCTTATCTTGCAGACCTAAAGTCTCGATTTTGCAACGGATTTTTGGAAGATCCGGTCCTTCCCCCACCAACAGAAGCTTCGCAGGTACTTTACGTTGCACTCTTTCAAATATATCCAACACATCTCCCACCCTTTTGACAGGACGGAAATTGGAAATATGCATCATTATTTTTTCATGCGGTTGGGCAAAATCACTTCTAAGCGCAGCGGCATCTCGTGGATAATATACCCGTTTATCTACAAAATTGTAGGTTAAATCAATAGGCCGTGTAATTTCCAACGCATCTATCGTCTCCCGAATCAAATCCTTGGAAACCGCTGTCACAGCGTCACTTTTGTTAATAGCCAGCCGAATCAGGTCCTTCAACGACTCATCCTGTGCCAACACGGTAATGTCCGTACCATGCAAGGTGGTTACCACCTTCAGATGATCACCCACCATTTCCTTCGCCAAGTAAGCGCATACTGCATGTGGTACCGCATAATGAACATGGAGTACGTCCAAATTCTTCATTTGTGCGACTTGGGCCATTTTGGTCGCCAGTGACAAATCATATGGCGGATATCTAAACACGTAATAATCGTTAACTTCAACCTCATGATAAAAAATATTTTTTTGAAACGCCCCGCCTAATCTGAACGGAATGCTATTGGCAATAAAATGAACCTCGTGCCCTTTTTCTGCCAGCAACTTACCCAACTCAGTAGCCACTACGCCGGAGCCACCCAGCGACGGGTAACAGGTAATTCCAATTTTCAGTTTGTCATTCAAGCTAAGCTGCCTCCTTCCGCCCATCAGTGATAACTTTTCTGCCGATTTATTTTAACATTCTGCAAAATGCTCAAGTATAGAATTCTTATGTCAGGATTTTGCAAAATTCGATTCCAATCGCTCCGAAGTACAAGATATAGACAAACTAAACCATTTCGATCTATATCTTATCATTGGAAGTCGCTTATTGGTTTTTTGCAAAATCCTTATGTGAATAGCTTAACCAGATATGGCGTTTTGGACGCAAAGCCTTCTGCATACGAAATCAGTTTGCGCTGACCCAACAACGAATCACGAGCTTTTACGCGTTCTACATATCCCTGATTTAATGGTGTGGATACTGTATCCTTTCCAGGCGTTGCCTGAAATTGCGAAGCATAACTCAACAACGACTGTTCCTTGGCTTCATAATGCTCGGTAATATCCACAATCAAATCCGTTCTGCCAATATCATTAATAAAATAAAAATATAATTGCTCTACCTGTACCGCAGGATTTTCTGGCATAAAACGTCGCAACTTGGCGTTAAATACCGCTTCCTCCACCAACTTGCTGCACATGACATGGTCTGGATGCCGATCCTCCCAATAAGGAGCGAATACAACTTTAGGTGCATGGCGTCGAATTTCTGCTGTAACTGCAGCTACATGTTCAGGAGTCACATTTAATCCACGATCAGGCAGACCCAAATTCGTACGCACAGCAAGCCCGAGCACTTTCGAAGCATGTTCAGCTTCTGACATACGAGTATCCACATCACCATTGGATGACATTTCAGCCCGCGTCAAATCGCACACGCCCACCTTTAAACCAGCGGCTGTATGCTTGGCAATCGTGCCACCCATTCCTATTTCTGCATCGTCGGCATGGGCTCCGAAAATCAGGATGTCCAGCGTCATTTTACATCACCCTGCTGGTCAATGCCCGGTTTATATTTATGTACCAGCTCACGCCAAGCAAAATCGCCACGGTCTAGTGCTTTGACCAGTATTTCAGCAGTTGCAACGTTAGTTGCCAAAGGGATCCCCTGCACGTCACACAAACGTAACAAGGCGCTAATGTCCGGCTCATGCGGTTGTGCCATGAGCGGATCACGCAAGAATATAATCAAGTCCATGTCATTTTGCGCAACCATAGCCCCGATTTGCTGATCTCCTCCAAGCGGCCCGGACATGAAACGATGAATTTGAAGCTTGGTTTGCTCCATAATGCGCAGACCTGTTGTACCTGTTGAAAATAACTGGTGATCTGTAAAAACATGCTCATAGGCCGTTATGAAATTTACCATTTCATCCTTTTTTCGGTCATGCGCTATAAATGCAATCTTTAACATTCAAAGTTCCTCCTGCCTCATTCTATAATTTCATTCGTCAAATCATTCGCGTATTCTTAATCGATGTAATGCTCAAATCCATATACAAGCCCTGGCTGCTCCATGACTTTCTGAATACCGATTTTAACACCCGGCATATAGCCCGCCCGTTCATAAGAATCCTGACGAATTTTCAGAGATTGTCCAAACCCTCCGAATATAACTTCTTGCTGTGCGAACACACCGGGAAGACGGACACTGTGAACACGGAACCCTTGATAGTAACCCCCCCGTGATCCTTCTAACGTTTCTTCCTCTTCCGGGTTACCCTGTCGTAACTCTTCACGCTGTTCGGCGATCAGTTCTGCGGTCTTAATGGCTGTGCCCGATGGCGCGTCCAATTTTTGGTCACCATGATATTCGATGATTTCCAGATGTGGGAAGTATTTCGCTGCCTGAGCCGCAAACCGCATCATCAAAATGACTCCAATCGAAAAGTTTGGCGCGATCAGACCGCCAATCTGCTGCTCACGACACTGCTTGTCCAGTTCATCAATCTGTTCGGGGGTAAACCCTGTCGTTCCGATAACCGGACGGACTCCATGCTTGATAGCAAGCGCTGTATGTGCGTACGCAAAACGCGGCCCCGTAAAATCGACCATGACATCCGCACGACTATCCAGTAATGCCTGCTCCACATCCTCCACAATAGCGATACCCGCTTCCGGTAGTCCGACGAGAAGGCCGGCATCACTGCCGGCATGTGTTCTGTTCACTGCGGCCACAAGCTGTAGTTCCTCATCCTGAAGAACCAATTTGATAACTTCACGGCCCATACGCCCTGCTGCTCCTACAACAGCCACTTTTATTGGTTCTGACATATCCCTACAACTCCTTATGCATCCATTTGTGTTAGATCTGTTCATTCATCTGCTGGCATAACTTCTTCATGAGGTTGGCAAGCTGCACATTGTGAGGAAACAGTGCAGCCGCCTCACGAGCAGCCTGCACAGCCAGCTTATACTCATTCAATTCGTCATAAATCAATGCGAGCAGCAAAAAAGCATCCCCACATAACGGATCGAGGGCTATTGCTCGTTCCAGTAGTAAAATCGCATCCTGACGCACCTGTGGCGTAGCTCTGTCGACATCCAGCATTTTTCTGGCCTTCTCCGTATGCTGCCTGGCTTCCTGTGCATGCAGATGGAGAACATATTCATCCTGCTGTGGAGCGAGACGAACCGCATGCTCTGCATATGCAAGAGCCTGCTCCAAACGACCACTGCGAGCATAGGTAACCGAGCACCGGAAATAATGCTCCGCATGATCAGGCTGGGCTGAAATTGCTTTTTCAAACCATTCCACGGCCTGCTCAAAATCGTTCTGCAAAATGCACTGATAAGCTTTCTGAACGTATTCCTCCGCCTTCATGACACTGCACCTCCGGGTAACCGGTTTGGTACAGCATATGTACAAAACGCCTAATCGGTGTCCTTTTTAGTCCAACGATTCGCGTCACGCGTGTTAAATTTTTGCATGACCTTATCATGAGCCTCGGTCAAATTTATACCTAGTGAGTTCGCAAAGCAAACTGTGATGAACAAAATGTCCCCCAGCTCCAGCTCAATGGAATTGTCCGCCTCATCCGTTTTTTTTGGTTTCTCGCCAAAGGAGTGGTTAACCTCCCTCGCCAGTTCCCCGACTTCCTCAGACATCCGGGCCAACATCGCCAAAGGGCTAAAATACCCTTCCTTAAATTGAGATATATACTGGTCTACCTCACGTTGAATTTCATCTAATGATTTTTTCATGAAACACGCAATCCCCCCATGTGCAGGTTTATTCATATGTTATCGTAAAGCACATTTTAAAACAAATTTTTTTTAATTGTGTACTTATGATCCCAACTTACAGTCATCAGTCTTTTAAAGCTACCGTAAAAAGGTATACTACATATAAGGAGCTGCGATTTAGCAAAATCAGCATGAAGTCGTTCTTCCTTAAACTGCTACTGCGAGGGATTATATGAAGATATCCAAGTCCATGGAACAGCTTAAAATGATTTTATCCATTGTGCTCGGGACCGCCATTTATGCATTCGGTCTGCTTTATTTTATTATACCCAGTAAACTGATGGAAGGAGGTATTACAGGGATCACCCTGCTGCTTAATTATGCTTTTTCGATTTCACCCTCTCTCTCCACATTACTTCTGAACATTCCTTTATTTTTAATTGGTTGGAAAATGCTTGGGGGCAAGCAAATTCTATATACAGGGGTAGGTATCGGGTCGCTCACTTTTTTTCTGTGGTTATTTGAAAAAATGATTCATTTCGGATGGATGGGAACGTTTCAGACTGAACACGATTTTATACTTTCTTCATTATATGCAGGGGTTACGCTTGGGGCCGGGTTAGGTATTGTGTTCCGCTTTGGCGGCACCACGGGCGGCTCGGATATTATCGCTCGTATTCTAAACCGGAAGTTTGGCTGGAGTATGGGAAGGATTCTGCTGGTCATTGATATTGTCATTATCGGTGCTTCACTACTTTACATACCAAAAGAAAAAATTCTATATACATTAGTCGCCGTGTTCATCGCGTCCAAGATTATTGATTTTATACAAGAAGGGGCCTATTCCGCCAGAGCCTTTATGATTATCAGCGACCACACGATGGACATTGCGGATATTATTATTAGGGACATGGATCGCGGAGTTACTATTATTCCGGCTGTAGGTGCATTTTCCAAGCAGGCCAAGCATGTTGCCTATTGTGTCGTGCCTCGTCAGGAAATACGACGTTTGCACCAAATTGTTAAATCGGTTGATCCACGGGCGTTTATTATCATACAGGATGTGCATGATGTACATGGAGAGGGGTTCAAAGAGGAATAGCCCGGAAATCCGGGCGATGGGCTAACCTATATGGATGGCTCAGCAGCCAACGACGCGAATGTTTGAATTTTGCATCGTTATCCAGAGAGACCAGCTCGATATTTACGATAACCTGCATAGACCAGCGCCAGCAGAACAATCATGCCGATTGCCAATTCTGCCCGGCGCTCACTTTCACGCGGGATAAATGGCGCCAGGGCAGTGGCGTCTTTTTCACGTCCAAACAAGGCATTAAACGTCGGATTCCCCTGATCCAACGCCCCTCTAATCGCTGAGGCATCTGCATTTTGCTGATCCCCCAAACCTTTGACGTAGGAAATCCATGAATCAGCCCGGACAACTTCACTTGTTCTGCCATGAATCAATGCTGCTGTACGGATCGTCTCATAGTGGTCCTCCAGCACTGCGGCTCCAGCTTTGAAACCCTTCATGTTACCTTTAGCAAACTGGCTGTTCAAGCCACTAACATCTTCTTTTAAAATCTTATAATACTGCTGCCATAAAGGCTGACGCGGATGTGCAAGCGCATCGGTCGCAAGTCGTAAATTGGCCGCAGCCTTCACCCACTCATCCGGTGATGCTTGGACGGACTGAGTAGCTTGCTGCACCTCAAGGATGCTGCCGGACAAAGCATGAATGGCCTCTACAGATAACGCTGCCTGCACCTGTCCGGTGCCAAACCATCGACTCACCTCGGCTACATCCGCGCGCGCTTTTTCAATGTTCCCGTCCATGACATCCCGGTACAGTATCGCAGCTGCATGATCTAGTTCCTCAATTTCTTTTGTATTTCCTATGGGTTTTGACTGATCACGCGCTTCTGCCACACCTGGAGGGACGCAGACAGACAGCAGTAGGACCATAGATAAAACAACACTCGAAACAATACGTATCATAATTTGAAACGCCTGACCCCTAAACATGGGACATCCCTCCTCACCTTACTGTATGGCAAGGTTACCGGGACTAGAACTTGCTTTAGGACGAATCGTTTGAAGCCGGATTATGCCCGGGACAAAATAGGAAACATTCGTTGGTTTTCTTTACATGTGTTTTGATCTTTAGTTTTATAAAATAGCGTCGTATCTTCCTGTTTCAACAGAGAAATATTGCAGCCTTCCTGTTCTCTTGGTGTAAAGCCAAAAACAACCTTCTTCGTTTCTTGTTTCGTTACCGCTGACAGTATGATATCCATAGGAATTTCGCCCGTTCCATAAATATCGTAACAATTCATCGTATCCCCTTCAAAATCTGCAACCACAATCGTATCGTATTGAGGTATATACCAAAATTTATCTTTAAAAAACGAGATGGCATAGAATAAGACCAGCCATTCACTACTTTTCGCAGCAAAAAGTGAATACGGATTTAATCTAGCACTTTTATTTTTGAGTAAATTTAAATCCGACTGCTCTTCCATGTTCAATTTCTCAACTTTAATGTCTACGTTGTTTGCGGTTACTTTCCGGTTTAATTGATATTCTTGTACCGAAACAAACCCGAATTTAGGGTAAAAATTCTTCACACTATCATTTGCGAACAAATACATAGCATCACAGTTGCCCTGCCAATCTTCTAATACACGTTCTATTAAAAACCGGATCAACCCTTGATTTCTATAGTTGGTATCCGTCATTACAGTTCCGATTTGGATATACTTTCTTATTTCACCCCACAAACAAAAATCCATCAGACTTATAGATACATTAGCCACAACAGCCTCCCCATCTAAAAGTACGTAAGGGATATATTTATCATTCCAAAAGCCCAATTGATACCAAGCCTCAAAATCAAAACCAAAGCTTTGTTTGGCTAATTGATTAAAGCTCTTTCTTATTTTAAGATCATCACGGATTCCTTTTTTAAATATATATTTTTTTTGGCTTATAACAATATTCATCTCTATTTCTCCACTTCTACTCCCATTCGATTGCGCCCAAACATGGCAAGCCATGTCGCTATGATACTGACAAGGGTCAGCATATAGGTAAAAGCGCGCACTTGCGGTACATCATCCGTTAGCGTCTTCGGAAGATACGGATATATGCCAAATGTATAATCCATCGTATCATTTAACAATGTCCAGAGTGCAGCTAGGCATAAAGCAGTCCATTTGCAGGTGAAAAAACGCACGAACAGTAACACTTCGACCGCCATTGCCGTGTGAGATGCCACCAGCATCCAATCCTGCCATATCATGTGTCCCTCCTGCGCGACTCCCCAAAAAATAATAGCCGAAGCCCAGATGCCATATTTTACACTCGTGACAACAGCCAACGCCTCCATGATCTGGCGAATGACCTTTAAGCTCTTGAGATGCGGAGAATAGAGCAAAAATGCTATAGAGATCGTAAAAAACAGACTCGCCGTCGGACTATCAGGCACAAATACAATCTGCCACAACGGGTGATAATTTAGTGTATATTCCAACTGCCCCCCATACCATATGTACCCATACACTGTTCCCACAAAATTACACCAGAACAGCAGCCACAAAAAAGGCCGGCTCGTCAAGAACGACCGGCTCCACAAATAAGATAACGACACGTCCTTCATCCTCCGTTCATACGACAGTTACCTTGTACAGGCTCCATCCTACAAAGACTATATCATATCCAAGCGTATCAAAAAAACCTGACCGCCGCTACAGTCAGGTTTGATGATTATAATCTCGAACTAACGATTTGTCTGAAATCCAACTTAGGGTTCCTAAAATTGTTCTAACTCATTGCTTTCAGCTCATCCGTAAGATGACGAAAAGCTACTTCATCTCCGGAGGCTAGCGCCTCATCAATATCCTTGTAGAGTTTTTCACTCCGGTGTTTACGTAATGCCTCGTCCAAAACCATCTCAGCAGACAGGCCCAACATTACTTCATAAGTAACCTTCATTTTATCCATAGGATGCACCTCCAACATGAGTTTAAGAGATCCTATATTCTTTTCCTTTCGCCACATAGCTGAGTGCCGTTCGTGACATCCGCTGCAAATCTGCATCTGTCAATTCGCGCACCACTTTGGCAGGTGTACCGAGAGAAAGAGTATAGGGTGGTATTTTGGTATTTTCCGTAACGACCGACCCTGCTCCTATTAAAGCATATTCACCAAGCTCCGCTCCGTTGAGTACAATGGCCCCCATACCGATTAAAGTGCCTTTGCCTACCGTACAACCGTGGATTATTGCAGCATGACCTACCGAAATGTCATCCGCCAGCAACAGGGGCTGATCCGTGTTCACATGTCCCACGACACCGTCCTGAATATTGCAGCGTTCACCGATGATGATAGGCGCCATATCTCCGCGCAGTACGGCATTAAACCATACAGAGGAATCTTGACCGATCGTTACTTTTCCGACAATTTTTGCTCCTTCTGCCACATAGACAGATGAATGGAGCTGTGGCATGTTTCCGTTATAGTGAATCAGCATCAACTTCACCCTCTCATTTTGGGTGAAATTCTATCAACATGTGTGCTGCTTGTCAATGGAGCCGTATACCCGAGTCGTTCCGCCCAATGCGGCACTCTCCCGCCAACTTCAGCCCCCAGGCCGTCATCTGTACAGATGGTCCTGTCGAATGTTCACCCTGACGAAGCATACCCAAGTGAAGCATCATTCGTATAATCCTCTGATCAAAGACCGAACGGGGCGTATCATAGTAAAACGGTCGAATCAGTGGGCCGATATGTACAAAAAGCGACTCTGAGGACGTCCAAGGCCTGGCACATTCTCCAATCCAGTAGACTAGAGAGAGCAAATTAGGAACGGCTCCTTTATACAATCTTAACCAAAACCTGAATAGCTGTATCATTTCCTGCTCAATTGTATGCTCCTGATGCGCTTCTCCCTTTGCCGTCAGCACAACTTGGTCCCCTTTCTCCTCAATGTACTTGGAGTGACGGGCATAATCATACAGTAGTGCCATTCGGTCTGGATAAAACTTAAAAGAGGAGCCATACCCGAAACGCCATCCTCCCTTACCCAAAAGCGGCTCCGCAATGTGCAAATGCTCCATCAGCTGCTGCTGATTGCGACGATACCAAGCTCCCTCGGGATTTAGCGGAACCTCATGCTGCCCCATGTATTGAAGGAAAAGCCGTAAATCCTCTGCCAGCAGATGCCCTTCATCCCGGTACGACGACGGTTCGCTCACCCGTGTCATTCCGCTTTGGAAGTCATGTACCATAACACGTCGAAAGCGCTCCTTCATATCCAACGGAATTTGGAACAAATACCTCGTATTGTGCGTCGAACCATTGAACAACCAGCCACTAGAACGCAGACGGGTCACAATATCCCTTGGCCGCTCACCAGGACTTTCGTCCTCCTCAACAGACTGTTTGGCTATTGCAACCAATTCCTCCATGCTGAAATACGGTCGGTCATCGAACAGCAGCGCGTTCAAAAACCTTACCTCTGACAACCTCAGCTCCTTGACCTGCGTCTCAAAAAAACTACTGCTGCCGAGCTTCGTCAAAATCCCCTGGATCAACTCATGCTTGGAATTAGGTTTACAGTCACAATCGTAATACACCGCGATTCTGTTCAAATGCACAATATCCGCAAATGTCAGCATATCCGCCAGATTCATTGTTCCATCGCCTCGTCACTGGACTGTCATCCGGAATTGATTCTTACCTGTTGTACCCACAGCTTTGACGGATTGTTCAGACTCTAAACCTCTTTTTTTGCAAAGCTATAATTAAAAAATAAAAAAGACCACGACTCCTACAATGAGTAGAAGCCATGGTCTTTTACTAACTTTTTGAGTTACAGTCACTTTTCTCTTGCAAATGCTTCGTGCAGTTATACAAAAGTGGTGCCCAATCCATATCCTCACGCTGGAGTACACTAAGTGACAAATTGCCGATTCGTTCCGTGAATTTTTCCTGATACAGAGCCTTATACAAATTAGCCAAAAAACCGCCGTGGGAAACGACCAGCAGATTCTTGTCCCGATTTCCCGTCCAAATGGACTCCATAAAAGCTAGCCCACGAAGCTGAAGATCCGCATCGCTTTCCTGCCCTAGATCCAGCAGATGCCAGTCGACTCCCCACTTCTCTTCACGCTCGGCCTGTGTCATGCCCTCGACCTGACCATAAGCACGTTCTCTTAGTCGATCATCAGGCTCTAACAACGGGAGATGCAGAGCAGAAGCAATAATCTCCCCAGTCTCTTTCGCTCTGGAGAGACTACTTGTAATAAGCCCGTCCCAATGATAAGGCTCTTCCTTTAATCGTTCTGCTAGCAGGCGTGCCTGTCTGCGCCCTTCCTCATTCAACGGAATATCACTGTGGCCCTGGATTTTCCCTACCGCATTCCAATCCGTCAATCCATGTCTGATCAAGCCAATAAGCATCGTGTCGTTTCCTCCGCTGTTTTGTTATTCAGTCATTATTATGAATTCATATTGGACCAGCTGTCCTGCTAATTTCTGACCCTTCTCGCCCGATGGATCCAGCCCAGAGAAAATAAAGCAAGCGCAAGTGCCAATACAGACAACAGCATCCAGTATTGCGGATAAGTAGGAACAATGCTAGCAACCAGCGGGTCCATAATGCCACTATTCACATCTTTAATGTGGTATTGATATTGTGGAGATGTACTTGTAGTTTCCAACAGGCCTGTCGGTAAAATACCAGTGTCCATGACAGGAGCTGCTTGAGGGGGATTTTCCTGAGAGGAGCTTCCATTCCAGTTCAAAAACAAAAAGCTGCATAAAAATACGGCCAAGAAGCCGGCGATCCATACAGACATATACTTACGGGCTGCTGGGTTCACACGCGCACGTCGATGCTCGCCCGGAACAAGCCACGGTGATTCTTCATAAATTCGATCCATGACCCTGCGATTCATTGCCTCTAGCTTATCATCTGTTATTTCAAAGGAAATATCACGAATGGCGGATCGATTTTCTTTTGACAAATCCCACTCTTTTTCTTCCGAACCATGCTCCCACCCAGCAGACGAGCTTTTGGCCCGTCTGCGCTCCGAGTCTTGTTTCGATACATTTTTGCCTGTAGCGAACAAATCCTCAGTGTCCCTGGATTTCATTGGCTGCTCATCCCTTCGTTTTCCTCATAGAGAGGCTCAAAAAAATAAGGCTCCAACTGCGTCTTCACACTGGTTCTTGCCCGGAAAAGCAATGACTTCACCGCACTGACCGTCTGTCCTAAAATAGTCGCAATCTCCTGATAATCTAATTGCTCATATTCACGCAAAATCAGCGCAGATCGCTGCTTCTCAGGCAATCTATTGATCGCTTCACGAACCATCTCTACCTTCTCACCGCGAAGGACGGCCTGCTCCGGAATTACATCCGATGGAGCTACCGGTACATAACCGCTCTCCTCCAATGGAACCTGACCGCTACGGTGCTTGCGAAGCTCACTTAGCACCGTATTGCGTGCAATTGTATATAACCAAGTGGAGAACGATGCGTCTACCTCACGAAAAGAGTGCAGGCTCCGATACGCTTTATAAAACGTCTCTGAGCATAAGTCCTCAGCAATCATTTCCAGGTTCGAACTTTTCAGCATATGATAAACAAAAGCTAAAATTTTACGTTGGTGCCGCCTCATTAATTCTGAATAAACCTCAACATTACCTTGTTTGATTTCCTGAATCATCTGGGAATCTGTCATCATCCGAGTGAGACCCTCCTCGCCCATACATGTGCTGTTTTCCCGTTCGATTCTGTCTATATATACCGAACAGGTCAAAAAAAGTTGCGCCCTCTGCGCAAATGGATGAAACAGCATCATGGAACATTTGTTATTTTCTTACCCTATGTAGTGCCAACATTAACGGTGCTATCCCCAACAATATTCAACATCCAAAATGGACTTACCCATTGTACCACAAAATGACCGCCAGTAAAAAAGTCCAAAATCCCCACGATTTCCATCAATGCCTCCCTAACGCTGGCAACTAATTCATTTATACAGCTTTTCAATGGATTTTAAATTTTTTCAAGATTAAATGACTAACCGATTGAAAGTGTTCTATTCAAATGCACCAATAAGGATAAATACACAAAAAGAAAACGCTTTAAAAAAATATTGACAAAATGAAAACGTATACATATAATAAAAGTACAGTATGGTTTCTCTCCACTCCTATCCTACTCAGCTACTTCACTAAAAGTAGCTACCACCCGGGGCTTTACCCGGGTGGTCTTTTTTTATTCAAAAAAAGGAGCTTTAAAAAAAGCGGACGAAGAAACCTTCGTCCGCTCTAAATCTTTTCTACTACTTCACTCCCAGAAAGTGCGTGTTGCTTTTAAGGCGGTCAGTAGCGCAGAGGTTCATTTGAATCTGGAGAAGCGGAGCGTTCGCCTTTGCCACCGGATTTTCCCATTAAAGAATCTGATCGAAAAAAATCCGGCGGCAACAGCGATCGTAAGATTAAATGAATCGCGAAGCGGCCTCCTTAACGAACATCTCACTTTCCTTCCTATACCACCACTTTATAGCCCATCGAATCCAGCAGAGTCTTAGCACGCTCCCAATCCTGCTCTTGACGGAAGGAAAGCCGCATGATGCCTGGGACATCCTCCCGGCTTTCAATGATTTGCATATTGCTCAGATTAATGCTGTGATTACCGAGTTCCATAGCAATTCGCCCGATAATCCCTGGGGTATCCGGTACATCAATATACAGATCAAACGTGGAGACGATGACTCCTTTGCGACGCTCTGGCAGTTCACTGCGGAAGTGCCCAGCTGTCAAAAACTCGTCAGCTATTCCCTCACCGTCTTGTATTCTCAGTAAATGGGTAAAACGCTCAATCTGTCCGTTCCATTCTTCCAACAGACCTAGTAAAACTTCACGATTGCTCAGTAAGATGTCCCGCCACACAACCGGATCACTAGAGGCTATCCGTGTAATATCACGGAACCCACCGGCAGCCAATGTACGGTACAACGGATTTTCATCATTGTGCTTTCGCACCTGATTCACCAGCGCCGCTGCAATAATGTGCGGAAGATGGCTAATCGCGCCGACAATGTCATCGTGCATATCAGGTTGGACACGCACAACATGAGCACTAGTATATTTTAACAAACGTTCCAGTGAACTGTATGCTTCCTCTGGCACACCCTCTGCCGGGGAAAGCACATAATATGCGTTTTCAAACAGCAACGCGGAAGCAGCCTTTACACCGGAACGCTCTGAACCGGCCATCGGATGACCACCGATAAAGTAAGCGTTGCGCAAAGAAATTTCTGATGCTTTCTTGGCAATTGCCGATTTCGTGCTGCCTACATCAGTGATAATACAACCCGCTTTAAGCGGTAGCTTGCTTAACAGTTCGAGATAATGCTCCAGTAAGCCCACAGGTACGCATAAAAAAATAAAATCGGCATCCGCTGCCGCTTCTTCAACCGAGAGAGTCGCGGTGTCCACGACACCACGGCTTAACATCGGTTCCATCAGTTCAGGGAGATGAGCATGGCCGACAACAGTAATATTCGGCTTCCCTTTAAAACAAAGTGCGAGGGACCCACCAATCAGTCCCACGCCGAAAATGGCAATCTTCATCAATTATCAAATCCCATCTGCGGAAATTATAGGCGTACTTTCGCCGCTTCCGCCCCCAGGACCTGTTCCAGCGCACGAATAAACAACTCATTTTGCGGCTGTGATCCAACCGACACCCTAATATATGTCGGATATTTGTGATGACCTGCGCGAATAATCACACCTTTACGAAGCAACTCCTGGAATATTTCACCGGATGGACGACGTACATCCAGCATAATAAAATTACCATGTGCCGGGAAAGACTCCAGTCCCAGACGCTTCAGCTCATTTTGCAAATAAGCTCTGCCCTCTGCATTACGATCCCGGCATTCTTGAACAAATTCCTGATCTTCCAAGGCAGCAATGGCCGCAGCCTGTGCTACCCGTGATGTATTAAACGGTTCACGAACCTGATTTATCAAGCGAATGATTGACTCAGCTCCCATACCATAACCAATGCGCAACGAAGCAAGCCCATAGATTTTGGAGAAGGTGCGTAGTACAACCAGGTTTTCATACGCTGGCAACAAACGAATGCCGTCGGGATACGAGCGATCCGTCACAAACTCGGCGTAGGCTTCATCCAGTACAACCATGATATGCTTTGGAACTTGGTCCAAAAACGCAATCAGCTCTGCTTCGGGTACAATCGTGCCCGTCGGGTTATTTGGATTACAGATCCAAATAATTTTCGTACGGTCATTGATGTGGGACAGCATAGCATCCAGATCATGTACACCGTCACGCAAAGGCACCTCAACTGCAACCGCTCCCTCAATTTCTACGTTACTTTTGTATACGGAAAATGTCTGATCGGCCATAATGCTTTCTTCCCCGGGAAGGAGAAAAGCACGCGTAATCAACGCAATTATTTCGTCAGATCCGCAGCCATAGATAAACTGTTCCTCTTTTAAACCCGTCCGTTTAGCTAGTGCCTGTGTCAAAGCTACGGCACTTCCGTCAGGATATACACTAATGTTAGCAAACTCCTGCTGAATGGCCTGCAACACTTTGGGAGAGCTACCATACGGATTCTCGTTCGAGGCGAGCTTGATGACTTCATCGAGTCCCAGCTCACGTTTTACGTCTTCAATCGGTTTACCGGGCTGATATACTGGCAAATGTACAATATGCGGTTTAGGTTGCATGCCCCTACCTCCTCTATCCAATCAGAACATATTTATTACTTTCTATTTTGACAGCCATTACTGCTTTAATTGTGCCACAAAATTATGAATTTGCAAAAGACCTTCTTGCCTGCGCGCAGAATCATTCAGCAATGGAATGGCTTCTTCCACCTGACGTACAATAGCACTGCCGACCACAACTCCATCGCAAATGTTTGAAAACCGGGCTACCTGCTCTTGAGTAGAGATCCCAAAGCCGACCGCTACCGGAATATCCGTATGCCGTTTGACCTGCGCGATAAAGCCCTCTATACCTTCAAAAAAGGAAGCTCTTTCCCCGGTTACACCCAGCGAGGATACACAGTATACAAATCCTCGGGCCTGACGGACAATTCGCTCGATCCGCTGTTCAGAAGTTGGAGCCACCAGAGGAATCAGATGCACACCCACCTCTGCTGCCCGTCCTCCCAGCTCCTCCGCTTCCTCAAGCGGAAGGTCCGGAATAATCAGACCGCTGATACCGTGCTCCTGCAAGCCTGCGAAGAAAGCATCCATACCCATCTGTAATACAGGGTTATAATACGTGAACAGAATAAAAGGCAGGCTTGAACCTGCCGCCCTAGCCAGAGAAGCTGTCTCCATGCACGTGCGGATGGAAATTTGCCGTTTCAGTGCACGCTCAGACGCGCGCTGAATTACAGGACCGTCAGCCAGCGGGTCGGAATAGGGTACACCCAGTTCCAATATGTCAGCTCCGGCCGACTCTAACTGCCGAATGATCTCTATTGTAGTATCCACATCCGGGTCACCTACCGTCAGAAAAGGAATTAATGCCGTTTTGCCTTCATTTTTAAGGCGACCAAACGCCTGATCAATTAAATTCATGACGGATTTCCTCCCAAATACTTGATAATGGAGTCCACATCTTTATCCCCGCGTCCAGACAAACAAATGACGATAATATCATCTGCCGTCAACGTAGGTGCCAGCTTGACGACCTGTGCAACTGCATGTGCCGACTCTAATGCAGGAAGTATTCCTTCGGTACGGCAGAGAAGCTGAAGCGCATCCAGCGCTTCCTGATCGGTAATCGGAACATACTTGGCCCGCTCAATATCTTTCAGGTATGAATGCTCCGGTCCAACACCTGGATAATCCAGTCCAGCCGAGATGGAATGCGCAGGCTGCACTTGTCCGTACTCATCCTGAAGCAGATAACTCATAGATCCTTGGAAGACCCCTTGTGTTCCCTTGGTCATTGTAGCTGCATGGAATTCCGTTTCGACACCTTTTCCAGCGGCCTCCACGCCAATCAAAGCGACGCCCTGATCCTCAATAAAAGGATAAAACATGCCGATGGCATTGCTTCCGCCACCGATCGCTGCCACGATGACATCCGGAAGTCTGCCTTCCTTCTCTAGGATCTGGCGACGTGTTTCATCACCAATCACACGTTGGAAGTCCCGCACCATCATCGGATACGGATGCGGGCCGACAGCTGAACCCAAAATATAGAACGTATCATGGACATGGCTGACCCAGTAACGCAAAGCTTCATTCCCGGCATCCTTAAGTGTACGTGTACCCGATGTCACCGGAATGACCTCTGCACCCAAAAGCTGCATCCGAAAGACGTTCAGCTGCTGGCGCACAGTATCCTCTTCGCCCATAAACACCTTGCATTCCAATCCGAGCAACGCAGCCACAGTCGCTGTCGCGACACCATGCTGTCCTGCGCCTGTCTCAGCAATGACCTTCTGTTTACCCATACGCTTCGCCAACAAACCCTGAGCTAATGCATTATTGATTTTGTGGGCACCGGTATGATTTAAATCTTCGCGCTTCAAGTAAATTTTAGCCCCGCCCAAATGCTGACTCAGACGCTCCGCATGATAAAGCGGCGTTTCCCGACCAGAATAGTCCTTTAGGAGCCCGTTCAACTCTGCTTTAAACTCGGGATCAACCGCGTACTTACGGTAGGATTCCTCCAATTCAATCAGTGCGTTCATCAACGTTTCCGGTACAAAACGTCCTCCAAATGTTCCAAAACGTCCGTTGTTATCAGGTAATTGTGTCATGCCTGCTTCACCCTTTCTACGAATGCTGTGATTTTTGCAATGTCCTTGACTCCGTTCGTCTCTACACCGCTGGATACATCCAGCCCATCGGGATGATACTCATGAACTAGCTTTTCCGCATTATCGGCAGTCAGCCCGCCGGCTACAAACAAAGGAATTCCATGTTGATGAGTCCAAGCCTGATAGGCAGGAATTCGATCCCACGCAAACGTTTTTCCGGAGCCGCCACCATACAGGGGATCGTATGTATCCAGCAGTAAAGCGTCAATTGCCCCGACATAGGCATCCAATTCGTCCGCCGAGCGTTCTAGCTGTCCTTGACTGTCCACAGACCATGCCTTGAATACCTGTATACCAAAATGCTCCCTGATCTCCCGACAGCGCTGCGGACTTTCCTGCCCATGCAGCTGTATGACATCCAAGGGTGCTTTCTCCATCACATCATTTAACAGTGCATCACCAGGGTTCACAAATACACCCACGCTGCGCGGTCTGCTGCCTGAGGTCCATTCATCCAATACGCAAAGCAGCTCTCCAGCCTGTACGCCGTCAATCCGGCGCTTGCTGTCGGCAAACACAAAACCTATATAATCGACCGGTAAGTTTACCATAGATTTTAGCACTTCAACGCTTTGAAGTCCACAAATTTTTATGCCCGTTTTGTTCATGCTTTAACCCCGTCCATCAATTCGGCTACAGCCTGTCCTACATCTTCCTTGCGCATCAGATGCTCCCCGACCAGGATACCGTGTGCACCTACCGAATGCAGATACTTAACATCTTCCGGTCCCGCAATTCCGCTCTCACTGATGAACGTAATCCCTTTAGGAATTAGTGAGATCAGCTCCTCTGTCGTCTGGAGACGAGTCTCGAATGTCCGCAGATTTCGGTTATTTACACCAATCAAGGTTGCTGTCCCCAGCTCCAGCACCGCTTTAAGCTCCTCGCTGTCATGCACCTCTACCAATGCGTCCAGCCCGAGGTCCTTGGCGATCTGTAAAAAGGACCCTAATACACGCGGTTCCAGGATAGCGGCAATCAACAGCACCGCATCCGCTCCCAGCAGACGAGCTTCATATATTTGCCGTTCATCAATGATAAAATCCTTTCGCAGCAGCGGAATCTTCACCTGATCGCGAATTTGCTGTAAATATTTAGGGCTCCCCTGAAAATACATCACATCTGTCAGTACAGAAATGCAATCCGCTCCTGCTCCCTCATATGCACGTGCAATGTCCACAGGATGGAAATCCGGTCGAATCAACCCTTTGGATGGGGAAGCCTTCTTCACCTCAGCAATCAGTCCGAGCGGACGGTTGCGTCCGCTCGCGATCGCATTTTCGAATCCTCTCGTCGCAGGTAAATCAGCAATTAATCGTTCAGCTTCACTTATTTGAAAATGCTTCTTAAGCTGCTCCACTTCTTGTCGCTTCGTCACCACAATTTTATCAAGATACATATTGATATTCCCCCGTTGCCTGTATTAATTGATCCAGCTTGGAAAGTGCCAGTCCCGAGTCAATGGCTTCTGCCGCTCGTGCTACTCCGTCCGTCAAGGTGTCTGCTGCCCCTGATACATAAATGCACGCTCCTGCATTCGCTAGCACAACATCCCGATAAGCTCCATGCTCTCCGTTCAAAATTCGTCGTATGATATCTGCGTTAACCTGTGCGTCGCCACCCAGCACCTGATCGAGAGAATGCGTCTGCAAGCCCAGATCCGACGGATGAAGCTCGAACGTGTGAACCTTGCCGTCCTTCAGCTCGGATACTCGTGTCGCAGCTGAAATACTAATTTCATCTAGTCCATCCAGACTACTGACAACCATGGCCCGTTTGGAGCCTAGCTGGTTCAATACCTCGGCAATGACTTCCGTTTTATTGGCGTCATAAATGCCCAACAGCTGCCGATCCGCACCAGCCGGATTCGTCAAAGGACCAAGCATATTGAATACCGTCCGCACACCCAGCTCACGGCGCGGCGCAGCGGCATGCTTCATAGACGGATGATACAGCTGTGCGAATAAAAAGCAGATGCCGATTCGGTCCAGACAAGACCTAGCCTGATCACTCGTCAAATGAATGTTGACTCCCAACGCCTCCAGGACATCAGCGCTCCCGGCACGGCCACTTGCAGAACGATTGCCATGCTTTGCTACCCGTACTGACACCGAAGCTGCGATGATCGCGGATATCGTGGAAATATTAAACTTGTGAATACCCGAACCTCCAGTGCCACATGTGTCCAGCAAACGACCACTGCCTTCTTCAGCTTGCACTGGACTAGCGTAGCTACGCATAGCCTCGGCAAAACCAGTGATTTCATCTACCGTTTCCCCTTTGAGGCGAAGAGCCGTCAGCAGCCCGCCAATTTGCGCCTGTGTAGCACTTCCACTCATAATCTGTTCCATTACGCTACGGGCCTCCGTACGCGAAAGATGCTGTCCCTCAATGATCCGGCTTAACCCCACTTGCATCATGTCATGTCGTTCCATTGTCGTCTCCTCCTCAAAATCAGATTTTTGTGTGTTACGGAGTATACAAATAATCCTGGTTGATGACGCTGTTATAGGGCTGTGTCGTTGCCGGGAACATCACTTCTGCCGTGCGGATTGCCTTCAGCAATGCCTTTGCCTTGTTTACCGTCTCCTGATACTCGCTTTCCGGAACCGAGTCCCACACAATTCCAGCGCCTGCCTGGACATAGGCCCGGTTCTTTTTAAACACAATCGTGCGAATCGTAATGCAAGCGTCCATATTGCCCGAGAAGCCCAAATATCCAATCGCCCCTGCATAGGGTCCGCGTGCTTCCCGCTCCAACTCAGCAATAATCTCCATGGCCCGTAGCTTCGGAGCCCCCGATACAGTGCCAGCTGGCAGACAAGATAGGAAGGCATCAAAGAAATCTTTGTCCTCACGTAGCTCACCCGACACATTGGAAACAATGTGCATGACATGGGAATAGCGTTCAATTTCCATAAACGTATCGCATTTGACTGTGCCAAACTGTGATACACGGCCCAAATCATTTCTTCCCAAATCGACCAGCATCAGATGTTCTGCACGCTCTTTTTCATCGTTTAACAGTTCTTCAGCAAGTGCCGCATCTTCTGTCTCCGTTACCCCACGTGGTCTCGTTCCTGCAATAGGACGGGTTTCTACCCGGCCGTTTTCCACCTTGACGAGTGCCTCAGGCGAGGTGCCTACGATGATCTCGTCATCCATTTTCAAATAATACATATATGGCGACGGGTTCATCGTGCGCAGCACGCGGTATACCTGTAAAGGAGAGGCCTCTGTATCAATGTGAAAACGCTGGGATAGTACAACCTGAAAAATATCACCGGAGCGGATATACTCCTTCGCCTGCTCTACGTTTGATATAAATTGTTCCTTCGTCATATTGGATTGGATCTCACCTAGTTCCACATCATCAGGAATGGAAGCCGATCCTAATCGCTCAGGCGGGGTCTGCTTGCGCAGATACTGCGCCGTTTCCTCCAACCTGCGTTCCACATCAGCATAAGCAGCACGAATGTCCTCATCGCGAAACCCTTCGCCTATATGAACATTGCCGACCAGCAAAATTTGCTGTTTCACATGATCAAAGACAATTACTTGATCGCAGAACATAAAACGAATATCATCCATATTCAAATCATCTACCGAATGCTCTGGCAGCTTTTCATAGTATTGAAGCAAGTCATATCCAAAAAATCCGATAGCCCCGCCTGTAAATGGAGGCATTTCTTTCAGTTTCGGACTACGGTATTTACGAAGCAATGCTTTGAGCGCTTCAATCGGCTTGTCGTTTAATATTTGCCGTTTACCGTGTTGCTCCAATATCAAACGTCCTTTTTTACCCGAGACCATTAGAAACGGGTCTGTACCGATGAATGAATGTCGCGCCCACTGTTCGCCTCCCTCAACACTCTCTAGCAGAAAGGCACGGTCCCGCTCGGCATACCGACGGAAAATCCGAATCGGCGTCTCCATATCAGCCAGCACTTTTTTGTACACAGGAATCAGGTTAAATTCACTCGCCATCGTTATCACTTGCTCCACATGCGGCGTTAACATGAGATCACTTCCTTTCCAAATTGGCGCAGAACCAAAGGAGAGAATATAAAAAAGCCTCTACCGGTAAGGTAGAGGCTGTCAGTTATCGAAATTATAAGAATGCTCCATATGTAAAATGACTACAGCAAATAGATAAGTATACACTCATCCCTTTTGTATAACCGCACAGGTTGCCTCAAATAAGCTTCTCTGTAGAAGAATATCTCTTCATAGACAAAAGCTTACCCGCTACCGCCGATCTCTGTAATCTCATATGGAATTGGCTAAGGCTGCACTCTTCTCATCTCAACTCTGTCTCTGGCTAACTCTACTCTACTTAACTCTGCTACACACACTATATCTCATGGGATGTTACTTTGGCAACCATCAACTTTAAAAACGGGCACTTATTTCCCTTGGGAAGCCAGATCCGGTCTTAACGCCTGTGCTCCGTTCAAATATACATGTTTAATTTCCCGCTGGGATTTATCGGTGTTCACCTGTACCATCAAACGGATGCACTTGGGTAAACTGCCTGCCACAGGAATTTCTAATGCACACATGAGCGGAACCATATCCCAGCCATCAAGCTG
The DNA here is from genome assembly GCF_038005565.1 of Paenibacillus sp. FSL R10-2748. NCBI lineage: Bacteria > Bacillati > Bacillota > Bacilli > Caryophanales > Paenibacillaceae > Paenibacillus > Paenibacillus sp. FSL R10-2748. The sequence continues at coordinate 425,926 of NZ_JBBOTK010000002.1, forward strand.
ACGAATGGCCTTGGCTGGAAAGGCAGTATCCAGGTCATGGGTCACCGTAATCCATACGTTACTAATATCCTCCGGCTGAATTTCATTGTAGGATACAATTTCCTCCAGTAGTTGGCATGTTGCTTCCAAAATTTCGTTTTCTTCATTATTCACTACGGTCGTCGCGCCACGAATTCCCCGATTGTACATCGTTACGCCCCCTCTTTTAACTGTTCAATAACTCGTCGGATGTAAGAGACGGAAATATCCTTCACAACCTCCACGTGCCCGATGCTACGTGGGACGACAAAAGTAATGCTGCCTTCTTTGAACTTTTTGTCATGCATCATCGCGTCCAGCAGCCGATCTGTATCGAGATGTGACGGAAGGGAGGTCGGTAGCCGTAGCGAAGACAACATATCCTTCGTTTCATCTACCAAAGAAGGATCTGCCCCCAGCTTCACGCCCAAAAGTGCGGAGCCGACCATACCAATAGAAATGGCTTCCCCGTGTAAAAACTCACCATATCCCGCAATGGCTTCAATCGCATGACCAATCGTATGACCTAGGTTTAGAATAGCGCGTAAATCATTTTCTCGTTCATCGCGCGACACCACTTCGGCTTTTACGGAACATCCCTTTTCCAGACCGTACTCCAGAGCTGTCGCATCCAGCGCAAGTAAATCAGTCGCATGGTCACGGCACCACTGGGCGAAATCAGCATCCCAGATCAAACCATGCTTGATCATTTCAGCAAGCCCCGCAGATACCTCACGAGGAGGCAAGGTAGACAACGTATCTACGTCATATAACACAAGTTCCGGTTGATGGAAGGCTCCTATCATATTCTTCGCCAAAGGATGGTTGATGCCGACCTTACCACCCACGCTACTATCATGGGCAAGGATCGTAGTGGGGATCTGTACAAACTTGACACCTCTCATATAAGAAGCTGCCACAAATCCAGCCAAATCACCCACCACACCACCACCAAGTGCAATAACGGCTGAATTGCGATCCAAACCGCCCTCAATGGCTGCTGTTATGACCTGCTCAAATACAGCAAGCGACTTGGAGGTTTCACCTGGCTTAACGACAAAGGACACTGTCTTGTAGCCAGATGCCTGAAGATTGCTCTCCAATGTTGCCAAGTAGAATCCCGCTACATTTTCGTCAGAAACAATCAACAACGGGCTTTTTTGCGCAATTCCTCGTTCCTTCAACAACTCTCCGGCTCGATGTAACAGCCCTCGTCCGATATGAATAGGATAAGAACGTTCGCCAAGTTGTACCGTCAGCGTACTCATCTTAGTACCGCCCCAGTTGTTCTTCGTAGGATGCAATATTCGCGCGAATCTCTTCAATCGAATCCCCACCGAATTTTTCTAGCAAAGCTTTCGCAATCTCCCAAGCTACGACATGCTCCATGACTACGCTTGCCGCTGGCACTGCACATGCATCCGAACGCTCAACCTGTGCGGTGAACGCTTCCTTTGTATCAATGTCGACGCTTTGCAACGGCTTGTAGAGTGTGGGAATCGGCTTCATTACGCCACGAACCACAACTGGCATTCCATTCGTCATACCACCCTCAAAACCACCCAAACGATTGGTACGACGGTGATATCCACGTTCCTCATCATATAGAATCTCGTCATGCACCTGTGAACCGCGCAATTCCCCTGCTTCAAAGCCGATGCCAATCTCCACGCCTTTAAATGCATTAATCGACATGACGCCTTGTGCGATACGTGCATCCAGTTTCCGATCATACTGTACATGACTGCCCAGACCAATCGGAACACCTTCTACAATACACTCCACTACCCCACCGACTGAATCACCTTCTTGCTTGATCAGATCAATGTATGCTTCCATTTTCTTTTCGGTTTCTGGATCGGTTACTCTCACCGAGGAGGCTTCTGTCACGGCAATCAGCTCATCAATCGGCAAATCACGGTAAGGAGCTTCGATTTCCCCAATACGGATGACCTGACCTGCCACCTTGATTCCGAACTCAGCCAGCAATTGACGGGCCAAACCGCCGCATGCCACACGAATTGCTGTTTCACGTGCACTGGAGCGCTCCAGCACGTTACGAAGGTCCTTCAGGTTGTATTTCATTCCGCCATTCAAATCCGCATGACCCGGACGTGGCCGGTGAACCCGACGCTTGTCTTCATCACTGCCTTCAATAGGCTCAATATTCATAATGTTCTGCCAGTGCTTCCAATCGTTATTTTCCACAACCAGCGCAATCGGTGCACCTGTGGTATAGCCGTGACGTACGCCTCCGGCAATCTTCGCCGTATCTTTTTCAATCTGCATACGCCGACCCCGTCCATACCCTTTCTGACGACGGTGCAGCTGAAAATTCAATTCCTCAAAATCCAATTTTAAATTGCTCGGCATACCCTCTACAATGGCAGTTAGCTGGGGACCATGCGTTTCCCCCGCGGTTAAATAACGTAAACTCATGACGCGTTCCCCCTTTAAACTGTTAAACTGTGCATCGCTAAAATCTTTAACTGTGCTTCATTATAGTATACGCACCTTTCTTTGACAAGAAAAGCCACGTGTATGCAGATAAACAAAAACACGCCTCTTAGCCAAAGGGGCTAAAGGACGTGCTTTGCTGATAAGCCAACCATCAATTACTCAAGGATATAAATAAGTTCCTACAAACTTTGGATGATACATGCAGGCTTATGCTTTTTTGCGATAAAAAAAGGTTTCCGTCGATTCCAGACCATATTGGTTAGGAGAAAAGATTTGCTCTGTACTACCGACAAATAACACACCGCCGGGACGAAGACTGGCTGCAAACTTTTGATACAACGTATGTTTGGCCTCTTCTGTAAAATAAATCATTACATTTCGACAGATAATGAGATCATAACCATCCTCAAACCGATCCAGCAGCAAGTTTTGCTTTTGAAATTTCACGGCTTGTTTCAAACGGTCATCAATTCGATACATCGCACCATCCGGCTTAAAATATTTGCTAGCCACCTGCTCAGGTACATCCTTGAGCGAACGCTCCAAATATTTGCCTTCCTTGGCTTTTGCCAATGCACCGTCATCAATGTCGGAAGCTGTAATGGAACAATTCCCCAAAATCCCTTTACCGTCGAGAACCATAGCCAGGCTATAAGGCTCTTCACCAGTCGAGCAGGCAGCACTCCACAGCTTAAGCTTCTGCTTCCCCACAAGCAGCTGTGGCAAGATTGTATCTCGCAGCACTTCCCACCGATTGGGATTTCGCCAAAATTCCGAAACATTGATCGTCATTCGATCCAAAAATTCATAGAATAGAGGTTTTTCCTTCATCATGGCATCATAAAAAGAAACAAAACTGGGAAACCCGTTTTTGTTGCGAAGCGTAGTTAACCGCCTTTTCATCTGTGCTTCTTTGTATTGTGCAAGATCAATACCTGTGCTGTCCTTGATTTTGCGGATAAACGCTGTGTAATCGGGGTCCGTCTGACCCAGTTCCATATCCGTCATGCTACCATCCTTCTTCATACGTAATTTAACTTACATCCAGGTCGCCACACTTTTTTCATACCGAATGGATTCTTCCGGCATGAAAAAATTTGCAATCTCGCGCTCTGCGCTCTCCGGTGAATCTGAACCATGAATGAGGTTAAACGGTGTATGTGCTGCAAAGTCTCCACGAATTGTGCCCGGAAGAGCTTCAGTTACTTGTGTTTTACCAATCAACAAGCGGGAAAGCGTAACGATGTTATCCCCTTCCCATACCATAGCAAACACAGGGCTTGATGTGATAAAACCTACAAGCTCTTCAAAAAAAGGCTTGCCCACATGCTCCGCATAATGCCGTTCTGCCTGTTCTCTAGATACTTGCACAAGCTTGCCAGCCGTCATTTTGAAGCCTTTGTCTTCCAGTCGACTGATGATACGTCCAATCAATCCACGTTGTACACCATCCGGTTTAACCATCAAAAAAGTACGATCCATCGGCTCACTCCCAATCCAATCTAATGTATTTATACAGTACTAAACTGTATTGTAACAGAAAGCTTGGAACCGGTTAAAGCATTTTGTCACAGCAAACCCAAAACACAACTTTAGTAGGAGCGGCGTGTTACAAAATGAGCAATATCGCGTAGCGTCTTTTTTGTTTTGACATCTGGTAGTAAGTCCAGCGCGTTTAGCGCTTTATTAATATATCGGTCGGCGAGAATTTCAGCTTTAGCGATTCCTTCACTTTTTTTGATCATATCCACCGCTTTGCGTGCGTCTCCTTGCCCATCTCCATCCTGAATGCGGCGGATTTCAGCCAGTAGATCGGCACGCAACTCAGGCTGTTCAAGCGCATAAATCACCGGAAGCGTAATATTCCCCTGTCTCATATCGCTGCCCGGCGGCTTGCCAATCTTTTTTTCCGTGCCACACAGATCAAGCAGATCATCCTGAATTTGAAAAGCCATACCTACGTTATAGCCGTAGCTGTACAGCAGGGAATTGACACTTTCTCGTGCCCCTGCAGCCATAGCTCCCAGCTGGCAACTAACCGCAATCAACAATGCCGTTTTTCGCCGTATGCGAAGCAAATAATTCCGCACACTCTGATCCACATTAAAAAAATCACGAATTTGTTCCATTTCACCAATGGACATCTGCACCAGCGCTTTAGACAGTACCCGGTGAATGTCGGGATTCGGCAGTCCAGCAGCAATAGACAGCGCACGTGCATATATGTAGTCTCCGGTGTACATAGCCACCCGATTGTCCCATTTGGACTTCACGGTGGGTTGACCGCGTCTCATTTCCGCATCGTCAATCACATCGTCGTGAACGAGAGAGGCAGAATGAATCAGTTCCAGAGGTACCGCTATACGTTTGAGCTTGTCCAGATCATATTCCCCAAACTTGCCTCCCAGTAATACAAATACGGGACGCAAACGCTTGCCCCCTGCTTTAAGCAGATGAAGCGACGTATCATTAATCAACGGCTCCGTACTGTCGATACTGCGATACAACTCTTCTTCTATAAAGTTCATATCCTTCTTTAATAAACCGAACAAATCCAATCGTTTCATTCTTTCACCCGTGTCAGCGTATTGTCACTCCAGAGAAGCGGCTTCACTCGTCGGTCAAGCAGCCCCAGTTCATGCGCATACTGAAAATAAAGCTCTAAACCTTGTTGTTGCTTCTCTCCAAAATCATAACACAGATTAGTAAAGTAGCGCTCCCAATAATCTCGCAGACCTCCAATTTCCTCGCATGCTTCAGAAATAACAGGCGTCAGGTCCGACAGACTACGCTGCTTGCTTACGCGGAACGCACTTGCAATTTCAGCCACCGCCGCGGGATTTTGAGCAGCAACAGCACGTCGTACTGCCCATACAGCAAAAGTCATACTATAGCCCGTCCAGCGCTTCCACTCTTCTCCGAGGTCCGTAACATACAGACCTTCGCTTCGCCAAGATGCCTTAATCGCGTGATCTCCAATCAGCAGCCCTGCATCTGCCTGTTCCAGCATCAAGTCAAGATCCGGTTCACAGTCAAAATAGGAAGGCTGACCTTCCCATGCCTTTTGCATCAAAATTTTCAACAAATTCACGGATGTAGCAGACGTATTCGTTAGTGCAATGGTTCCGTTTTTGATTTCGTCAAGCGGCTTGCGTGAAAATAGTAAAATGGATTGCACAGGACCATCTGCACTGACGGATAAATCCGGCAACAATAGCATTTCCTCAGCACCCGATGCATACGCAAATGAGGACATCGCACTGATATCCAAACTCCCATTCAGCATACCTCGATTCAATTCAGCCGGAACTTTAGAAACCATCTCCGCCGAATGGAGAAGCTCAGAAGGATTAAAATAATGAAAAATAGGCCAAGCGTTTGTATATTTAATTTTTCCGATTGTGATTGTCTTGGTGTCCGGCGTCGGCATCGGAATCCCCCCATCTCGTAAACAGTTGATGTTCTATACGCAAGCTGTCCAATACTTTGCCTACGAGGAACAGCACAATATCATCCAGCGTCTTCGGATGAAAGTAAAAAGCCGGCATAGCCGGAATCATTTTGACGCCGAGTCTCGCAAGCTTAAGCATGTTTTCCAAATGAATGGCATGTAGAGGCGTTTCACGAGGCACAAGGATCAGCGGACGACCTTCCTTCATCATCACGTCCGCTGCTCTCGCCATGAGATTATCGGACGAACCGTGTGCTACTGCTGACAACGTCCCCATCGAGCATGGCATAATAATCATCGCATCCACCAAATAAGAGCCGCTCGCAATCGAAGCTCCAATATCTGTGAACGGATGGTATACAAGAGAACCGGGACGGCCTCCGAATTGTTCATTCAAAGCCCCTTCCCGGTCAGTCACATTCCAGCCCAACTCCTCTTTCAATACCCGCCAGCCAGCATTGGAAACGATCAGGTGAACTGTGTATTGCAAGTCCAGCAAAGTCTCTACCAGTCGCACACCATAAATGCTTCCGCTCGCGCCTGTAATGCCAATAACGATTCGTTTGCCTTGATGTCCGCTCACCTGATTATTCATTAGTATTGACGCACCACCAAATCAATCAGTGTAAAGGCAAACACGACAGTGCTAAGTACACCGTTCATAGTAAAGAATGCCGTCTGCAAACGACTCAAATCTTTTGGAGATACGATATAGTGTTCATAAAATAAAATAATGTACGAAATAATCATGCCCGCCAGATACCACCAGCTTAAATCTGCAATAAAGAACAGTACAATAAATCCGATTGCCGTAATGACGTGGAATGCCCGAGCGATGTTCAACGCACCTGCTACACCAAAACGGGCAGGAATAGAATAAACTCCTTCGTTTTGGTCAAAATCTATATCCTGACAAGCATAAATTACATCAAATCCCGCCGTCCAAAATGCAATCGTGAGATATAGTACGATTGCAGTCAAATCTATTTGTCCCGTTACTGCAACCCACGCGCCGAGTGGCGCCAAACCAATGGTCAGACCAAGCACAATATGGCAAAGCCAAGTGAAACGCTTGGTGTAAGAATAAAAAACGAGCATAAAAAAGGCCAGCGGGAACAGCTTGAACGCCAGCGGACTTAACTTGAATGATGCCCAGAATAACAACACCAAACTGACGATAATGAAAATCACCACTTCGCTCGATTTGAGCAACCCCGCCGGGATAGCGCGTCCTGCTGTGCGCGGATTTTTCCCGTCAATCACCCGGTCAATCATACGATTGAAGCCAAAAGCCGCGCTACGTGCGCCAACCATAGCTAGCAGAATCCAGCCGATCTGCGGCCAAGAGGGAAGGTTGCCTGTCACGATAACAGACCCCAATACAGCCCCCATGAATGCAAATGGGAGCGCAAATAACGTATGTTCAATTTTAATCATTTCCAAAAAAATAGCAATTTTCTTAAACATGCTGACTCTCCTTGATTCCAATGTGCAATGCCGCAATGCCTCCGGTGAGAGAATGAGCCTGAACATCCTTCAATCCGACTTCACGGAAGATGCCAGCCAACTCATCCCTTCCTGGAAAAAGCGCCAACGAATCAGGGAGCCATTTATACTGCTCATAACGTTTGGCGAACAATTTGCCGAGCATGGGCAAGATGTGTTGAAAATATGTGTAGTAAATTCCCTTGAACGGCTGCCAAGTAGGTTTGGACAATTCCAAACATACGACCTGCCCGCCAGGTTTGACGACTCGTTGCATCTCCTGTAACACGTGGCGCAGATCAGGCACGTTGCGCAGACCGAAACCAATCGTCGCATAATCAAATGAATTATCTTCAAAAGGTAGTTCCATCGCGTTGCCCTGAACAAGCTTAATTTGCTTTTCACGGGATTCTGATGTAATCTTACGCTCGCCAACATTGAGCATGTTCTGACTAAAATCAAGTCCTACGATGTGACCACTTTCACTTGCTCGTGCCATCGCAAGCGTCCAGTCACATGTACCACAGCAAAGATCAATTGCCGTATCGCCGCGATGCATGTTCATTTTTTTCATCGTAAATTTCCGCCAAGCCTTATGTCTGCGAAAGCTCAGTATATCGTTCATCAAATCGTATTTACCTGCTATGCTTTCAAACACGCCATGAACGAATTGCTCTTTCGGCTTGGTGTCGCTTGATCCCATCACGTTCACCTAACCTTCCCTCACAACTGGGTGCGGACTATTTAGCAGCTTCAGGAAAGGCTCAAGCATGCGTTCAAATTCCTCGATCCCCGTATTTTGATCATCTGACAGGATCTGCCGGATGTGTGTAACAGCCGTGCGAAGCTTGTCCAGTATCGCATCCTCGGCTTTGTATTTCAGAACAAGATTACGCCATGCTTCAGTGTCAGTACCACTCTCTGAAAGCAATGCCTGCTCGTTCCGGTCCCCGTTACCATAAATATGCCAGAACATATATCCGAAACGGGACTTGTCCGGTTCTGTCCGCTTGCCCCATTCCTCCACCAAGGTGTCACAGAGGGCAAATTTGTTGAGAAGCTGCTTCCAAATTTCCTGATCCTGTTCTGCTACAAGTGAAGTGAATGATAAAAAAAGCTCCTTTTTGAAACGAACCATCTGAGTTAAATACTGAGTTGCATCCAATCGGAATTGCTTCATTCCCCAGTACAGATTCATTTTCCCTGCGTTCACTTCACATACAGCATCACTCAGCTTCGAAATGGCCGTGATGCGGCCTGCCAGTGCAAGCAGCTGATAAAAACGACTGCTAAAATAGTCCCCAGCTAACACTTTCAGCTGTCTGGAACGCATCTCCTCCGGGCTACGTATACCGGATAAAGTATCAATCATATCATGCGTATCCAGCCCCATCTGCACAAGCGAGGTTACCAATGCGTACAGTTCGTCCTCACTGGCATGCAGCTCCTGCGCATTCCGGTTCAAAAACACAAACATCAAACGGGTACGGCTGTCAGGAAAAGCCGGCATTTCCGTATGTTGTTGAATCATGTCGTATTCCACATATTTCCTTGCTAATTGGGGTACGCGATACGGTTTCATCCTAAGCCTCCGAGACATGACTTTCTGCTATACTCAAATAATTGCAATGCCTTATATTATATCACAATTTAAAATGATTCGCGACTAAAGTACTGTAGGTCCACCGGCAGAAACATCTAATCTGTATATACACCGTTAAACCTGTTTTGCCACATGGGCGTTACTGTAATGCGGAAACGGGACTTCAAATCCTCTGGCAATTCCGCGCCTTCCCGGCTTCTCAGCTGTTCCAATGCCTCGTTCGTCCACTCGTTCCGACGTATATCGGATGCAAGCAGCAAATGACGTTCTCCTGACCATTCGTCCTGTGTTACCACCCGAAGCAGCAATTGCCGTACATTCGTCGTTCCGTAAAAGCTAAAAGCGGCAAGCTCCGCCATGTTTTGATAAATCTCTAGTGGGGCAGTTTCTTCCTTAGACAGCTTGACATCCAGGGTCAGGACTGAATGTTCCCAGCTTGCGCTTGCAATCGGTGTGGTCAACGGCAGCTCATTCAGCGTATCCACCAGATTGTCATCCGACAGCAGCACCCGTTGCTGAGGCGAAATCGTCGCCTGTGTCTCGCGAACTGCTGCGGTTCCTGAGTCCAGCACCTGTAAGGACGGCAGCAACACAGCTGCTGCGATGGTTATGAGAATGGAGCCACCGAATACAATCCAAGGTTTCATCAGAGCCTCCCCTGACCTCTACCTCATAATGTGGGTTTGCTACGGTAAAGGTCCTCACTCTCATTCTACAACAAAAAAAAGCAGGCTATGCCTGCATTTTAATCCTCCGTATCTACTACCCCGTGCTTGGTCATCACAACGGCTTTGCCGCGAATTTTAATAGCAGAAGTATGATCCGTAAATTGGACGATCAGTACTTCGCCCTTGTCCAATTTTTCTGAATGATGCAAGCGTGTATCCTGACCTCTGGTCAGACCAAAAACCTGACATCCGTTGCTTTTCGCTTTAATTACGACGTACTCACTACTACCCGTCACGTTATCTTCCATGTCCTTTTCCTCCCTGAGAGCCGAAGCTATACTTTTTATGATGGAGATTCAAGCTTGTTTTGTCAACTACATGCTTCCTTCGCTACCTGCAACAATTAGCGTGTCCCGAGCCATACTATCCGTGCAGTCCCATCCATTAAAGAAAGGAACGGATTTGATGAAAAACTATCTTCCCGCCAATCTCAGTCCTGCCCAAATCGAACGACTTCAACAGCTGGAGCATGAATTTGCTGAGCTAACAGGTGAACCCCTAGTGCTGATCGCTTATGTCTCGCGAAACGGCAGAACAGCTTCCTCTTCTCCAGTCCATAGCACCTCTACCACGAAGTAAACAGGACAAAAAGAAAAGGCCGTGAATCAAATTCACGGTCTTTTCAGCGCATTGGGAATATGTAAGAAATCTTATTTAATTCCGTCTTTGAGCGCTTTACCCGGTTTAAATGCCGGAATTTTGCTCGCAGGGATTTCGATTTCTTCTCCTGTTTGCGGGTTACGTCCTTTACGTGCGGAACGTTCACGAACCTCAAAGTTCCCGAAACCTACCAGTTGCACCTTATCTCCGCTTTGCAGCGCTCCAGAGATCGCCTCAAATACTGCATCGATTGCTTTGGTTACGTCCTTTTTGGACAATTCAGTGCTTTCAGAAACCTGATTGATCAAATCCGTTTTATTCATAATATTCACCTCCCAATTCAAGTGTAGTCCAGCATTAAGGTTATCGGTGTTAATGACCGATATGAGGTCGCCTGTATAAAATAACCCGGGCGGCGTACTGCCTTCCATAATGTTATCATCTGTTTCCGTTTCGTCGTTAAATATACATAGAATATACCTAACCTCCGCAATATAGGCCGAAACTGGCGTTTTATGGCACCCTTCTTGCGTGGAACAAGGTTTATAGTAATACAGTCCACAGACAATTTCAAGTACGACGACGGTTTAACACGTAAAAAGTAACGGCCAGCGCAAGTACCAGCACTACTCCTTTGACAATATCATGGGCAAAATATTGCACATTCATCATCGTTAGTCCATTAACCAACACACCGATCAACACTGCACCAATAAATGTACCAATGACATTGGGTTTACCAGCACCAAAGACCGAAAAACCGACGAATACTGCAGCTACCGCCTCCATGAGTAAGGGGGAACCCGCGTCAATTTGGCCTGAGCCTACTCGCGAGGCATACAAAATACCGGCAATCGCCGCAAATACGCCTGAAGCAACATAGGCCAAAGTACGGACTTTTTTTACCCGTATGCCCGACAGACGAGCAGCTTCCTCATTTCCACCCGTTACATACATTTGACGCCCATGCTTTGTATAGGTCAAGAAAACATGCACCGCTGCCACAGCCAGCAACAGTAAAATAACTGAAATCGGGATACCCAACCATTTACCTTGCCCCAGCAAAAGAAATGCAGGAGATATCTCCCCCGGCGCCTTGCTGCCATCGGGAAACTGCATATGATTGTATATGGTATAGCCCTGGGCGTACGTTTTGTGAATCCCGCTTACAATATACATGATTGCAAGGGTTGCGAGCAAATCAGGAATACGCAGTTTAATAATCAGTAATGAATTCAACAGTCCTACCAAAGCACCGACAACCAGAGACACAATAATGACCACCGCAACAGGCTGCTCATACCAGACCATCAAAGAAGCTGAAACGACCGTTGTCAAAGATACTGTAGCTCCCACCGATAGGTCAAAACCGTCCACAATAAGTGACAACGTCACACCAATGGCAACGAAAGTCACAATGGCAATTGAGCCAAGAATGTCCATTAAATTATCATACGTCCAGAAATAAGGTAATGTAGATGAAAAAAACGCTAACACACCTATAATGACAACTACGGCACCGTAACGAAATGAGACGTTTAACCATTTTTCCTTCATGAATGCACCTCTTCACCGCCGCTGGCATACAACAGAAGCTGTTCCTGTTCCACTTCGCCCCGCGCAAATTCCTTTATAATTTTTCCATCATACATCACTGCAATCCGATCACCAATGCCAATCCCTTCAGCAAATTCACAGGTTAGATAAATGATCGCTTTTCCTTGCTCCGCCAACTCGCCAATGATACGGAAAATATCACTTTTTGCCCCAATATCTACACCTTTGGTTGGCTCGTCAAAAACAAATACATCCGCTCCAGAATGCAACCATTTCCCAATCGCAACTTTTTGCTGATTCCCACCACTTAAATATTTAACATTCTGGCGGAGCGATGGCGTCTTAATACCGAGAGAGGCGACAATTCCATTACCGTTATTTCGTTCTTTACGCCGACTGATGAAACCAAGGACACTCAGTTTGCCCAAAAGCGGAAGGCTGAGGTTTCTTTCCACACTCTCCTCAATTAATACCCCCTGCTTACGCCGCTCCTCGGGTATGGACACAATTCCTTGAGCTACCGCGTCCGCTGGCTCTCTCAATCGAATGGAGCAACCTTTAAAGGTCAACTCTCCCTTATCCGGCTTGTCTGCTCCTGTAAGAAGTCTTGACAGCTCTGTCTTGCCTGCACCAACCAAACCCACAATAGAGAGAATTTCACCACATCGGACTTGTAAATCAATGCCGTGCACTCGTAATCCTTTGTGAAGCCCTTTCGCTTCCAATACCGTTTCACCAATCGGTACCTCTGTTTTTGGGAACTCCTCTTCAAATGTTTTCCCAAGCATATGCGTAACGATGTCGCCTACACTTAAATCAGAGGCAGGCCCCGTGAACACGCGCTCACCATCACGCATCACCGTAACATGGTCACTGTGTTCGATAACCTCCGGCAATCGGTGTGTGATGAGGATACATGCAACTCCCTCATCCTTGAGTGTATGGATTGTGCGGAACAAACGTCGCGTTTCTTCCTCGCTGAGCGGCGCCGTAGGCTCATCAAAAATGATGGTATTTGCTTGCTGTGTCAGAATGCGTGCAATAAGCACAAGCTGTTTTTCTGCCAACGTCAATTCAGACACATATCGTCTTACGTCAATATCTACCTCCAGACGTGCTAATGCCTCACGCGCTCGTCTGCGCATAGAACCCGGTGCAGCCCACCATCGACCATCAGGTGCAGACAAATCGTCCATTACAATATTTTCAGCGACAGTTAACTGAGGTACAAGCGCTGAATCGACCTCCTGATACACACAGTGAATTCCCGCTCTTTTGGCCTCCCACGGTGAACTAATGTTCAGTTCCTTCCCACCAACTACGATAGCTCCCTGATCGGAACGATACGCACCGGACAAAATCTTCATCAATGTGCTTTTCCCTGCCCCGTTGGCGCCCAGCAGAGCGTGAATTTCGCCACCCTGCACCGTAAAATCCACGGCTCGCAGCGCATCTACACCAGCAAACTGTTTGCTGATTTTTTTCATTTCCAATGTATATACTTGTGAACTCATGGTGCCCCCTCACGCCTGCTTATGATAAAAGCGCGCCGAAGCGCGCCTTTGCGTTATGCAAACATTTTATTTGGACGTTTCATATTCCTTCATCCAATCCTTATAGCCCTGCTCGCTTTGGCCCCATCCCTTCACATATTGGGACAGCTCGGATGTGGAAATTTGCTTATCTGGCAGCGCTTCGCGTTGCACATATACAGCCTTCAGTACAACTTTCTCCTCCGGATTATCCCCATGCAACTTCTGATATGCATAGCGCACTTGTACGCGCCCGATATCTGTTGGATCTACGGCTGCCGAGGCCACCCAAGGATTTTTCGGGTCCTGGATCATTTGCAAGTCCTCGTCGCTCATGTCAATGCCGTAGACTTTAATTTCCGTACGTCCCGCTTGTTGGATGGCACGGGCTGCACCTTTGGCAAACTCATCCCACGCCGCCCAGACGGCTGTAATTTCGCCCTTAGGATATTGCTTTAATACAGCTTCCATTTTGGCTTGCGTATCCAACGCAGGATTCTGAGCCGAACCAAAAGTCGCAATTTCTTTAATATCTGGATTGGATTTCAAAAATGCACCATAAGCAACCTGACGACGTTCCATCGGTGCAAATCCGGCAACCCATACTTTCACAATGTTGCCTTTGCCACCGATATCCTTTTTCATTTGCTCCAGCGTCAGCTCAGCCATGCTTTGGTCATCTTGGGAGAGCACTACCGCACCCGGAACATTGACCGCAGCATCGAACACGATAACCGGAATATTGCGGGAAATTGCTTTTTTCAGCCCTGTCTCCAGCAATGCATCACCATGATCAGTCAAAATGACATCAAACTGCTGGTTAATCGCACTATCAAGCAGAGAAGCCATTTTAGCCTTATCGTTATCTGCCACAAACTTAGTCAGCGTACCGCCGAATTTCTTAACTTCCTCTTCCACACCTTGAACATACTGTTGCGAAAATGTGCCCGTGTTAAACTCCATGATCAACGCAACCCGTTTACCCTTTAGATTTAAATTGTCCGGTTTTCCGTTTGTTGTATTCGATCCCTCAGTGCTTGTCCCTTGAGTGCCGCTCTCTGTTTTCGGCACGCCACATGCAGTGACCAGCAAAACCAGCACCAGTAGCATGATAGCCCCCAGCCCTAGCTTTTTGTTTCTTTGGAGCTCTTTTTGGATCTTCATAATTTCATTTCCCCCTCGTTCAATCCACAAAATAATTCAAATTTGATACTTAATATATCGCTTTAAACCAAGTATGTAAATAGGTTTTATGAAATATTGAAAAAATCCCGACTACATATGACAAAATACAACAATTCCACAAAAAAAATTAAACAACCCCCCCCCGATTGAATAACGGGGAACGGTTGCTGCATAGAGGTGTCTTTTTAGTTCTCTACTTGACAGGGTACGCCACAGGGTCGATTTTTGCTTATGCTTAAAATGTGAACATCATGAGCGGAGACTAGCCTGGAGATACAATCTCCTTGTCATTTTCAATATGAGGACGCTCCCATCTAACTTATTTGGAGCACTGCTTTACCGGAAAACTTCCGATCTATCAGTTGTTGGGCAATAGTTCCAACTTCCTTCCACGATGCCTCCACTTCGATCCTTGGTACTAACTGGCCTTTTGAAACAAGCTCACCTAGCAATTTCAGATCTTCCGCTGGCGAATAGCGATTTATCTCCTCTCCTAGAAAGAAGCTGTACAAGGTCCTACCCCCTAAGCCCCTGATATTAATCGTTGCGTAAGGTGAGGACGAATGTCCCATGGATACACAAATCCCTTCTGGTACAAGCTGAGGTAGTAATGCAGCTAGCGTATCACCACCTACTGAATCCAAAATTAGATGATAAGGTCCAAATGTATCAACCGATGAAATCGCCGTATCTCCAACGATAACCTCATTAGCACCAGCCTCTTGAACAAGTAGAGCTTTTCCCTTGGTTCTGGCTACACCTACTGTAAAAGCTCCTGATTGCGCTGCTAGCTGGTGTGCAAAAATCCCAACTCCGCCAGTCGAGCCAGTTATCAATATTCGCTTACCGAGCAGCATTCCTCCTTTTCTAAGCGTATAGAGCGCTGACAGACCGGCTACCGGTAAAGTAGCAGCCTGGGCGAAGGTAATATCATCGGGAAATTCAGCCAGTAATGAAGTAGGGGCAGCAACTTGTTCGGCCCATGCTCCCATTGGGAGAAGGCCTACCACACGGCTTCCTTGTTTCGGACCCGTGCCATCTTTGGCCTGCTCGATGACGATCCCAGCAAAATCCCAGCCTGGTCTGATCTGTCTTCCATTATTCCTTGCATCTACAACTTCACCCCGATTAAGAGAGAAGGCCTGTACTTGAACGATCGCTTCCCAAGGCTGGGCCTGTGGGGCGGCAACTTCCTTTATCGCGAAAAATCCTGAAGCAAACGGATCTGTTACAATTGCACGAACCATACGATCTCCTCCATGATTATCATTGAGAACCTCTTGTAAATAGCTCACCTTTTTCACAATGTAGTATACTGTAGGGAATCATCTGCACCAAGTGTAGAACTACACCTCATTATGAAAAGGATTGAAAAAGGATGACCATGCACAAGGACGAGGACTTCCAATATAAAACATTAAAAATCGTATTGGGAGAGATTGAAGCTGTTCGCATGAAACGTCAACGGGAATATACTGAGCTATCTCACCCGTTATTGAAACGATTTACTCAGCAGGAGCTTAATGATGAGGCATGTCCT
This sequence comes from Paenibacillus sp. FSL R10-2748, assembly GCF_038005565.1. Classification (NCBI taxonomy): domain Bacteria; kingdom Bacillati; phylum Bacillota; class Bacilli; order Caryophanales; family Paenibacillaceae; genus Paenibacillus; species Paenibacillus sp. FSL R10-2748. Next base: position 442,085 of record NZ_JBBOTK010000002.1, read on the forward strand.
ACGTATAAAAATCTATTGGTTGGACGGTCTCGTCGAATACCGGATCGGCAAACGATGATCCATATTGCTGAGTATCTGGAGTGCACTTCAGATGAGCGCAATGATCTTCTTCTCGCCGCTGATTATCTTCCGATCCATTACGAATTGGAGGGACGGTCTCTGGAGCTGGCTCTGGAGCAAGCGCAGCAGATCATGAGTAATTTGCCATTTCCGGCAATGATCGTTACTCATACCTTAGATATCAAGGGGTTAAATGAGCCGTTTCGCCATTTATTTGATATCCCCTCCGATTCTTTTATGAATGGAAAACTGAATAAAGTTGATTTTCATTTTAACTCCGATTTTTCCATTCGTCCCCGTTCTACCTTCGATGCTGAGTCGTTCGAAGAGTGGGAGTCTCATGCTATTTACGGGATACAAGCTTTCAAAAGGTATAACATGTTTTCCCGATACGACCATTGGTATAAAAAGTTAATTGACAGATTTCGAAAATACGACGATCTTAATAAATATTGGAGTATGCAGCCAAAGGACTCATCAAATGAAGTTGAGCACTCTAAAATCATTTTGGCCAGAATGGGAGCCATGGCCGATTTAGCCCCCATTCGCTACAAGCAAATTCATCTTTCTGTAAGCAGCCACATGTATCCTGGAATTGAAGTGTACTTACCGATTGACGAACCTGGACGCAGAGTATTTGAATATTTGGGGTGTCCTGCCGAATGCCAGAACAACGCTTTTAATAAATAGCCAGTCAATTGCTATATCGATTATAAGAATCGTTCATTGCAAATTAAATAAGCCTCGGTGCTACGTTGAAAGAGACCAAATATGAAAATGACTACCAGGGTAATCACGTTGTGAAACTCATTAATCGGATTGTTACATTTGAACCTAAATCCCGCTAGGAGAAACGAAAAGCTCAATAAAAACAGAGGTAGTCTAGGACTTTATTTTCTCGTCCATGGCTACCCCTGTCTGGTTTTAGAGGTCAGTCTAATATTTTGTTTTTGCGAACCATAGAGAGCCAATTGCTCTCCACGGTATTTCTCTTATACATTTTTTTGGGTGTGGCTTAGCCTTAAAGAATAATAGCAATGAGACCGCCGGAGCCTTCATTAATGATACGACCCAGCGTTTCCTGCAGCTTATAGCGTGCATTGTCCGGCATCATAGCGATTTTACCCTGAATGCCTTCCCGTACAATGGAATGCAGCGAACGTCCGAAAATGTCTGACTCCCAAATTTTGATTGGGTCATTCTCAAAATCCTGCATCAGATAGCGCATAAGCTCCTCACTTTGCTTCTCTGTTCCGATAATCGGAGCAAATTCCGATTCCACATCCACACGGATCATGTGTATGGAAGGTGCTGTTGCCTTGAGCCGCACACCAAACCTTGTGCCCTGACGAATCAACTGCGGATCGTCTAGTGCCATTTCGGACAATGACGGCGCTGCAATGCCATATCCCGTTGTCTTGACCATTTCCAGCGCCTCGGCGAAGCGGTCGTACTCCCGTTTGGCATGGGCAAAATCCTGCATCATTTGCAGCAAATGATCCTTGCCGCGAATCTCTACCCCGACGACTTCGACCAAAATCTGGTCATATAGCTCATCGGGAGCATACAGATCAATTTCAGCTACGCCCTGCCCCATATTCATCCCGCTCAATCCGGCCCTGTCGATGAATTCATATTCCATAAACTGGCCAACCACTCGATCTACATCACGCAGACGTCGAATATCTTTAACCGTATCGCGAACGGAATTTTCATAATTGCTACGCAGCCAGTGCTCTTCGTTCAGTACCATGACCCAGCTCGGCAGGTTTACATTCACCTCATGCACCGGAAATTCATACAATACTTCACGAAGTACGCCTGTAACATCATCTTCCGTCATAGTTGCCGCGCTGAGTGTCATAACTGGTATATCGTACTTGGCAGCCAGCTCACTGCGAAGCTGGAGTGTTTCATCACTGCGCGGATGCGTGGAGTTGATAACCAAAACAAATGGCTTGCCAACTTCCTTCAACTCCTCAATGACGCGTTCCTCCGACTCTACATAAGAGCTGCGCGGGATTTCCGCAATCGTGCCGTCTGTAGTGACTACCACACCGAGCGTCGAATGCTCCTGAATAACCTTGCGTGTACCAATTTCCGCCGCTTCCTGAAAAGGAATGGGTTCTTCGAACCATGGTGTGGAGATCATCCTCGGACCATTTTCATCCTCGTACCCTTTTGCTCCTTCTACTGCATATCCTACACAGTCAACCAGACGTACATTCACGTCCAGTCCTTCCGTTACTTTGATCTGGACGGCATTATTCGGTACGAATTTAGGCTCCGTCGTCATGATCGTCTTGCCTGCCGCACTTTGCGGCAACTCGTCTACGGCGCGGGCACGGTCCGCCTCACTTGTAATGTTCGGCAGAACAATCGTCTCCATAAACCGCTTGATAAACGTTGATTTTCCTGTTCGGACTGCGCCGACGACCCCAAGATAAATGTCTCCTCCGGTGCGTTCGGCAATGTCTTTAAAAATGTCCACTTTCTCCAATGAAATCCCCTCCTCAAAAGTCTCCGAAGGAAAAATGCTTAAAGAGCATCCGCTTCGTGTTCAACCAACTGCTTGATCCCAGATGCGGCAGAACAGCCTTTAAAATGCCCGGAAGTCGTCCGCCGCCGAGATTCAGGAGACTGATGGAATCGGCGAAACGGCGTAAACTCGTACATGCATTTGGACTGATACCATCATATGTATCCCCTCCGTAAAATATGTTTAGTTTTTTAAAAAATAGATTACGACACAGCGATCATTGCAGAAACGATATTTTACGTTTGGGTCCACTCACCTAATATATGCGGGGCAAGACTCTCCCATGACTTCGTCGCTAGACTAAATAAAAAAGGATGTTTCTCCTGACCGTTTAGAGTCGTCGGAAACCATCCTTTTTTATTTTCCTGATATAATCGGCATTACCACAGTTCATCATCCATCGACTGACGCTCCAGTTGCCGCCTGATAGCCGCCTTGAGCCTATCCTCCGGTATGGTTACCTCCATATCGCCTTGGACACGCGCCTGGCAGGATAAGCGTATTCCCTCATCCAGTAAAGGTCCCAGCTTACGCTGCTCTGCATCGCTGGGTTGGCCTGCGAATTCAGCCCGTTCCGGTGATATTTGTACCTTACACATCAGACAGGCTGCTTTTCCGTCACAACGAGTGGGAATATATACACCCGCTTTACGGGCAGCCTGAAGCAATGACGTACCCTGACCGACCTGTACGCGCCTGCCTGACGGCTTGAACATAATCTGCACATTCATGAACGGTCCTCCAGTCGTCTTTCTCCTAACACACACAGCTTATTCATTGCCCATCAGGATGACGGAGTGCAACTCGGGCCAAGGCAGAAGTTCTGCAAGCTTGTCCAATTGCTCCTCATTCCAAATATTACTGACTAGTAGCTGCTTCAGTACAATGATATGACGTCGCGGGTCGCGCTTCATAACATCTGCAATCGCTTTATATCGGTCGGGTCGATTTCGCAATATATTGAATAAAAGTTCATGACTGAGCGGCATCAGACGCAGTGAAGCACTCCCCAGCTCAAGCTGAACCCCAGCCGACCAAAGTAGTCGCTCGATCTCTAAGCGGTATAACGCTCCGCCACATAATACCTCAAATCCCCCCACCAACTCGACTGGAAAACCCTCCAAGTCATAGTGGCTCAGCAATGAAACGTAAGAGCCGCTACGGTCAACCTGCTGTCGATCTATACTCATACCCAGGGGGTGCGCATGGAGCTGCTTTGCAGCATGAATATCCGCATAAATATCAATGTCCCGAGGCAGGCGATCCAGTTCAACTTCTTGCACAAGTAGTGAACAGCTCCCCCCCAGCATCCACGGAACCGACACTTTTGACCAGCTCTCAGCCAAGCTACTCAGCGCAACTGCCAGATTGTGAGGAAGCCTGTCTACTAACACTGATGATATTGCCTCCTTCAACATCGTTTCCTCCTTTGCTGTCTTTCCTTCCGTTTCCTGATGGGCATCATTATAACATGTTCGACAGGGCAGTTCGATATTTTGTGTACTGAAAAAGAGGTTAGCTGCTCCAAAATATAAAAAAAACCGCGAACCTTCCCGGTTCACGGTGAATAATACTAACCGGCGTGCGGCCAGCGGTCTATTTTTTCATCATCATTTTCATCAACGCTTCCATATTGGAAGGATTCATTCCGCTCTTTTTGACGGCACCAACGATATCCCTTACTGTATCTTCCGACACCGGAATGTTGGCCATCGCAGACACCTGCTTGATAAGCTGACGCAGTTGCGCTTCGCTTTGAAGCGTGTCCGCCTTTACCGTGCCTGCCAGCTTTTTCACTGCATTTTCGGATATGTTTTTGCCACCTTTTTTGTTAATGGCCTTCAATGCATCTTTCGGAAAGTTTTTATTCACAATCTCCCCTCCTCCGCCATTGCTCAACTCAGTCTATGAGTGGCGGAGACAAAAGGTGATTAAGCGTACATAAGACATGCCAAACGCCTAACTAAAAAAGGCTATCTCATTATAGAAAAAATCTACCATGAGACAGCCTTTATATTATTAAAGCTCATCCGACCCTTAAGAATGCCATTGCTCCCAAGTTTGAAGTGGCATGACTTCCATCTCGGTCTTAGGATCGCGACCCATCAGCGCCTCAACGGCCTTACGGACGTCACGTCCTTCAAACAGTACTCCATACAGCACCTCTGTAATAGGCATCTGAACACCTAATTTTTGAGAGATGGCGTATGCAGCTTTTGTCGTTCGAATACCTTCTACGACCATGCCCATCGATTCTAGCACAGCATCAAGCTGCTGGCCCTGTCCCAATAGGGACCCTGCACGCCAGTTGCGACTGTGACGACTCGTTGCAGTGACCACTAGATCGCCAATACCAGCCAGGCCGGCAAAGGTTAATGGATTAGCACCCATCTCAACTCCGGCACGGGTAATTTCAGCCAATCCACGAGTCAATAAAGCCGCTTTGGCATTATCACCGAAACCAAGTCCGTCTGACATTCCCGCACCCAATGCGATAATGTTTTTTAGCGCCCCGGACAGTTCCACGCCGAGCAAATCACGGTTTGTATAGACGCGGAAATAGGAGTTCATGAACAGCCCCTGTGCGGCCTGTGCAGCCTTCTCATTGGAGGAAGCTACAACGACCGTTGTAGGACACTTCTTCACCACTTCTTCCGCATGACTCGGACCAGACAGCACGGCAATATCGCCCTCCGCGACTTCCAGTTCTTCCGAGATCACCGTGGACATACGTTTAAGCGTTTCAGTTTCAAAACCTTTAATGGCATGCACTACCAGCATATCCTTGCTAAAATGAGCTTTCAGACTACGTGCTACCTGACGAGCAGCAGCCGAAGGAGATACGATAATCACTGCTCTAGCACCAGATACCGCAGTCTGCATGTCAGTTGTAGCTGAAATGCGATCAGACAAAATGGAGCCTGGTAAATAATGCTCATTCGTATGCTTCTCATTGATTTCAGCTGCTTGCTGCTCGTTTCTCGTCCAGACAGAGACATCGTTGTTATTGGCCGCAAGAACGGAAGCCAGGGCTGTTCCCCAACTCCCCGCGACCAGCACAGCTATTTTCTCAGACAAGACGATCTCCTCCTTTGGAGCCAAGCTTATTCTCATTCCCCCGTACCAGCTTGACTATGTTGGTACGGTGTCTCCACACAGCGAACAGACAAATGATTAGAGCCGTCCAGAATAACGGCCATGCATAACCAAGCACGAGTAATATCCAGGGGGTCAAAATGACAAAAATGAGCGATCCCAAGGATACGTAACGCGTCATTACGATTGCAAGTATCGCAATGATTCCGGCATATAGTGCGGGCAGTAAGGCAAGCGATGCCAATACACCAATAGCAGTCGCAATACCTTTTCCTCCACGGAAGTGAAAATATACCGGCCAGTTATGGCCCGCAATCGCCGCAATGCCGCACAAACCCGGTACCCAGGATGATTGTCCACCTAACCAGTGCCCTATTAGCACTGCAATAACCCCTTTAAGTACGTCCAGCAGCAGCACCAGAATAGCTGGGCCTTTTCCAAGCACACGCAGCGTATTCGTCGCACCGGCATTGCCGCTTCCATGCTGGCGAATGTCGATTCCTTTTAATTTTCCATACAGCAAACTAAAGCTGACAGAGCCAAGCAAGTAACTGAGTACGATGGCAACGATTTGTAAAATCAACCTATTCGCTCCTAACTTTCGTCAGACTTGCGCCGTGTAAAGATACGAATTGGAGTTCCTTCAAAATTGAAGGCGGCGCGAATTTTGTTCTCCAGATAACGCTCATATGAGAAGTGCATTATTTCTGGATCGTTTACGAATACAACCATCGTAGGCGGCTTAACAGCAACCTGGGTCACATAGTTAATGCGCAGACGACGTCCCTTGTCTGTTGGTGGAGGATTGATGGCAACCGCATCGGAAATTACATCATTCAGCAAATGTGTCTGAATACGCAACACATGCTGCTGCGCCACATGCTGTACAACAGGAAGCAGCTTTTGCAGGCGTTGCTTCGTTTTTGCAGACAAGAACACAATCGGAGCATATGTCATAAACAGAAAGTGATCGCGAATTTTCGTTTCAAACTGGTGCATCGTTTTATCGTCCTTGTCCACGACATCCCATTTGTTAACGACAAACAGCGATGCTTTACCCGCTTCATAAGCATAGCCAGCAATGTGCTTATCCTGCTCAATAATGCCTTCCTCGCCGTTAATAACGACCAGTACAACATCTGCACGCTCAATGGCACGCATGGCACGCATTACACTATATTTTTCGGTCGTTTCATAAACTTTACCACGTTTACGCATACCTGCCGTATCAATCAGCACATACTTTTGACCGTCTTTTTCAAAAGGTGTATCAATTGCATCACGCGTCGTGCCTGCAATGTCACTAACGATAACCCGTTCTTCTCCCAAAATGGCGTTAACCAGTGAAGATTTACCTACATTTGGGCGGCCGATCAAGGCAACACGAATAACGTCTTCATCATAGTGATCTTCTTCCAGCTCAGGCAAATTGGACGTAATGGCATCCAACAGATCGCCTATCCCTGTTCCATGACTACCAGAAACAGCGATTGGATCACCAAATCCATAAGAATAAAACTCATAAATCAGATCGGCGCGACTGAGGTTGTCCACCTTGTTGACAGCTACGATGATCGGTTTACCCGAACGATATAGCATTTGAGCTACCTCTTCATCTGACTGTGTAATTCCTGCTTTCGCATCACTCATGAATACAATTACATCTGCTTCTTCTATTGCAAGTTCGGCCTGCATACGGATGGATTTTAAAATGACATCCTCACCATCAATCTCAATGCCGCCGGTGTCAATAATACTGAAGGATTTACCATTCCACTCCGATATACCGTATATACGGTCACGAGTGATTCCGGGTTTATCTTCCACGATGGACAAACGATCCCCGATAATCCGATTAAAAATAGTGGACTTACCCACATTCGGACGACCAACGATAGCCACAACGGGTCTTGCCATAAATTCACTCCTCCTGTCAATTCTTCCGCTATCATCATAGCAAAAAACATACCTATTGGCGATATGGTCACGTAACAACAATCGGCGAACCCTCTGGGTCCGCCGATGGTGTACGTTATGCTTATTATAAAATGTATTGATTTAAACTCATTTAAATTTGTTCAGCTTATCGCCAAAACGCTCGCCGAGCGTAATGCTCAGACCGGAATTATTGAGGGAAACGTTAGGATTATTCAGTTCCTCACGAGGTGCACGAGATGCACGCGGTGCTCTTTCTGCTTTAGGAGCAGCTTCAGGAGCTTCCTCAGTTTCTTTAATGCTCAGGCTAACACGTTTTTCGGAAGGATTCATTTCAAGAATTTTAACTTTCACTTCTTGTCCTTCTTCCAGAACTTCTTGTGGAGTTCCAATGTGTTTGTGGGAAATTTGGGAAATATGAACCAAACCTTCCACGCCAGGAGCGATTTCAACGAATGCGCCGAAGTTAACCAGACGTTTTACAACACCTGTTACGATGTCATTGTTGTTGAATTGTCCAGCAGCCGATTCCCAAGGACCAGGCTGTGCAGCTTTCATGCTCAGGCTGATTTTTCCTTTTTCAGGATCTACTTTCAAGACTTTCACTTTCACTTGATCTCCTTCAGAAACTGCATCAGAAGGCTTATCGACATGAGTCCAAGCAATTTCAGATACGTGAACCAGACCATCCACGCCGCCAACATCTACGAAAGCTCCGAACTGAGTAAGACGTTGAACCGTACCTACGATTTCTTGGCCTTCTTTCAGCTCAGCCATTACTTTAAGCTTGTTGGCTTCGAATTCTGCTTCCAGAACGTCTTTTTGAGAAAGGATCACTTTGTTATTTTCACGATCCAGTTCTTTTACAACAACACGCAATGTGCGGCCTTTGTAATCACTGAAATCTTCAACGAAGTGACGTTCTACCATGGATGCAGGGATGAATCCGCGCAGACCTACGTCTACCACGATGCCACCTTTAACGACATCATTTACAACGACTTCAAATACTTCTTTGCTTTCGAACAGTTGCTCCAACTTTTCCCAAGCATTTTCACTGTCGATTGCACGTTTGGACAGAACAAGTTTTTCTTTGCCATCGTCGATGCTGATAATTCTAGCTTCAACCTCTTGGCCTACTTGTACTGCTTCTTCTGCGTTATCCAGACCAGAAGACAACTCGCGAATTGGAATAACTCCATCGTATTTATATCCAATGCTTACTACCGCTTGGTTATCTTCCAATTTCACGATTGTACCCTTAACGGTGTCACCTTTTTTCAGGGAGACGATTTGATCGAGCTCGTCTTGATTTGCCGCTTCAGCAGCTTCTTGATTTTTAATTTCTTCCGACATGTCAATACCCTCCTCAATTCAAAAAAAACCATTTATTTAAACCTGCGCATGGCAGAGTTCAAAACATAAATAAACTTTTGTTCTAGTTTTCCGAGCTTAGACACAATTCATGCAAGCCTTTCAGTTATTCGTAGGCTTACCCGTTTCCTTCATTGTGCGAATACGAGACATAATTGCTTCTGTTGCCAGTTCAAGCGGATCTCCTTCGATATCGGCACCCTTTTGGTAAGTGTCCAAATTGACAGGTTTACCGTATAACACTTTCGTTTTACGGAAAAGCTTGTAATCACCAATGATGGCGACCGGAACGGCAGCCGCTCCACTGCGTAGCGCAAAGCTTGCAGCACCCTTTTTACCGATTCCCCCAGCTCCTCTGGAGCCTTCGGGAAAGATCCCCATAACCTTACCGTCACGCAAAATGTTCAATGCCAGCTTAATGGATTCCTTACTTACACCACCGCGTTTGACTGGAAAAGCTCCCAGTTTCCCAATTAGCGGACCTAGTACAGGAACATTAAACAGCTCGGCTTTTGCCATAAAGTGAACCTTTCGCTTCAGCAAAATACCGACTGTAGGAGGGTCAAGATTACTAATATGATTAGAACACAACAGTACTCCGCCCTCGGCAGGAACATTTTCCCTGCCTACCGCCTCAAGTCTAAACAGAACGCGGTAAATGAGACGCAAAATACTGGCGCATACAGTATATATCATTGGCTGATCTCTCCATCCTTCTCCGTTAAGCAATAAGATACGATCGTATCAACGACATCCTGAATGCCCATATGGGTCGTATCGAGCACGATGGCGTCCTCACTGCAACGAAGCGGGGATACCTCCCTCTCCTCGTCAAGCTTGTCACGTGCCGCAATGTCACGTTCTAGCTGCTCCAGAGTGATATCATCAGTTTCGCTCAGTTCTTTAAAACGGCGAGAGGCACGTTCCTGAACACTTGCGGTCATGAACACCTTGACTTCCGCATCGGGAAGTACAGTTGTTCCAATATCGCGACCATCCATAACGACACCCTTGCGTGCAGCCATTTCACGCTGGTTTTCAGTCAAACGTGTACGTAAACCAGCAATACTTGAATACTGTGACACGTTGCTAGTCACTTCCATCGAACGGATCACAGTGGTTACATCTTCCCCGTTACAATAAACCTTTTGGCCTGTGGGGTCCGGTACTAATTCAATCACCAGCTCAGGTACATGCTGAAGCACTTTTTGTACATTTTCTGCAGGAATTTCCTTACACATCATGTACCACGTTGCTGCTCGGTACATGGCGCCGGTATCTACATATACATAAGAAAGTGCTTTCGCCACCAGGCGGGCCACTGTACTTTTCCCTGCACCAGCAGGTCCATCAATGGCTACATTTATTTTGTTACTTGAAGATACATGTTGCCTTGCCAACAGGGAATTCCTCCTAACCTAACCTCAAGAAAAAAGCAGGCATTGCCTGCGACGTGAAAATTATACCACACATTTATAGGCGATGCAAAATAAGCGACAGGTTACTAAAAAAGAAAAATTTCGGATGATTAAGATTTTTCCCGGAATTCCAGCTGCCGTTCAAAACAATATTTAATCAGTTTTTGGCGCTCCTGATCAGCAATTTTCTCATATTTCAGCATAATGAGTCTGCGGCCGTTTTCCATCTGCTGAATACGTACAATTTCAGATTGGAACGGAACATGCTCTTGAGTTCCGTTTTTATAAGGGACCAAAATCCAGCAAGATAATGATTCTCCTTCTTCAAGATGATGAGCTCCCTGGGTCTGAAAAGAAACGCCTCCGCCTCCCACATCATGCGTCTCTGCTACAAATCTGGACTCGTTCTCACCATGCTTTACCGCAATTTCCAAGTTGGCCTTAACCCGAAGAAAGTTTCGGCGCTGAATTTTGCTGATGCTGTCTGGAGCAGGTTTGTGGATGCGAACCATCCGGAGGATATCCTCTTTAAAACCCGTAACGTGGGTATTGAAATAATTTTTAATACCTCCCTCGCTCATAAAAAATATAGACAGCTCTTCCCCTAGAAACAATTTTTTCAAGTGTCCACTTGTTTGTGACATAGGAATTTCAATTAGAAAGTTCTGTGACTCCTCTTCCGCAATACGAGACTTAAATTCAAAAATCTCGTCCTTATGGTCAGTACCAGCCACTTGTATGTATAACACATCATTAATTTTGGGAAACAAATGATCCACCATCCTTGTCCATTAAAAGCTCTAATTAAGGTATATAATACCACGACTTTATGCCTATATTAAGCATTATATTTGTTCGAGCTATGACTAAAGCACAAAAAACCTCCTTCATGAAGGAGGTTTAGAGTGACTATTGATTCATTTTCATGTAATCAACTACGCATTACTTGCAGTAACCTGAGGTTCATCTGAATCTTTAACCTCTTCAATCGTTTCTTCCATCCCTGTATTGGCGTTAATGTATATCCGGTAAACGGAACCATTGATTTTACCACCAAATTCATAACACAGAACTTCATTCGAAAGTTCATTTTCAATTAAAGCTTTACGGTGGTAAGTTTCACGAAACTCAGGATTCAATTTTGCTCGTGCTGCATTCAAATTCAATTTCGCTTGCGGAATGCGGCGGAGATGACTATGCTCATACACATAATCACTGGATTGAAAACCGATCACTTGTCCGTTATCAAGGCCTGATCTGACTGTGATTTTTTCTGGATAGATAATCACGTCCCCTTGTTGGCTCGCAAATGTAATGTTAGCTAAATTCCCGCTTTCATCATATGCAACTGGCTTCATTCCTTTGTAACCTTTTTGTTCAAGGTATTCACTAGCATAGCGAATCGCTTCATTACGTGTTGCTTTTTTAGGACCTACTGCCCTCATGTCATGATAAGAAATAAGCTTGCCGCCTTTTTTCGTGAAATCCATACTGGCCACGGGTTGCTTCTTATTTAGCAGGGTAGCTGTATAAGATGCCCATTCCGTTCCTTTACCGTTTTCGTTCACACGAATCTGACTTTCCGGTTTTCCTGTAAATTCAGCGGCATTTCGTTTAATTTGTTCTGCATTCACTGCCGGGAGACTCAATTTTTTCACAGAGCGTTTATCATAGATGCTGGCTACAGACGGTCCCCAATCCAGCTCCTTGTAGTTTTCCACCTTTTTGTCCACGGTTTTAAAGCCATCAATAATGGTATTGTCCTTCGGCCCAGTTTGAGAACCTGCCGCCATATCTACATCCATCCATCGCAAATTTTTGCTAAGGACCTTTTGCTGCACTTCCTGCATGTTTTTCGAAATTTCTTTGGAATTGTTATATAACGTTTTCAGGTTCGAAATTTCTTTCTCATTTAAAGGCTCGTGATCCAGATCACGAACAGCGGTCTGATACGAAAATGCAGATAGATGTGACAGCAAATCCTTGGCATGATTAAAAGGCATTACATTGAGAGGCAACTGATTAACCTCATTTTGGGCCTCACTTGCAATTCTCCACACGTTCATCAAACATTTGCGGTGCATCGAGTGTGAAGTGTTATGGACAGCAACCGCGTTACCGAGTTGAGAATGCAGCTGATCCATATGAAACGACAAATCGTGAAACGCACGCTGGTATTGATTTTCCGCTTTAATCGACATGTTATCTGCCTGAAGAGACACCTCTTTTCTCATCTGGCTTTGCTGATAACCCCACACAAATGCTCCTATCATCATCAGGGTAACCACCGGGAACAATACGGCACTAAGTCGCTTATACATATTGGGAGTCTCCTTTCTTCAAGTACACTACCGATAGTGTGACAAGAAGAAAGCTCTCTTATGCATGCTTTTCCATGACTTCAACAATAAACTCACAGTTATCGCAAATGCAGCGTTTAAAGCCGGTCTGAATCTGTCCTTGCTCTATGCGTCCTCTTAGCACAAAGCGTTCCCCGCATCTTTTACAATGAATTCTTACTTTTATGCGCAAAAAAAGACACCTCTTTCTCTAACAGGTTTGTCAGATCAGTGTGTCCCATTTCGTTACATATTAACCTTTTCTTCCCGCTTTAACAAGCGAAAAGGAGAACGGTTATTGGCTCGACTAATCTTCGCCATTCCCCCATACCATAGAAATGCCATCAGTGGAATGATAAACCAGATCCAGTCATGCGAAAATTTCGTCAAAATCAAATCGTATACTCCGTGCCAGAACCATGGAAGCACCAATGACAGCAACAACATGTATTTGCTCCTCAAGCCCTTTGAAAACTTGGCCTTCCCCATGTAGTAGCCCATCATTACGCCAAACATCGCATGACCGGATACCGGTAGCAATGATCGCATCAGCATCATGCTAATCGAAGCATGCCCCGCCCAGGCATATAACAGATTTTCAACCGTTGCAAATCCGAGTGAGACTGCGGCTGCATACAAAATACCATCATAAGGCTCGTCGAACTCGGTATGATTATAGATGATGTGATACAACAGAAACCATTTAAAAAACTCTTCCACTCCGGCTGAAATGCCGAATACCTGGATTAACGTGTGATCCCCTAGCCAAAGCAGCAGCCCGCGTTGAAAAATCATGACAGGAAGAACCACCAAAAAGCCGAGCAAAAACACTTTAATAACCATGTGCAGTGGCTCCGAATCATACCTGTCCTTCAAGTAAAAATACATCAATAAGGCGAGACCCGGCGCTGTGGCTGCCGCTAAAACCGAAAACAGAAGCACCGATCATCCCTCCATAAAAATGAGTCGGCCCTGCTTTCAGCGCAGAGCCGACAAATTCACTTCGATATCACTTTCAATAGAACGAATCAAGAACGGCTGTCAAAATGAGTGCAGATGACAGCAACTGCCTGTTCAGGAATGACCAGCTTGCCGTACTCTTCCAACATAGCTGGTGTAACGGATGAGCCTTCTCCAAATTCAGCAAGAACCGCGATTAAAGCCGCAAGCTTGGACTCCTCTACTTCTTCTGGTTCCAAATGCAGAATCCATTTTCCTCTATAATGATACAGCTTACCTGCTTCCGTAGTGTTGCTACGAAGCATATGAGCCGCTTCTATGAGAACTTCGAAATCGCTAAACGCGTAAACGATGGAATCGCTATGCTCCAGCGTGACTTCCATTTCGTAGACTTCTTCTGGAAGCTCCTCATCGGGACCCGAACCATACTGTTGATGGTCATATTTTCCCCGGGTGACGATAACAACCATTCCTTGAGCAGGAAGCGCAAAGACTTCGACAGCTAACGGTCCCGTGGCGTCGAAGCCCAGTTCACTGTATGCCTGATCCATCATTTCGGTAAACAGCTCATGAACTCTTGGAATTTCTTGCCACATATCGTCTTTTTGAATACCGCGTTCGCTCAAATCGTCAAAGGTAAGGAAAATCCGTATCTTGTCCTGACTTAATCTTTCTATTTTCATACTGGACCCTCCTCCTGGCAGCCGAGTGTTATTAACAGATTATGATGCAATTATGATGCCTGTGATGAAAATGGTTCTATGTAATCATGTTATCATTTTATAATCGTAAATGCACGCAATAAAAAGATAAAAAAAAGAATCATTTGAACGGCTTTTACAAAAAAGCCGCAAAATGATTCGGAATAAAGGTTTCTGGGTTACAATCCCGGTACGGCTGTATGAGTTTCTTTCAAAATTTGCTCGACCTCACGTTTAACATCGGGACTTGTGCTGATGAAGTCTTTAATCAACTTCATATTCTCTTCTTTGTTCTTGGCAGTATGGGCGTTATGAGCGGTTTTATCTGTTTGTAAATGATGGTCTTGATCCTTATGGGTGTCTTCTTTATTGAGCGTTATCTCGCCCATTCCGGGGAATGCCGCGTCCATCATTTTAGTACGGGCTTTCTGCACTAAATTGCCGCCTTTTTTTCCACCCATGTCCATAGATAAGCCCAACATGTTGCGGTTGCGGGAGATCAAAGAGCTTGCGACAGCGCCCAAGACGATTCCCAGGAAAAATGAAGATGTTTTCACAATTAGAACCTCCCTTTGTGGTAGAATCAAGCATAGTGTTCGTCAGTAGTGACAAACTCATACGGTATAAAATACAGGAAGGTGAGATGAAATAATGGGTACAAAAACAGCAGCCATTTTGTTCACCGCATGTCTGCTGCTTAGTGCTTGCACTGCAACCAAGCCGGAATCTGCGGCAACAAGCAACCAGCAGGATTCGGCAGCGTCTGACTCAAGTAACAGCGCTAAAGATCAGAGCAACGTCTCTTCCCCAAAAAGCAGCAGTAAGCAAGCAGGCAGTGATGATCATAACTCAGCGGGTAAAACCAATGCACAAAATGATAAAACCAGCGAAAGCAACGAAACAGGAGCTGCGACATCTGCAACATCTGCAACTACCAATAACAAAATGTATCACTTGGATAAAGCCTACAATGTAATCCCTAACCAACAAGGTACCGAAAAAAAAGTCGTGTTACTGACCTTTGATGATGGTCCTAAGGAAGCAGCCATGATTAACAAAATCATAGATGTACTGGACAAACACAAAGCGAAAGCAATTTTCTTCGTAAACGGTTACCGTGTAAAAGAGCATCCTGAGTTGCTCAAGCTTATCCATGACCGTGGGCAGCCCATCGGCAACCATAGCTGGGATCACATCGTGCTGAAGAATAAATCTGAGCCCGAGGTCAAAAAACAGATTGAAACAGTACAAAAAGCTGTTAAGGACATTACAGGACAAGCCCCAGTATTCTTCCGTCCCCCTCATGGTGCAGGCGGAGACGTAGGTCGCAAGGTCGCTAAGGAAAACGGTCTCCTATACATGACATGGTCCGTCGGTTCTCTGGACTGGACAATGAAAAAGAATCAGCCTAATAAAACGGAGGCACTCCTCAAAAACGTAACAGAACAACTTCATCCAGGCAGCAATATTTTGATGCATGAACTGCCATGGACAGCTGAGGCGCTGGACAGTATATTGACGCGTCTTGAGCAAAAGGGTTACCAATTTGTCGATCCGCAAGGCATTGAGGTTCCTGCCAGCTAATAGACACTTGCGTATACTCCGGATTAACTATAGAAGATGCAATAAAGGCCTCCATTCTCCGCTATTCATGCGGAGATGGAGGCCTTTACCGTATCATTACGCGCCTTGACCTAAGCACAGACGTCCATAATAACTTTATATTACCAAAGCATTTCACTGATGGGTGGTGCACCCTTGATGCCCCACCACAGTAACGCTGCAGTAATCAGCACAAAAAGAGTGCTCAAAAAATTTAAAAACCACTTACTTACCCGAATACGGCGGGAAGGAAACATTTCCGCCCGCGTTCGATACTCACTGGCAGGAGTGTCATTCTCCATCGTCACAGCAACTTCTGGTGCAGCGGCAACGTGAGCCAATTCTGGCACGGGCCGTGAAGCACGGGAGCGAACTGGTTTAGATTTTGACCTGTCCTCCTCCTTGCCTTTGCGACCATTTCGACGGCTACCATAGGTCTGCACTCTGCTAAGTTCCTGATTCATTCTTCATACCTCCGAAAACGTAACGCTAAACCAGATATAAGGTCAATCACAAAATGACAAATGATCGGTGCCCACAGACTACCGGTCTGCACATATATGTAGCCCAATCCATAACTGCTAAGAAAAACCCAGCCAGTGGGAATCCAATGCCGTAAATATCGGATATGAATCACCGCAAACAAAATGCTTGTCCAATAAGGACCAAAGCTGTACTGAATCGCACCTCTGAACAAGAGTTCCTCACAGATGGAGACGATAGCTGCTATACAAATAATATGCCAAACCGGACGATTTTGAAACAGCATTTGGTTAATACCACCGTCATCCATAGCATCCTCAGGCATAATCCGGGATAGCAACAGATCCACAAGTAACATAGCGGCGGCCAAGCCCAATCCCCACCATAAAACGTGCAGAGTGTTCGGCAATGCAAATAGTTCTAACACATTTCTTTTCTGAAAAATAATCCAGATTGCGCCAATCAGCAGGGTCAGCCCCTGAGTTAGATACAAATTGTAAAGCAGCAAGCGGTCATTCAATTCATGAATTTGCGCTCTTTTCCATTTCACTTTAAGCTTTTTCATAGTTAGTTAGTCCTCTGCATAGTCTTCTTTAGCATCATAGCCAAAAAGTCGGACGGATTCAAGAAGACTTAAATCTTAATTTTCCGCATTCTGTAGCTATATATCTAGCCGGCTATCCACACATGTCGCATGTCCTATTGACATGCCCATGTAAGCCATGATACATTATGAAAAAATTATTAGCGACAACAACAATGATGGAGAAAAGGTATTGATTTCGTCCTCAGAGAACCGGTGCTTGGGTGGAAGCCGGTGACGAAGTAACTACTTTCAGCGCTCCTGAGTTATTGCACCGAGGTCTGGGGAATATTTCCCGGCATTAGATGCAATCGGCAGAAAACCGTTATCCTTTCGGTCATTTTATGACCGCTGAAGGCAGTCCATTGCGAAATGGCTGCGAATTAGGGTGGTACCACGATAACTCTCGTCCCTTACTATGGAGATAGTATGTGATTCGGGAGTTTTTTTGATGCCCGAAAACCGCAAAGTGTCTCCGCATAAGACTTTTGGTCGTTAGTTTGGTGCATAATGCTATTCCATCCCTTTTCTGCGTCAATGCGTTATCACACTAGTATTTCACACCGCTCTCCTGTACTTTTAGAAGCATTTCAAGTTTTTTCATGTTCTTTATGGAATGTATTTCAGTTTGAAGTACATCCTGTCCATAAAAGAAGTTAACTTTGAGGAGGAAACCAAATGTTTAAAGTGTTAGTATCCGATCCGATCAGTGACCTGGGCATCCAGCAACTGATGGATGCAGACGATGTCACAGTGGACAAGAACACAGGTCTCAGCGAGGATGAATTGGTTCAAATTATTGGTGACTATGACGCGTTACTCGTTCGAAGCCAGACTCGGGTAACCGAACGCATCATGACGTCAGGTAAGAACCTCAAGGTTGTAGGGCGAGCTGGGGTCGGAGTGGACAACATCGACCTTGAAGCAGCAACACAGCGCGGGATTATCGTTATTAACGCTCCTGACGGCAACACGATTACGACATGTGAGCACACTTTTGCGATGATGATGGCTCTAGCACGTCATATTCCACAGGCGTATGCCAAAACCATTGGCGGTACATGGGATCGTAAAACATTCCTCGGTGTCGAACTGCGTAACAAAACACTTGGAGTCCTCGGCATGGGACGTATCGGCAGTGAGGTGGCTAAACGTGCCAAAGCATTTGGCATGAGCATCCTCGGCTATGATCCATTTCTAACGGAAGAACGCGCTGAGAAGCTGGGCATTAAGCTGGCGAGCGTGGACGAAATTATCCGCAACGCAGATTTTATGACCGTACACACACCATTAACACCAGAAACGAAACATATGATTGCTCGTCCACAGTTTGAAGTGATGAAAAAAGGAATGCGCATCATCAACTGTGCCCGGGGCGGAGTTATCGATGAAATGGCTCTTGTTGAAGCCATTGATGAAGGTATCGTTGCCGGTGCAGCCTTTGACGTATTCGAATCAGAGCCGCCAGCACAGGATCACCCATTCCTGAGTCATCCGAAAATTATCGTCACACCACATCTGGGTGCCTCAACTGTCGAAGCTCAGGAGAATGTAGCTATCGATGTGTCCGAGCAAGTGCTGCATATTTTGCGTGATGAGCCTTTTAAAAATGCGGTCAACATGCCTCCAGTACCATCCAACGTCATGACGCAATTGCAGCCATATTTCTCGCTTGGAGAGAAGCTGGGCAGCTTTGCCGCTCAGATCACGAATCAGGCTGTACGTGAAATTCAGGTAGATTACGCTGGTGATTTGTCCTCTGTGGATACACAGCCGCTGACACGTTATATTTTGAAAGGTGTACTTAGCCGTCATCTGGGCAGCGATGTGAACATTGTAAACTCTGTACATCTGGCCAAAACACGTGACATCCATCTTGTCGTGTCTCAGGCGCCCGCCACCAAGGGATTTACCAACCTGATTACCGTTACACTCAAAACCCAGAGCGGCGAAGAGCAACGTGTATCTGGCACCCTGCTGGCAGGCTATGGCGAACGTATTGTTCGGTTGAACCAGTTCCCAGTAGATGTGGCACCGGAAGCTCATTTCCTGCTCATCTCCCACAATGATAAACCAGGCATTATCGGTCGTGTCGGCACCTTGCTTGGGGAGAACGGCGTCAATATCGCTTCCATGCAAGTAGGGCGTAAAATTGTCGGCGGAGAAGCCATCATGATCTTGACCGTCGATAAAGCCGTGCCTAAAGATGTGCTGGTTCAACTCGTTGGTTTGCCAGAACTAAATACTGCCCAAGAAGTAGTGCTAGATTAGTTCCAGACAGTATTGAGAAGTCCAAGGTTTATAATAAAGAGAGGCGCCTGGCTACCCAGGCGTCTTTTTCTTATACCGTTATCTATCATGAGAGCAATTATCTTGAAACAGGATGTTCCACGTTGAACAAGATAAATGTTGATTTTTCAACAAAAAGCACCCTCTTCCGAGGATGCCTGCAAACCGGGGTATATCAGTTGGGGCTTATAAGCCTGTTACAGACCCAGCTTTGTTTTGTTGGAGATCGGCAGCAAAATAGTAAATTCCGTCCCTTCCCCCAATGCGCTGGCAGCAGAGACAGAGCCTCCGTGAGCCTCTACAATATTCTTGACAATAGCAAGCCCCAAACCAGTCCCTTTATCCTCACCACGTACTCTGGCCTTATCTGCCTTGTAGAAGCGGTCGAAAATATAAGGTAGATCCTCGCTGGCAATGCCTACACCTTCATCCTTAATCCGAATACGGATTAACTCATGCCGTTCTCCCAAAATTCGATCCGCCGCAATAGTAACCTTTTTCCCGCCGGGTGTATGTCTGAATGCATTATCCAGCAAATTGGTCAATACCTGCTCCAGTCGGTCTTCATCTGCCTCAGGCAGCAGCAAACGTTGGCCTTGCTCATGGTAATCGAGTGTCAGTCCCTGTTCCTTCGAACGTACCGTAAATTTACGATGAACACGCTCGATCAGCTCATTCACATCCACTTCCTGTCGGTGCATGTCTGTATGACCAGCCTCCATTCGGGCCAGATCAAGCAGATCTTTGACTAATCTTCCCATGCGTAATGATTCATCATGGATGACCTGTACCAGCTCCTCGGATTCTTCAGGTGAACCCGCCATACCATCCAGCAACGCCTCGCTGTAGCCCTGCATCATAGATAAAGGTGTACGGATTTCATGAGAGACGTTGGCCACAAAATCACTCCGCATCTTCTCAAGCTTCACTTCTTCCGTAATATCTCTAAGCACAGCTACTGCACCGCGGATTGCATTATCCGTATACAGAGGCGCCATCTGCACCGACCAGGAGCCCTTCTTGACATGGATATAGTCTCCGACATCCTCTCCCCTGTCCATAACGGTATGGAACAGAGACTGCAAAGGCTCAGGTACAGAAGCTCCAAACTCCTCCAGATCACGCTCCTGCCACTCCAGCTTTTTCCAGATATCCAACAGACTTTGTGCCGGCGGATTCGTCAAGATGATTTGTCCGCTTCTGTCGAAGGTGATTACTGCATCAGACATGCTTCGCAGTACACTGGATAAATGGTTTTTTTCCTCATTCAGACTGCGGATCGTTGCTTCCAGTTCCGTAGACATATGATTAAAAGTTTTCGCCAGTTCTCCAATTTCATCACTGGTCACCAGCGAAAGCCGAGTATCATACCTTCCCTCACGAATCGCATTCGCCGCCTGAATCAACAGCTGCATAGGCTGTGTGATTTTAGTAAAAAGGAATAGGGCAAAAAAGGTCGTCAATAAAAATCCGACAATGCATGTATAGGTGAACAAATGCTTGATTTCCGTCGATTCATACGCCGCAAAATTTCTGTTGATGTACGGCAATAAAAAAAGCCCTAGAAAAATAAGCACAGAGCCTACAAGACAAATGATGGTGATCCACAGCTTGCCTACCAGCGATCTCCAGAAGTTCACGTTATTTTGGAACCTCCAGCTTATAACCTACGCCCCACACGGTCGTAATCATAGCCGCTGCCTCTGGCGATACCTTATTCAGCTTTTCACGAAGCCGTTTCACATGCGTATCCACAGTGCGCAGATCACCAAAAAATTCGTAATTCCAAACGTCTTTCAGCAGTTCTTCGCGCGAGAAGACTTTATCTGGTGACACCGCCAAATAATGCAACAGCTCGTACTCTTTAGGCGTGAGACTGATTTCAATTCCACCCGCAGTTACCCGGTGCGCATCATGCTCAATGATAAGATTCGGAAAAACAATACTATTGCTTGGTACCGCCTCTTTCGTTAAAAAGGCAGTTTCCGACGAACGGCGTAAAATCGCCTTCACCCGGTAAATGACTTCTCGCGGGCTAAAGGGCTTAACCACATAATCATCGGCTCCGACTTCAAAGCCTTGTACACGGTTCACTTCCTCGCCTTTGGCAGTCAGCATAATCACAGGTGTAGCTTTGGTCTGACGCAGCCGTGTACATACCTCAATTCCATCCATCCCCGGAAGCATTACATCGAGCAAAATAATGCTGTAATCGCTTGCAGTCGCTTTTTGGAGGGCAATCTCACCATCCTCAGCTTCGTCAATTACATATCCTTCTTTTTCCAGATACATCCGCAGAAGGCGGCGAATGCGTTCTTCATCGTCTACAATTAATATGCGGTTGCTTTGTTCTGACATATTCCCAGCCCCTTCGCTAAAAAAAGCATTCTCTCTATTTTACTATTTTCCTGTGCTTGGTCAAACTTTACTCTCATCCAACAGTCTCTTTACACCAAAAAGGCCGGGGTTATGACCCCCGTCCTGTCCGTTTCTTTTTCGTGTTGTCTGATTTGGCAAGTTGAATGAGACGGTTGATTTCGTCCTTAGTTAGGGGTCTGGTCAGACCGCGCTTCAAGTTTTGTAGTAAAAGATCTCCGAAGGCAATCCGCTTGAGTCTGATGACTGGGTGTGAAATGGCCTCAAACATCCGTCTTACCTGGCGATTTCTGCCTTCATAAATGGTAATCTGGATCACAGACTCCTTACCATTCGGATCTACATCTTTATATTCTACCTCGGCTGGTGCAGTAATGCCATCTTCCAGCACGATTCCTTTTTTCAGCTTGTCCAGCTCAGTACCATGCGGAACGCCTTTGACTGTTGCCACATATGTCTTGGGCACATGATGCTTGGGATGGGTGAGCAGATTGGCGAACTCGCCATCATTGGTAAGCAACAGCAGCCCTTCGGTGTCGTAATCGAGACGTCCTACCGGATATACGCGTTCCTTAACGCCTTTCAGATAGTCTGACACGATTTTACGGCCTTCCGGATCGGAAGCACTCGTAATAACTCCTTTAGGTTTGTTCATCATCAGATAGATTTTTTTCTCGGTTTTGATCGGGCGTCCCTTTACCGTAATCATATCTTGATCAGGGTCTGCCTTCGTTCCCAGTTCAGTTACGATAACCCCGTTCACTTCCACGCTACCCGCCTGAATAAGCTCCTCACATTTACGTCTGGAAGCTACACCAGCTTGGGCCAATATTTTCTGCAATCTTTCCATGTTCGCTAATTCACCTCATGCTAATGATACCCATCCATGAGCAAAATCACAACCCCCGTTCAAAAAACGATGCAGAAATTAAAATATAAGCAGGCAAATCGCAATGGCTGCCACAAAACCAACCACATCTGAAAATAGTCCTACCTTCAAAGCATACCGTCCATTGCGGATACCTACCGCACCAAAATATACAGTTAGCACATACAGCGTCGTATCTGTGCTGCCCTGAATCGTTGAAGCGATCCGACCGATCATGGAATCCGGGCCATAGGTGCGAATTAGATCCGTCGTGAACGCAAGTGAACCTGTGCCCGTCAATGGACGAAGCAAGCCTAAAGGCAATACCTCACCGGGTACGCCCCAGTGCTTAATCCATGGCGTTACCCAGGAGATCAAATAGTCCAAAGCGCCGGATGCTCGAAAAATGCTAATCGCCACCATCATACCTACAAGATGAGGAATAATGCTGATGGCGGTAGAAAAGCCGTCTTTAGCTCCATCCACAAAAGAATCGTAGACAGGTACCTTTTTGGCATATGCATATAAAGGAATAAAAGCGAGAATAACCGGGATAGCCCAAGTTGATACGAGGTTAATAAAATAAAGCATGCCTCCCTCATCCTTTCCAAGTGGTGTCCCTGCCCTTGGCAGCCGTGATTCCCGTTCGCGGAACGGCAGGTGAAGATACGGACGACGTTGTTGAAGAGGCAGCAGATGTTGGTGCTGGTGGGGTGAGTGGCGCCAAGGATGTCTGGGACGGCGGAATCGCTGGAGGACGTCGGCGCAATTCTCGACTACGGTACCAACGGTCCGCCGCAATTGCGGCAAAGGTGGCTATTGCGGTCGCTACCAGTGTTGTACCAACGATTTCTGCCGGATGTGCGGAATGAAAATTAAGCCGTATCGCGATCAACGTCGTAGGAATAAGCGTAATACTGGCTGTATTCAGGGCGAGCAGCGTACACATGGCTGGTGTGGCGATTTGCTTATCTGGATTGAGCGTCTGCAACTCTTGCATCGCCTTGATTCCCATCGGTGTAGCTGCATTCCCCAGACCCAGCAGATTGGCGCTCATATTGGACAAAATGTAACCCATAGCGGGATGATTACGCGGAACATCAGGGAAGAGAAAGGCAACCAAAGGAGAAAGTAGCTTGGATATTTTCTGTAAGAGCCCGCCATCTTCAGCCAGCCTCATCATGCCCATCCAAAACACCAGCACACTTATCAGTCCAAAGCACACTGTAACCCCCGTAGTTGCCCCGTCAAAAGCCGCTTTCGTCACCACCTCAATATTTCCCTGCGCGGCAGCAAATACAAATCCAATACAAATCAAAGCCACCCATATGAGATGAATCATGGCTGATTCCTCCTTTACCCAATGATGTGACACGTGCAGCTCTATTTCCTGCTTGCCCTAGGCTCCAAACAAATTTTTAAGAATTTCGTTCCATCTGCTCGTCCAACCTCGTTGCTGAGTATTGTTCGCAGGATCTTGTGCAGTTGGAGCCTCCTGCTGTGGCCGTACGGTACTTTGAGCAGGCAGCTTACTCCCTTTTTCATACACAGGAACGGAACCAATAAGTTCACCATCCAATAGGAATTCGACCCGTCCTCGTAAGCCAAAAGATATGTCCGCTCTGTCTACAGAGGCGGAATTTTTATACAACACTAGTCTTTTGTGCAACTGGGTCTTCTCACTATCATGTAAAGGATATGCAAAGCTTGTACCTGTTAATAGTGGGTAACCATCGATAGGTTGCTGCTTGTCCGTAATCGGAATGAGCGGATAATATCGAAATCCGTAATCAAGCATACGGGCATGATCGTTCCAATCGTCCCCGTCATTCAAGGTAACAGCAGCGAGCTGGCGACCGTCCCGTGTGGCCGAACTGACCAGACAGCGAAACGCTTTTTTGGTAAAGCCTGTTTTCACCCCGTCAGCTCCCTCATACAGCCGCAGCATTTTGTTCTTGTTGTGCCATGAGTAGTCCCAAGAATCGTTGGGATTCGGTGCTTTTTTCAGTTCTGTTTTTACGATACGGGCAAAAGTTGGATTATGCAGCGCATAAGCAGTAAGCCGGGCCATATCATTGGCTGAGGAATAATGTCCCTCGGCATCCAGCCCGTGCGGATTAGCAAAATGTGTATGGCTTAGCCCAAGCTGAACCGCCTTTTCATTCATCAAATGGACAAATCCCTCTTCTGTCCCCCCCACATGCTCAGCAATGGCAGAAGCGGCATCATTACCAGAACGGAGCATTAAGCCGTACAGCATATTTTCCAGCGACATTTGTTCACCCATTTGCAGAAAAAGCGAGGAACCTTCTTTGGCATACGCCGTTGGACTCACCTTCACCCGGTCCTGCAAGCGTCCATGTTCAATGGCCACGATCGCTGTCATAATTTTGGTCAGGCTGGCAATACGTAGCTCCCGGTCACCCTCGGTAGAATAAATGATTCTTCCTGATGTGACATCAATTAAAGAAGCAGCCTGTGCATGGGTTCCTAATGCGGGCGGCGCTGCTTCTGTTTTTATCGCTCCCCGAACGGGCTGCGGACTTAGCAACGTAAGCGGCAATGACAAAATAAGCAGAAGTACCAGCGGCAAAACAAATGCGCGTGCCTTATTCAAGAAATGGCTGTGGTCCGCGTGGATGTGTTGCTTTTTTTTAAACATTTGGATTCCTCCGGTTTTGAGCAAGTCTTGTACCATTCTATGTCCAAGCTGTTCAAAGTATGTCCACCTTTATAACAGAAAATTCCTTTACAGGACAGCCATTAGCTGCTCCTTTTTCGCTTTCTTTCTACACAAACTAAGCAACATCCCTCCCTGAATACATATATATTAGTTACTAAACGTTAAATATGGATCGAGGGGTTATAACATGCAGCGACTACAGTTTGAAATGATTTTAAGATCACGGATTGTAGAGTCCGCAGAAGCATTACACCGTAGTGGTGTATCCTTTGCCACATTTTCTACCGCACGTTGCAACCAGCAATTTTGGGATTTAACGGAAAAAGGTGGCTTTCAGATCAAAGCAGGTGTCACACCGGCACAGGGGATCAGAGATATCTTTTTAAACGGACATCAATACGCTTTTGAATGTGCAACAGCTATGGTTATTGTGCTGTACAAAGGAGTGCTGGATTCCATTTTGGAAAGTGAGTTTAATCGGATTTTTGCAGATATGCTGCTGTATGACTGGCACTATGACAGCGACCTCAGACTCATACAGCAGCAAGGAAGTCATAAAGCGGCTCCCGGCGATATTCTGTATTTCAACAATCCGGATGTGTCGTCTGAAACATTGGAATGGAAAGGAGAAAATGTCGTTAAGCTGAAGGAAGACTTGTTTTATGGACATGGGATTGGCATCTTGCCGGCGAAGGGTATTATCGATTCCCTGAATCAACATCGTCGACCGGAAGCCACGGTATCTGCTTATTTGACGGATGAAGTGATCTATCCGGACTTCATCTACCTATCCCAGTTTGCTGCCGAAGGAAATCGAAAAAATGAAATCTCGCTGCATACTTTGTATCAACAGGAATACAGTCACCATATACATGCTGTCATTGGGGGAAGGCAGTATATTCGGGGATAGGGCCAAGTACAAGCAGAAAAGAAGGTATTCCTTAGCCTATACTCGGCTTTGGGATACCTTCCTGAGAGAACGCTTTTAATTTCAATAACTTTTACAAGTAAGCCGGGCCAGAATTACTGTGATCCGTAGCAACATCTACAGGTACCTGTGGGGGTGGAGTCTGCAAGTTGCCGCCTGCGTTCTGGAAGATAGACTGAACCTTATCAATCAGGTATGGCGTGGAGTCAATGAGCTTCTCAATCAGATGCGTTTGATTGTCCAATGGAACGATTTGTGCCCCCTGTTTGCCAACAACCAGAAAAGCAATGGGATGAATAGATACACCACCACCGCTACCGCCTCCAAAAGGATGCCCTTCCTTCCCGCTATGATTACCCGACGCCGAGGAAGTATGAAGTGCCTCTTCGTCTACGTTAAAATCACTTCCTCCGGCAGCGAAACCAAATCCTACCTTACTGATTGGCAAAATAACGGAACCATCGGGTGTTTCCACTGCGTCTCCTACAATCGTATTCACATCTACCATGGCTTTGATGTTTTCCATTGCGGTTTGCATGAGCCCTTGAATCGGGTGATCTGACATGATTTATTCCTCCTCTGCTTATCTCAAGCGTAGACTGCCTTTTCTTTCGCTATTGTGCGCAGGGGTTCAAGGAAATATGTATGTCATTCGATAGTTCAGAAAGGATTGAGTCTCACCTCACTCCACTGTTTAACTTTCACTGGTAGCTTGAGGATCCTCAGTTTTTTTGGAAAAAACCCGTTTCCACGCCTCCGGTCCACCCGGAACGCGCCATATGCGGTAAGCTAACATGAGCATAGAGAAAATCAAATAACCAAGCGACATATTTGCTTCACAGGTCAAGGTGGTAGTAAAACGCAAGCGATCCACCCAATAGGGCACGACAAACAGCTTCGGGATACAGTCCACACGTACAAAGCTGGTAGCAAAACCGATCAAGGTCGTTTTCAATCCCCATAAAATACCGGTTGAGGTAGCTGTATAAGCCGCATCAGCAAGACTTATATTGGTAGACCATTCCATTTTGGACAACGTCACATGCGCCAAGGTATGTCGCAACCATCGCTGTAAGGATTTCGTTCCCTTGAGCAAAACCCGGATATCATGTATAAATTGCTTGATTTTTTCTGTATCAATATTTCCGCTATCTACGGAAGCATCCGTTTTATGTATGTTTTTATTGCGGTCAAGCCGATAGAGAAGCCCTTTTTTTAAACCTGTTACGAGAATGGCCGGAATATCGTAATTCATTTTAATCATCCCGTATAGAAATCTGATCTCTAGATGCGCCCGATCATCATTGTCATGTTTGGCAATATCCAGCTTCAATCGAATACGAGAGAGCAGAATAGCCAGCACAAGTAATATAACGACGATGATGGCGATACTGATCCATTTCCACACTGGCGAGTCCTCCCTACCTTTTTGCTATAGATATCATGGCAAAAATAGTATGACCGTTCGCCGGAAAATCATGCATCTTAAAATACCAACAGCCAGCCCCCAACTACGTGAGGACTGGCTGTCTGTTTGAGCTTTACATAAGTGAGCCGCAAGATCCGGAGCAACTTTATTGGGATTCAAGATCTAGATCGTTGGCCGCAGGCTGGCTGCTCTCCAGACGCTCGAACAATAATTGAGTCTCTTCCTCCAAATTGTCCGAATCCTCGAACAACTCCGGTTGCGGTAGATCTGCCAAAGAGCCCAGACCGAAATAATCCAAAAATGATTTCGTCGTTCCGTACAATATTGGCCGTCCGATGGCTTCAGCTCGACCTTTCTCTTCAATGAGCTCCTTGTTGACCAGTGTATGTATGGCCCGCTCGGATTTGACACCCCGAATCTCTTCGATTTCAACTCTTGTAATGGGCTGGCGGTAGGCAACAATGGCCAGCGTCTCCAAAGCAGCTTGAGACAGTGAGGCACGTGCCGGAGAGTATGCGAGCTTTTCAAAGTAAGGTGCATGTTCGGATAAAGTTGCAAGCTGATAATGACCGGCAATACGGACAAGTTGCAAGCCCCTTCCCCCCTGCTCCATGTCCTGCTTCATATCTTCCAAGCACTGTTCAACCAGCTCTTGCTGCTGCTCTACAATGTCGGCGATCTGCTTGGTGGACAACCCTTCCTCTCCTGCGAGAAACAGCAGTCCCTCAATAATTGATTTCAGCTTCAGATAATCCATTAACCCGTAAATCCCCTCTCCACTCCATTACAATATCATCGAAAAGCTTCTCCTGATAACAGAAAATTTGTTTCATTTTCATCAGTTCAAGGATAGCCAAAAAGGTCACAACCACCTCATGCCGATACATATCCTCATGCATCAGCTTGGAGAACAGCAGCCGTCCTCCGTTCCCCAGCATCTCTAACGCCCCGATAACTTGCCGGATACGGTCCTTGACTGAAATTTCGTCTCGATGAACACGGGTTACCGTCGTACGTCGTTCTGCTTTGCGCAAAGCACGCTGAAAGGCCGCGACCAAATCGCTTGCATGCAGCCCATGCACCGGATTTGCGGGTTCAGTGGGCAGGAATGCGCTTAGATCTTCTGGCTCCTTGCCATAAATTAGACTCCGCTCCCACTCACGTTCACTTAGATGGCGAGCAATCCCTTTATATTTACGATACTCCACCAGCTTGCGGACCAGTTCCTCACGTGGATCATAATCCTCTTCCTCATAAAAATCCAAATCGTCATATTCCATCACAGGTGGCTTGGGAAGCAACAATTTACTCTTAATAGATAAGAGCGTCGCCGCCATCACCAGAAACTCGCTCGTAATGTCCAGTTCCAGCTCCTGCATACTGTGCAAAAAAGCCATATACTGATCAGTAATATCGCTAATCGGGATATCCTGAATGTCGATCTCGGCTTTATCAATCAGATGCAACAGTAGATCCAGCGGACCCTCGAATGTTTCCAGCTTGTAGTTTACGACTGTCAATGTGCTTCCCCCTGCCTTACTCCAATCATCATTCAACAATACCTTTCCCTATAGCACTTATGCTCTACGTTATCAATCCCTCTTTCTGTAGTATATACGTCATCGCCTTGCTTAACAATCCAATCCCTTTTCACCTTGCAGTTTATACCGTTCTATTCAGCTATTCCTATAATTAAAATTGCTTGCCGAGATTGGCCATTTCAATCGCAGCCAATGCAGAATCCCAACCTTTATTACCAGCCTTCGTACCTGCTCGTTCAATAGCCTGTTCAATGTTTTCTGTCGTCACTACCCCAAAAATAACAGGCACTCCCGTTTTCAGGCTGCTTGCTGCCACACCCTTGGCCACTTCATTGCAGACGATATCATAATGTGAAGTAGAACCACGGATGACCGTACCCAGCGTAATTACGGCATCATATTTGCCGCTTGCAGCCATTTTTTGTGCAATCAGTGAAATTTCAAATGCACCCGGAACCCAGGCTACATCAATTTCATCTTCCTGCGCACCATGTCGTTGAAGGGCGTCAATTGCGCCGCTTAACAGCTTGCTCGTAATAAACTCATTAAATCTACCCACCACAATACCATATTTTAAACCGTTCGATACGAGATTACCTTCTAGAAAACGTGCCATGTTTAATCAACCTCTCATAGTTTAATTATTTAGGGACTTCGGATAATACTTCAGATTTACTTGGAACCGAGATGTATTTTTACAATGACAAACGACGACGGTAGTCCACCAAATGCTGAATACTGATCAGTTTCAATTGATGTCGCTTGGCGACCACTGCCAGATCAGGCAGGCGGGCCATTGAGCCATCTTCCTTTATAATTTCGCAAATGACCCCAGCAGGCTTGAAGCCACTGAGTCGGGCCAGATCAACAGCCGCTTCAGTGTGACCAGCACGCTGCAAGACACCACCATCGCGAGCAATCAGCGGGAACATGTGACCAGGCTTGCGGAAATCACTTCCTGTGACTGCTTCGTCTGCCAAGGCGCGTACAGTCAAGGAGCGCTCGGCCGCTGAAATACCCGTTGTTGTCTCCATATGATCTACCGATACCGTAAAGGCAGTACCGTGGAAATCTGTATTTTGCTCTACCATAGGATGCAATTCCAAAGCTTCGGCTCTTTGTCGTGTGATTGGCACACAGACCAACCCACGACCTTCTGTAATCATGAAATTAATGACCTCAGGCGACGCTTTTTCAGCCAAAGCGATAAAATCGCCTTCATTTTCGCGCTGTTCATCATCCACTACAATAACGACTTTACCGTTTTTTAAATCCTCCAACGCTTCTTCGATGGAATCCAAACGAATCTCTTCGTCATGTTCCAACTCTCCATGCTCCATGACGTTTGCCATTGCACTTGTTTGGCTACCTCTATCCATAACACTTTCCTCCTTATGTCTTGTGCCACGAATGCTCCTAAACAGGCTTACCATTCAATATCAGGCAAAGCCGTGTTTCGCCAAATAGTCCAAACTGAGAGGAGCTTTTTCTACTCTCTCCGCCTCCGCTGCACCTCTGTAATTTAAAAGCTGTTCTACATATTTGCCCAAAATATCACATTCGATATTGACGGTATCCCCCTCACGTTTGGCTTGTAAGGCCGTTTCGGATAAAGTGTGGGGAATAATGGATACGGCAAAGGTATCTCCCGTACGCTGTGCGACTGTGAGGCTGATACCATCAATTGTGATTGACCCTTTGAGTAGAATATATTTAAATAATGTTTGATTTTTAGGCTCAACTTCGAACACAACTGCATTCTGGTCTGATGTCACCCCTCGAATCGTTCCCGTCCCGTCCACATGTCCTTGCACGATGTGTCCTCCGAACCTTCCACTCGCCGTCATCGCTCGCTCCAGATTGACTCGGCTGCCGGATCTCAACTCTTTCAGATTAGTGCTGCGAAAGGTTTCCGGCATCACATCAACCTTAAAGTCTTTCGAACCAATCCGTATCGCCGTCAGGCAAACGCCATTAACCGAGACACTGTCT
Organism: Paenibacillus sp. FSL R10-2748; assembly: GCF_038005565.1. Lineage (NCBI taxonomy): Bacteria > Bacillati > Bacillota > Bacilli > Caryophanales > Paenibacillaceae > Paenibacillus > Paenibacillus sp. FSL R10-2748. Next base: position 473,281 of record NZ_JBBOTK010000002.1, read on the forward strand.
CCTATTTTCAAATCGCCCAACACCACGGAACCCGAAATCCCCAGCACCATCGCTTCACCGCTTTTGGAAATAGTTTGAATGCGACCCACTTCCTCAACTAATCCGGTAAACATGCCTTCACTCCTTTCCACTACATTTCAGTTTATCCCTAATTCATCAGCTATAAGCGCAAAAAACCCCCAGTTCGGATTCAATCCGTCATGGGGGTGATGAGAGTCACATTTGTAGTATACAAGCGCAGTTCATATGCATCTTAAGACGACATGAAATCATAGGTTTGCCAATAGAAAGCATGACTGAGGATACAACCAAATACGCTCAGAACACCCATCAAAAAGAAAGCTTAAGCAAGCTATCGCCCGATGCTGTCCTACAACGAAATAAGCCGTACGCACAATTGGGTATGCTAAAAATCGGCACATGTCACGTCATGCACATGCGCTTCGTATCCTTCTCCCATCCAGACTATACTGTCGGTCCCGGATTTGCACCAGGTCCACCTTCTGCTGATCATTCAGCATCCGGGTCACGGACTAAGCCATGCTGTTTCTCACAAAAACGATCCACAAACATGTCATCACCGCCGGTGGGGAATTTCGCCCCGCCCCGAAGGATCTTGCTCTTATTTAATTGAATTAACATTAAACTTGTTACGTATATTAGCACCGACTTCTAAAAAAAGCAAGTTATCTAATAGAAGCGCCTGCTTTGGTTTTGACATATTGGCTGGAGAGTTCTTCAAACCAGGTTTTATCATTCATATGAAGCGCCAAGTCAATCAGATCGGCCAGCTCCTCGACTCCCAACTCTGTTGCATGATCAAAGGTAATTACGGCTGAAGCAACAGGTCCCCGCCCTTCCTCAGAACATGCCTCATAATCCAGTCGCACATCAACATGTCCGTCAATAAACTCGCATTTCAGAAAATAAATAATTTCGCACATTAAAATGGGGCGTACCTGTGTTTCTAACACGCAATCCATCACCTTGGCAGAATAGTGCTGGTTCGTCAGCGTGAATTTGTGTTCTGTCGCTGCTAGCGATGCCCGTCCAAAATCGTCCGTAAACTTTAGTTCTACTGGCTTGATGTTCATAACCTTAGGGATCTGCTTCTTTATAATTTCGATTATTTCAACTGTATTCAGCTTAATCATTACCTGCACCTCATTGCATCTTAAAATTCAGAAGAAAACTTTTTAACGTGCCTCTTATAGGCCTCCACTCCTATATCGGAAATCATTACCTGTTTTTTTATGCTTCAACCCATAAACGACAAAAAAGATTCTTTGCGCAATAAGCGCAAAGAATCTTGATCGAACCACTACAGTAACAGCGGCTAACAATGCTAATCGATGATTATGCAAAAAACAGAATTATAGCTCTGAAATTTCATGTTTCTTTTTCAGGGTAGTCCAGCGACGCTCAATCTCCTGCTCAAAGGTAGCCAGCGTAGCCTCTTCCTTGAGAAGATGCTTCGTTTTACCCATTAATTTCAACCATTCTGCAGCTGGAATCCGTTTTCCCTTGTCTTCCGGATTATACGTAATCGTCGTACTGCCTTGCTCTATTTCGTACAAAGGAAAGAAACAGGACTCGACTGCGGCGCCCACAATGCTGGTGCCCAGTCTGTCTTCGGATTTCCAATTCAGCGGGCAGGCGCACAGGATCTTACCATAGGCCGTACCCACGTTGTTCGCATACCATTGAGCTTTGGCTGCTTTACGCAGCATATCCTGCGGATGACTTTCAGCTGCTGTAAAAGCATACGGAATGTTACAAGCAGCCATGATTTGCACGGTATCCTTGTGATGCCCTTGCTTTCCTTTTTGCATTTTCCCTACACCCGACGTACTGGTCATGTGACCGAGCGGAGTGGAGTACGATTGCTGTGAACCTGTATTCATGTACCCTTCGTTATCATATTCCAACATGATCAGCTTATGATTACGCAGAGCCGCACCAATCGCAGAACCCATACCAATATCCATCCCACCGTCACCACTGATCATGATAAAGGTCGGATCGTCCGACATCTCAATTTCATTACGGCGCTTCATTTCCATATAAGCTTCCAGCGCTCCCGAAAGTGTAGCGGCCCCGTTTTGAAAAAGATTGTGGATCATCGGTTGTTTGTGTGATGTATATGGATACCCTGTCGTCGTCACATATACGCAGCCTGTCTGGAACAGCACGACAATATCCCCTTCAATACCTTTGAAAAACAGTTCCAGCGCAGACAATGCCCCACATCCTGGGCAAGCCCCGTGACCTGGTGTAAGACGGCGTGGTTTGGTCGTCAACGACCGCAGGGGTGGTACCTTGACTTTGAGCTTCCCGGTCGCCTCGTCCGGCGTAACCTGAATCAGACCCGTACGGTATGCATTGCCACGTGGCGGTTGCATAACTTGCGGCATCACCTTGTCCGGTGAACCCGGATTAATTCCGTAATAATCAAAGGGCTTCTCCGCTCGTCCGGCCTCTGCCGCCTCAATCGCAAGCTGGAAGAATGCCTCTGCATCTTCCGCATAAAAATCCTTGCCGCCCAAGCCAAAGATACGGCTCAACACGAGTGTCCGGTTCAGCGGGTCCTCCTGCAAGGCCGCTTTAATTTCATGCGTTAAATTACCGCCGTCTGCCCCATACGAATCTGCACGTTCACCTACCAGCAGCGCCTTGACATCGCGTAATGCTTTCCGCAGTTGTGCGGCTGGGAACGGTCGGATGATATTCGGACGTATCACACCAGCTTTAATCCCGCGCGCGCGGAGTTGATCCGCCACATCCTTGGCCGATTCAGCCGCCGAATTCAACAGGAATACCGCGACCTCAGCATCCTCCATATGATACAGATCCAAAATCGGGTATTCCCGACCGGATAAAGCGGCATATTCTGCTGCTACCTGCTCATATACTCCTTCTGACAGCTTCAGTGCTTCGGATAGCTGAACATGATTATTCGTCAGGTCATCACCGTTCATATGCGCACCCACGGTAACAGGATGATCAAAATCCGTAATATTCGGATAATTCAAGTTCGGGTTAGGACCTACAAAACCGCGCACGGTCTCAGCATCGGCAAAATATTGCACTTTACGTTTTTGATGGGACGTATAAAAACCGTCATATGCGACCATTACAGGCAGCCGAACATCGCTATGCTCTGCGATTTTTAGTGCCATGATATTCATATCATACACAGCCTGTGGTGTACTTGCCGTCAAAATGACCCAGCCTGTATTCAAACCATAGTACAGGTCCGAATGATCCCCGCGAATATCCAGGGGACCACTAACAGCTCGTGTCACCAGATTCATAACCATTGGAAAACGGGTACCTGACTGAACAGGTAACTGCTCCAGCATGTACAGGAAACCTTGCGAACTAGTGGCGTTCACAACCCTCGCTCCCGCTGCGGCAGCTCCATAACAAATCCCTGCCGATCCGTGTTCTCCGTCTGCTGCAACCAGCTTAATATTATGCTGACCTCTCGTTCTCATCTGATCCAGATACTGCGCTACCTCGGTAGATGGAGTAATCGGGAAATATCCCATCATATGATAATTAATCTGCGCAGCCGCCGTAGCTGCCATTTCATTACCGGATTCGAACGTTGTCACTTGCGCGGCGCCTGTCTGTTTGAGTTCTTCCTCCAGTTTTGCCATTACGCACGCCCTCCTTCATATGCCGGAAATTGGTGGGCAACTCGATTCTGTTCCGCCCATCCCCATTGTTCGCGACGCGAACTTAATGCCCCCGACGGGCAAATATCTACACATTTCAGACATCCTTTGCAATACTGGTAATCAATTCCTTGCAAAAATGGCATCATTCTTCCGCGTTTGTCTGCTTGCTCTTCCCATACAAAACAGTAATCCGGGCAAATCGAATCACACTTGGCACAATGGGTACATTTATCAGCTTCATATTCAGGCACATACCCCTGACGTGAACCACTAACATCTCTCGTCATGCTGTTTCCCTGAGTTGCAATAACGCCCCCCAGTAGTTGGGTTTCGTATCCCAGCAATGGCTGCGGACGTTCAAAAACCCGATCCTCTGCGTCATCAGTAACTGGATATACGTGCAGTTCCATTTCATCATAACCACGGTTAAACGTACGCAGATTAGGTTCCACTAACAGTGGATTTTTCTTTTCAAAGGTACTGCGAATAACCGATCTCATCGCTTCCGGGTCCAGGAAATCACAGACACGGAACAAGGCACCGAGCATGGACGTATTTAGTTTGGTTCGCTCTTCCAGTGCGATGCCCATCGCATCCACCACCGCTAATGTACCGGATACCAGTCCCAAATCAGCCCGTATTTCTTCTGCTGGACGTGTGGAATTAACCACTACAATCCCATCCGCTGGCAGTCCGCTGATTACATTTACCGTTTTGTATAACGTTTCATGGAAAATGCCTACCACATGCGGTTGCTCAATCGGACTGTGATCCCGAATATCGACCTCCGGCTCACAGAAGCGGACGAAGCTTTTAACCGGAGTTCCCTTTTTTTCCGAACCGTAGGACGAAAAATTTGAAGCATTCAGCCCCAGACCAAGCACCCCGGTTTCGGCCAACATTTTGCCAGCCAGATTAGCGCCGAGTCCACCAATGGATTCCAGCCGGATTTCAAAAAATCCGAGTCGATTTGTGCGCGTTAAAATAGACAATGTGATAAGCCCCCTTCTTTTCCAATCCTTACTGAGTTTGAATACTCATATAAAATAAATGGAAAATGCATTCTTATGAAAAGGCTATCACAACACTTACTTTTCGAATGTGATCTTACGCACTGTAATGCCTACGTGATTACGAAAATCAATAAACCGTCAAACAAAAGACAACAAAAGCCGCCCTGTCCAAAGACAGAACGGCTTAGGTGCAACGCTATTTAAAAAAGATCATGTAATTAACGGTAAAATTACACGTCAAATACTTTAACCTCTTTCATTTTGTCGCCTTGTTTTACAGCATCAATGAATTCCATACCTTTGGTTACTTTACCAAATACAGTATGTACTCCATCTAAATGTGGTTGTGGAGCGTAGCAGATAAAGAATTGGCTGCCACCTGTGTTGCGACCTGCATGAGCCATGGACAGAACGCCTTTGGCATGCTTTGTTGTATTCGTAGCTGTTTCACAGTCAATCGTGTAACCAGGACCGCCTGTGCCGTTACCGATTGGACAACCACCTTGAGCCACAAAGCCCGGAATGACACGGTGGAAGCTCAAACCGTTGTAATAACCGCTGTTTGCCAGCTTTTCAAAGTTAGCAACGGTGTTTGGAGCTTCTTCTGGGAAAAAGTCAATTTCGACGATACCGCCGTTTTCAAGATCTATTCTACCTTTTTTCATTGTTTGTATCTCCTTTTCAACCTGTTTTGAGAACTAAATAACATCAAGTTTCAGTTTACTATGAATTGCCGCGCTTAGCAAAGTCTTGTCCAAAAAAAAGGGCCATTGTCCCCGGTGTATTATTACCGACTCAATGGCCTGCTTGTTCTTACAATGCTAAAATCAGGACGAAACCGTAATCTTGGCGTTAGGCTGAACCGCCGGACTGGCTTGATCACGAATCAAGCGCTGTGGCACAACATCGTTGCGTACGATATCCTCGTAGGTTTCCCGACGCACCACCAACTCGGCCTCACCGTTGTTGACAAATACAACTGCTGGTCGACGTATTCGGTTATAATTACTCGCCATGGAGTAATTGTAGGCTCCGGTTGAGGCAACAGCGAGCAAGTCGCCGCTATTTATACGAGGTAGTTCTACATCCCAAATAAGCATATCGCCGCTTTCGCAGCATTTGCCCGCAATGGACACCGTCTCTTCGTTCGTATCCTGCGCTCGATTAGCCAGCATCGCTTCATACTTGGCCTGATACAGTGCAGGACGTGGATTATCTGTCATCCCGCCATCTACCGAGACATATTTACGTACCTGCGGAATATCCTTGATGCTTCCTACCGTATATAAGGTCGTGCCTGAATCGCCTACAATACTGCGTCCCGGCTCAATCCAAATTTCTGGAAGTTCATCGTAAAGTCCTGAAAAATAGGTTTTCACCGCTTCGCCGATAGCCTGCACATAGGTGGATACTTTCAGCGGTGTGTCCTCCTCTGTGTAGCGAATGCCAAATCCCCCACCCAGATTAATCACTTTGAAAGAAAACTGAAGCTGTTCTTTAATTTCTCTGGAAAAAGCTGCAACCCGTTCAGCAGCCATTTGAAAGCCATTCACTTCGAAAATTTGCGAACCGATATGAGAATGTACCCCTAACAGGTTAAGATGGTCCAGCTCGATAGCCTGTTCCACTGCTTGGCGTGCTGTACCATTCCCAATGTCAAAGCCAAATTTCGAATCTTCTTGACCTGTGGCCATATATTCATGCGTATGCGCCTCAACCCCTGGTGTAACACGCAGTAAGATATTCACCTGCTGTTCTTTCTCGGAGGCAAGGGCCTGCAACAAATGCAACTCCATTTCGCTATCAACGACGAAGCAGCCAATTTGCGCATCTAACGCCATTTCAATTTCTTCCGGTGTTTTGTTATTGCCGTGAAAATGGATTCGCTCTGCCGGGAACCCTGCTTGTAGCGCAGTAAACAATTCTCCACTGGAAACTACGTCAAGCGACATTCCTTCTTCAGCAGCTAAAGCACACATCGCCATAACACAAAACGCTTTGCTTGCATAAGCAACTTGAAACTTCAATCCGGTTTCACGAAAAGCTTCTATGAATTCCCGGCAGCGCCGGCGGACTAACTGTTCGTCAACAATATATAGCGGCGTGCCAAAACGCTCTTTCAAAAGCGTTGTATCACAACCGCCGATCTCCAAATGTCCATTGCTGTTAATTTTACTGCTTCCATGCAAATACATGTTCTGGCGCCTCTCTTTCTGGAACAAGCTAGTCATATTCCATCGAATGTTTACACCAGTATAGCAAAAAAAACATCAAGAACAATGGATTTTTATGCAGATCATTTATATTAATGCTCCTGCCCATTGCCTGAGTTCGAATCTGTGTCGGCATCCGTATGGGGCATACGCGTATTGTCCCTCGTTTTGTTAGATGACGGGCGGTTAGGCGCATCTAGTACAGGCATACGGAACAAGATGGAAGCTAACGCTTTGGCATTAAAAGGAATGAACGGCCACAAATACGAAGAATTATATGACCGATGCAGCGTCAGCATCAAAATGATCAGTGTCGTACCCACGACAAAGCCCGGTACGTGAAAAATTGCAACAGCAACCAGCAGGAATAGTCGAATCAGTCTATTCGCTAACCCCAGCTCATAGCTCGGTGTTGCGAACATTCCTATGGCAGCGACAGCCATATACAGCACGACCTCATTCACGAAAAGTCCCGTCTTAACCGCTATATCACCGACCAGAATCGCTGCGATCAAGCCCATAGCGGAAGCCAGTGGTGTCGGAGTATGCACAGCCGCCATTCGCATTAGATCGACCCCTAGTTCTACAATGATAAACTGGGCAATCAGCGGAAGATGTGCTTCCTTTTGAGGACCAATAAAATCAAGAAACGCCGGTTTTAATTCTGGATTGATGACCATTAGCAGCCACATCGGAAGCAGAAACATCGAGGCGAATATACCTATAAAACGTACCCACCGCAAATAACTTCCCATAAAAGCGGTTTGCCGATTCTCTTCTGCATGCTGACACAAGTCAAAAAAAGTGGTAGGCAAAATCATCACGCTGGGTGAGGTATCGACGAAAATAACGAGCCTTCCTTCCATGATATGCGATGCCACGACATCTGGTCGCTCCGAATATCGTACTAATGGATATGGATTCCAACCTTTATTGATAATCGTCTCCTCTAATTGCTTGTCGGCCAGCGGAATACCATCCAAATTAACATTTTTAATTTTGTCTCGTACAGTATCCACCATCACCTTATCCACAATATCGTCAATGTAACCCAAACATACGTCTGTTCGGGTTCGACGTCCGACCTGCATAGCCTCAAATTTAAGCCCTGGGTCCCGCAAACGCCGGCGCACCAGACCTACATTTGTAAGCATTGTTTCAGTAAACCCGTCGCGAGCACCGCGCACAACCCGCTCCAAAGAAGGTTCCTCCGGATTACGCACCGGGTAATTACGAGTATCCAGAATAAGGGAAAAACGCTCGCCTTCCATGAAAAAGGCACTCAGTCCCGTCAGCACCTTGTTAATGACCACAGACATCTTATCCGTCTTCTCCACCTGAATATGTGGAATAAAATTTTCAAAATACGCTTGTAGTCCATCCGAAGAGAGATCATCCGGCGTCAGATAGGTGAGCCGCTTTAGCACTTCAAGCATGATCTGATCCTTCGCAAAGGAATTTAGGAACAGATATCCAGTATGACGCCCACCCAGTGTCATTTCCCTGAATACTACATCAAAGGTCTCCCCCAAACCTAATACTGTTTCAAGTGTATTCTTATTATCCTTCATCCTCGGCGATATATCATCTTCGGCCTGCCAGTAGCGAACGGACTCCTCTACGTTATCAGACCGCTCACTCTCTTTCTTGTGTTTAAAACGTGCTGATTCCTGCGCCTGCTTTTTCTGCCATGGACTCAACTCTTCTCCGCCGGTATGGTTTTCCTTTCCAATTCCCCCGTCTTCTTGATGCTGCTCCTGATGCTCTTGATCCGCTCTGTGATCCATATTCCTTGCCCCCTTCGCTTTCGTTGTTAACGGTTGTATACAAACCAGTCAAATAAGGAACCCGTCACCTTGCCAAGCACCATTGCCATCAACAGACCGAGCATATACACGGTCATGTGGAGTCGCTTGGCGAGTATAGGCAGGAGATTCAATACCTCCGTTAGAGCCGCGGCGAGCAAGCCAATAAACACTCCGCAAAATAACCCAGGTATCCATGTAAATATGCCCGGTAGTGGCAAGCAAATGTTCCAAAAATCGACCACAGTTCCCAGTACTGAGCCTACAATCATTGCCTTTTCGTATGCACGTGATTTTTTATACGTACGGGTAAGTTGTGCTAATCGCGGCATGATATCCAGCACAATAAAAAAAGCAATTACACCGCTACCCACCGCAAGGCCCCCAGCAATACCTAAAATAATCTGAAGTGCAGCCTGTACAAATATCATGGTTTCTTATCCTTTGTCTGCAGAAGGGCCATCTTTTCATATTCCTCTGCCACAACATACTGATCCACATTTTCCTGATACAGATACATTTCCACCTCCAGCGGCGTCGGCTCCTCGTTCCAATTTTTCTTGAACAAGTGATTAAAAAAAACGATCATGCCAAAGCCGATGCCGATCGAGTAAGCAATTTGAAACAGGTACGGATGCTCATCCTTATGTCCCGTAATCATCTCCACAATCCGAACCTGTACCTCCATCATGCTAACGTCGGCATGAAAATTCATAATTGTCAGCGCAGAGCCAAAAAACAGAAGCACCCATACCAAAACAAACAGTATTTTGGACGGCTTACGGGGTTTCTCCACAAGTTCCACAAGTACATGCGGCTTCCCGAGAGATTCAACTACGACCCCCGGAATGTGATCTCTAATTTTTGCTATAATCTGCAGCATGTCTATCAGTATCAGATTACCGTCCTGGTGCTGCGGCCGCTTGAGAACAAGCTCAAGCAAATCCTTTTCCCATTCAGGATTAGTCAGCAGTTGGGCTACATCACCCAAATGTAAATCCTGCCCTTGTATCATGCGGACACGGCTGCGGAGCCGCAAGTAGACAATAGGAGCTACTGTAGGAGCCGGACTATGAGTCATCCGATCCCCTCCTTATCCTCGTAATTATCGATTAGTATGGAACGAAGCAAGGAAACCTATTCTGTGTATTGTCTTTTATCCCACGCAAAAAAGAGTACCCCTTGCCATTAAAATGGCTTTGGAATACCCTTTAGTAATACGTAAGCATAAGGATGTCACTAAGATCCTGACTGTTATTATTGGGCAATCTGATCGCGGATCAGTTGTAAAATCTTTTTTTCCAGCCGTGATACCTGCACCTGAGAAATACCAAGCCGACTTGCAACCTCTGATTGAGTCTGATCCCGGTAGTAGCGCAGGTACACAATCAACCGCTCCCGCTCAGATAGTCCGCCAATGGCCTCATTGAGTGCCAGCTTGTCGAACCATCTTTCCTGTGATTCGTCAGCAATCTGATCCATAAGTGTAATCGGATCACCGTCATTTTCGAACACCGTTTCGTGAATTGAAGTAGGCGGCTTATTGGCCTCCTGCGCAAAAACAACATCCTCCGGTGTCACTCCCAGCTCATCAGCAACTTCCTTGACTGTAGGCAGGCGGTTGAGTCGTTTGGATAGCTCGTCCTTCATTTTGCGGACCTTATTGGCCGTTTCCTTCAAGGAACGGCTAACCTTGAGTGTACCGTCATCACGCAGAAACCGTTGAATCTCACCGATAATCATCGGTACTGCATATGTTGAAAATTTGACTTCGTAGCTGAGATCGAATTTATCCACCGATTTTAACAAGCCGATGCAACCAATTTGAAAAAGATCGTCAGGTTCATACCCCCGGTTCATAAAGCGCTGCACGACAGACCAGACGAGCCGGATATTACTATTGACCAGTGTCTCACGAGCCTCATTATCACCAGATTGACTCAGTGCAATAAGCCGCTTGACTTCCGCATCCTCCAAATAGCTGTGCGAAGTTTTTTTTCCTCCTGCTTCCATAGGATCAACTCCTAATTATATAAAGCTTTCTTGGATTCAATCCTTTTCTTCATCCGGACCGACGTGCCTCCGCCCGGCTCACTGACTGCTTCAAACTCATCCATGAAATTTTCCATAATCGTAAAGCCCATGCCGGAGCGTTCCAATTCAGGTTTGGACGTATATAGAGGTTGCTTGGCTAGTTCTATATCCTCAATTCCTCGCCCTGCGTCCTCAACAACCAACGTGATCACGTCCGCTTCAATCCCGACTTTGATCGTTACGACACCTGACGGATCGCTGTCATAACCGTGAATAATACTGTTTGTCACCGCTTCAGACACCACGGTTTTCAAATCGCTTAGCTCATCCATTGTGGGATCAAGCCTGGAAATAAAGGCCGCGACAGCCACACGAGCAAATGCTTCATTCTCCGATTTGGCAGCAAACTGCAAGCTCATGAAATTGTTTCCCGTGCCTTCTCTCATGACACAACCTCCAGTTCCGTGAGCGCATTTCCCTCGTTGTCATATATGGGCATGATTTTGAACAGCCCTGACATATCCAGCAGTCGGTGTACTGGCGGATTGACATCACAGACTGCCATTTTTCCGCCCTTTTGCTTGATCAGTTTGTACCGTCCCAAGATAACGCCAAGGCCGGAGCTATCCATAAACTGAAGATTCTTCAGGCTGAGCACAATATGCTCGCATTGCCGGCGCTGAATCGCCTCGTCCATTTGCATACGGACCATGTCCGACGTATGGTGATCAAGCTCACCAGACAGCCTTACAATCAGTACCCCCCGGTGATGCTCCATTTCAATTTGCAGGTTCATGCTTACTCACTCTCCTCCCGGTCTTGGACAAGGATTTCTACGTAGCCGCAGACGATTCCTGCCCTCCGACAAAACTAGAAGAAAACCCCGTAAAATCTACAAAGAAAATAGGTTCGACATGGTACGTTTAAACAATTTCCACCATCCGGCCTTTTCGATAGCCACAGGCGAAGTGATATTAAACTCCTTAAGCTGTTGTCCATCCTGATAGACGACCAGCTTACCGATTGGGTCACCAGCCCGGACAGGAGCTTTGAGGCTTGAGGCCAGTTGCAATTCATGACGCAACGTTTGTTTGTTGCCACCTTTTTTCACCAGTACACTGTAAGAACGGTCAGCCTGAATTTTCAGCTCTGGCAATACGCCTTTTTCAACTTTTACGCTGCCCAGCAATTCACCCGGCTTGTATATGGATTTCATTGTATATTGAGAAAATGCATAGTCGAACATGGAAGATACTTCATTGTTGCGTATCTTCGTATTTGGCTCCCCGAGCACCACAGCTACGACACGCAAGCCATCACGCTTCGCAGTAGCGGAAAGACAGAACTTTGCTTCTGCCGTATAGCCTGTTTTCAGCCCGTCTGCTCCAGTATAGAAACGGACAAGCTTATTCGTATTCACCAGCCAAAAGGGTTTGACTGAGGATTTGCGCAAATAGTCCTGATAGGCTCCCGTATATTTCGTAATTTGCGGGTATTTCAACAACTCTCGGCTCATAACCGCAATATCATGCGCAGAAGAATAGTGATTCTCTACGGGTAAACCGTTGCAATTGGCAAAATGCGTATCCTTGAGCCCGAGCTGCTGCACCTTCGCATTCATCATCTCGACAAAAGCCTGTTCAGATCCTGCAATTTTCTCAGCCATCGCCACAGAGGCGTCGTTGCCGGAAGCCATTGCAATTCCCTTCAGCATCTCATCGACCGTCATTTCTTCACCGGGCTCCAAGAAAATTTGCGAGCCTCCCATTGAAGACGCATATTCGCTGGCCCGAACTTTATCGGTCAGCTTGAGCTTGCCATCTTGAATAGCCTCCATTGTCAGCAACATCGTCATAATCTTGGTGATGCTCGCTGGAGGAAGCTTTTCACGACTGTTTTTTTCATAGATGACTGTCCCCGTATCTGCGTCCATCAGGATCGCCGAGAGAGCCTCGGGAGCCAGCTCAGCCGCTGATCCCTCTTTGGTTTTGCTTTCAGGTCTGCTTTCTTCGGCCCAACCGCCGACAGGGACGGCAGTCAAGGCTACCAGACAAGCCAGGATGAACGCCACCACTTTTTTCTTCACAATCGGTTCCCTCCTCAACATATTGGCGTAAAGCACCGGAGCCCATTTACTTACCCCTCCGGCCTATTCGCGTGCTGCTAACCATTGTCGTCAGAATGAAAGAAAAATATTCCATATGAATAAAAACATCAAATAGCACCAAGCTGAGTCAGCATGGTGCGCATATTCCAATATATAAATGACAGAACATCTATCGTCTGTGAAATAATTGTTTAAATTCGGCTTATAGTGAGATATGTGATTCCTCCACCGGGTAGAATATCCATCGTATTTTGACTGAACACCCGTATATCAATAAAAGAATTCGCTTCCAATCTAAGTTCCATAGCTCCACTCAATGCACTATAGTTCAGTCCGCCAATTACCCTATCATCGAGATACGCATAGGCGGAACTTCCGGTAAGCTGCTCATCATTCAGATGAAGTGCCAGCCGTGTGCGATTGCCATCCACTTGAGGATCGGTCGAAATGTAGACTTGTATTCTGTATTTCCCAGCTCGCTTGGCTCGCCATCGGCTATTCACCGCATCGAATTCGATCAGCTCATCATGGTTGATTTGATTAAACTTCACCTTCTGCCAGCTACCTGCGGGAAGATTTTGCCTTGCTCCCAGGTAGGCTTTAACAAAGGTTTCGTCCAAATGCTCAATCCCGTTGTTTGAGTATTTCTCGACAAGCAGCAAAGCCTGCCCTGTCCCATTATTCTCGCCATAACGATTATTGCTATAGCTAAAATCCAAATGTGAGCGAAGTGTCACCTGCTGTGTGGAAGAGCTACCAGAGAAAGAAATAAGCTGCTTTAGATTACGGGGATACCCTCCCACCTCGTCCACCAAAACTTTTTTGCCAATGACCACATCCACAAAATAGTTACATACGGATTGGGTGTCATCGAATTTGTCCGCTATCGCTAAAATGGAGTCCCGCAAAGCCACATTTTTTGTTTCTTTGGTAGCCCCAATTTGAATAAAAGAAGGCACTGTCATCTTATGCTCTCTGCTTAGTCCCTCAAACCAGCAACCTATAAATTCAGCGTTCATAAAATCATTAATTAGAATGGGAATATCTTTGGAGCTTCCATCCTTAATGTGCTGGCTAGCCAAAAATCTGGCCCCATTGGAGCTATTCAGATCCAATGCCGTATCGTTCCCCAATGTAAAAAGCGCTATGCTAGTAAACTGTGAACTTCTGTTCTGCAAGTGAATCCCTGTTTTATTGTAATTAATCTCCGTGCATTTAAATAAATTCACATCACTTTCATAGCCCCAAAAAGCCGTTTCAAAATGCTCAATTAGGACGTTATCCAGGACAACTCCGCCACCCTTCCAATCCTGAATACCCAAAGTACCTTTGCCATAATATCCACGCTTCACTGACTGCGAAAACGGATTATTTAATGTGCCTATGTCAGCCCCCTCGTACCGGATCGATAAGTCATGAAACTGCACATTTTGATATCCGCTAAACGATGGTAGACTTTCATCTCCAATTTGAAAACAAGGACCCGTACCATAATATTCAATCGACGTAACACCTTTGCCTTGTCGGTATCTGCCCTTATGAATGCCAAAAATGCGCACACCCTGCTTGCGAATCTGTAAGGTAGAGGTTATTTTGTATCGTCCACTGGGGATGTGAAGAATGGAATAATCGGGGGTCTTATTAATCAATTCCTGCAAAGCTGCCGTGTCATCCTGAATACCATCACCAGCAGCTCCAAACCAGCTTACGTTTACACTTCGTTCAATGAATTCTTTTTCAATGGTTTTAAAATTTTCATTTAATTGCTGCGGCGTTAACTCTTTGCCCGTACCACTCAAATTCAACTTCAAACGGTCTGTAAAATGATCCGCCACCCGAACACCCCCATGTTTAAAAACGTAAAAAGTTCCTTTTTTGACCAAGCCGAAGAATTCTTCATTTTCTTAGCATGGACTGAGTATATGCACAAGAGGGCTTGCTCTAGGCTTGAGAAAAATGAAAATAAATATTTTATTATTATTGTACAAGAAGATACGTTTTGTATATTATAGATACATAATGTATCCAGGTGGTGAAATCGTGAAACATGTACTTACAGTAGCTGGTTTACTGGCTTTTTCGATTCCTTATGCTTGTCAGGGTTTGTCCCCCAGAGTTATCACGATTTCCGTGCTTATCCTGTTGTTCAGCTATACCATGCTACTACCTTCACTCAAGTCATTGATCGCAACCTTAGCCGACAATCCGTTACTGACTCTACTCACGCTGTACATCGCTGCCTCCTGCTTATGGGCTGAACAAGAACAGACCTCTTCCTTGCTGATGGTTCTCAAATTCCTTGCCTTCTCTACCTTTGGGCTCTATTTGGTCACCCATTATACAACTCAGGGCTGCATTCGCCTCTTAGTCGTTACGTTAAGTATTTTGAGCATACTCAATCTACTCGCCGTTTTGCTCGTTCCCTCCTTTGCCATTCATGGTGGAGTAGAACATACTGGGCTATGGAAGGGCATCTCTGGTCATAAAAATACACTTGGAACTCTCTCTCTGTTAAGTTTTGTTTCACATGTCATTTATTTTTTCAGGGGTAAACGTAAAGTTTTGCATGTTGGCTTTATCTTACTCAATGCCCTATTGCTCATCGAGTGCCAATCTACCACCTCTTTGGTACTGACATCTTCGCTCTTCATATTTATATTGTTTATACTGCTATTCAAGAGAATCCGAAGCATTGCGTTGCGCGGTTTCTTCATTAGCTGTTCCTGCTTGCTCGTTCTTTTGGGTTTGGTACTCACCTTTACTTATGGAGATGCGATTGCGTCGGAATTCGGAAAAACAACGACCTTAACTGGAAGAACGGAAATCTGGCAGGGGATTGGTGGTGCTATTCAGAGCCATTACTGGTTCGGACATGGTTACGGCTCCTACTGGGCAGCCCGACCCAGTATCTATGCGAACGGCATCCGATTTGATCTGACAAGCAGCCATAGCGGTTTCCGTGATCTGTGGATCGATGTGGGCCTTACAGGACTACTGGCAACAATTACACTCGCCATAACAACTTTATTTAAATTCAGAATTGGCAAAGCAGATATGTATACATGGCTGACGGCAGTGGTTTTTTTCCTATTTATCGTATTGAACAATATAACGGACAGCCGTTTCCTGAACTCGCTAGCCATTTACTGGATCATTTTTATGGTTATTGTGATCAAGGTGCAAGAACGACATAAACTGGCTGTAGCAGAAAAAGCGAATTCAACTGCATTGAGCACACCACCTCTTCATTAAGAGATCATACTCAGCTCAACCGTTGATGTAAAAAAGAACCCCATATCCACGCCATCAAAAGGCGATCGGATATGGGGTTCTTGGGATATATGTCCACCGCTTCGGTTGAACATGATCCCCAATCTACATTTGTGGAATAATCGCTAGCACAAGTTTTAAAAATTGCTCACGTACTTTCTCTGCCGTCTCCATCACTTCACCATGAGACAAAGGCTGATCCAGAATGCCTGCGGCCATATTCGTGATACAGGAGAAGCCCAGTACCTCAATACCTGCATGACGGGCTACAATAACCTCAGATACGGTCGACATACCCACCGCATCTGCACCCAGTGTACGCAGCATAACGATTTCAGCAGGCGTTTCATAGTTAGGCCCCAGCAATCCAGCATATACACCTTCTTGCAGACTGAAGCCCTGTTGGTTAGCCGTTTGCTTGGCAATTTCACGCAAGCGGCGGCTGTACGCCTCCGACATGTCTGGAAAACGAACGCCTAGACCAGCATCGTTCGGTCCGATCAATGGATTTTGTCCTGTCAGATTAAGATGATCCGAGATGACCATCAGATCGCCTGCTTCGTAGGAAGTGTTTACACCACCTGCTGCATTCGTCACCAGCAGACTTTGAATCCCCAATTGCTTCATCACCCGAACTGGGAAAGCCGTCAGCTGCGGGCCATATCCCTCATACATATGAAAGCGCCCTTTCATCATGACGACAGCGCGACCTTCAATCGTGCCTAACAGTAATTCTCCCTCGTGACCTTCTACCGTCGATACAGGAAAATGGGGAATATCCTGATAAGGAATACTAATTCCATCCTGAATTAAATCGGCCAGAATACCGAGACCTGATCCCAGAATAAGACCAATCTCTGGACGTATTCCGCTCTTGGCACGGATATAATCTGCTGCTTCCTGAATTGTAGATTGGTTGGCTGTTGACATTAATATCTCTCCTGACTTGTACAATCGTAAAGTTATAGTCATTATCACATTTTCTATGAAAGCAAAGTATCGTTACGTTCGATCTTTGCTTTCATGAGAAGTGCGGTTGCCGCCGTGCGGGTGATGCTTTTCATATACTTCCTTCATATTCCGTCTGGCCGTCTGCGCATATACCTGCGTCGTTGACAGATCAGCATGACCCAGCATTTCCTGTACAGAGCGTAAGTCCGCTCCGCCCTCCAGCATATGTACCGCAAAGGAATGCCGCAACGTGTGGGGCGTGATATCCTCGCTTATGCCTGCTTCCTGGCCGTACTTCTTAATCATTTTCCAGAAGCCCTGTCTACTGAGACGCTGACCAGATACGTTCAGGAACATGGCTTCCTGCTCTACCTGAGCTTCTTCACCCTGCCCGGATCTCAGCAATAATAGACGCTGCTCGTCCATGTAGGCTTGTGCCCACTGTGATGCCTCACGGCTGATCGGTACAACACGCTCCTTGCCTGCCTCGCCGCCACAGTGCACAAAGCGCAGATCGGTGCGGACATCACCCACGTTTAGGGCAATCAGCTCCGATACACGAATGCCCGTCGCATATAGCAACTCCAGCATCGCCTTGTCTCGCACCCCTTGCGGGGCAGTCACATCCGGCGCGTCCAGCAAACGCTCTATCTCATCCTGCGTTAGCACCGAGGGCTTCTTTTTAGTCGCTTTGGGCAGCTCCAGCAGAACGGACGGATCATGGATCGTAATTCCCTCCCGAATAAGAAAATGAAAAAAGGAGCGAATGGAGGCGACGCTACGTGATATCGTCGCCGCAGCTTTTCCCTGTTCCTTCAAACGGCCCAAATACAGTACCAGATGTGACCGTTGGACGTTATCCGGCTGCTCAATACCACAGCTTTCTGCGAACTCGGCAAACTGCTGTACGTCCCGTTGATACGCTTCCAATGTGCTGTGCGACAAACCTTTTTCCTCTTCCATATATTGAACGAAAGGTTGAATGTACATTTTCATGAGTTCCAAAAGTCTCCTTGTTCTGCATACAACGGTTCAGTCTCAGCGTCTGCTTCTTCGTGTGCGTTCATATCATAAGCTCATCAAGACCGATTACTTAGACTATTCACCATACCAGTAAAAGAAACGTAAACGTTCCAACACTGCTATTCGATGCTCGGACCCTTCATTTACTTTTTGCCCGCCAAATACCTTAACTGCATGTCCTTCCGGTATTCGGTAATGATCTACAGGTGTTATCCAATCTGTAAACAGCCTGAGGCTATAAAAGAACATACATGCTAGCACTCCGAACAATATTACCAAACGCAGCCATTTTAGTCCTCTCCGCAACGATAGTACCATGTGGATCAGCCGCCTTTTCCTCAGAATATAGTCCCTATTAGGACTCTCTATGGAAGGGTATGACAAGCTATTCCTTTTTATACCACTTAATCTCGAACAACAGATTCCTAACCAAAAAAGCTCTCCCGAACGCATCTTCGTCGGTGAGAGCTTGGGTAGTCAGCTTTTAGTCCTGAGATTTGTGTTTTCTGGATTTGCCCAAAGATTTCTGAGCCGTCGTATCGTTCTTCGCCTTACAACGATAACAGATACCGTGGAAGTCCAAACGATGATCCACTACGGTAAAATTATATTCCCGTTCCAGACGCTCCTCCAATGGTCCAAGCCAATCTTCCAGTATTTCATCTACACTGCCACACTGCACACATATCAAATGGTGATGGTGATGTTTGGTTGTATCGCCGCGCAAATCATAACGCGCAACGCCATCACCAAAATTAATTTTCTCCACGACATGCAGTTCACTTAGCAGTTCTAGGGTACGGTATACGGTTGCCAGACCGATTTCGGGAGCTTTCTCTTTGACGAGCATAAATACATCTTCCGCACTCAGATGATCATCTTCGTTCTCAAGTAAAACTCTGACGGTGGCTTCCCGCTGAGGCGTTAGTTTGTAGCCCTGGGATTGCAGCTGCTGCTTAATTTTTTCGATCCGTGCTTCCATGTGTCTCCCTCCCCCTGCAAAGCTACTGCCTACTGCACTTTTTTCACTCCTATTATTATAGGGGGTCTATACAAATAAAGTCAAACATTTTGAAACGGATCAAGATGATACGGAAGCTGTCAGCATAGGAGTGACCCATTGCATCATAACCGGGGTGATCCAAGTTTCAAAGGACGCGCTACCGATAAGAAGCACCATCATCACAGCAGTCAATCCTGCATAAGACAGCAACGGACGCAGCATCCCGTCTGACGGCCGGGTAGCGAGTATTTTGGTTTTGATCATATGGATGGAAAAAGTCATCGCAGCCACGCTGCAGACGAGCAGTACCGGAATGACGAGCAGGTTATGGGGAGCAACTGAAACCAAAGAAAATAGCAGTCCTTTCCACGAATATTGCCCCACCATATAACCTACTGAAAATCCGATTAGCACACCCTTGAGGAAATTCAATACAAGAATGCCCGGTAGACCAATAACCGAAAGGCCACACACCCAAATTAGGCCGACCCATTTCAGATGTAAAGATACGCTATCCCAAAAGGTCGAAGCCGCCTGCGAATCAGCGAAGCCCTGTTCGTTTTGATTGACTGTTACAAAAAAATCCTTCAGGTAACGGGACAAATCCTGTAACTGCTCCAGCGAGAGTGCGTTTACCATAAGTGCGCCAAAGACGACTCCCACCAGAAACAGCACAGCCAAGAAAACATAATACGGCGTCTGATCTTTTAACGTATGACGAAACCATTGCATCGGCGTCCTGCCCCTTTCATCTGCTTGTTTGTCCAAAAAACAACCGTAATCCGACGGCTGATGGCTAGAAATGGGGCAACTTTCACTGCAGATCAAGGATCAAGCATCACGAATGATGTGCCAAGCCAGCGGCATAGATAATTTATGGTTATGAACAAGCAGACGCTGATATGCCTTTAGAGGGACAAGACTTTACTAGGACTTAGCTATTTTGCCGTATGTTCCACCACCACCGGATACAAGAGACAGTCGCCCCTCGCGTGAAAGCACAATTTGCTCTGCTAGCACTTTTCCGACGACTGCTGCTAACTCCTCCTGCGTAACCTCATGTAAAATATTCATTTCTGTTCCAAATGCAACCAATAGCTGGTTCAGCTTGGCTTTGCCCAGACCTGGAATAAACTCCAGGGGAATCTGGTAAATGTACGGCGGACGATGGGAAGGAATCATGGACTGTTCACGGTCGGCAATGCTCCATATTCGATCCAGCACACCTCGCACCAGCTTGGTATGACCACAGTCAGGACAACGTTCATCCGCCATCTGTTGCTCGTCAATAATCGTACCGCAGCTTTGACAGTAAGAACGATGGTATTTGCCCAGTTTCGGATTTAATCCGTAGTTGGCACGCACCCGTCGTCCTTCCCGCCGCTCCAAAGCCATTCTGAATTCATCAAAACACGGCTTTGCCAGTGATAATTTGTTGTATTCTCGTCCGATTTTCCCAAGTGAATGGGCATCTGAATTCGTGAGAAAGCTGAAGCGATCCAGTTCCGAAATCAAACCGGCCATAGATGAATCTGCGCTCAGCCCCAGCTCCACCCCGCTAACGAGCTCCATATCCAGCAGTTCCTCCATACGGGCCGCTGAGCTGCCGTATATGCCCTTATGAGGAGTAAACACGTGCGCAGGCACCATAATGCCTCCACGTCCGTAAATTTGCTGCTGCAACTCGCGTGGCGGCGCATAGATTCGTTGTGAGCTAAGATTAACATTTTTCATATGCCGGGCCAGCCATTGGGTAAAATCCTTCATCGCCGCCAGATCTGGAAAATAGGCCAGTACGTGCGCCTCAGGGCGACCTTCAGCACGTATTTCTAGCTCCGTGCCAAGGAGAATAACCGTATCCCGGTAAGCGATACCGCCGCCGCTGATTTCTTTCATTTCACCCGTATGTAAATAGGTACGAATATCCTCCTGTACATTAGGTGCATGGCAGTCAATGATACCGATCAGCCCAATTCCTTTACGACCGGAGGCTTCCTTAGCTATGTTGGCAAAGGTCAGATCGCGGCTGCCACTAATTTTGACCGGATTTCCCTTCTCTGTTCTGCCAATATGAATATGCAAGTCTGCAAAGTAGTCGATAAGTTCTACTATATTTTCATCCATCCGCTTAGAAGCTCCCTGTATGTTGGCGGTGTTGCCACGCATAGACGGCCAGAATCGTTTTGGCATCACTAATCCGTCCTTCACGAATGAGCGTCTGTGCTTCTTCCAGCGTCACCTCAAACAACTCCAGAAATTCATCCTCATCCGGTTCCATCTCACCTAACTCCAGTTCTTCGGCCACATACAGATGGATGATTTCATCCGCAAAGCCAGGAGAGGTATAAAAGGAGTGTAGCAGCTTCAACGACTTGGCAGTATAACCTGTCTCTTCTCTCAGCTCACGCCCCGCTGCTTCCATCGGATCTTCACCCCGCTCTAGCTTACCTGCAGGAATTTCTACCTCACAGCGCCCCATCGCCTGTCTGTACTGGTCCACGACCAGCATTTTCCCTTCATGTAGAGCCAAAACAGCCACCGCACCTGGATGCTTTACGATCTCACGCTTTCCAGTGGAGCCGTCGGGAAGCTCTACCGTGTCTACCTGTAATGTAATGACCTTTCCCTCAAAAATAGGCTGTGTGGACACAGTCTTTTCCTCCAGCGCAGGATTGGAATAAGGCTTGCAATGTGCATCGTTTGTTGGATTGTTCAATTGTCCGTTCGTTTGCTCGTTCATCGGTAAGTTTCCTCCTTCATATCTATCTTTCTTTATTAATTATCACCAAAGTTAGTCTAACTTGTCCACTTTGTACATATGCTGGTGGTAGGATAACAAACTTCCTGTCATAAGGAGATGCAGAAATGAAAAGCTACCGTACTGAAAGCACCCTCCATATCGTTGGTAAAGCCTGGCAGATTCAAGCACTCTTGCGTCAGTGGCAAAAGGAACACGGACCTACCGCCACCATCGCTTCGCTAGCTGTTCCAAAAAAGGTTCAGGTCTAAAGACGAAGGAACGCTGTTCCTGTCTTTAACCTGAACCTTTTTTTCAGTATGTTGCAAGTGTATGATACAAGTTTATTTTGTGGTTTCTTGAATCAGAGCTATGACAACTTCAGCAACCTTCACGAGGTCATCGGCCTTAATCTTTTCCTCTGTTGTATGGATGTTCTGGTAGCCCACAGCCAAATTCACCGTTGGAATTCCAAGCCCGTTGAATACATTAGCATCTGAGCCACCACCGGAATGGAAGGTCGGCGTTGCCAGTCCCAGTCCTTGAATTGCACGCTGTGCAACCTGTACAACTTCGTCATGCTCCGTAAAGCTGAATGCCGGATAGATGACTTCACTGCGGAACTCTCCCTGTGCACCAAATTCGCGTGTGGTGGTTTCCAGCGCTTCACGCATATGCTGGATTTGATGATTAACCTTTTCCTGCACAATACTACGTGCCTCTGCACGGATCAATACAAAATCGCATACCACATTCGTCGCGCCGCCGCCCTCGAAACTGCCGATGTTAGCGGTCGTTTCCTTATCAATCCGTCCTAGTTTCATTTTAGAAATGGCTTTAGAAGCGACCTGAATGGCACTAATGCCATCTTCGGGATTTACCCCCGCATGAGCGGACTTCCCAGTTATCTTCATTTCAATACGTGCCTGCGTTGGGGCAGCTATACAAATAGAGCCAACTTCACCATTCGAATCCAAAGCATATCCGAAATCAGAATCTAGCACTTCTGGCTTCATCGCCCGTGCACCCATCAAACCAGATTCCTCGCCAGCCGTAATCACGAACTGGATTTGACCATGGGGAATATTCTGCTCGCGCACGACACGAATCGCCTCGAACAAAGCAGCAATTCCCGCCTTGTCGTCAGAACCCAGAATCGTTGAACCGTCACTACGAATCCAGCCATCCTCACCCAACTGTGGCTTAATGCCTTTACCCGGAGTAACGGTATCCATATGGCAGGTAAAAAATAATTTGGGTGCTTGCTCCACACCTTCCGCTTTCCAGGTGACGATCAGATTTCCTGAACCATGTCCGGTTCTTTCACGAGAATCGTCTTCCATTACTTCCAGCCCGAGTGCATTAAACTTTTCTTTTAGAACACGTGATATTTCCTGCTCATTTTTCGTTTCACTATCCACCTGTACGAGTTCCATAAATTCCTGTACGATTCGGTCTTTTACTACTTTTACTGTCATTAAACTTTCCTCTCTTTCCCGATTACGCTACAATACGGATAGATGTTCTTATCTATGACTTAAACCTATCCTAAAGGAGTTACACATGTCGAACAAAAAATGGGTTCGTTTTTTCGTCTACATTATGCTCGCAGCTATGATTGGTTCTACGCTGTTCATGGTAATTGAGCCGTTTATTATGCCACTATAATAACTATACCGCTCAAGGTATCCGGCTGCTCTAAGGCACTATTGAAGCCTTGAGTGGACGAGCTGTTACGTAAAGCAAACAGGCGGGCTTTCGTGTACATACACAATAGCCCGCCTTACCTTTATTGGAAAGAATGCGTTTGCCATTGCGCAGCAAATGAAAATTGCTGTTCAAAGAACGGTACAATTTCCTTCGCAATCTGCTCCACCGACATAGGCTTCTGTATGCAGTCCTCCAATGATGTCACACCGTATTCCTGAATTCCGCACGGGACAATGCCCTCAAAGCCCTCATGCTGTATCCCTGATTTGATGTTAAAGGCAAAGCCATGGCTGGTTACGAAGCCCCGACGGTGCTTACACTTGTTGAATTTGACGCCAATGGCCGCAATTTTTAGATTCCCGATCCATACCCCCGTATATTCAGGCTTACGGCTTCCCTCAACCCCATAAGATGCCAACAACTGGATGATCACTTCTTCCAGACTTCGAAGGTATCCGTGCAGATTCAGCGCCTCCCGGTTGCCGAGCATAAGTAGAGGATATCCGACAAGCTGCCCCGGCCCATGATATGTAATGTCTCCCCCACGGTCAATCTGAAAGACGCTGATTCCCTGCTCCTTCAGTTGCTCTGGTGTGAGGAGCAAATGTTCAGGATGCCGCTGAGAACCAATCGTGTAGGTCGGTGGATGCTGGAGAAGCATAAGCGTTTCTCTTGCCTCTCCCGCATCCAGCTTTCCCACAATCTCCTTCTGGACATCCCATGCATGGGCATATTCCATCCTATTCGTATAGGTTACATCAAGCGGTCGTCTGTTCACGGCCTGTCACTTCCTCTCCGTACATTTCCCCCACTGTTCGGATGATTAGTACAGCTTCGTATCCAAAGTGTAGCCTTCTAGATTTTCTTTAACCCGTTGCAGGAATCGTCCGCAAATCACTCCGTCCAAAATGCGATGATCCAGCGACAAGCACAGATTAGCCATCGAGCGAACCGCAATCATATCATCAATAACCACTGGTCTTTTGACAATGGATTCAAAGGTAAGAATTGCAGCCTGCGGATAGTTAATTACCGGATAAGATAAAATCGAACCAAAGGAGCCTGTGTTGTTTACAGTGAACGTTCCGCCTTGCATGTCGTCCAGTTTGAGCGTGCCTTCCCGGGTTTTACGTGCCAAATCGTCAATTTCACGAGCTAATCCAGCAATATTTTTCTGGTCCGCTTTTTTAATAACAGGAGTAAGAACGGAGTCCTCTGTACCCACGGCTAGCGAAATATTGATATCTCTTTTGACGATAATTTTGTCCACAGCCCACACCGAATTCATGATCGGATATTCTTTGATTGCATTCACGACTGCTTTCATGAGGAAAGCCAGATACGTAATATTGATGCCTTCTTTTTGCTTGAACTCGTTTTTGATCTTGTTGCGGAGCATTACCAGGTTGGTCACATCCACCTCAATCGTCGTCCATGCATGTGGAATTTCGGAAACGCTTTGTCGCATATTGCGAGCAATTGCACTGCGAATGGGTGTAACATCAATAAAATACTCGGATCTGTTATTGTTGCCACCCTCAACTTCGATCACAGGAGCCTTTGGAGCCTCCGTCAAATGAATCCCACTGTTACGAACCGGAATAGCAGGGTCCATATTTTGAATCGGTGTGCTGTGCTGAGTGGCAGACTGCTGTCTTCCTGCAAAAGGAGAGCCTTGTCCTGATGTTGTCGCAGTCGGCTGTCCAGATACTCCAGTGGGAGCAGAGCCGCCCTGCTGCACATAATTCAGCACGTCTTTGCGGGTAATTCTCCCCCCCATGCCCGTGCCTGGTACTTGGCTTAAGTCGACATTATGCTCAGCAGCCAGGGTTTGCACCGCTGGGGAAAAACGTCCTCTCATGGACTGGTCCGATCCAGCACTCTGCTGAGATTGTGTTTGTACGGTACTTTGAGATGCTGGTGCAGCAGGTGTCGCTCCTGATGCCGCCGCAGGTGCAGCCGACTTCGTCTGGATACGGCAAATTAACTCGCCTACCGCTACTGTCTGACCTTCCTCTGCCAACAGATCACCCATAATGCCGTCCAATGTGGATGGGATTTCTGCATTCACTTTATCTGTAATAACCTCGCAAATCGGCTCGAATTGCTCTACCGTTTCACCAGGTTGTTTGAGCCATTTGGCAATTGTCGCCGATACGAGCGATTCTGCCAATTGTGGCATGGTCACGTCGTTCCATTGTGTTTGGTCTGACATTTTTTCAACTCCTTAACATCATAGGAGGGAGCGTTTTACCGCTGCCCCCGCTATACTTTTGGAATGCTTTCGTCCAATCTAGCTTTTATTAATACATTGCAAGACGGCGCATGGCTTCCTTAACTTTATCCTTGTTTAACATATAAAACTTCTCCATCGGTGGACTGATCGGCATGGCTGGTACATCAGGAGCACATAGACGCTCAATCGGCGCATCCAGCTCGAACAGACACTCCTCATTAATAATTGCCGATACCTCGGCACCGATGCCGCCCGTTTTGTTGTCCTCATGCACGATTAATACCTTACCTGTATGTCGTGCAGCCTCAATAATGGCTTCGCGGTCCAGCGGTTGGAGTGTGCGCAAATCCACAACATGTGCGGTAATGCCCTCTTCCTTCTCCAATTCCTCAGCAGCCTGCATGACAAAATGCAAAGGCTGGCTATATCCGATGACCGTAATATCGTCACCCTCACGTAATAGATTAGCCTTGCCAATCGGAACGATATAATCATCCTCAGGCACTTCACCCTTGATCAGCTTGTAGGATTTTTTATTTTCAAAAAACAGCACTGGATCAGGGTCACGAATGGCTGCTTTCAGCAATCCTTTTGCGTCATAAGGTGTAAATGGAGCAACAATTTTCAAACCCGGCGTACCAAAAAAGATAGATTCTGGACACTGAGAGTGATACAAACCACCAAAGATACCACCACCGATTGGCGCGCGGATTACCACAGGACAGTTCCAATCGTTGTTAGAGCGGTAACGGATTTTAGCTGCTTCACTAATAATCTGATTTGTCGCCGGAAGCATGAAGTCCGAATATTGCATTTCGGCAATCGGCTTCATTCCGTACATGGCTGCACCAATCGCAACCCCGGCAATAGCAGACTCAGCCAATGGCGTATCCATGACACGTTGCTCACCGAATTGGTCCATAAGCCCCTTTGTCGTTGTAAAGACGCCGCCCTTCACCCCGACATCCTCACCTAATACAAAAACCGTTTCATCCTGCTCCATCTCTTCTTTCATGGCAAGACGAATCGCATCAATATATTCCATAATCGCCATTGTTACCGGCCCTCCCCATCGCTATCTGCATACACATGCAGCAGCGTATCTTCGGGCTTTGGAAAAGGCGCATTATCTGCATATTCAATCGCTTCCTTGACTTCGAGCAGCAGCTCAGCCGACAGATCCGCATCCTTGGCCTCATCCCAAATGCCGCATTCAATCAAGTAGTTTTTCATACGGGCTACGCCATCCTTGGCCCAGTTCTCATCCACTTCCTCCTTGGTCCGGTAAGCCAGATCATTATCAGAGGTGGAGTGAGGAGACAGACGGTACATCATGGCTTCGATCAGCGTAGGACCTTCACCGCGGACAGCACGTTCCCGTGCTTCCTTCACCGCCGCATATACCGCCAACGCATCATTACCATCGACTCGAATCCCTGGAAAACCATATCCCAAAGCACGGTCGCTTACCTTGCCTGCCAACTGTTTATGAATCGGAACCGATATCGCATATTGATTGTTCTCGCACATAATGATGACTGGCAGCTTCTGTACACCAGCAAAGTTACAGCCTTCGTGAAAATCTCCCTGATTGCTGGAGCCTTCCCCAAACGTAACAAACGAAACAAAATCCTTTTTCTGCATTTTGGCAGCCAAAGCTACACCTACTGCATGCGGAACCTGTGTCGTTACTGGGCTGGAGCCTGTCACAATACGCAGCCGTTTACTACCAAAATGTCCTGGCATCTGGCGACCGCCGCTATTGGGATCATCTGCCTTGGCAAATGCCGACAGCATTAGTTCGCGCGGCGTCATTCCTACCGCAAGCACGAATCCATAATCCCGATAATAGGGAAGAAAATAGTCCTTTTCCCGGTCAAGGCCGAAAGCTGCACCTACTTGTGCCGCCTCCTGTCCAATGCCAGAAACGTGGAAATTAATTTTCCCTGCCCGTTGCAGGAGCATGTTGCGCTCGTCAAATCTTCTTGCGAGCAACATATATCTGTACATATCAATAACTTGTCCGTGAGTAAGTCCCAGCTGTTCATGTCTGAAGCCAGCGTCTACAGCGCCTTTAGAACTCATTGAGGCACCTCCTTAAGTGTCAAACATCCTACTTCCAGTACCTAGTACCATCTTGTCTTAAAACCTGGTACTAAACTCTGGCTAACCCCATTATAATCCTTTTCTCCCCAAAAAGAAAAGCACCGATTTATTTGAAACGTTTATATGCCAATCGCCTGTCCATCAACGGCCAACATCGCTTCTCCCAAAATCTCCGACAACGTCGGATGCGGATGAATAAGTTGTCCGACTTCCCATGGCGTAGCATCCAGCAGTTGCGCAAGAGCGGCCTCGCTGATCAGATCCGTCACATGCGTACCGATCATATGTACACCGAGAATATCATTGGTCTTCTCGTCGGCCACTACTTTGACGAAGCCGTCCCGACTGCCGTATACTAGCGATTTTCCGATAGCTTGAAAAGGGAACTTCCCTGTCTTCACCTGATGTCCACGCTCACGGGCTTCTTGCTCCGTTAAGCCGACGCTCGCGGCTTCAGGACGTGTATAAATACACCGCGGAATCAGATGGTTAGGTACACTGTGAAACTCTTCGCCCGCCATATGATGAACCGCCTGCAAACCTTCATGGCTCGCCGCATGCGCCAGTTGTAAGCCGCCGATGCAATCTCCAATGGCGTAAATATGTGGTTCATTCGTCTGCAAATGCTCATTAACCGAGATAAAGCCACGCTCTACGCGGATATCCGTATTTTCCAGCCCGATATTTTCCACATTTGCCTGACGCCCTACAGAAATGAGCAATTTGGAAGCGCTGAGGGTTTCGGTTTCTTCCCCTTTTTGCACGTCAATCTGTACGCCTTCCTCATCTTTGCCGTATGTTTTAGCCAGCACTTGTGAACCCGTCAGCACCTTGACACCACGCTTGGTTAACAAGCGCTGCATTTCACGCGAAACGTCTTCGTCTTCCGTGGGAATAAGTCGATTCGCGGCTTCAACCACCGTAACCTCCACGCCAAAATCATTTAGCATGGAAGCCCACTCTACGCCAATAACACCACCGCCCACGATAATCAGGGATGCTGGTAGCTCCTCCATAGTTAACGCTTCGTCACTGCTCAGGATAAATTCGCCATCTGGCTCCAGTCCGGACAGCACACGCGGGCGTGATCCCGTTGCGATAATGAGATGTGTAGGAACAATCGTTTCCATCTCACCATTTTCTAGTTCCACAGCAACTGCCCCGCTTTTTGGAGAAAATATAGACGGACCAATCACACGTCCCTTACCACTCAGCACCGTAATTTTATTTTTACGCATCAAAAATTGAACGCCTTGATGCAGTTGCTCCACAACGGCTTCCTTACGCTCCTGAACCTTAGGAAATACAAGCTGTGCTCCCGATGTCTCAATACCGTATTGTGCACTTTCCTTAATCGTCGCATATACTTCCGCACTGCGCAGCAAGGCTTTACTCGGAATGCAACCACGGTGCAGACAGGTTCCACCAAGCTTGTCCTTTTCGATGATAACCACTTCCTTGCCTAGCTGGGCGGCACGAATGGCTGCTACATACCCCCCGGTTCCTCCACCCAAAATAGCGACATCACAATGTATAGTCATGTTTCTCCTCCATTAACAATTGATTATATATAGCTTATTGTACTCTCTTTATTTCACTGTACAAAATATAGCATTTAGGCATAGGCTACAAAAAAGATAACCCTTTAATCCAGATATCTTTCCATATCATTCATACAGCGCATCTCGTAATTTAGTAGACATCCTTGGACTTTGTGCTGATTTGGCTCGCAGCGCCTTGCGAAATGATTCATTTTGCTTGCGCAGAAAGTTCAGTTCTGTCTCCAGCTCAGTGATGAGTTCTAGAGCTTGCGGGCTGATCAGCCCTTGCTCCAGTAATGCTCCTTTTTTGGCACTATAATCCGTATTTTTTTCGTCCATGCCTTTCACTCTTCCCTTCATTCCACTACGCTTCACCATATCATGCCAGAGGCGGCAGAGCAATGACGACCACATTTACGTTTTAGGAATAGACATACAACAACATGTCGAAAAACAATATATTTTCTCTAGTCTGTATGCGGCTGGTTATGGTAATCTATAATGGCGTTTTCTTTCGGAGAAGAAGATTTACAGTGTTATGTACATGTTACAGAGAGGGGAATTCGCTTTGCCTACAGGACGAATTACGATTATTACAGGCCCCATGTTCAGTGAAAAATCCGGCGAATTGATTCGCCGCTGTCAAAAACTAATCCAATACGGGCATCGTAAAGTGGTCGCTTACAAACCCGCTGAAGATAACCGCTATGCCGAGGACGAAATAGTAAGCCGGATCGGATATCGCCTGCCCGCTATCTCTATCCCCAGAAAACTCACAGATGAGCTCGTTCAGCGTATTTTGCAAGAAACAAAAGATGCAGACGTGGTTGCCTTTGACGAAGTCCAGTTTTTCAGTCGTCATATTATGTCGCTCGTACAAGAGTTAGCTTATTGCGGCAAGCATGTAATTGCCGATGGGCTGAATCTGGATTATCGGGGCAAGGAGTTCGGCTATGTTGGTGGTCTGCTCGCCATGGCGGATGACATCGAGAAGCTGACTTCCTTTTGCGCTGTATGCGGTAGCTCGGAAGCAGTATTTACGCAACGTATGGTAAATGGTAAACCTTCCACTGTAGGACCTATTGTGATGATCGGTGACTCTGAGGCTTATGAGCCTCGCTGTCGAAATTGCTTTATACCTCCTCATAAAGTGAACTGCGATTAGTAGACAGATAGATCGACAAGCTGCAATATGCCTACTTGAGTACCAGTTACTTTTTTCTTGCATTTTTTTGGAACGATTCGAACCATTGCCCCGTATATCCGGTTAAGCTGTACAAGTTTTTAGTTTTCGTTTGTATATCATGACCATGAGGTTATCTGGGGGGACGAAATAATGAGTTTTTTCAACAAAATCTTAGCAAGCGCAGGAATCGGTTCAGCTAAAGTCGATACGCTGGTAGATCAAGCCGTATATGTGCCTGGGGAAGAACTTAGTGGTATCATGCGCATCAAAGGCGGCAAGATTGATCAGGAAATCGGCAAAATTGACATTGAGCTCAAGACTGAATATATCGTGGAGCACGATGATAAAAAAACTACCACCACCTGCTGCATTGCACGGATCAAGGTATCAGATGGCTTTCATCTACAGCAAGGACAGGAGCTTGAAATTCCTTTTTCCTTCAGATTGCCGTTGGAAACTCCTGTTACTCATGCCAAACAGCCCGTCTGGCTGGAAACAGCATTAGATATTGGCATGGCTTTGGACCCAACCGATCGTGATTCACTCAAAATCGAGCCACATCCCTATATGAATACAGTGTTTGAGGCGGTTCACCTGTTGGGCTTCCGATTCCGTTCCTCCACCTGCGAACGTCACCCTAAGCTGGGACGCGGTGTTCCGTACGTACAGGAATTTGAATTTACGCCCGGATCAGAGTATGCACGTGATATCGAGGAGCTGGAGCTGATTATGCAGTTGGAACCCGAGGGTGTGCATGTGCTTGTAGAAGTAGACCGCAGGGGCAGAGGGTTATCTGGTTGGCTGGAGACTGCCTTTGATATGGATGAGCGTCATGCCTGGTTGAGCTTAAGCCGGGAAGAGCTATCCTATGGACCAGATCACATAGCAGATGCGCTTGAGGAATTGATTGACAGGCAAATTAGATAACAATGTAAAGCACAAACAAAAAACTCCTAACCAATTTACTTACATACGGTTGGGAGTTTTTATCAATTATAACAATTCTTTTATGATGGTCCTCAATCGTCTGTATAAACTAAAGTGGCAACATATCCTGTCTTTCCGCCTTATGCTTACACTCTTTGCATACCCCATACAGCGATCCATTGTCATCCGCATAGAAGGTTAATTTGTCTTCTTTTTTACAAAAGGAGCATTTTTGCTTGCCTGTGCCCTGGATAGAGTCAGACAGTCCAAATCCAGTTTGGGCCTGAATACCTGCTGCTTTTTCATTTGGGCGTGAACCGGAAGACACTTTAGACTTAGATTCATTTCCGGTGCGGGATTGTCGAGCGGACTTACGAGGACGAAATTCAACGACATTACTGCCCTGCTGTTCATTCACTTGTTTGTTGCTGCTGCGACTACGCCTTGCTTTAACAATCCAACCCAACGCCACCAACAACACGCCGAAGAACACCCAAGTCAGACTATTCCACATGCTCTCATCCCCGCCTTTGCTTTAGAATTAATTGGGTTAATACCACTAGCCCGTTCAATGCGATGACTTAGCCTATAGCTTTATTCATTGAAATATACCCGTTATACAGCCTCTGTGCTGTTCATCCGATTGTCTACCCATATAAAAATCGTACCCTCCATTGCAACATCCGACTCGCCTCTAAGCAAGAAATTGAGCATGTTAGGTAAATCATCTTTTCCTGAGGGATACATTGATCCGTTTTACAAATTGTACATCATCCTTTTGAAAAACGATAATATCCCCCCCATGGAATTCGTTCTCCTTATCAAAATGCTTACCTACTGCCCAATGGTGAGAACAAAAATGTCCCAGATGGCTACATTACTCCCCTTGATAATAAAAATCAATGAATCTTTTCGTCAAAGGATTAAACTTATCAAAGCGTTTGCGATGCGGTAAAAAGCCTGACTTATGTACTTGTTCTGCTAGTGTTTCTACATGTTCAAATCGCTTGAAAAAGGGCAACGCGAAAGTGTAGATATCTTCAATAATCTCTTGGATCACCCGTTCTCTTTCTGCTTCTGTGGACACAA
The DNA here is from genome assembly GCF_038005565.1 of Paenibacillus sp. FSL R10-2748. Classification (NCBI taxonomy): domain Bacteria; kingdom Bacillati; phylum Bacillota; class Bacilli; order Caryophanales; family Paenibacillaceae; genus Paenibacillus; species Paenibacillus sp. FSL R10-2748. The sequence continues at coordinate 505,915 of NZ_JBBOTK010000002.1, forward strand.
GGTAATCCCTGTTTCCCGTATATTTCTTGGTGAGAGCAATCAGCTCACTGTGAAAACAAGCCCCAGTACTATACTTCTTTTTTATTCTTTTGGATTCTACGATAATATAAACTTTTAATGCACCATATTTCGTCGCACCAAAACAAATTCCAAATATAAATTCCTTGGTTTCTTTTTTCAAAACTTTTCTGCTTTTCAGATATTTAAAATCATTCAAAAACGGTGTAGCTATAATTTTTTCTATCGCTAACTGACGTAGGTCACTTGTTTTAAGTTCAGTCTTATTGTCCATGATGTCACTCCAACCCAAAGAAGTTCCCACCATTATATCATATCTTTCCAATTACAGATTCCTCATATCTCCACCCTTTAATCACAATATATTAATAAAAAAAGAAAAAAGCCGCTCACAATAGAGCAGCTAGTTCCTCTGAAACATAAAAAGCAGTATACGAATTATACTTTGAATTTACCAATTTGCCCTTGCAGATCCTCTGCCATCGTAGACAGGTTTCTTGCAGATGAAGCAATTTCCTCCATGGACGCCAGCTGTTCCTGAGTTGCGGCAGATACGTGTTGTGTCCCTGCTGCGGCTTCCTCAGCAATCGCTGAAATTTGTCTGACAAAACCAACAATCTCATCTGTACTTGCAGACATTTGTTCTGATCCGGCAGAAACCTCTTCAATTTCACTGGCCACTTTATTTACGGTTTCCTGAATGAGTTCAAAGGATGCGCCTGCATTTTGTACAACTTCACGACCTGTCATGACATCCTTCCCGTTAGACGCTACCGCCTCAATAGCATGGGTAGTATCCTTTTGAATCAATCCCACTAGCTCCGTAATTTGTTGAGCTGAATGAGCCGATTGTTCAGCCAACTTGCGAACTTCGCCTGCAACTACAGCAAATCCGCGACCATGTTCTCCTGCACGGGCCGCTTCAATCGCAGCGTTCAAGGCAAGAAGGTTGGTCTGACTAGAAATATTGGTGATAACATCAATGATCTTGCCAATTTCGTCTGAGCGCTCTCCCAATCCAGCCATGAGATCTGCCAATCCATTCATCGAATCATTCACGGCATTCATCTGCGTAACTGCCTGTTGAATCATCTGGTTACCTTCAGCCGATTTATGGGCCGCATCTTGCGCAGATGCGAATACATTTTGCGCGCGGATGGCGATTTGCTCAACACCGATAGACATTTCCTCAATAGCTTGGGACGATTTCGTCACCATATCTACCTGGTCTCCTGTTCCAGTAGCTACTTCTTGCACCGTTTCGGTTATTTGTGCAGAAGCTTGGCTATTTTGCTCTGCGCTGGCCGTCAATTCTTCTGAGGAAGTGGTTACCAACTCAGTCGTCTTACTCACAGATTGAATCAGTTGACGAAGGTTCTCAACCATGACATTGAAGGAATGTGCCAACGTACTGATCTCGTCCTTGCCCTTCACAATGATAGCTTCACTTGTAAGATCACCCGATGCAATACTTTCAGCAGCACGACTGATCCGCAAGATAGGTTTAGAAATAATTTGGGCTATGATGATTGCCATGATCAATGCTAATATAACGGCTGCTATACTCAAAACGATGATCAATTGTCTCCCTGAAATAAAGTTGTCAACAGCTTCTTTCGTAGTCTGTTTAGATCCATCTGCATTCAATTTAATGAGCTGACTGATCATATCGTTTGAACTATACCATAACTTATAGGACTCTTGATGAAGGATGCTTGATTGAGCATAATCATTAGCTTTACCTGCTTCGATCACTTCAGGCAACTTAGCCAAATACTCCGTATAATTTTTGGAGAATTCTTCGTACATTTCGCGTTCTTTAGGGGTAGCAATTAATTTTTCGTATGTTTTGCGGCCGTCCTCGACCTTTTTTAAAACCTTATCATATTCGGCCTGAACCTTCTCCATTTCCTCTGGGTCACGTTCTACAATAATGTTTAATGAAATCCGCTCTACATCAGATACATCACCATTTAGTGTTCCCAGTATGGTCACACTTGGCATCCAATGGCTATCAATTGCCATCGAAGTGTCACCTAGGTTTTTCATTTTTGAGATAGATACTGTACTAATCACGATCAGCAGGATTATTACCGCAAGAAAACCCAATATCAATTTTGTTCGAATGTTAAATTTCATATATTCGCTCCTCAGTTCTCTTTATATTAGATACTATATCGACAAGAAACGACACTTTGTTTATATCAAAATTAAAGAGAATTTCAGAACTGTTTACAAAAGGAAAATTTCCCTTCGTGATGGTTGGTGCAACTGATTCAGGTTTATTTTATAACCTCGTGGAGAGCATTATGTTTTAGAATCCCCAACAATTGTATCGTCATATAGCGAGGGAGATGCTGAAAATCTTTATTCACTTATTCCATCAAACTTATAAGTTCTAAAAAAAGGATACCCAGAAACGGGTATCCCTTTATGTTTTACTTCCTAGCAATCACCATAAATCGTTCTGAATTTGTTCTTATTCCTATTTCGGTTTGGTTGTCCACAATAAATTGTTGGAGTATTTGAAAATCAATTTCTTTTTCTCCGAAGTTAGGAATAATTGGAGTGTGTTTCAAGAGGAATATTAAGTCTGCAGGAGTCTGATAATATTCGTTTGCATTGAATTCAAATGACTGTATATCGTTAAAGCCCGCATCACTTAATTCGGTAATATATTTAGCTTTTAACGAGTCTTTCTTAGCACCCCATGCCTGTCCTCTTCCAAACGCTTCTTTAATATTTAATTTGTCGTTTTCGCTTACTTGCTGTGTCAGGAACATACCACCCTTTACTAACACCTTTGCTATTTCTTTTGCATAAAAACATGAATGTCGAGAAGAGGTTACATTAAAGAAGTTCTCAGGAAAATTCAGATTTTCAGCATCCATCTGGAGAAAACGAACATTTGCTATGTCTGATTCAGCAGAATTCTTGGTTGCTGTTTCAATCATTCCGGTGGAATGGTCAATCCCAACTAGAAGTAATGCAGAATCTGCTATTGATAAAATTGCTTCCCCGCCGCCAGTACCGATATCAAGCAATATATCCGACTTCTTGCATGTCTTCGCCACTTCATTGTAGAAGTCCCATTTTACTCCTTTGGAGATACATTTCACATTGCTGAAATCCCATCCGTTGATTTTTCCAACCTTATCATAAAACTCTTTATATTCTATTGAATTCATTTTTCTTCCACCTTCCAATTAAGGATAAAAACTACGAGTTAGCAGACCGATATCATTCAGAATTTTAGTTTTTGTAGCCAAAAGGATAGACTTCTCCCTTGACGGCTGGTACGCGTTTTTTCCAGCCCGGAAACTAAATACCTCGAACAATACGGAATGACATCCGATTCACCTCATTTGAAAGATTGTTTTAATTATATTTCTTATAGAGCTTGTCGATCAAGCAATAGTTCAATAACAATTCCAACTCTCTCCCTTGGTAGAACGACGACTGATAGCAATGAAATGACGATAATTGAAGAAAACTTTAAATTGTCCAGTTGAAATTGAAAATCGTTCATAAAAAATACCGCTCCTTTACTGGTTCTTGGAAGAACCAATAAAAAGGCGGTATTAGTTTTCTACTATTCAGAAGTTTATCGGTAATCTGGGCGGCTGTTTTGGAGATTAGAAGCCATCCCTGCAATTATCATTGATAAACGTCAAACCCCAAAAATCCCTTGCTTCATCAATCATTCTGACTCTTTCAGGACACCTTATTCTCAATCCGCAGCTTATCTGCCACCATCGCTATGAATTCACTATTGGTTGGTTTGGACTTACTGATATTAATGGTGTAACCAAACAGATGTGAAATGCTGTCGATATTTCCTCGGGTCCATGCTACCTCGATAGCATGACGAATGGCGCGTTCTACGCGAGATGCCGTCGTTTTGAACTTTTCGGCGATTGCCGGATATAATGTTTTGGTGATGGCTCCCAAGATTTCGATATTATTGTACACCATCGTAATGGCTTCGCGTAAATATTGATAGCCCTTGATGTGAGCTGGTACACCAATTTCATGTATGATGGCCGTGATACTGGCATCCAGGTTTTTCGTCTTACCCATAGGTACTACGTTGGACCGCATGGATGAAATGGTTACCGGACTGCTGCTAACTAACTGCGGTCCCACCAATTGGCGAACACGGTTAGCCAGCACTTCCATGTCAAACGGCTTCAAAATATAATAAGATGCCCCGAGCTGTACGGCCCTCTGTGTAATATTTTCTTGACCGAATGCAGTCAGCATAATGATTTTCGGCTGTGGAGTCAGGTTCATTTCTCTCAAACGCTCCAACACACCGAGACCATCCAGGTGAGGCATAATAATATCTAAAATAAGTACATCAGGTATGTTGCGGGATTCTGCGATGCGTTGGAGCACTTCTTCGCCGTTATAGGCGATTCCTGTAACTTCCATATCCTCCTGATCGGAAATATATTCAGCAAGCAAATTCGTAAATTCCCGGTTGTCATCAGCCAACAATACCTCAATTTTTTGCAATGTACTTCCTCCTCATTGAGTGATATTCCATTGTGATATCTGTTTACAGTATATAAATATTTCTTGTCGGAGTATATGATTTCGACATCGAATTATGAATTCCTTCTGTCGAAAATTATTTTTATTTATTTTTTTTAGAGTTTCTATTATAATTGATTCTTTATCTTGCAATTATGAGTTATTCCCCTGCTTTTCGACAAAAAAATCTTAAGGCCACTAGCTCGCCTTAAGATTAGAAGATGATTTCAAGCTTACGTTATTCTGCATGATTCCTGCATCGCGCAGCATCCATTCGATAAAACAACCGTAACCTGATTTAGGATCATTCACAAATACATGTGTCACAGCCCCGATAAGCTTACCATTTTGGATAATCGGACTACCGCTCATTCCTTGCACGATTCCCCCGGTCTTATCCAGCAGCTTTGGATCTACAATGCGAATCACAAGTCCTTTGGTTGCCGGTTTGTCCTGCTGAGAAATGTGTACAATTTCCGCCTGAAACCGCTGAATTTGTTGACCTTCCAGTACAGTCAAAATTTCTGCAGGTCCTTCTTTTACTTCATTCGCAAGGGCCACCGGAATAGGAGTCGAATACAATCCATATTGCGGCTCATCTGACATTTTCCCAAAAATTCCGAAATTCGTATTTCGTTCAATATTTCCTAATACCCGATGATCTTTGAGAAAATGAGCGCGTTTTTCTCCTGGTTCCCCACTTTGGCTTTTCGCAATTGACGTCACATTGGATTGCACAATCTCTCCGCTCCCCACGACAATAGGGGTTTGGGTATTCATATCGGTAATTACGTGACCCAAGGCCCCGTATACACCCTGGTCCGGTGCGTAAAACGTTAATGTACCTACACCTGCAGCCGAGTCCCTAATATACAACCCAAGCCGCCACGCTTTATCATCTTGATCATATGCTGGTGTTAACTTGGTGGAAATGGTCTGCTCCCCTCGACAAAGCGTGATGTCGAGCGGTTTTTTGTTCTTACCTGCTTCGTCTACTGCCTCAGCAACCCTTGCCAGGCTATTGAGTGGCTTGCCGTTCATGTGTGTAATTCGATCCCCTAGGCGAATCCCTGCTGTTTCACCAGGTGACACCTTACGATCATTACTTTCCTGAATGATATGGTGACCGACGACAAGCACTCCTGAAGATTTTACTTTGACCCCAATCGTCTGCCCCCCCGGGTATACTTTTAAATCGGGGACTACACTTTCTTGGGTTGTCCTCATGCTTTTAGAGCCGAACAAATCCAAAGAAGCTTGTGGAGGCAGCGCTGCTTGCACATACTGAGCGTTACCGATAGAACACATAAGAAAAACAAGCAAAAGACCGAGCAATTTGATCCTGGAGTAAAAATTCAATGGCTGTCACGCTCCCTTTGCTTCTTTCGCTTGACGAGTAAAGGTGGTCGCCAATTGCGTACCTATAAGGTAACCTTGCCCCCAGGCTTTTATAACTGTTAAACATTACGCCAGCCGCTCTTTTCAGGCTTTCTTTCCTTCCGCCAAATTCAGCATTTCCTGTGCGTGATGCAATGTTTTTTCGGTAATTTCCACGCCGCCCAGCATCCGTGCCAATTCCTTGACACGCCCGTCCTCCGTAAGTCCCTCAATTTGAGTCATGGTCCGTCCATCATGAACATTTTTCTCAATAAGGTACTGATGATCTGCCATACATGCCACCTGTGGCAAATGAGTAATGGAAAACACCTGACAAACGGAAGATAAACGATATAGCTTCTCGGCAATGGATTGAGCTGCACGACCACTCACCCCGGTATCCACCTCGTCAAAAATGAGTACTGGAATTTGATCATGACGCGCAAAAATACTTTTCATCGCCAACATGATACGTGATAGCTCACCGCCTGAAGCGATCTTACCAAGTGGACGTAGTGGCTCACCTGGATTGGGGGAAATAAGAAATTCCGCATTATCTATGCCTTGCTTGGTAGGCCTTACCTTCAGACCTTTATACTCATATCCGCGTGGATCTTCAATTGGATCAATGCGCACCTTGAGTGACGTTCTTTCCATCTGCAGGTCTTTTAACTCCTGCTCCACTTGCTCTGCAAGCTCTTCAGCACAAATTTCACGTGCTTCTGTAAGCTCTTCTGAAATCTCCAGCAAATCGGAAAGCAACTCATCCCGTTTTGCAATGAGCTGCTCCAGCCGCTCATCTTTATTTTCCAGCAGATCGGTTTCCTGCTCAATACGGCTATAGTATTCCAAAATCTGCTCTATACTATCACCATATTTTCGCTGTAATCCGGTAATTTGATTCAAACGTTGCTCCACTTCATGCAGCTTGCCTGGATTAAATTCAATATCCTCACGATAAGAACGTAATTGGAATGCTGCGTCCTCTAACTGGTAAAAAGCAGACTGAATCTGCTCCGCAATGGGCTGAAGGCTTTTGCTGTCATAGCTTTGGACATCGTTCAATCTGGACAATACGTTATTGATCGTATCCAGCCCACCTCTGCCGCTTAGCAGTTCGTATGCCCCTGATATCCCATCCATCATTTTCTCACTATGGGATAGCTTGACCCGTTCCTCTGCCAATAATTCATCTTCTCCCAATTTCAACTCCGCCGCAGCGATCTCTTCTAATTGAAATCGGTACATATCCAAAAGCTGATAAGCCTTTTGACTGGAGCTTTGCAGTTCTCTTACTTCTTTTTCCGCTTTGACAAAAGCATTGTAACGCTCACGGTAAAGCGTTTTGACTGGACCGATCACCGAATCACCGAACGTATCCAGCAGTGCCAGATGGCGATCTGCACGTAGCAGGCTTTGATGCTCATGTTGCCCGTGGATATTGACGAGTTGCTCACCTACCTCACGCAGCATCGTTAAATTAACCATCTGACCGTTAATTCGAGAAGAGCTTTTCCCCTGAACCGTAAGTTCGCGACGAATCAGCAAATGCTCCTCCGCATTAGCCTTAATCCCTTGTTCCTCAAGTGTATTCCAAACTGGATGTTTTACCGGCAGCTCAAACAAGGCTTCCATCTCTGCTTTATCACAACCGTAACGTACTAGATCAGCAGAGCCCCTACCGCCTGCAATCAGCCCAAGCGCATCGATAATAATGGATTTACCAGCACCTGTTTCCCCGCTCAAGACATGAAACCCTTTATAAAAATGAACATCGACGGCCTCTACGACCGCCAAATTCCGTATAGACAAAGTGACCAGCATCGTTCTTTCACCTCTATGATGTACAAATTAAAACGCCTAATATGCGTAGCCATTATAATTAGGAAATATAGCCCATAAGACGATTCACGATAGCTTCGCTGTTTTCTTCCGATCGGCAAATAATCAAAATGGTGTCATCTCCGCTAATCGTACCCATAATCTCGGACCATTCAATATTGTCCAATAAAGCAGCAATCGAGTTGGCTGTTCCCGGCAGACACTTCATCACAATCAGATTGGTTGTGTAGTCAATATGCAAAAAGTTATCGACCAACGTACGTTTCAGTTTCTGGGCCGGATTGTAGCGCTGATCTGAAGGCATTGAATATTTATATCTGCCATCGTCCATTGGAACCTTGATCAGCAGTAGCTCCTTGATATCACGCGATACGGTCGCCTGTGTGACCTGAAAACCAGCCTTACGCAATGCTTCAACCAGATCATCCTGCGTCTCAATCTCATGTTGTGAAATAATTTCCCTAATTTTAATATGTCGTTGACCCTTCATATAATCCTCCTATGGATTAACCTTCATATTCCTCTTCTTCGAGGTCTTCCACTAATGTAATAAGGCGAATACTTCGCTCGTCCGTATCAACGTACAATACACCCGCGCAACCCGGATAGAGCAACAAATACGGCATGAGCCTGTCCCGTAAATCAGGACCACTCCACTCCATTGGTTTCTTGCGGCGTGACGTTTTGACCATATATGTCGAACCGTTTCGTACAGCCACGTAGTCTATAAACAAACGGCTATACACGGTATGTCCATTCACTTTAAAAGCAAGCGGTATTTTCATTTTCCCACCGACTACTTCATAACCTGCTTCTTCGAGTATATCTATAGCAGGCCCTTCATCCAAATCCTCGTTAATCGGTATTGTCTTTAGCACAAGCGGCCCTGGCTCCTTCAACCAGGCACGCAGGCTATATAAAGCCCATATCCCTAATATCACCCCGATTACAGCGATGATAATCGTATCATATCTTGTGTCCATGGACCGATCACCTCATGGACATATTCTAGGACAAGATGTAAAATTCCTTTTCCTTTGTACATCTCATTATAGGCGAACGTGAGTTCTACAATCAATCCCTCACACCAAAAAGAGGTTCCCTTAAGTTCACAGAACTCATGGAGAACCCCTGAATGTTACTTACGCGATGGACCATTATTAAAAGTCTGACCTGCTTCCTGAACGGTACGTTCAATTAGTGGTCTGAAATCCATATTCTCCAGCTGCGATTCTGCAGCAGGAAGCCCATCCAAACGCCAATGCGCTAAAAATTCAATATTGCCTTCTCCACCTGTAATAGGCGAATAAGCCAAACCTTGCAGCGTAAGTCCAAGCTCATGCGCAAACATCAGAATGGTCTGCAACACTTCTTTATGCGTAGCAGGATCACGGACCACACCGGATTTTCCGACCTTTTCGCGTCCAGCTTCGAATTGCGGCTTGATTAGAGCTACAATATCAGCAGGTTGATGCAACAAGGCAAGCAACGGGGGCAAAATAATACGTAATGAAATAAACGAAACGTCAATACTTGCGAAATTCGGGACAGAACCATTCAAATCCGCAGGTGTCATATATCTGAAATTCGTTTTCTCCATTACGCATACGCGTTCATCATTACGAAGCGACCAATCCAGCTGATTATAACCCACATCAATGGCGTATACGTATTCCGCTCCATGCTGAAGTGCACAATCCGTAAAACCTCCAGTGGACGAACCAATATCCAGCATTGTCCTGCCCTTCATATCCAGCTCAAATTGACGAATGGCCTTCTCTAGCTTTAATCCTCCACGGCTTACATACGGATGCACCGAACCCTTAACTTTAAGCTCGCTGGCGCGTGGTACCTTCATACCCGCTTTCTCTATCCGTTCGCTGTCCGCCAGCACTAGACCAGCCATAATCGCAGCTTTAGCTTTTTCACGGCTTTCAAAAAAGCCTTGTTCTACAAGTAATACATCAATGCGTTCCTTCGGAACAGACATGTTAATCTCCCTTTAGGCAGCCAGGCTGCTCTTGTCATACTTTTTAAAAATGTCATGGTCTTCGCTTCAAATTACCCTATACGGATTGTCCCATGCCATATGCTGGTTCAGCAGCCCATTTACGCAGCTTTAAGCATACATCTTCAATGGTAAGCCCTACTTCAGCACGCTGCTCTTTGATGGAGCCATGCTCCACGAACAGATCGGGAATCCCCATTAGGCGCACCTGCGCCTCTTGTATTTCGGCTTTGGCGTAAAATTCCAGTACAGCGCTACCCAAGCTTCCTGCTTCAGAAGCTTCTTCCAATACGATTAGCTTCGTATGCTGACGAGCCAGCTCACGCAACATATCCTCGTCCAAAGGCTTCAGGAAACGGGCATTCACTACGCCCACTTGCAACCCTTCACGTTTCATCGCCTCCGCAGCCTCTGTCGCCACCTGGAGCATCGGTCCTGATGCAATTACAGCAAAGCCCTCACCCTTACGCAGGAGCTCCCAACTGCCGATGGAAATAGCCTGTAATTCTTTATCCAACGGCACGCCAACCACATTAACACGCGGGTAACGATAAGCAATTGGACCGTCTTCATAGTCGAGCGCTGTTTTCATCATATGGCGTAGCTCGTTCTCATCCTTTGGCATCATAAGCACAAGATTCGGGATATGACGTAGGAATGCCACATCAAACACGCCATGATGAGTTTCCCCGTCAGCCCCAACAAAACCTGCACGGTCAATCGCGAACATTACGTTCGCATTATGACGACAGATATCATGCACAATCTGGTCATAAGCACGCTGCATAAAAGTCGAATACACCGCAAACACCGGCTTCAGCCCTTCCATTGCCAACGCAGCACACATGGTAGCTGCATGCTGTTCAGCAATGCCGACGTCAATCATACGGCTAGGAAACTCTTTACTAAACGGTACCAGTCCTGATCCACCAGGCATAGCAGGCGTGACCGCAACGATGCGCTCATCCTGCTCAGCCAGCTCAATCAGCGTTCGGCCGAAAATTTCCGTATACATCGGATTACCTACAGCTTTGAGTACCTGACCCGATTCAATTTTGTAAGGGCTGATTCCGTGCCATTTGTGTGAATCTGCCTCTGCAGGTTTATAGCCCTTGCCCTTGGTGGTTACGACATGCACCAATACAGGGCCAGTGACATTATCAGCCTGCTGGAAGGTTTCGATTAGCTTCGGCAAATCATGCCCGTCCACTGGACCGAGATACGTAAGTCCCAGTTCCTCAAACAGTACACCAGGCACCATCATATATTTAAGACTGTCCTTGACACGGCCAGCCGATTTGGCAAGTTTACCGCCGATCGCGGGTATTTTTTTCAGCAAGACTTCCAGCTCATCTTTTGCTCGCAAATAATGACGGTCCGAGCGGATTTTACTCAAATAATTATGCATGGCCCCCACATTAGGTGCTATGGACATTTCGTTGTCATTCAGAATGACCATTAAATTTTTGCGCTCATGTCCGATATGATTCAACGCTTCGAAGGCCATCCCCCCAGTCAACGCGCCGTCTCCGATCATTGCAATGACTTTATTGTCCTCGCCCTTCAAATCTCGAGCCAAAGCCATTCCCATTGCGGCCGACAGAGAAGTGCTGCTATGACCGGCTTCCCAAACATCATGCTCACTCTCGCTTCTTTTTACAAAACCACAAAGTCCATCACGCTGACGAAGTGTATCAAAACGATCCATTCGCCCTGTCAATATTTTGTGTACGTAGGCTTGGTGCCCAACGTCATAAATCATCTTGTCCTTCGGACTGTTATAGCAATAATGCAGGGCGATCGTGAGCTCAACCACTCCCAGATTCGATGCCAGATGCCCCCCAGTCACGGACAGCTTCTCAATCAAAAAGCTCCTGATTTCCTCGGCCAGAGAAGCCAACTCCTCAACCGACAGTGATTTCAGATCGCCTGGTTGCTTTATGTGTGGAAGCAGCACGCATATCTCCCCGCTTTCCTTCAAGTTTGTGTGTAAAGTTAACAAGTATTATATCACACTTTTTGACTGTGCTTAAACGCAGACAAGTCAAAACAGCTCTAAGGCAACTAATGATCACGCTTCATCAGGTAATCGGCTATCTCCAGCAAACGAGAAGAATCGGGAATACCGCTCTCTGTTATCACTTTTTTAGCAGATGCGGTGAGTTCCTCCACCTGCTGCAAAGATGCGTCCATACCAATGAAATACGGATAGGTAACCTTCTCCTGTTCAACATCACTTTGCGTTTTCTTACCCATTTTGCTCTCATCGCCTATGAGGTCCAGTATATCGTCCTGTATCTGAAAAGCCAGCCCCAAGTCTCGTCCAAAACGGCGAAGCGCCTCTAATTGACTCTTGTCCGCCCCACCAATCCGTCCACCTGCCAAGAGCGAGAAAATAATCAAATCAGCAGTTTTATGAAGATGGATATATTCCAGTTCCTCGATCCCCGTCATTCCTTGCTCGCCTGACATATCGGCAACCTGTCCGCCTACCATGCCCCGCGCGCCACTCATTTCGGACAAATCCTCGACAATGGACAATAGCGCATCGGATGAAACACCGTGACGCCGTCCTGCTTGCACAATGCTGTAAAAGGCATGGGTCAACAAAGCATCACCCGCAAGGACAGCAACCGCCTCGCCGTATACCTTATGATTCGTCAGCTTACCTCGCCGATAATCATCATCATCCATGGCTGGCAAGTCGTCATGAATGAGGGAGTACGTATGTACCATTTCTACCGCACATGCCACTGGCAGCGCAGCTTCCCTACTTCCACCGAATGCTTCAGCAGCAGCGATCACAAGCAGAGGCCGCAGCCGTTTTCCGCCTGCGGTAAGTGAGTAATTCATGGATTCTCGAAGAACAGCGGGAATGTTCCAATCGACCGGGAACTGCTCGATCAGTGCGGATGAAACTACATCCGTCGTCCCGGTCAAATATTCCTTGAACGACGGTCTATTCAAGCCCTTCACCGCCGTTTTCATCCAATCCACCGCCAAAAGGCTTCTTGCGCAAATCTCCATCCTCTTCCACGATCATTTCAATTTTACGTTCAACCTGCTCCAGCTTCTGACTGCAAAGCTGAGACAGCTTCATCCCCCGCTGGAACAAATCAATGGCTTGCTCCAGAGGAACGTCTCCATGCTCCAGTTGTCCGACAATTTCTTCAAGAGCGGCCATAGCCGCTTCAAAATTCAATTCCGTTTCATTCGCCACCGTGCTTCGCGTCCTCCTTCATTCCCCATACTTGGCAGTCCAACTGCCCATCACTTACTTTAATCTTGATGGAATCTCCCGGCTGTACGTCTTTGAGCGACTTAATCAGCCGTTTCTCCTGCTCATCGTATACCAAGCTATAGCCTCGGGCCATGACTTTGAGTGGGCTCAGCGCATCCAGCTGACGAATTCCCGTGTGCAACTGCTGCCGTCCCGTTTTCGTAATAGCACGCATCGCAGACTCCAGCTGACGTTGCGCCATATCCGTCTGCTTGCGTGCCGAACGAATTTGTTCACGCGGATTAAACCGCTCTAGTACCTGACGCATACGTGCGTTCTTTTCTGCGTTCAAACGCGAACGGTTACCCGCTGCGCGAATCAGCCGCTGATGCAGCATGTCCATTCGCTCTGCATGCTGTAGCATATAACGGCGTGGGTGCAGCAGAACTGGCGAACGCTGAAGCCTCGCCAAGCGTTCACGGCTGGTTTCCAGCCGCTGCCGGAGGGCGTTGCGCAACCGTTGCTCACGTTGGAGCAGCTGATCCCGTAGCTCTGCCTGATTAGGCACAGCCAACTCGGCTGCTGCGGTTGGCGTTGCCGCACGCAAGTCAGCCACAAAATCGGCAATAGTAAAATCCGTTTCGTGTCCAACTGCCGAAATAACCGGAATGACCGATGCGTAAATGGCGCGCGCAACCGCTTCCTCATTAAAAGCCCACAGTTCTTCCAACGAGCCACCTCCCCGTCCGACGATCATCACCTGAACCTCTTGCATACGATTCATAGCTTCAATTGCCTTGATTATCGAGGGTGCGGCACCTTTTCCTTGTACGAGCACAGGATACAACACAATTCCAGCCTGCGGGTATCGCCGTTGAAGTGTCGTAATAATATCACGCACAGCCGCTCCGGTCGGTGACGTAATCACGCCAATGGTTGCCGGATGGGCAGGGAGATTACGCTTACGAGCAGTATCAAACAGTCCCTCTGCATCCAGCTTTTGCTTGAGCTGTTCGTAAGCCAGATAAAGGCTCCCTATGCCGTCAGGCTGCATTTGAGTTGCATAAAACTGATATTGTCCATCTCGTTCGTACACGGATACGTTTCCCCGGGCAATAACACGCGTACCTTCTTTCGGTACGAAAGGGAGCCGCTGATTATGGGTTGCAAACATAATCGAACGTATGCGACTCCCCTCATCCTTGAGCGTAAAGTACATGTGACCACTCGAATGATGCGTAAAATTAGAAATTTCCCCGCGTATCCATACATCAGACAGCACCTGATCCGATTCCAGTTTCATCCGGATATAACGATTCAGGTCCTTTATAGAGTAAATACGTTGTTCAGCCACAGGCAGCTGCCCTTATGCCAAACCGTGCGACCGCTTGGCCGCTACAAGCGTATTTTGCATCAGCATCGTAATTGTCATCGGGCCTACTCCGCCGGGAACAGGCGTAATCGGACCAGACACTTGCTTCACGCTCTCAAAATCAACGTCCCCCGCCAACTTTCCGTTCTCCAGACGGTTCATCCCCACATCTATCACTACCGCTCCGGGCTTCACGAACGAAGCATCAATAAAGTTGGCTTTGCCGATCGCAACGACTAAGATATCCGCTTGTCGACTTAGATCCGCGATATTCGCTGTACGGGAGTGGCACATCGTAACCGTAGCATTTTCACGCTGCAACAATAAAGACACTGGCTTGCCTACGATATTACTGCGACCAATAACTACCGCATGTTTACCAGCTATCTCCACTCCAGCACGCTTGATTAACTCAATGACTCCAGCAGGAGTACAAGGCAATAGACTATCGTCACCGATGACCAAATTTCCTACGTTCACCGGATGAAATCCATCCACATCCTTCTCCACTGCAATCGCGTTAATGACAGCTTTTTCATGAATATGCTTTGGCAACGGCAGTTGTACCAAAATTCCATGGATAGTACTTTGATGGTTCAGCTTGTCCACCAGTTCCAGCAATGCTTCCTGCGAAGTATCTGCTGTTAACCGGTGAACCTCTGAGTAATAGCCGAGATCATGGCATGCCTTTTCCTTGTTTTTAACATATACCTGCGAAGCGGGATCTTCGCCTACCAATACAACAGCCAGTCCCGGCTGAAACCGGTGCTCTTTCAGACGAATGACCTCTTGCTGAATGCTTGCGCGAATATCCTGAGAGATTTGTTTACCATCAATGATCGGTGCTGACATGTTTATCCACTCTCCAACCTGATTCAGTAGTCTCTACTTAAAAACGTGCTTTCAATTGCTCCAGTTCTTGAATCACTCGTCCCAGTACACCATTAACAAATTTACCGGATTCCTCGGTACCAAAGTGCTTCGACAATTCAATCGCTTCATTAACAGCTACCTTAGCTGGAACATCCTCACGGAAAATCATCTCATATGCCGCAAGTCTCAAAATTTGACGATCTACACGTGAAAGTCTGCTGATCTGCCAGCCTTTAAGATAATCCACCAACAGCCCATCAATGGCTTCCTTGTGCTCCCACGTACCCCGCACATGCTCCAAAACATACGCTCTTAACACTGCCGCGTTTTTAACGACAACTTCCGCTTCGTTTTCCTCAGCGGCTTCCTGAAGCAACATGTCCACGGCTGCTGCCGCATCCACTTCATTCATTTCCATATGGTACATACTCTGTACCGCTAATTCCCTCGCCAGACGTCTTTTCATGCCCTGCCTCCTACGCTTGCCTATATCTATTTTTCATTCTAACCAATTTCCACAAAAAAACCTGTGAACGCATCCTCCAAAACGTTGGGCGCAAAGAAGCTACAGCTCTATTTTGGAGAACACGTATCACAGGGTTCATTTAAAAGGACGCCAACGCTGCGACAACCAATCGCCCCATTCCTTCCAAGGGAGGAATGAACCAAGCGCTGAATCGCTACGTCTTCCTAGCGTATATCCGATGAACACCATCAATGCAAAGAACAACATATTCCAAAAGCCTGCCCACAAATAAATAAAACCGAAAAAAATACCAGCCGTGATCCCCATGATCCGGCCCTTGTAACTTCCCCATATTTCTTTCCAGGGCATCAGGGAAAATCACCTCTATTCCACACGACTCTTAAAGCTGGGTGACTGAGAAACATTAGCGATGTACACCGACACATTGGACACAGGAATTCCTGTAATTTCTTCCACATGATCGTGTACCCCCTTTTGTACCTCGGAGGTTAACACCGGAATGGAGCTTTCCCCGTCTACAACCGCCCGAATCGTAATATCAAGTCCCGATTCCAACACGCGAACGCGTGCTTTCAAATCCTGCATCCCGCGAAATCGGGAAGCTGCTTTGAGGCACAAATTTTCAATGGTGTCCACTGAAATCTGAATGTCACCATATTCCGTTCGTTGATCAATAGAATGCTGTACGGTTTGGTTCCGTCGAATAGAGATATAAAAAAAACGAAGACTCAATAACAACAGAACCCCTGCAATAATCAGGCTGGTAAACCACACCACTCGCTCATCCTCAATACTTAAAACATACGGAATGGCCCCGCTCAGGAGGAGGATGGCGAGAATGGAAATAATTCCGATACTTAAGCTGTACAAGAACAGCAGAAGTCTGTCCATAACTTTAGCCACGAAACGCACAGCCTCCTTAAATTAGAGTAAACCCTCGACCCATAAGGGTCGGGGGTTTGTACAAAGTATCGCTCTATTTAACCCGTCCGGCGCCCAGCACTTCCGGCTCTTCTACTTTTTCGGCACTTTTGAATTGAACATCATGAATTTGCACGTTCACTTCAACAACGTTAAGACCTGTCATGTTCTCAATCGAACGCTTAACATTATGCTGAATAGCAGCAGCCACCTCAGGCAGACGGTTACCGTACTCAATAATGACGGAGACGTCTACAGCAGCTTCACGCTGTCCGACTTCCACTTTTACACCTTTAGATAAATTTTTGCGGCCTAGCAATTCGGCAAACCCACCAGCAAATCCGCCACTCATTCCCGCAACGCCCGGTACCTCAACGGTAGCCAGTCCGGCAATGACTTCAATAACTTCTGGGGCAATTTGAATCTCCCCAATTTCTGTACGTTCGAATTCGGTTGGCACTGTGCTCATACCTTCAACACCTTTCGGTCAAAATAAGTTTCATTCCAGCTTTGGATTTCAAAGCAGACATGCTCACTTATTATCCATACTATATCATTTGGCGTTCATTATGACAAACTGAGGAAATATACCGATTAAACTTCGTTTTCCTCCAAAAATTTAATATCAAAATCGCCTTTAATAAAGGTAGGATGCTCTAGCAAGCGCTGATGAAAAGAAATCGTTGTGGGTATGCCCTCAATAGCAAACTCAGACAAAGCCCGCTTCATTTTGGCAATTGCATCTTGCCGTGTAGGTGCCCACACAATCAGCTTGGCGATCATAGAGTCATAATAAGGAGGAATGCTATAACCTGGATATGCTGCGCTGTCTACCCGTACTCCAGGACCGCCTGGAGGCAGATAAAATCCGATTTTACCCGGTGCAGGCATAAAATTACGATCCGGATCCTCAGCATTAATACGACACTCTATCGCCCAGCCATTGATGGTGACTTCTTCCTGCGTAAAGGAAAGCGGATGTCCTTCAGCGACAGAAATCATTTCCTTAATCAGGTCTACACCAGTAATCATTTCTGTTACTGGATGTTCTACCTGAATACGTGTATTCATTTCCATGAAATAGAAATTATTGTCCGGGCCAAGCAAAAATTCGAGAGTACCTGCACCAGAGTATTGAACGGCCAAAGCTGCACGAACAGCTGCCTGACCCATTTCTTCACGAACATCCTGCGATAGTACAGGACATGGTGCTTCCTCCAATAACTTCTGACGACGACGCTGCACAGAGCAGTCCCGTTCGCCCAAATGGGCAACATTACCATGCTTGTCCGCTATGATCTGTATTTCCACGTGTTTCATACCGGTCAAATATTTTTCCAGGTACACACCCGCATTGCCAAATGCTTTTTGCGCCTCCTGCTGAGCGGTAGTGATTTGCTGAATGAGGTTATCCTCATCTTCGGCGATACGAATACCTTTACCTCCGCCACCTGCTGTGGCCTTGATAATTACCGGATATCCGATATCACGTGCGATGCTGATCGCATCCTGCAAATCCTCAACCAGCCCGTCTGAACCCGGAATAACCGGAACTCCGGCATCCTTCATGGTCTGCTTGGCTACGGCCTTATCTCCCATTTTGTTAATGGCTTCAGGAGAAGGACCAATAAACGTAATATTACACGATTCGCAAATTTCAGCGAAGTCTGCGTTTTCCGCCAAAAATCCGTAACCTGGATGAATGGCATCACATTCAGTCAATGTAGCAACGCTCATCAGATTCGTAAAATTAAGGTAGCTGTCCTTAGATAGTGTCGGTCCGATACAGTAAGCCTCATCTGCGAGACGCACATGTAACGAATCCTTGTCAGCTTCCGAATATACGGCAACTGTCGAAATATTCATTTCGCGGCAAGCGCGAATGATACGAACCGCAATTTCTCCACGATTCGCAATCAATACTTTTTGAAATGTCATGACTTTATCCTCCCTGGGAGTAGTCTTGCCGAACCCTCAAAAGAGGGTTCAAACAAGCTTTTTACTCCGGTTTCACAAGGAACAATGGCTGGCCATACTCGACCAACTGTCCGTTTTCGGCCAAAATTTCCACAATTTCGCCCTTCACTTCAGCTTCCAGCTCGTTCATCAGCTTCATCGCTTCAATGATACATACCGTTGTTTTTTCGCCCACTTTGCTGCCGATACTCACATACGGAGCCGTATCCGGAGATGAAGAACTATAGAAAGTGCCTACCATCGGAGATACGATTTTATGTAGATTGCTTGCATATTCCCTCGATTCCCCAGCAGTTGCAAGTCCAACATCGGACTGTACTTGTGGATTTGGAATAACAGCTTGTGGTGCCACTGCATAAGCAGGTGTTGCCACAGGAGCCTGTACCGTAACGATCTCGCTTTTGCCCGGTTTCCGGATCAACAGGCGAGTTCCTTCATTTTCAATTTCAAGCTCATGCACAGACGTTTCATCCACCAGCTTGATCAATTCCTTAATCTCGCTTAATTTAAACATCTCTATTAATCACTCCTTCAGCATTTTGCCGGTTGCTGATAACATTGTTGAAACAGCTTTATGTATTATATCACAATCATTAAAAATAGAAAGAGCCCGGAATAATGCAGAAATCCGGGCTTTTTCGCGTTTTTTGTCTTATTGTGTAACATACTGGACACTGATCTTATCCTGCGTTACATTCAGTTCCTTCATGACTTTATCGACAATTGTTACCGCTTGCTTAGCATCCAATTTTTCACTCAGAACCACTACTTTGTATTTATCAGCATCTTCCTCACGGACGACCGCATTGGCGAACTGCTGCTGAAGCTCTTCTTCAATTCCAGTAATTTTAGCCTGCTTATCTTCAAGTACATGTAGTTCCTTTTGAGCCTCAGCAGCTTTCTTTGGTGTGCTGTCGTTCATTGCGGTAGTCAGTTCATCATTTTTCTTCTGATTTTCCACATCCCGTTCCAGCAAATAGTTGTCAATCACTGCTGCTGCTGTAGGTTGGGCAGCTTGATCGGTTGCCACTTGATCCAGTACCTGCTGGTCGGTTTTGGCTGTAGAGGTTGCTTTGTCGTCACTTTGTGCTGTCGCGTCCGTTTTAGTCGCAGTTGTGTTTTGATCGGATGTCGCCGGTTCAGTAGTAGGGGCAGCTGCCGTATCTTTATCGCCTTTTGAGTTTTCCGTTGTTGGATCAGTTGTGGAAGCCGTATCCGACTTTGTAGAAGTTGCCGATGCTCCATCAGTTACTTCTCCATTCGTCACTACTTCATTTACCTTCAGTTCGTTCAATTGTTCCTCTGCCTTCGTCGTTGCTTCCTGTGCGGCATCCTGCTTAACCTTGCTCACTTGCTCACTATCGGCTACTGGTGGATTTGCAGGGCTCGAGTCCTCCGTAAACAAATAATACGCAGACAGCACGACCATTAAACTCAGCATGGACACCAGCCAAACGGTTTGTCTTTTATTATTCATGTTCCGTCCTCCATATTCATTAATGGTTTAAAATATAAACTTCTTTGTTCCTCAATTCCATATTATCCCTGCTTGCGCGGTACGACTGAAATTTTGTAGGAAGGTACATTTAGTCCCTTCTGTACAGCATCGACAATTAGCTGCTTCACTGTAGGGTTTTCTGCCCCCATAGCCACAACAAGCACTCCCCTCACCTGCGGTTTTACTTTTTTTGTCACAATCGGGGTGTGCTGACCACCTGATGACTCATAGGTGACAATCTCGCCATCACGTGTATATTGAGTAGTGTGCCGTTGTCCACCATTGGCGTCCGTCTCGTTGTTCTCTTCCTGCATATCTTTTACATTGCGTTGAACGATAACTTCTTCGGTGGAATCTACCGTAACCATGACATCGACGGTTCCTACGCCAACAATCTGCTCCAGCATCTGTTTCATATTGTCCTCAAAAACCTTCTCGATCCCGGCAAAGGAACTTTCTTCACCTGTTGTTGTCTCTAATGTAGGCTCATTTTTCATCACGCCAGGCGGCTCACGCCCTACGTTTTCTGGATCGACCTTTTTCACATTAACGAATGAATTAAAAAGCATGATCGCTACACCGATAAGGCCAAGTATAAGCAGCCAACGAAATGAGTTGAATCTTTTCGCCCCATCCGCCCCTCCACCCAGCCATCGCTCCAGCTTTTTCAGCCATTTGCTCATTTCTGCTCACCTCCTGTTACCATTCATGTGTTCCATCCTGCGAAGAAACCACCTGAACATTTTTGCTGTCTATCCCCCATTTTTCACGTAGAAGTCCTGTAATTAAGTCAAAAGCTTTCGTATCCGTTGGTTTTCCGTCCTCAGCAGTTTTATCAGGATTACGATCATCTTCTCGCGTTCCTTCATTAAAATCTGAAGTTTTTGTATGTGTCGGCTCCACACGAATATTCACTGTCTTTTCGGCCACAGGCTCCACCATAATCGGCTTAGCATCTGCACCAGGCGAGACGTCTGTGTTTTTCTTTTCTTTTTCTGGCTGCTGCTCCGCCAATTTGACCACTACCGACTGGACACCCGTTCCTGCCTCCAGCCCCGATTCCTTCTGTTGAATCTTTGCAAGGGTAACCTGGACCGACTGAATTGCTAACCCAGTATACTGTTCCAATTGTCCTTTCATTTCCTTAGCTACCTCTTTGCCAGCCCATTGCATGGAGCTTTGTTCTTGCTGTTGCTTTAACTGGCTGCCTTTTGCCAAAATCTCCTCCAATGTCGGTTCCCTCTTGCCTGTCTCAGCCTGACGTTGAAGATCCAATGCTCGCCCTAAAACCTCGGAGGGGCTGCTGCTCAGTAAGCGCACGACCGGAGACAGCAACGTCAGCAGAATAAGCAGGCTGAGAACGAGTTTGACATACCTTTCCATAGATCGGCTCGGTAAGATCATATCGACAAAAGAAGCCAGCAACACGATTAGCACCAGTTCCTTAAGCCAACCTCCCAGCCAGGTCACGTCACTCCCCTCCCCCCTTGTTGGTTTACGTGCATTGGTTCACCTCATCATGACCGTCATATTTCCTGCTGCGAGCATGATTGTAATCGCAAGGAAGGACATTAAACCCACTGCCGCCAGTGCCGCGAAAACATAAATCATGCTCTTGCCGATCGCATCGAGACATTCCACAATAGGCGTATCACCCAAAGGCTGCATGATCGCTGCTGTCACTTTATAAATGAGAGCCAGTGTCAGAATCTTGAGAGCAGGAAATGCGCACAGGAACAAAATAATAATGACTCCTACCAGACCAATGGCATTTTTAACGAGCAGCGAAGCCGAAATGACTGTATCTGTCGCATCTGCCAACGCCTTGCCGACCACCGGAACAAAGCTACCTGTAATATATTTGGCTGTGCGGATCGTTAATCCGTCAGTAACTGACGATGTCAAGCCTTGTACCGAAATGACTCCTAGAAATATGGTCAGCAACACTCCCAGCACTGCTACTCCAGCGTTCCGCAACAGATCGGCTAGCTGGGTCAGTTTGTATTTGCCTGTCAGCGAGTTGACCAAGTAGAGCACAGCCGAGAAAAACAGTAGCGGGAAAACCAGCGTATGAATGACTGTTCCGACTGTGTTGATCATAAATACAATCAGCGGGTGGGTCACCGAAACTGTTACGACGTTACCCATCGAGGCTAACATGGTAAACAACAAAGGCAACATTGCCATCATGAAGTGAATCATGCTATCAATCGCTTCTTTGGCATAACCAATCGCTACACTAAAGCTATTAATCGCCAGAATGATAATGACCATGTATACGATAGCGTAGGCCACTTTGCTGACCTGTTTGCTTTCAAAAGCACTTTGCAGCGTTTCCAGCACCATACTCATAATGCTGAGCATGACGATGGTGACGAGCAACTTGGCATTTACCCGGATTTCATGGATGAAAAAATCAGCTATAGCGCTCAATACACCCTTTATGCTGAACCCTTCACCGCCTGGAAGCAGCATGTCCATGAAGGAAGGCGTTTTCTGATCAGGGAAAAATCCGCCGTATTGCTGCATGAGCCCGTCCCAATAATGTTCTACTTCATCTTTGGGCATTTGCTCCGCCTGCTGTCTGATCCATTCGTTTGTCGGTGTATCTGCAAAGAGGACCGCAGCTGAGGCACACCAGAGACATAGCAGCAACATTGCAATTACTTTGAGATTCGGCATGCCCCCTAGCCTTTTCATGGCATCACCCCCTCAGGCGGGCATCAGCTTCAGAATGGTATCAATAATAATGCTGATAATCGGGATTGCGAGCACCATAATGAGTACCTTTCCGGTAAGCTCAATTTTGGAAGCAATCCCGTCTTGTCCTGCATCCCGAACGATTTGCGCTCCAAATTCAGCAATATAAGCGATACCGATTATTTTCAATACGGTTTTAAAATAGATCATATCCATGCCTGAAGACCGGGCCAGTCGCTCCAGTACAGCAACCACAGATCCGATCTTGCCAATCAGCAGCAAAAAAATGACGATTCCCGCAGCTGTTGCAATCAAAAAGGCAAACATCGGCTTCTGTTCCTTAATGACTAAAATGAGGACTGTGGCAATGAGGGCGAAGCCCACCACCTGAATGATTTCCATGTGTCCACCTACTGAAAAAGAAAGATAGATTTGATCTCTTGCAGAAGGTTATCCAGCATTCGCACCACCATGAACAGGACCACGACGAAACCAATGACCGTTACCCAGTGGGCCATGTCTTCTTTGCCCATTTGCTTTAATACGGTATGAATCATAGCGATAATAATGCCAATTCCGGCAATCTGGAAAATTGCGTTCACTTCTAAATTCATTCGAGCACCCCGCTAATAGATCAAAATGACGATCAATGCTCCGATCAGCAGTCCCAGGCTCCTGCTCATACGCTCGTACCTCACCTGATCTGCCTGCGCCTGCGCTTCCTCATGGGATAACTGTTGGATGGTCAGCGCAATGTGCTTGATCTGGTCTTCACGGTCGCTGGTTCCAAGACTGTAAGCAAGCTGCCGCATCGCTTCCTTCTCGGCTTGCTTCATAGAGGAACGGTTCCACGAGTCCTCAATAGCTTTATGCAAGCTTTCTCTGGCAGTCAGGCCAAAAGAGGGGTGCATCCAGCGTGAGGCTTGCTGAAACAGAGTGCGCAGCGGCTCTCGCAAGGGCTCTCCTGTCTTGGCGAAAGCATCTGGTAGCGGAGACACCCCGTAGGAAACCTCGGTGGTCAATCTTTGCAGCGCAAGAATCAACTCCCTGATTTGCCGCGGCCTCATCGCAAACTGCCTTGCCCGCTGCCAGCCTGCCAGCGTAGCGGCCAGTATAACCAAGGCTGCACCCAGCAGCTTAAGCATAGGAGATGCCCCCATTCTGCCCTTCTCCAGGCAGTGTAAGCCTGCGCTGCTTGGCATCTGCCAGCCGAAATGAGACGCCCCGGCTCGTCCGCTCCAGCATGACGTAGAGTTGAAACAGCTCTTGTCCTGTAGTTAATCCAGCAAACGCAGACCGGGTCGCCATTTCAGCCACATCGCGACCATGTGCGGAAGCAATGACTGCAATGCCTGCATGAAGCGCTTCGCGCACCGCCTCCGCATCTTCCGGTCGTCCGATTTCATCAACAATGAGGACATCCGGTGACATCGAGCGGATCATCATCATCATGCCTTCTGCTTTCGGACATCCGTCCAATACATCGGTGCGAGGCCCGACATCAAAACCGGGGATACCTTTGTGACTACCAGCGATCTCAGAGCGTTCGTCTATAATGCCTACCTTGAGTCCATTCCGTCGCCCTCCGTTGCTTTCCATCCCTCCGTAACTGAGTTGCCGAGCCAAGTCCCTAAGCAGTGTCGTTTTGCCATGCTGAGGAGGGGACAAAATGAGGGTGTGCCGGATTTTCCCGGACATTCGATCTGCTACATAAGGCAATATCCGATCAGCTATGCCGGGAATTGCACGAGCAATTCTTACATTAAAGCTGCTTATATCCCTCAAATGCTCCACTCGTCCTCGGTTGAGCACGGTTCTCCCTGCCAAGCCAATACGATGACCGCCAGGGATCGTAATAAACCCTTTACGAAGCTCCTCTTCCATGGTATACAGGGAATGATTGCTGATAAAATCCAGCAGTCGGTGGGCATCCTCACGGTCAGGCTTATAGGCTTCCACATGGTTGAAAGTCAGCCGACCAGCAGACGTTACAAAATGATGATCACCATTTGCATTAATTTCCAACGGCCTTCCTTCCCTGACCCGGATTTCTTCCAGTTGCTTAAATACCGTTTCTGGAAGCCTTCCGAGTATACCGTGCAACGGTTCGGGAAATAACTCCAGCCATTCCATACCGATGCCGCCCCCTCACAGTTGTCCTTTTTCTTTAAGACAAGTCTATGGTTGACTCTCGCTTTTTATGCCGAAAATATATTGAAAACCTAGGCAAACTTTTGCTAACTCCTATCAACACTCAACAGACCTTTCTCCCGCTTGTTTAAGCACCATTCTCTAATTCGCACAAATAAAAAAGGGCCTCTCAAAGCCTTGTCAGCTAAGGGATACCCTTGGGTAGAAAAGATAGATTCAGCAAAAAAAGAGGCTGCCCCTCAGTCTAACTCTCGCTGATGGAACAACCTCTTAACCTACTGCTATATTCTATGATTTATCAAACTATAAATAGAGGGCCTGTATCAACCTTTACCTATCATAAGCATCGTTCACATTAGACATATTCAGTGTCTAGATCTCACGTTGCAGTTATTAACGACGGTCCTGCGGTCCACCCACAAACGCTTGCTCCTCGGTGTCCAGGTTATAAGCTGTATGCAACGCCTGAATAACCTCATGAAGTTTACCTGCTTCAATTACACACGATACTTTGATCTCAGATGTGCTTACCATTTTAATGCTAACGCCTTGCTCTGCCAGTACGGCAAACATTTGCGCAGCAACACCCGGATGGCTAACCATTCCTGCACCTACAATGGACACCTTCACCAGGTTTTCCTCAGACGTTACTTCACGGTACGGAAGCTCTCCACGAATACCTTCCAGCGTCTTCAGTGCTGCTTCACGATCCGTCAGAGCTACTGTAAAGGAGAAATCCGCTTTACCAGCTTCAACCCCGCTCTGTACAATAATGTCTACATCAATTTTGGCTGCCGCCAGTGTTCCAAATACTTTCGCCAGTACACCGGGGATATCGGCGACGCCTAAAATACTGATTCTTGCTACATTTTTATCATATGCAATCCCACTGACTACAACGCCTTGTTCCATTACTGCATCCTCCTTTACGACCGTTCCTTCATTATGGTTAAAACTGGACCGCACAATCAGCGGTACCCGGTTATGTTTGGCATATTCTACCGCACGAGGATGCAATACAGCTGCACCCAGATTAGCTAATTCCAGCATTTCATCATAAGAAATTTCTTTTAGCTTACGAGCAACCTTCACGATCCGTGGATCTGTTGAATATATGCCGTCCACATCCGTGTAAATTTCACAGGCGTCCGCTTGAATCGCCGCCGCCAGCGCAACCGCTGTCGTATCAGATCCACCACGTCCCAGCGTCGTAATGTCTCCCTCTGCAGACATCCCTTGGAAACCAGCTACAACAACGATCTTGTTGCTGCTCAGTGCATCCAGCACACGCTGAGGTTGAATATCCGTAATCCGTGCTCGACCAAAGTCAGATTCAGTACGGAAACCAGCCTGCCATCCCGTAAACGATACCGCTTCATGACCCAACTGCTGAATAGCCATCGACAACAAGGCGATTGAAATTTGTTCACCTGTCGTCATCAACATATCCAGCTCACGTGCAGGCAACTGCTCATTCAACAATTTGGCCTGGTCAATCAGTTCGTCTGTCGTGTCTCCCATTGCGGAAACAACCACTACACATTGATGCCCTTCACTCTGTTTCTCCACAACGCGTTTTGCCACGCGTTTCATGCGCTCCGTGTCACCGACGGAACTGCCTCCGAATTTCATGACATACAAAGACAACGATATTCACTCCCTCAGACTCAACAGTATGTAACCTTGAGATGGCACCAAACGACTTGAACGTGACATCCTGCGGCATAACTTTAGTACAGTATAATACGAAAGTGCTGTACGGAGCCATTGTTTTTTAATATTAGTGCTTATAAAAATATCCCCTGCCCTTAACAAGGACAGAGGAAATCTAAAAGCTGCAAAATTTATGCGCGGGAAATGTATTTACCATCGCGTGTATCAATCAGCAATACGTCGTCCTGGTTGATAAACAATGGAACCTGAACGTTCAGTCCTGTTTCAACTTTTGCATTTTTAGTAGCACCCGTAGCGGTGTTACCTTTAATACCCGGCTCAGTGTCAATAACCTTCAGCTCTACGCTGTTAGGCAGGTTAATCCCGAGAATTTCACCATTATAGCTAATGATGTTTACATTCATGTTTTCTTGCAGGAAGTTAAGTTCCCATTTCAGTTGGTCACTTGAAAGTGTGAATTGATCATATGTTTCATTATCCATGAATGTATGCTCGTCTGCGCTCGCATAGAGGTAAGACACACCACGGTTTTCAATTTGCGCGCGGCCGATCGTTTCACCCGCACGGAATGTACGTTCAACAGTGTTGCCGTTACGCAGGTTTTTAAGCTTGGAGCGCACGAATGCCGCACCTTTACCCGGTTTTACGTGTTGGAAATCCAGCACCGTAAAAATATCTCCGTCTACCTCGACGGTCAATCCTGTTTTAAAATCATTAACGTTAATCACTAAAATACCCCTCCTACAGGACTGTTATCGTTATTAAACGACTGTAAATTCTTTGCTCGAATGTGTTAATACCTTGATGCCGCTATCTGTAATAACGATATCATCCTCGATCCGTACACCGCCCAATCCAGGCACATAAATACCTGGCTCGACCGTTACCACCATACCCGGCTCCAGAATATCATCGCTTGCCTTAGACAGGCGTGTTGATTCATGTACTTCCAGACCCAGACCATGACCTGTGCTGTGACCGAAATTGTCTCCATAGCCATGGCCAGCAATAATATCCCGGGTCAGTGCATCCGCTTCACGGCCTGTCATGCCCGGCTTAATATGTTCGAGTGCGTGAAGCTGCGCCTTAAGCACAATATCGTAGATCTCACGCAACTGAGGCGCTAAATCCCCTTGTGTAGCCACTGTACGTGTCAAATCGGAGCAGTAGCCATCCAGCAACGCACCAAAATCAAACGTAATTAGCTCGCCTGCTTGTACTAACTTAGCACTGGCTACGCCATGAGGCAATGCCGAACGAACCCCGGAAGCCACAATGGTGTCAAATGAAGAGGATGTAGCTCCCTGCTTGCGCATGAAGAATTCCATTTCCAGATCCAGCTCACGCTCGCTGACACCCGGCTTGATGTAAGGTAAAATGTGTGCAAATGTAGCATCTGCCAAATCCGCTGCCCGCTGCATCACTTCCAGCTCTTCTGCATCCTTGTACACCCGTAGCTTCTCCACAATGCCCGACACCGGAACCAGTGAAATAGGTGACAAATCTTCGCTATAAGCTTTATGCGTCGCAACAGTTACAGCGTCTTGCTCGAAGCCTGTTTCGCTGATCTGATGGGAAGACAGTAATTCTTTCACCGTTTCCATGACCTGTGCAGCGTGCTGCACCACCGTGAAGCCTTCGGCTTGTTCGGTCGCTTGCGTCATATAGCGAAAGTCAGTCAGCAAATAGCTATGGGATTCCGTAATCAGCACATAACCCGCCGAACCTGTGAAGCCTGTCAAATATCGACGATTGACAGGGCTAGTAATCAGCATAGCCCGCAGATTATGCTCGCCCAGCGCCTGCCGCAGCTTTAACACCCGGTCATTCTTCATCTTTCATTCCGCTCCCCTCTGTCAAATAACCAAATGCTATTTTAACACAGGGGATAGGCGCTTGAGAAGTTTTTGTTACGTTCAGCCCTCAGCTTTCTCAGGCTCGCGCTTTCTTTCATCCGTATACTCGACAGCAACGGTATATCCGATAAATAGTCCCCACAGTATAAACACACAAATTTCTGTATATAAGGAATTCCATGTTAACCGATCAGGAGCATTCATCATTCCTAGCTTAGGACCTGTTAATACAAATAAAACAACCCACCAAATCAGACCATACACAATTCCGGGTATAGGACCCTTAAATCTGCGCAGCAACAGAGTGTACACCAGTGAAGCTACGACGGATAATCCAATAAAAAAAAGTAGCCCTACCAGATGTCCCGCCATGGTGTTCATAAACGAATGCTTGAAAAAAGGCTCCGCGAGAAAGCCAGGCGCTACTACCGTAAAATGCAACTTATAAAACAGCCAGCGCAGCAATCCCCAGAGTAAACCCGCAAAAAAACCCAACTCAAGTGCAAAAGGAATGAGAGGCGTATGTATTTTGCCTGACTGCTGCCTGCCTCTACCACTGTCGTTATGATGACGTTGATCCTGAGATCCGCGAGACTGCTCCTGTTCATGTCCTATCTTGGGTATAGAGTAGGTTTCACTCATGTTGTTTAATCCCCTTTCAATATGCAAACTTTTCCCATCGTAAAGACAATTGCAATCGGAAATGCATGTACGTCCATCGGATTCTGCATTCCATTTTGCTAGGTAGTATGCTCCAAGGGGGAATAGTTTAACAATGAACAGGAATGCTGAATAATGGCAGCTTTCCAATTGAGGGTACGGACCCGTTTTTTACATTGACAAAATTTCAATCCTCTATCATAATATAATGATGAAAATGATAATCATTATCATTTCCTAAAAACATATATACGGGAGAACGCTTCTATGAAAAAGGGATTAATCGGGATTTTATTGTTAATGGTTTTTACGCTCACTCTGGCAGGTTGCGGAGCAGCCGACAAAGCATCGGATAAAGATCAGGCAGCCACGTCGGGTAGCAAACCGACTGACACAGCGACTGGTCCTGTGACGGTAAAGCATAATCGTGGTGAGGTCACGCTCAACAAGCCCGCACAGCGTGTCGTAGTGCTGGAATGGACATTTACAGAGGATTTGATTGCGCTGGGCGTTCAGCCGGTTGGTAATGCAGACAATGCCAACTACAAGGTGTACGTGACACCGGAGGCGGCTCTCGATAGTAGCGTGGTCGATGTCGGCACGCGTAACGAGCCGAATCTGGAAGCGATTGCTGCATTGAAGCCGGATTTGATCATTTCCAATGTTGATGGAAATGAGGCTATCTATGAGCAACTCAAGGCCATCGCTCCGACGATCGAATATAATCTGAACGATGGTAACGGCTACGATCATGATAAAATGGTAGAAATTTTTAATAGCATCGCAGGTGCTCTTGGAAAAGAAGACAAAGCTAAGCAGGTGCTTGCCGAACTGGATCAGCATTATGCTGAAGCCAAAGAAAAGCTCACCGCTGCTGGCAAGTCGGATTATCATTATATACTGACACAGGCTTTCACTTCGCAAAATGCGGCCAGCCTTCGTATGTTTTCAGATAACTCAGTCGTCGTGGCAACACTGGCGAAGATCGGCATGATTAACGATTGGAAACCGAGCAAAGTTGAACAGTATGGCTTTTCAACCGTAGGCATTGAAGCTCTGTCTGCCGTTCAGGACAGCAACTTTATCTATATTGTTCAGCCGGACGATAATGTTTTCGGCGCACCCATGAAAAATAATTCGGTCTGGAATGGTCTAAATTTCGTTAAAGAAAAACGTACCTATTCACTGAGCGGTACGACATGGACATTTGGCGGCCCCCTCTCTTCAAAAGGGCTGGTTGACCAGGTTGTCGGGGCAATTACGCAATAAGTTGTCTCCAAATATTCATTCGGTTTTATAATGAGTAGCATTTATGTGAGCAGTCTGAGCTCCATAAATGCTTTTTTTATAAGCCTGTGGCATGAGCTTTCTCCACGATAAGAATTTCTACCTTCTCCGTTAAAAGCAGAATCTTAGCTTGGAGTGGCCTAATTACTACACTCAGTTTCATCTAACTAGATATTCCCTTCCAAATTCGATACAATATACAAAAAAGCATGTATTAAGAGAGGTGAGACGGTTGTCACAAGCATCCAAGCCTGTGAGCTACGGCGGTCAGGCAGTCATTGAAGGTGTCATGTTCGGCGGCAAGCGTGTCAATGTCACGGCAGTTCGCCGCAAAACTGGCGAAATCACATATTTGGAAGTACCACGCAAGGAGCAATCCTGGGTATCCAAATTCCGCAGAATTCCTTTATTGCGGGGGATTGTAAGCATCATCGACTCCAGCGCCAAGGGTACCAAGCATTTAAACTATTCAGCCGATGCGTATGCTGATGATGAAGTAGATCCGGAAGAACGCGCTGAGCAAAAGAAAAAAGAAGAATCTCGCTGGAGTCTGAGTATGATGATCGGTGTGGCGGCAGTCGGTATTTTGTCATTCCTGTTTGGCAAAATTGTATTGACTCTCGTTCCGGTTATTGTAGAGAATTTCCTGTTCGGAAGCTTGTTTCACAGCCAAATTTTGCATAACCTCGCAGAAGGAGCTATTAAGCTGATTCTGCTACTGGCTTATTTGTGGAGTATTTCCCAAACTCCGTTAATTAAGCGACTGTTTCAATATCACGGCGCAGAGCATAAAGTAATTACAGCATTCGAAGCAGGGGAAGAACTAACCCCGGCCAATGTACAAAAATACAGCCGTCTGCATTACCGCTGCGGTAGTAGCTTTATTATGCTGACCGTGATCATCGGGGTACTTGTCTATTCCCTATTTACCTACGACAATCTGTGGGAGCGCATGGGGCAACGGCTTCTACTGCTTCCGATCGTACTGGGGCTTTCTTTTGAATTTCTCAAGCTGACCAATGCTCTTCGTGAAATTCCGGTACTTCGTTATTTAGGTTACCCCGGTCTGTGGCTGCAACTACTTACCACCAAAGAACCGACTGATGATCAAGTGGAGGTATCCATTGCCTCATTTAAGCGTATGCTTGAATTGGATGCTGAGTTGGAAAACGTACCTGTAAAGGAGACCTTCAACAGTCCGGTCCTTGATCCTGTGAAAGGATGAGTGAATAATGAACAGACATGCCGTTATTTTCTGGCTTACCCTTGCTTTGGGTGCATATGGGATTGTGGATATGCTATGGAGAGGAAGCTGGGGCTTTCTCATGAGTTTACTAATTCCCGTCCTTGTTTTTGCAGTTATATTTCTGCTATACAAATACCTGCCAGGGCAACGCAATCGTACTCCCAAAATCAAACCCTCTGTGCGCACCATGGCCAAAACAGCCAACGCACGTAAGCAGCAGACTACAGGCAAGCGCAAAGCGTATCCTTTTCATGTAATTGAAGGTTCCAAGGGCAAAAATGAAGAAGAACAACCTAAATATCATTAATGATAATCATCCTTTAAAATGTAGCACAAAGGAGCCATCACCCGCGTATTCAAATATGACCGGGAAGAGGCTCCTTTTTTACACCCTTTTAAATTAACTTTAACTGCGAGTTAGTGTTTATTTCATAGCGTACATGGTATCCTTCATCAATTGGTACTTGCTATACTGCTGCTGGTAAGAAGTGATGCTCCATTTGTGGAAAAAAGCATCCCCTGCCTGCACACCGGAAGCATACAACAAATCACTTTGCTCTGTAGAAATGTTAAATTGTGCAGTGCGGATACCCAATGTTGGAATTTTAATCGTCCGATACCGATTCTCCTGCTCAATATATCGTTCATCGTGTGCTGATAGCATGGTATCAAAAATAGCCTGCAGCATGGTCAATGGACCCCGTATATAAGAAACTTTGGTCTCCGTCCCCGTTTTGCCCACCATTTGAAACCCTACCGTTGGAATCGTTTTGGCCTCACGTTCATTTACAGGCTCATCAAAAAGCCACAACGGCAAATTGCTTAGTAAAGCCCCATCAACTACAAATACAAATTGCTGAGAAAAAGTCTTTCCCTTGGCAAGTGCAGAATCAAGCCTTAACATAACGGGATCAAAAAAATAAGGGATACTTGTGCTCATCCGAATGGCTTTAGCTACCTCCAGTGAAGAGGGATTGATACCAAAACGTTTGATATCCTCAGGAAGCACCAGAATGCGTCCATTCGTGATATCTGATGCAATAATGCGCAGTTTGCCAGGAGGTAAATCCGCGAACGTACGCACTCCCTTAGCTCGTAACAGCTCACGTACCCAGTGCTCCAGTGCCTCCCCTGAGTAGAGCCCTTTTTTAAGAAAGATACGAGCTGCTGGTCCAACCCACTTAATATTGAACACTGGAGAACGTCGTAACAACTTGACCAAGGGGGTTTTCTCAATTACGGCTTTCATTTCATCCGCAGAGTATCCCGCAGCCAATAAAGCAGCTACAATAGCACCTGATGATGTACCTGCCAAACGATTGAATACAATTCCATGCTCCTCCGCAGCCTTAACTGCACCCGCCAGCGAAATTCCCTTAACCCCTCCACCCTGGAACACAGCATTGATCAGCATAGATCAAAAAACCTCCGTTCTCTTGGGAGTAAGCAGTTCTACTGCTTATGTATGAGAACGGAGGCCCAAATAGAACCTATATGATCCAATTTATATCACATTTGATAATAATTTTGAAGAAGCTGAATGAGTCCGTATGGATTTTTACGCAAATGCTGTGCACTAAAGTAAATATCCCCTTTGACCTGTTTATAATCTTCGTTCAGTTCAAGCTGCTTAATTAGCTCTTGAGCCGTTTGCCAGCCCTTTTCAGGGGTGCCGATCTTATAAGGAGAATGACCGATATACAGCTTAACATCTGAGTTTTTGACCTCATTGGACCACCATGCGACAAGCTTGTCATATCCCGCCGCCGGGAAACCGATACTCCAGTAAATTTGTGGAGCTACATAATCAATCCATTCTTTGTTAATCCAGGTTCTTACATCCGCAAACGTCGTATCATACGCTGTAACGCCTGCCTTCGTGTCTGAACCCGTTAAGTCCTGAGATTTGTTACGCCATACCCCAAATGGACTAATCCCGAATTGAACTTTTGACTTGCTGGCATGAATGCTTTTGCCCAAATCTCGAACAAAACTGTTCACATTATCTCTCCGCCAGTCGCCCTTGCTAGAGATTTTGTTGGCATTATATGCTTTGAAGGTCGCATCATCATCAAAAGTCCCGCTGTAAGGATAAAAATAATCGTCCAAATGGACGCCGTCAATGTCATATCCGTTCACGACCTCCATAATCGCCGTAATGACATGCTGACGTGCAGCCGGAATTCCTGGATTGATGTACAATTGGCTACCATTCTTAACAATCCAGTCTGGATGTTGATTAGCCACATGATTTGCAGCCAAGCCGCTGGTTGTTCCTGTAGAATTCGCACGGAACGGATTAAACCAGGCATGGAATTCCATCCCTCGCTTGTGCGATTCGCTAATCATAAATTTCAAGGGATCATAGCCTGGATTTTTACCTTGGGTGTTGGTCAAATACTTGCTCCATGGTACGAGACTCGACGGATAGAGCGCATCGCCGCTGGCACGAACCTGAACAAATACCGCATTGATGCCCATCCCCTGCAAATCATCGAGCATTTTAGTAAACTCCTGCTTTTGCTTCTCTGAGCTGCTTCGGGCAGCGGAAGAAGGCCAATCTCCGTTAATGGTAGAAATCCATGCTCCACGCATGGAAGTTGAAGCCTTTACCTGAACCACATTTGCCTGTGAAGAACTTGAACCGTCCTCACTAGTAGACGTTGACGGTGAAGTGACAACCGCCTGCTCATCATCGATGGCTCCCTGATCTGTACTTACACTCTCCTGATTGCCAGATGCAGGCGTATCTGATATAGAGCCGCTGCTTCCTGCAGAAGTGTTCCCGCCAGTAGAGACACCTTCCTTACCACTGCTTAACGTAATAACTCGCTCTGAAGCTTGCCAATCCACTTTTAATCCCAACTCTTCCCCAACAAAACGCAGAGGCACCATGACTCTCCCGCTTGTCATACGGGCAGATGCATCCAGTCGAACTGACTTGCCATTCACCGTAGCGCTTTGTGCACCGTTCTCCATAGATATATTTTTGTTCTGTGCTGTAATCGTTACCGTACCGGACGATTCCGACCAGTTGACCTGAGCGCCCAATCCCTCACTAATCACTCGCAAAGGAACCATCGTAACATTGGCTCCCTGTACAATATACGGTGACGCGTCACTTTGCAGGGACTGTCCGTCCAATATAATTTCAATATTACCAGTTGGAGCTGCTTGAACTCCAGGAACGATGGCAGTCTGCACTGCTAAGAGTAGGCCAGCAGCCAATGCCACTATTTTCTTTCGATTCATATTATTACAATCCTCCGCTAACCCTGTTAATTTTAACCCCTATCTTGTCCTGCTATATAATGGATAGACGCTAATAACCGGATATTTGTTGCGGTCGGGACAAATAAAAAAGCATCGTCCGTAAGGACAGATGCTTTTAGGAATCTCCACTCAATTCCTTGTGTATGTCATGAAGCTGGCGCAAGCGATCTTCATCCCGACGAAAATACTCAACCAATGTTTCGATACGGGTGATGGAATCCCAGCTCAAATGATGCTCAATACCTTCCACATCTTTATATATCAGGTCCTTGTCAACCCCAATCATATCCAGAAATTGCTCTAATAACTGATGGCGATCAACCAACCGTTTGCCGACCTTTTTCCCTTTCGGTGTCAAAATCAGTCCCCGATATTTCTCATATACAAGATAATCGTCCTTATCCAACTTCTGAATCATTTTGGTGACGGACGAAGGATGCACCTCTAACCCCTCTGCGATATCCGAGACACGAGCATAACCCTTCTCATCAATCAGTTGATAAATGCGTTCCAAATAATCTTCCATGCTTGGCGTTGGCACTTGTTTCCCTCTTTTCTGTTATTGAACGGGCGCTTACCGCCTTCATTTCCTGCGTTAAACCTACTATGTAATGATACATGTTATCATTGCCCATTGGCAAGTCGCATCCCTTCACTCACAGCTATTGCCACGATTTGTTCAATTTAAGCGGGGCACACTAATATCGTCGTCCCTGTATCGTTTATTTCTGCGGCAATATGTTAAAGTTGGACACCAGAGCACTGTGGATTTATTTCGAAAGGAGCGTTAGTCATGTCTACGCTTGAGCGTACTCCTGTCCAAACCAGAGGAACCAAGCCATTTTTGCCTGATCTGGTGTTTTTTGAGCCAGACGCACTGAATTATCCCAAGGGCCAGCGTATTATGGATTGGGTTAAAGCCAAGGATATTCCGTATCGGATGACTACCTCTCACAACCGAATTACCAATTTACCAGGTGAAACTGAAGTTGAAAAGTACCGAATGGCAAAAAAAACTTTGGTTGTCGGTATCCGTAAAACGTTAACTTTTGACCAATCCAAGCCCTCTGCCGAATACGCCATCCCCATTTCGACTGGTTGTATGGGGCACTGTCACTACTGTTATTTACAAACAACCTTGGGAGCAAAGCCGTATATTCGTGTATATGTCAACACTGACGATATCTTATCAGCAGCTAAAGCTTATATCGAGGAGCGTGCGCCTGAAATTACCCGTTTTGAAGCAGCTTGCACCTCCGATCCAGTTGGTTTGGAGCATATCACCGGAACGCTTGGAGACTTGATTCGTTTCATGGCAGATGAAGAATTTGGTCGTCTGCGTTTTGTTACTAAATATCATCATGTTGATCCATTACTGGATATTAAACATAATGGTCATACTCGCATCCGCTTTAGCATTAATTCCGATTATGTTATTAAACAGTTTGAACCTGCAACTTCACGCTTCGAGGAACGTATTGAAGCCGCTGGCAAAATCGCACGAGCCGGTTATCCACTGGGGTTCATCATCGCACCCATCATCTGGTATGACGGCTGGGAAGAAGGTTACGGCGAGTTGCTGCGAAAATTGGGAGAAACCTTGCCACAGCATGCTACAAAAGATTTGACGTTCGAATTAATTCAGCATCGCTTCACCAAAACATCCAAAGCTGTCATCGAGAAACGTTATCCGAAAACCAAACTGGAGATGGACATAGAGAAACGCAAGAAAAAATGGGGCCGCTGGGGACAAAACAAATATGTTTATCCCGATGATCAGCAAAATGCACTGCGAGAGTTTATCACAGAGCGCATTTTTGAACATTTCCCTTTAAGTCGTATTGAATATTTCACATAACTAGCATCCAATCTGGGGTAATCTGTTGTAAAAATAACGTTACATCGGTCATATGATCCGTTACCAGTAAAATGCCAGTGATAACAAGTAGTATGCCACCTGTTTTGATGAGGATCGAGATATAGCGAGAGGATAGTCGAACAGAGCCTACCAGCAAAGCTAATACAAAAAATGGAATCGCAAAGCCAAGCGCATAGCCTGTAATTAGTTTGAACCAAATGTGATGCTCTACTGCCGCCAAAGCGATAATAGCTGTTAGCATGGGACCGATACAGGGCGACCAACCTGCCGCAAATCCTATTCCGATTACAAAGGAACCGGCATACCCGGCAGGCTTCCATGTCCAGCGAAGCTTATGCTCCCTCATTAGAAACAAAGGACGCACCACACCAAGAGATACCAGCCCCATTAGTAAAATAAGTGATCCCGCTACCACTCTTAGCGCATCCCCATAATTGGCAAACCATTCTCCAAGCAACCCGACACTTGCACCCAGTGAATAGAAAACGACCGAAAAGCCCAATACAAAAGCAAGCGTATGTCCCATCGTACGATAACGAACCTCAGCCTTGTGCCGTCCTTCAGCCAGTTCACGCGCAGACATCCCTGTCATATACGATAAATAAGATGGATACAGCGGTAAACAACACGGTGAAAAAAAAGAAACCAGTCCGGCTATGATCGCCAACCCAGCGTTGATATTTGTCATCATCATTTCCTCCCACCTGTCTTAAGTGAACACAAGCAAACAAGCCCTGCCTACTAAAACATACGTATAGCGGGAGCAAAATATGATGCAAGCCAAAAAGCGCATGCCCAGGAAGAATAATTCCCGGACATACGCTCATTACGCTCTTTTATTTTTACATAGCGTTCTACTTTACAACCGCACCATTCGGCATACCTTCCGGAACGGTGGCCAGCGTAAGCTGATCTCCATGTGATGCTGCCAAAATCATACCTTGCGACAACTCTCCCCGAAGTTTTACTGGCTTCAGATTGGTCACACAGATCACCTTGCGCCCAATGATATCTTCAGGTGTATAAAACTTCGCAATCCCTGATACTACTTGCCGCTGCTCATAACCAAGGTCAAGCTGAAGCTTCAATAGTTTATCGGCCTTCTTCACAGGCTCGCAGGCGACGACCTGAGCAACGCGCAGTTCCACCTTGGCAAAATCCTCAATGCCAATCTCTTCCTTTGCCTCCGGTGCTTCCTGGCTCATCTCAGATGCATTCTGCGGTTGAGCTTGTGTCGTAGCTTCCTCCGGCTTCTTACCTCCAGTCATCGCTTCCACGATAAAAGCAACCTCTTGCTCTGAATCCAGACGCGGGAAGATCGGATTACCTTTGACCAGCTGCGTTCCTTCCGGAATACGACCGAACTGTTTGCCGCTATCCCATGTAGTCAACTCACCTTGGCTAATACCGAGCTGCTCCCAAATTTTATGAGGAGCACGGGTTAAGAATGGCTGGAGTAAGATGGAAGCGATGCGCAAGCTTTCTACCAAATGCAACATAACAGATGACAATTCGCGACGTTTTGCCTCATCCTTAGCCAAATTCCATGGTTGCGTCTCGTCAATATACTTGTTGCTACGGCTAATAAATTGGCTAATCGCCGTTAATGCCACGGAAAACTCCATGTTTTCCATGGCTTCTTCTACTTTACTATAAGTCGATGTTGCCATGTCTTCCAAAGCTCCGTCGAATGCTGTTACATTCGCTTCATAAGCTGGAACCTTACCATCAAAATATTTATCTACCATCGCCACGGTACGATTCAACAAGTTGCCCAGATCATTTGCCAAATCCGAATTAACTCGATCTACAAAACTTTCTGGTGTAAATGTTCCGTCTGCCCCAAAAGGCACCTCGCGCAGTAAGTAGTATCGTAGTTGGTCCAGACCATAACGGTCAATCAACGTCACTGGGTCTACAACATTGCCTTTAGATTTCGACATTTTACCGTCTTTCATGAGCAGCCAACCATGTGCAAATACTTTTTTAGGCAACGGAAGATCCAGCGCCATCAGCATAATCGGCCAATATATCGTGTGGAACCGTACAATCTCTTTACCTACGATATGCACATTTGCAGGCCAGAATTTATCATACAGCTCGGTATTGGAAGAGCCATAACCCAAGGCTGTGATGTAGTTGGAAAGTGCATCAATCCACACATACACGACATGCTTCGGATCCCCCTTCACCTTAATGCCCCAATCGAAGGTAGTACGGGATACAGCCAAATCCTCCAGACCCGGCTTGATGAAGTTATTGATCATCTCTTTTTTACGTGATTCCGGCTGGATAAACTGCGGATTCTCTTCATAAAATTGCAGCAACCGATCAGCATACTTGCTCATACGGAAAAAGTAACACTCTTCCTTGACCAGTTCTACAGGGTGTCCACTATCCGGGCTTTTTCCTCCAGCCACATTGCCTTCGGCGTCCTTCACCACGTCAACCAGCTGAGTTTCTGTGTAGTACGTCTCGTCAGGGATGCTGTACCAGCCTTCGTATTCTCCCTTGTAAATATCGCCTTGCTTCAGCAAACGATCAAAAATTTCTTGTACAACAGCC
Source organism: Paenibacillus sp. FSL R10-2748 (assembly GCF_038005565.1). Lineage (NCBI taxonomy): Bacteria > Bacillati > Bacillota > Bacilli > Caryophanales > Paenibacillaceae > Paenibacillus > Paenibacillus sp. FSL R10-2748. The sequence continues at coordinate 545,335 of NZ_JBBOTK010000002.1, forward strand.
TTATGACGTTCCTCCGTAGTACGGATAAAATCGTCATTGGAAATGTCGAGCTTCCGCCACAGTTCTTGAATACCTGCCACAATATTATCTACGAAACGTTGCGGCGTTTTGCCTGCTGCACTTGCTTTCTGCTCAATCTTCTGACCATGCTCATCCGTTCCTGTCAAATAGCGCACTTCATAACCGCGTAGCCGCTTGTAACGGGCCATTGCATCTCCCGCAACCGTCGTGTAAGCATGACCTATATGTAGCTTGTCGCTCGGATAATAGATCGGTGTCGTAATGTAAAATGTGTTCTCATTGGACATGTGTGTTGCCTCCTGTTTTGTTCACGGCAGCTATAAGACCTGCTGACATGATGGTACTCCAATTCATGTATTTGGCACAAATTGGGCACAAAAAAGACCCCCGCCCCTATGGGACGAGAGTCACCTCACGCGTTACCACCCAATTTTCCTGTATCCTCGCAGACTACAGGCTTCACCGGTCACATCTGACCGCCCATTAACGCTGGAACACGCCTCCCCCTTACGATTGCCTCCCAAGCACTAATAATTGTGGCAAATACGCTCGAAAAAGGTTCCTCCAGGACCATATTCAGGCTTCGCTCCAGACCGGTTTGCAGCTAACCCCGGCTCTCTGTACTGGGCGGTTTACCCTACTCATCCCTTCGCAGGAAAACAATATTAACCAAAATATAACCAAATCCGCATAGCGCTGTCAAGTCAGACCCTTTTCAGAGTGGGTAGCCAAACGATCTTCGCTAGACCTATCTGTTCCCTTTTTTGCAGGAGGGACCAAATCTACGCCGCCCGGATGAAAGGGATGGCACTTGGCTATACGCTTAGCAGCAAGCCATGAACCTTTGAGCGCACCATGCATCTCTACCGCCTCCAACGCGTACGCCGAACACGTTGGATAGAATCGGCAGGTAGCCGGCTTTAACGGTGAAATATAGGAACGATAAAACTTAATCGGAGCCTGTACCACTCTGCGTGTGGTGATTTTCATTTCAGTAGCCCCCGTGGCTGTGAGTGTGACTGCTCGTCTGTCTGAATCCCCCATCCGAATTACTGTCAGTATGCCCATTCTTCTGTTGACAATCTTTGCAATAACCAAAAATTTCAAACTTGTGCTCGACGATTTGGAATTGATCCGTTGTATCCGTCATTTGCATTGGGCAAAAAGAAATCGGTAATGTTTTCTGACAGCTCAAGCAAATCATATGGTGATGGTGATGATGCTCATTACAGCTCACCTTGAACTTCATTCCATCCTCAAAAGATACCTGTTCCAGTACACCCAATTCCTGCATTACACGCAGATTACGATAAACCGTATCAAAACTAAGTCCACTGTACTTCTTACCCATATATTCATAAACGTCTTTGGGGGACAGATACCCTTCATTCTCGGAAAATAACGTGGCCAACGTCTTGCGCTGATCTGTAATACGCAGCCCCTGAGCGGACATTGTTGCAATAATTTCATCCTTTGTCAGCATGCGTTTCACCCTCCCCTGTCTGTAGTTTCAGGTTTTCTGATGCAGGCTTAGGCTTGCATCTATTTATTATACCACGATTAAAGTCAATATTATAAGAGATATTCGTATCTATACATAAGAAAAAGACGCTCTCCGGCGCTACGATTAAATTCGCAGCAGGAGAACGCCTATATTCTGCAAGTGACATCGACTTTTAAACGGTGAATGACGAGACCCAAGGTCTAAGCCGGTAAACAGCACCGGTTAATTCATATTAATTTTTAATAGCTGGTAAAGGCATAACTACTACGGAAACTGGCAAGTTACTTCCTGCAGCAGCAGTGAAATACATCTCTACACTTTCCTCGATATGCCCTGTGCGATACAGCACACTCATCTCATTTGGAGCCCATACCGCGCCGTTCGTCGGGATACCCACAACCTGATTGTTTACCATCGCATAGCCGGAATATTCGCCTCCACGCGGGTTGAACGTAATCAGTGAATACGGCGCTACATGATCCAATTTAACTTTATATACAACACCAAAATTACCGGCATTGGAAGCAGAAGAGCCGTCCAGACCGTCCGTACCAATCAGGTTCGGGTCTACCTTATTATCACCAAGAACGATACGTTGAGCTGTTTTACCAACCTCTTCGGTATAATTGAGCGAGATATCAGCATTAGCGTACGTTCCACGGTTGTGAATACCGTCCTTAGGCAGTTTTGCCAGAGTAGGCATCACGGTCAACGGATCTACATTTGCATCTAACACAATAACCGTGTATTGAATAGGTTGATCCGTATATAAATCGGATAACAGAGAAATGACCTGTTTTTGCTTGATTTTTTGTGCATTCAAATCCTCTAAAATAATGCGATTTTCGCCAGGATTTAGAACTGTGCTAGAACGCTTGCTTCCATCCTGCATGGATTGAAAATATCGTTGAATCGAGACTTTACCCGCAGCCGTGGCAAATTCAGATGGTCCAGCAAAACCGGAATTTTCGACATTTATATTGGCAGGAGTGATATTATTGTTGGTCGCAATCACGTACATCTTCACATCTCTACCCGTTTCATTGACATGATGGACGAGTATGCGCGTGCTGCCTGATCCGGTTTCTTGATACACGATACCATCCTGGAACACACGTTCTGGGCTGTTAGCACGGATCAAAAGACGCGGTGAAGAAGTACTTGTCACTGGAATAGTAGCCATGGTAGGCACCTGACTGCCGTCTACTGTATATTTATCACCATATGGTGTGAAGATTTTATTGAAATCATCTTCGTTGTACAGCAGTTCATTTGTAATTTTAATCGTTTCACTTTTGGTACCTGTTGCGCCGTGCTTATCAGTTACGGTGAGCGTAATTGTTACATCACCTGGTTGGAAGAAGGCAAGTTTCTTATTCTCCCAATCACGCTTAGTGATAGCATTCTCATCATCTGTACTCAGGTCGGTAATGGTGATTTTCTCGCCCATCTTGTACTCTTTTTTATCAGTTGTAAACAGAGCCACTGGCGGCTGATTTGGTGGTCTTACTGTAATTGTAACTGAGTAAGGATCACTCCAGTTCCCAGCAGAGTCAAGAACAGAATAGGTAACTACATATGTACCCGGCTCCTGAAATACGTCCTGCTTACCTTCCCAACGTTGGTTCACAATCGGAAGACCTGTAGGAGAAGATTCCTTCGTCAAATACGTAACTTGGGTTTCGCCCGCATAGATATCTTTTTGCTGAACCGTGAAGGAAGCTTTAGGTTTCTGATTCAAATCCATGATAACTTGTTTAGTCGTATTATTCACAGTATAAGGAATATTTAAGGCCTGTGTAATCGAGGTCAATGGCACCATAAATACGTTCTTTTGCTGAAAAGCCGGTCCCTTCATTTGTCTGGCTTCACCGTTAACCGTATAAACCTTGCTGTCTGTTTTGAAGCGCATGACATTTGTTCCTTGTGTGATTACGGTTTCTTTGGTGGCAGTGTCATAACTAAACTGCAATCCGACACGGCTGACAAGAGAACGGATAGCTACATAGGAAACTCCGTCCTTAACAGTCATCGGCTGAGTTGCTGTGTACACCTGTCCGTTTTGTTCCATTTTCGCGCTGTTTAAGTACAAAATCAATTGATTAGCACCCATGGATGTTGGAGCTCCACCAGGATTGGTGATAATTCCGTCTCCACCGTATACATCATTGGAAACGTTCGATCCGTTGGTTGTATCCGTAGGCAGGCCAGTCAATGGATCATTGGATACGCCTGTGTTATTAGGTGTAACCGTGTCATTTTGTGTGCTAGTTCCATCTTGATCTCCGATGCTATTCTGAACGCCTGAATCAGCAACATTGGCCTGAGCCTGCTGTGCGCTAACCGAATCGGTGGATTGAACGGTTGTTGATGCTGCTTCTGCTCCTACAGGGGCTACTGCGGCCACCTGAGCCACCGCAAGGGCGGTGAGCATGGTCCATTTCTTGAAATTCATTGTCTGTCTCCTTCTATCACCAAATTATTATCATTCCCGTAAAAAGTCATACTATTAGACGCGTCAGTTGTTAAAAAGTTTCTGGAAATTTTGCTGATCATGAAAAAAAGGGAACTTTCTCCTGTGACTGCAAAAAATTCAACAACAAAAAACCGCCGCCCATCTGACCTGATGTGGCGGCGGCTTCATTACTAGGAAATAGCTTTTGAACCATTTACATTATGATGGACGACAGACAGCATTCTTTCCTGCAGTCTCCAGACGACCCTCTTCAATGAGTCGGTAAGCACGTTGAACTTCTTCATCTGTAGGAGATGGAACTCCCTCCAACGGATACTCCTTACCGAGCATTTCCCACTTGTAAACACCCATTTGATGGTAAGGTAATATTTCGAATTTCTCGACTCCGTTCAACGTTCCGATAAACCGTCCCAAATTCAATAAATCTTGCTCGTCATCATGAATACCCGGTACAAATACGTGTCTAATCCACATTTTGCGCCCTTGCTCAGACAACCAGCGAGCCGTACTTAGCATACGGTCATTAGACTTGCCTGTAAGCTTAATATGCTTATCATTGTCAATATGCTTAATATCCAGTAGCACCAAGTCTGTTACGTCCAGCAGTTCATGGATACGGCCCGCGTCATTAAAGCCGTTACTGTCCAGTGTCGTGTGCAAATTCCACCGACGTTTCACTTCTTTGAACAGCTCTGCGACAAAATGAGCTTGCAGCGTCGGTTCTCCACCGGATACGGTCAATCCGCCTCCTGAAGAACGGTAATAGGCTAAATACGGCTCAATCTCAGCCAATACCTCCTCCAACGTCATTGGATTACCTTCATTCAAGGCCCAAGTGTCCGGGTTATGGCAATATTGACATTTCAACAAGCATCCTTGCATAAAGAGCACGAAGCGGATGCCGGGACCATCGACGGTCCCGAAGGTTTCCAATGAGTGTATGTGACCTTTCAACATGTTGCATCATCCTTCCCGCATCCGCTATGCGTGCGTCATTGTAATACTTATTTACATTGTACCGTGGAAAGTACGGTTAATAACATCCAATTGTTGTTCACGAGTCAGCTTGATAAAGTTAACGGCATAGCCGGAAACACGAATCGTCAGCTGTGGATAGTTTTCTGGGTGTTCCATTGCATCCAACAGTTGTTCGCGAGCAAACACATTGACATTCAGATGATGTGCGTGGCTTCCAAAGTAGCCATCCATCATCGAAACAAGGTTTGTTTTGCGTGTTTCTTCTTCTTTACCCAGTGCTTTAGGCACGATGGAGAAGGTGTTCGAGATACCATCCAGACTGTGTTCATAAGGCAATTTGGCTACGGAACTCAGAGATGCCAAAGCACCTTTTTTATCACGGCCGTGCATTGGGTTTGCCCCTGGTGCAAACGGTTCGCCTGCTTTACGTCCATCCGGTGTTGTACCTGTTTTCTTACCGTACACTACGTTGGAAGTAATAGTCAGTACAGATTGAGTAGGAACCGCATTACGATAAGCTTTATGCTTGCGAATCATGCTCATGAAGCTTTCTACCAGTTCCACAGCGATGTTATCTACACGGTCATCGTTGTTACCGTAGCAAGGATATTCGCCTTCGATTTCAAAGTCAACAGCAATCCCTTTTTCGTTACGGATTGGTTTAACTTTTGCAAATTTAATGGCACTCAAGGAGTCGGTAGCAACTGACAGACCCGCAATACCACAAGCCATGGTGCGGAGAATATCACGATCATGCAACGCCATTTCAATGCGTTCGTAGCTATATTTATCATGCATGTAGTGAATAACATTCAAAGTGTTCATGTACAGTTTTGCCAACCATTCCATCATAGGTTTGAAGCGGCTCAACACTTCTTCATATTCCAGAACTTCGCCTGTAATGGCTGGGAATTCAGGCCCTACTTGGACGCCAGATTTTTCATCTTTACCACCGTTAATTGCATACAGCAGAGCTTTAGCCAAGTTGGCACGAGCACCAAAGAATTGCATTTGTTTACCGATTTTCATTGCCGATACACAACAAGCAATACCATAATCGTCTCCATAAATCGGACGCATCAGATCGTCATTCTCGTACTGAATGGAGCTAGTTTCAATAGAAACTTTCGCACAATATTTTTTGAAGCCTTCAGGCAATTTTTCCGACCACAGTACAGTCAGATTCGGCTCCGGTGCAGGTCCCAGATTGTAGAGGGTGTGCAGGAAACGGAAGCTGTTTTTAGTTACCCGAGTTTCTCCAGTTACGGACATACCACCAATGGACTCAGTAACCCAAGTTGGATCTCCACTGAACAGTTCATTATAGTCAGGTGTGCGCAAGAACTTAACAATACGCAATTTCATAACAAAATGATCGACCAGTTCTTGAGCTTGTTCTTCTGTCATTGTACCCTCTTCCATATCACGTTGAGAGTAAATATCAAGGAAAGAAGATACACGTCCTAAGGACATTGCTGCACCATTTTGTTCTTTGATTGCTGCAAGATATCCAAAATATACCCATTGGAAAGCTTCTTTCGCATTGTTAGCAGGTTTTGAGATATCAAAACCGTGTTCAGCAGCCATTTGTTTCAGTTCATTCAAAGCACGAATTTGTTCGGAAATTTCCTCACGCAGACGAATTACGTCTTCTTCCATGGAATCAACTTCAAGGCTTTTCAGTTGCAGTTTTTTATCTTGGATCAAGAAGTCTGCACCATACAAAGCTACACGACGATAGTCACCGATAATACGACCACGACCGTATGCATCTGGGAGACCAGTAATGATACCAGCTTTACGAGCTGCTCTCATTTCATCTGTATAAGCGTCAAATACACCTTGGTTGTGAGTTTTACGAATATGAGTGAAGATATCAATGATACTTTCCGGTACTTCAAAACCATAGGCTTTGCAAGCGTCGATCATCATCCGAATTCCACCAAACGGCTGCAAAGAGCGTTTGAATGGAGCATCTGTTTGTACACCGACAATTTGCTCTTTATCCCGGTCTAGATAACCCGGTTTATGTGAAATAATAGTGGATGGCGTATTCACGTCTACATCAAGCACGCCGCCGTTTGCCAACTCTTTTTTGGTAAGATCGGATACAATATCCCACAATGCAGTTGTGTTGGCGGTAGGACCAACCAAAAATTCTTCATTGCCAACATAAGGTAAGATATTAGTTTCAATAAAATCGTTGACGTTGACTTCTTTAGTCCATTTGCCTTTTTTAAAACCTCTCCAGCCAGATTGTTGCTCTTGTAATTCTCTCTCAATCACCGACATGTAAATCCCTCCAAATTGTTTGGTCTTCCGGACTTGTGATTTTTTTCACGATAAAGCTATTTCTTGAGCCCGGCCTGTTCACCGATGCCTTACGCTCAGTGTCGGGACCTTTCTTACACCCTTATTGTAGAATAATGATAGAGTGTAGTATGTGATAAAAATCACAACATGAGTGATTTTTATCACTTTATTTTCCCTAGCTTCGCGCCTATATCCTTAGCCTTGCCGTTCACCTCCCTTCCCAAACCAACAGGCCCTCTATATAGAGAGCCTGCATCGGTATTGAACGAGAAAATGCTTTTTCACAAGCCTCTTCGTACCTATTATATTATTGGTCAAAACGTCCGTAGAAGGCATTGCGATAGACATCAGCCAACTCCGTAACCAGTGGCAACTTCGGATTCGCAGTTGTACATTGATCTTCAAATGCGCGGTCAGCCAGATAGTCTACACGTGATTCGAAATCCTTCGCATCGAAACCGATTTGTTGGAACGATTCCTCGATACCGAGTGTTTTGTTCATCTTACGGATTGCTTCGATCAAGCTGTTAACCCCTTCTTCGGTGGTGCGTGCAGGCAGTCCCAGTATGCGCGCGATTTCTGCATAACGCTCATCCGCAACAAAGTGCGAATATTTAGGGAACGAAGCAAATTTTGTCGGTTTTTTCGCATTATAGCGAATAACGTGCGGCAGCAAAATGGCATTCGTGCGGCCATGCGCTGTATGGTATTGTCCACCCCATTTATGTGCAAGACTGTGGTTAATACCCAAGAATGCATTAGCAAACGCCATACCAGCAAGTGTGGAAGCATTATGCATTTTTTCACGAGCCAGCTTATCACCGATCAGAGCCGATTGTTCTAGGTATTGGAATACCAATTGAATGGCTTTAATTGCCAGACCATCTGTGTAATCATTAGCCATTACGGACACGTAAGCCTCGATAGCATGTGTCAGAACGTCCATACCTGTGTCCGCTACAGCTGTTTTAGGCAGCGAATATACAAACACTGGGTCAATAATTGCCACATCAGGAGTCAACTCATAGTCAGCCAGCGGGTACTTCGTGTTACCCAGGTTTTTGTCCGTAATTACTGCAAACGATGTAACTTCGGAACCTGTACCCGAGGTTGTAGGGATAGCTACAAATTGTGCTTTTTGGCCCAGACGTGGGTACTTGTAAATCCGTTTACGGATATCCATGAATTTTTGTTTTAAGTTATTGAAATCAGTATCTGGATATTCATAGAACATCCACATGCCTTTAGCCGCATCCATTGGCGAACCGCCGCCCAGTGCGATGATGCAATCCGGTTGGAAACGTCTCATCATTTCTGTACCACGTTCTACCGTAACTGTCGATGGATCTGGCTCTACTTCAGAGAACACTTCGATAGCTACCGGTGTTTGGCGTTGATGCAGATAATGAATAACACGATCCACATATCCCAGTTTTACCATCATAGGGTCCGTGATAATGGCTACACGTGTGATATCAGGCATTTTAGCAAGATACTGTGTCGAATTTTTTTCAAAATAGATTTTGGAAGGTACTTTGAACCATTGCATATTCACCGTCCGTTTCGCCACCCTTTTCACATTAATCAAATTGACTGCCGATACGTTCGACGAAGTCGAGTTACGACCGTACGAACCGCAACCGAGTGTCAACGAAGGAAGATTGGTGTTGTAAATGTCGCCAATCGCACCATGTGTGGAAGGTGCATTTACAATGATACGTCCTGTTTGCAGACGGTTTGCGAAGCGGGCGATAACGTCCTCATCGTTCGAATGAATAGCGGACGAGTGGCCCATGCCCCCGAATTCCACGACTTCAGCAGCGCGTTGAATACCTTGTTCCGCATTTTTTACTTTATAGCAAGCCAATACAGGACTCAATTTCTCCGCAGACAATGGGAATTTTGTTCCTACCCCTTCAATCTCAGCGACCAAAATTTTAGTTCCTGCTGGTACTGTGATACCACTCATTTCAGCAATTTTCACAGCAGACTGCCCGACGATTGCTGGGTTCACTGCACATTTCTCGACATTCATAGCTCCTTGAGTGAGCTTAGCTGCTTCTTCTTTATTTACAAAATAGCAGCCGTTAGCGATCATCAATTTTTTCACTTGTTCGAAGATTGGCTCTTCGATAATAACCGCTTGCTCGGAAGCACAAATCATACCGTTGTCAAAAGATTTAGAGAGGATAAGATCGTTCACGGCCTGCTTGATGTCTGCTGTTTTTTCAATAAAGCAAGGCACGTTACCTGGGCCTACACCCAGAGCAGGTTTACCGCAGCTATATGCCGCCTTAACCATGCCTGATCCACCAGTTGCCAGAATCAGAGCCACATCCGGGTGATTCATGAGTGAATTTGTCTTATCCATCGATGGAGCTTCAATCCATTGAATACAATCAGCTGGAGCACCATGTTTGACGGCTGCTTCGAGCAAGACGCGGGCTGCTTCCGCACTACACGATTGAGCAGATGGATGGAAACCGAAAATGATTGGGTTACGTGTTTTAATGGCAATCAACGCTTTGAACATCGTAGTCGAAGTCGGGTTTGTCACTGGAGTGATCCCCATGATAATGCCGACTGGCTCTGCTATCTTTTGAAAACTGTCAAAATCATTGTCTTCAATGACACCGACGGTTTTTTCATTTTTGATACTATGATAGACATATTCTGTTGCAAACATGTTTTTGGTGATTTTGTCCTCGTACACACCGCGTCCTGTTTCTTCAACAGCCAACTTCGCCAGGTACATGTGTTTATCCATCCCTGCGAGTGCCATAGCTTGTACGATTTCGTCAATCTGTTCCTGATTCATACTCATGAAAGCTTGCTGTGCCCGGTTCCCCCGGTCAATCAGCGTTTGAATATACTGCTCTGCGCTTTGCTCTTTTTGGATAACCTCGTTTTTAACAGCCATTTCCCTCATCCTCCTGTTATCTCGTGTACTATCTCTTGTTCACGCACTGATCGTAACACAGCTTTTCAAGATATATTGTGATTTTTTTCACAATCTATTTAAAATTTTATTTTATGAAGTGAATTAAATCACAAAGTTTGGAATTCTGCCACTTTTACCCCCTCTTCTTGCCCCAAAAACGCATTGCGCAGGTATATAATGAATTTGAATTGATCAAGTTGCAGATAAAAAACATAGGATACAAAGGGGAAATGGACGATGAGAAACCCTACAAATGTAATGGAAGCCCGCGGCAACACCTGTTGCTTCTCGGAGGCCAGCTTCAACCGGTTGCAAGTGATGATGAAAGATCGAGTTATGCCAGAAAGCTCGCATCTGTTCTGGGAAGGAGATACAGCGGATAAGCTGTTTTATATTAAGCGCGGACGCGTGAAAGTAACCAAAACAACGGATGAGGGTAAGGAACTTATTCTATATATGTATCAAAGCGGCGATCTTGTTGGTCAAGCCGATCCATTTTTCGGTACTAAGCATTCCTTTTCTGCTGAGGTTCTGGAAGACAGTGATATTGGCGTAATCGATCATACAGATCTGGAGCTACTTATTTGCCAGCATTGTGATTTTGCGATTGACTTTATGAAATGGATGGGTTCGCATCATCGCATTACTCAGACTAAGTTCCGCGATTTGATGATGTACGGCAAGCCTGGCGCTTTATGTTCAACACTCATCCGTCTATGCAATACCTATGGTGAGCCTCACGGCGAACATATCCTGATTCATAAAAAAATTACTCATACTGACTTATCAAATATGATCGGTGCGACTCGGGAAAGCGTAAACCGGATGCTTAGTGATCTACGTAAGAAAAATGCAGTTGAATATGATAATGGCATGATTGTTGTCAAGGATTTGGAAATGCTGCAAGGCGTATGTCATTGTGAATTGTGCCCTCGTGAGATTTGCCGCATATAATAAATCGTTTTTTACGTAAAAGGGAGTGTTATAAGCCATTATAGCTTATAACACTCCCTAATTTATTTCCACTCCTCTACTTATACAGAAGCAGTTGCGAAGCATTTTAACAATAGTCCTTCTTCTGGCAACACACTTTTTAAAACTGTAAGCATAGATAACTTAAATTCCCCATCTCATAGCTTCTATGGATGACCTTGGCTTTGTTTGCAGGATTGCCACTCCCCATTGCAATAAACAACGGTACAAAGTGCTCTGCTCTTGGTACGGCCTGGCGAGCATACGGTGCTTCGCTTTCATAGTGATCCAAAGCCTCTATATCTCTACTTTGCACTTTTTCAATAATCCAATCATCAAAATCTATAGCCCAAGGTTCTGTTTTCGTTTCCCCCCATTTGACGATACGCAGATTATGAACAGTCACTCCACTGCCAATGACCAGAATATCTTGTTCTCCCAGTCCACGCAGCACTTCACCAATGGCATATTGTGCTTTGGGCGAAAGATATGGATTTACTGAGATCTGAACTACCGGAATGTCTGCCTCAGGATACATACGATGCAACAATGTCCAGGATCCATGATCCAGTCCCCTCACCCGGTCAGTTTGTACGTCAATGCCCTTTTGTTCATATAATTTTTCCAGCTTATTGGCCAGTTCCACAGAACCATGTGCTGGATATTTCACCATGTACAGTTCCGGTGGGAAACCGCCAAAATCATAAATGGTATCGTACACGTCATCCATCGAACTGATCGTCAACGTTTGCGCTTCCCAATGAGCAGTAAAGATAACAACCGCTTTAGGGCGAATGCTTTTCCCCAGTTGCTCTAAAAATGAAGTATAGTCCGTCTGTTCAATAGCAAGCATCGGTGAGCCGTGGGCCAAAAATAAAGATGGCATCATATAAAGATCCCCTTATCAGTAATAGTTTATTTTATTCATTAAGTAACTTTATGTAAGTAATAATACATAAGTAACAAAGTAATGTCAACACAGATTTCAACATACACTTAAAGATCAGAGATTCCATAAATAAAGATTGATATAGGTATAAGGTCATAGTAATATATAACTAATAAATTTTAAAATTTCACTATATTCCGATACAAAGGACTGGTTTCTATGGAGATACATACTTCTAATTGCCCAAAATGCGGTTCCGTTTTTCGTCAAAACCTTAGAAACCTGTGTAGTTCTTGTATTCAGGAAGAAAATATATTCTTGGACCGCTGTTCTAACTATCTATGGAAGCATCCTTCTACTCATACTCGCCAGCTCAGTGACGTAACCGGCACACCTATAGAATTGCTCACAGATTGGGTAAGAGCAGGCAAGTTTCCCTCCACATACAGTCAGCTTGATTATCCTTGTGAATCCTGCCGTTCCCCCATTTATGCAGGAAGACTTTGCCATTCCTGCTTGGGTACATTCCGTTCGGCCGCGCTGGATATTCAAACCCGTGTGCCCCGCCGTGCAACAGCAGGATTATTCTCAGTTGCAGGGCGCGTCAAAGGCTATTAAGCCGTGCTGCCTATGTAGATCATTTCTGTAAAATGGATAAGTAGTCCTATACACAAAATAAAAAACAGCCTTTTTCCTAGGAAAAGGCTGTTTTGCTATGAGAAACGCTTATTTAGTTTGGTGCTCATCTAATCCATTCCTCAGCCCAAAATTGAATCTGTTCCATAACCGGCTGAAGTGCACGGCCTTTGGTTGTTAGCTCGTATTCAATACGGACAGGAGTTTCTGGATATACATGACGTGTAAGAATTCCTTCATTTTCCAAATCTTTCATCCGCTCTGATAACATTTTGTCACTCATTGTGGGAATCAGATTGGAAATATCCTTAAACCGCTTAGGACCGCTCATCATGGATTGAATAATTAATCCATTCCAACGCTTACCCAAACATGAAAAGGCGGTTTCAAAACGCGGACACATTTTTGTAAATTGCGGTTGACTCTCCAAATTTTTCACCTTCTTTTGCATTTCGGTTTGATAAAGCTTTCCTTTTGTTAGTATATATCATTTTAGCATACTTTATCCCGAAAGAAAACACTTTCTTCTTAAATTAAATACCTGCGCTGATAAAGTTGCCATGACCAAAACTGATTATACAACAAACCAACACAGCAGGTATATGTCTAAATCGTTAAATACAAAAAGGCGGAATCCCTAGAGGTTCCGCCTATCAATCTGTTCATTATACAGCTCATCAAAATGTGATGATTGTTATTATACCAACACTCCACCGAGAGGTCTTACAGGTTCACTTCTTCCATATATTGGTTTGTTAATATTTGTCGGAGAAGTCCAACGAATGCTGTTGGCGATAACTTTCAAAATATCAGGCTGGTAATAAGTCGGATAGGTCTCATGACCTGGGCGGAAATAGAATATCTTACCGCTACCTCGGCGGAAAGTACATCCGGTTCTAAATACTTCGCCGCCTTCAAAGTTACTAACAAATACCAATTCATCCGGCGCTGGAATATCAAAGAACTCGCCATACATCTCTTCCTGCTTCAACAAAATTTTGGCGTCTATGCCTTCTGCAATAGGATGTGACGGATTCACCGACCAAATAATCTCCTGTTCACCTGCCACCCTCCATTTCAGATCACAGCTAGTGCCCATTAGGGCTTTGAATGGCTTTGAAAAATGGCCCGAGTGTAGCACAATCAAGCCCATTCCTCCCTGCACTCGCTTTACAACACGCGCCGTAACTTCATCGCTCACCTGATCGTGGGCTTTATGCCCCCACCACAGCAGCACATCTGTGGAATTCAGGATCTCTTCTCCCAAACCATGCTCGGCATCATCACGAAGAGTAGCTGTTCGAATGGCAAATCCCTCTCCTGCCAGGCCGTCAGCCAACGCTTTGTGTATCCCGTCAGGATATATCTGTTTGGCTTCATCATTCAACTTTTCGTTCAAAAATTCATTCCAAATGGTGACGTTAATCATCAACATTTCCCCCTATTAGGTTAGACCCACCACATCTCGCTCAGCGGTTCTTCAATTAATACCTGGCGAAGATTGTGGACAGCCTTAGTAAAGCCTTCCTCCACGGACATCAGACCATCTTCATGCTCAATACTCACTACATAATCGTATCCCACCAGACGCAGAGCACTGATAATATCTGCCCAGGTTTTTACATCATGTCCATAACCCACAGTACGGAACTGCCAAGCGCGATCTAGCATTTTCGTATATTCCTGCATATCGGTAAGTCCATATTTATTTACATTGACCGGATCAATCGTCGTATCCTTGGCATGAAAATGGTGAATGGCTCCCTCTCGGCCCAAAATTTGAACCGCCTGCACTGGGTCAATTCCCTGCCACCACATGTGGCTCGGATCCAGATTAGCACCAATGACCTCTCCCGCAGCTTCACGCAAACGAAGCAAGGTCGCTGGTGTATGAACGGAGAAGCCTCCGTGTAGCTCCAGCCCAATTTTAACATGATGATCTGCTGCAAATTTTCCCGTCTCAGTCCAGTAAGGAATAATTTTATTCTCCCATTGCCACTTCAACACTTCCTGAAAATCATTAGGCCACGGAGCCACAGGCCAATTTGGATATTTCGCATCCTCATGATCACCCGGACAGCCAGAGAAAGTGTTCACAACTGGAACTTCCAGCTTTTCTGCCAATCGAACGGTTTTAAGAAACGTTTCATGATCAGCTTGGGCTAAATGCTTTTGCGGATGAAGAGGATTGCCGTGACAGCTAAGCGCACTAATCGTTAGTCCACGGGACTCTACTGCCTTTTTAAAATTTTTGAGCGCTGTATCATTCTCCAGCAACTCATCCGGCTTACAATGCTTATCTCCTGGGTTGCCGCCTGTACCGATTTCTACAGCATCTAATCCTTGAGAAGCCACATAATCCAGCGCCTCCTCCAGCGAACGTCCGCCGAACAACACCATAAATACTCCAAGTTTCAAAAGAAATCCCTCCCTGTATCATATGTGAAAAAAGCTGCTTTCATTATAATGATGGTCTATTCGAGATAATTACGGGCTTAGTCAAAATAGACAGCTTTCCCGGTACGGGCCGATTCATAGATAGCTTCCAAAATTTCAGTAACAACCAGTGCCTGTTCCGGCTTCACAAGAGGTTCTTTGTCGTCCAGAATAGATTCGATCCACAGACGAGCTTCGCGGTCTGCTTCATTTTCCGTTTCTCCAGAGTAAAAGGCAACACCACCTGCATCCAGATCTATTTTCGTATCAAACAAGCGGCTGTTCTTTTCCCCGTTAATGCGCAATCCATCCTGCATATCAGCTCCGCCTTCGGTTCCGCATAACAGCGTCTTCGCTTCGCCAAACTCTACAACGTTCAATGCCCAGCTGGATTCCAGTACAATCGTAGCTCCATTTTGCATCGTAATAAAACCAAAAGCTGAGTCCTCTACCTTAAATTCCTCAGGATTCCAAGGCCCAAAGGCATTTGCCGCATCTTTACGATCCCCTAGCTTATGGAAGGTTGAACCTAGTACACTTTTAGGCTTGTAATTATCCATCAGCCAGAGTGTCAGGTCGAGTGCATGCGTGCCAATATCAATAAGAGGACCACCGCCCTGCTTCTCTTCATCCAAGAATACTCCCCAAGTCGGAACCGCGCGACGGCGTAGAGCAATGGCTTTGCCCAGATAAATGTCTCCAAGCTCTCCTTGCTCAACCAATTGCTTCAGATACAAACTGTCATCACGATATCGGTTTTGATACGCAATAGACAGCTTCTTACCTGTACGGTTGGCTGCATCGAGCATCTCCCGTGCTTGCTCAGCAGTTTTAGCCATCGGCTTTTCACACAGCACATGCTTACCTGCCTCAAGCGCCGCTACGGTAATTTCTGAGTGCGAGTCATTGGGTGTACACACATGTACGACTTCAATGTCTTTATTTTCTAGCAACTGACGGTAATCACTATAAACTTGCGACCCTTCAACTCCAAACTTTTCTGCTGCCTCTTCAGCGCGCTCCTGAATGATGTCACAGAATGCAACGATTTCTGCACGCTTCTGCTTGGCAAGACTCGGCAAGTGTTTGCCGTTGGCAATGCCTCCACAACCAATAATCCCGATTTTGAGTGTTTTAGACATGAATATTTCCTCCCTGAGCTGCGTATTGTTGGAGCCATTTAATGCTGGTTTCAATGCTTTCGATTGGAGGGTTTGAGCAGAAATCCTGTTCCACGACGACCCAATCCACACCTGCCTGAATAGCGGCGTCTGTAATGGCCTGAAGCTGCACTTCGCCTTTGCCAAGCTCTACAGTCACTGCTTTTTGTTGCTCGTCACGTGCCATATCCTTTAAGTGAATGATAGGCAGGCGTCCATTATAACGTCCGATGTATTCCACTGGATCATAGCCCCCATAGTATACCCAACAAGTATCCATTTCGACCTGTAACAAATCATCGGAAACCGCATCATATAAAGCATCGAATACCGGGCGATCATTGATTTTTTCTGTCAATTCAAAATCATGATTATGATAAGCCAGTATCAAGCCCTGTTCTTTCACTTTTTCACCAATACGATTCAAATTAGCAAAAATTTCATCCCACTGTCGCTGTTCTTCGGTTAAATAAGGAACGATTAGGTACTTATTGCCCAATTCTTTGTGGTATGCAATCTCCTCATCCAAATGATCCAGCAAACGAGAATATTGTATATGAGTTCCGACAACTTCCAGATTTAGCTCATCCAAAAGCGCTCTGACATCCTTGGCATTGCGTCCGAAAAAGGTATGAAATTCTACCCCTTTATAGCCAAACTCAGCTACCTTGCGCAATGTACCTTCAAAATCCTGTTCAAGCTCTTCCCTTACTGTGTACAATTGCAATCCTACTTTAGCCATTACCCTTCACCTCTTTAATTAGGATGAATTTTCCATTATATCTGTTCCATAATACAAATCCTCGTCCGGCTTGAACGTGCTTTCCAGCGTAATGTGATTGCCTTCCAATGATGAGCGCTGAAAAGCATGCATGGCTTCTAACACATGGTAGGCCAGCTCAGCATTAGCACGATGGTCCGTGAATTTCAATGCGCCAAAGGCTTTTCACTGTACACATGCTTGCCTGCCTCTAGTATCGCCACATCTGTCAGTGCATGGCTGCCAGGCACGGTCAGATTAAATACAAGCTCAATCTCAGGCTGACGAAGCAATTCATCCACCTTGTATACGTTTTCAATGTTGAATTCATCGGCCCTCTCCTTGGCCCTCTCATCTAGTAAATCAGCGACGGCCACTACTTCAATAAGTGGGCTCTTTTGGAGATTTTCAAGATATACCGAACTAATAGTACCGCATCCGATAATCCCGGCCTTCATTCGTTCCACGTCGTCACACTCCTTGGCCTCCAACATGTACTTTCTCATCTAACATGTAAGCTTTACAGTTCACATAGTATTCTATTTCTGTTTCGTTTAAAATGAATAATATGATTAAAACATGAACAATCTGGTCAATATTTGAAACAGCCATATGTCCAAAGGAGTCATCATCATGTCTATCGTCGAGCCTTGTCAGGTTCTTACCGCAGGCTATTCCTTCCATCGAAAGCCCTTTTATTCGAACCAGCCTGATGGGATTAAAAATTATTTATTCCGTTTGCAAACAGATGGACGCTGCCAGGCCCGCATTAACGGGGAAATGACACGGATTGAGGCGGGTGATCTACTGCTATTCAATCCTACCGAGCCTTATGAACTGGATATTCATAGTGAGTTGAATCCCATGGGAGATCTGGTCGTGGAAAGTGGAGATTATCACATTTTTTTCGGTGGTTCCTGGGTAGATGAGTGGTGGAACCATCATAAACGACCCAACAGAATTAAGGTTCAGCTCACAGAAGCCCTGCTTGGCCTATTTCGTCAGCTTGTGATGGAGCAACGACGTATTTCTAATCCTTACCCGGAAATATCAAGTTATTACATGCGCATTTTATGTTTGGAGTTTGACCGTATGCTATCCGATCATCCTATCGCTACTCATCATAACTATCTTGCTTATCAGATTAAAAATTATATTGAAGAAAATGCATCCTCTAACTTCAAGCTGGATGACGTGTCTTCACACGTAGGTATCAGCGTATCCCGAGCAGTACATCTGTTTAAGGAAACATTCGATACGAGCATTATGCAGTACACGCTGGACATCAGGCTTAACATGGCGAGAGAACGAATCATTTTCAGTCCCATGTCACTGGAACAAGCCGCCGAATCGTCAGGATTTGCAAATTACACGTATTTTCATCGCGTATTTCGTTCCCGCTTCGGTATGTCGCCCAAAGAATTCAGGGTGATTCACCGCGAGCAATTGTAGGTAAAAGAGAGCGTTCACCTGAACGCTCTCTTTGTTCATAACCAATAATAATGAAATTGTGCTTACATACCACAACCCAGCTTTTTTACGGAGCAATTGTCAGCATCACTACCGACATTGGTGGCAGTGTAACATCCAAATGCTGACCTTGCAGCTGATAGGATGTGAAAGCTTCCTTTTTCACACGCTCTGGCTGATCAAACTTATTATGTGCCTGCATATCGTCGCTGGCAAGAACAACACCGCTGATCTTTTTAACCTCTTCCAGTCCTCTTAGCTCCAAATTCAAGTTTGCCGACTCGCCCGGATGGATGTTGCAAAAGCTAATATGAATATTGTCATCCTGCGCCTTGGAGGCGGACACGCTTACTTGTGGGATGGAATCCCCATCATATTCATAATCGCCCACCTTTACATGAACAGCCAGTGCTTGTGCATCCTGATGCACCTTAAACATTTCAAATATATGGTATGTCGGCGTCAACAGCATAGCAGGGCCTTCGGTCAGAATCATTGCCTGTAAAACATTGACCATTTGAGCGATATTCGTCATCTGTACTCGGTCATGGTGATTATGGAAAATGTGTAGGTGCAGCCCAGCTACCAGCGCATCGCGCATCGTGTTTTGCTGATACAGGAAGCCCGGATTGGTCCCCGGCTCAGTCAGGAACCAGGTTCCCCATTCATCGACGATCAGTCCGACCCTTTTGTCAGGATCATATTGGTCCATAATGGCTGAATGACGAGTAATCAATTCATCCATATGCAATGATTTTTTCATCGTCTCGAACCATTCCGCTTCATCAAAGCCGAGTGCTTGCCGTTTCCCTTCCCAGTTTCCCGGGATCGTATAGTTATGCAGGCTCAAACCGTCCATAAGATGCCCAGCTTCACGCATCAACACTTCGGTCCAACGATAATCATCCACATTCGCCCCCCCTGCAATCCGATAAATGCGGTTCTCGCCATAGTTACGGACATATGTCTGATAGCGGCGATACAGGTCGGCATAATATTCTGGGCGCATGTTACCGCCACAACCCCAGTTTTCGTTACCCACTCCAAAATATTTGAGCTTCCATGGTTTCTCACGACCGTTTTCCTGACGCCATGCAGCCATAGGGGACTCTCCATCGAAGGTCATGTACTCTACCCACTCCGACATTTCCTGAACTTTACCACTGCCGACATTTCCACAAATATAAGGCTCTGCATCTAACAGTTCGCACAATTGAAAAAACTCATGTGTGCCAAAATGATTATTTTCAACCACACCGCCCCAATGCGTATTTACCATTCTCTTACGGTTTTCTTTTGGTCCGATACCATCTTTCCAATGATATTCATCGGCAAAACAGCCTCCCGGCCAGCGCAATACAGGAATGTTCAGCTTTTTCAGGGCTTCCACTACATCATTTCGAATTCCGTTTGTGTTTGGAATCGGTGAGTCCTCTCCAACCCATATGCCTTCATAAATGCAACGTCCAAGATGCTCAGCAAATTGTCCATAAATATTTTTATTAATAATGCCTTGTTTCCAATCGGTATTAACAACAATAGAACCCTTCACAACAAACCCTCCCCAAAATATTAAGATTGTTGGAACACCCTTACGAATGTTTGCGCTTTCATTTTTGGTCTAAATATCACTCATATTACCGATCTTCTTCCGATCTTAATTTTTACGCAACATCTCATCTAGAAAACATTAATATAAATATTAATAATTAAATAAAAACATTTCACGTGTTTAATATATTTTATTGCCTACTTTTTGTCAATCGTTAAGAAAAGGTCCAATCAAACCAAAAAGCCTGCCATTAGGGCAGACCAAGGTATGACTACTTTAACCCGTAATCCAGGTTCAGCCGAGCCTGAGCATTGTATCTTTTAGGCTGTTCCTATCCAGCGTGAACCATGGTAACTGGGACAATTTTGAGCTGCCGCCAAAGCACGTACACGAACAATACTTCCGCTGATGCCACATGTATGCCCGGACATTAACTCTTCACATTGTGAGCAGGCCAACAGTCTGGCTTCGTACACTTCATCGTTTACACATTCCATTTTGGGTCTCATGTTGGTTAGAATTCTGGTAATTTGCTCTTCCGATATCGAGATATCTCTTTCACAGCCTTTACAGGTACTTGGCATAGGTATATCTTCCATCGTAAGCTTACCCTCCCCATCAACAATGTCTTAAGTAAATACAGTGAGTCCATGATGCCATAAATGATAACAGTATATTGTTTATTCTGGCTAGCCCTATTTCCGTTCCGACGAAAGGCTGGCAGCCGCCTCAGATACGACCATCGCCAAGTCCTCATTTCCGAACATGGACAGTACCCCTAATACCGTATCCAGCGGAATATCACCCGCTTCTTCACGCGATACAGTCAACTTGCGTACTCGTAGCAGACGCTCGTTACTATCCTGATGCGGATACGCTACACGATATAATTCCTCTGGCTCCAACCCGTGATTGATACACCATTGCGCAAATACAAGGATCATCATATCTTCTTCTTGCTTATAATTTTCAATGATGGCTTCTTCTAGCTGTTTACCACGGTTATCTTCTTCCATTCATTCATTTCTCCTTCAACCTAATTCTTGATGTCTGTCTGGACTGTTAAGATCACGTTCGGACGTTCCATATTAAACACTCAAACGGCTGATCAGTTCGTCAGCCAGCATATGGCTTTCCAATACTTTTCCAGCCCGTACAGCACACTCCTCCGGACGATGAATATGCTCCAGAAAATGATTCACGACTCCGGTGAATCCCCGTCTTTCCAAAATCGTATCCCAGCTTCCAAATGTTTGCGTTAGTGGTGAATGATTTTTTTGCATAAAAACAGCCTGTTCCATATTTATTACTTCAACAGACCGTCCTGCCCCGTGAAGCTCCAGCTTCTCTATGTCAGCCCCTGCCCGTCTACTCATACTGTAGCTTCCGGTAGCATTCCCCAAACGTACGGTCCCGAACGCAGCATCCATATATCCATCACTCGTCGTATTCATACTACTATGCAGCAGCTCATAATCATCGCCACCCAACCACAAAAGCAAATCAAGCATGTGAATTAAATCATCATAAACCGTCTGTGCCGCCGGTCTTCGATCATATCCAGTACGGTGTTTAATGGCCGCACATTGACTGAATCCACCTGCTTCCTCTAACCATGCTTTAGCAGCTACATAATGCGGGGCAAAACGTCGATTAAAGCCTACCGCCAGCAGCACGGCCTGCGCTTCCGCAAAAGCGGTCATTTCCAGATTCTGACGAACATCATAGGACAACGGTTTATCCACATACACAGCAATCCCTTTTTCAATACACGCCATAACTAGATCAAAATGAGCTTCGGTCGCGGCATGTATAAATACAGCTTCCGGTTCCCATGCTAGCATCTCCTTCACATCAGTCGTTCCTCTTGGCAATCTATATTGCTCCATAATGGAACTCACCGGCTCCTGTGAACGGTTCATGACACCTACAATGTCTACACCTTGGTGTGCTGCCAGTAACGGTAAGTATACTTTTCGAGCAATACCACCCAGTCCTGCAATAGCTACCCTTGTCTTCGTTTGCTTGTCCATTTCGCTCCCACCTTTAATCACTCATTATCTGTTGTCTAGTTTACATGGAAGTCTGCTGACAAGCAAAGAAAAGAGACTGCTCCGGGTCCAGTTGGACCTAACAGAACAGCCTCTACGGCATGAATGTTCAGCTTCAGCTAAGTTTACTTAATGTAAGTTAGCTTAGGCGTGCTGCGCTTGCTTTCTTGTTTTTTCACTTTTAATTTTTTTAACACGCATCCCAATGGCTACAACCAGAACCACAACCAGAACCTCAAAGCCGTATTTAATGACCCCGTTCATAAACCAGTGTGCAATCAGCGGTTCCGCCACCACCATTTTGGCGGCAGTGTAAGCCAGTACAGCAGCACCAATCGTAATAACTACTGGGTAACGTTCAGTCAGCTTCAAGATAATCGTACTTCCCCACACCATGATTGGAACGGAGATTGCCAGACCCAGTATAACAAGCAGCATGTTTCCATGAGCTGCTCCCGCAACAGCAAGTACATTGTCGAGGCCCATCATCGTATCCGCGATAATAATCGTGCGGATCGCTGCCCACATTTGATTCGTAGCTGAAATTTCATGTTTTTTCTCTTCGACCAGCAGCTTATAGGCAATATAGATAAGTGCGAGTCCCCCAATCAAACGCAATCCATAAATTTGCAATAAATACGTGACCAGCACTGTAGCAATCACACGAATGATGACCGCTCCGACCGTCCCCCAAATAATGACCTTCTTTTGATTGGCCTTATCAACATTGCGAGCCGCCAAACCGATTACGATGGCATTGTCACCAGCTAGCACCAGATCAATGATAATGATGGATACTAATGCGGTTAAAAACTCAATTGACAAAAAATCCATACGTTTCTCCCACCTTTTTTATTTATTTGTTATACTGTACATAGTTCAGCGCTTTATACTAAAAAAGCGCCATTTCACGGAATCCGGAAACGGCGCTTGACCCAAATTTGGCATCAAAAAAAGACCATTTACCCGGATTCCTAAAATCCTGGCAAAGGTCTCGCTTACAACATTACGTTGCCAATAAAGCCGGGGATTAAAAATCCCGTAATGACGACTTTACTCGTTGAGCTACTCCCCTTTGGGAACTATTCTATTAGTGGCAGTATAGCACACATTATTGGGAATGTGAACCCTATTTTTTTCTGTATAAGCGATAAGCCGAACAGGGATATTGAAAGAGGTATGTAAATGAAAAAATGGCTACTCGTCGCGGCTTATGTTTCGCTGCTTTGCATCGCGTTTATCTACAGATATGATTGGCTCGCCTGGGCGGACAAGCAAACCTCCTTTCCAGTTCTGCTACTGCTCGCATTTTTATTCGCGTTAATACCGTTTGTGCCGTACAAGCTGATTATCGCTTCTATTGCTTATGCCGCAGGCCCCTGGCAAGGTGCTCTGATCTGCTGGCTGGGCACTACCTTGGCTGCGCTGGTCGTTTATAGTGCCGTACGTACCCTGTTCCGTGACAAAGGACGTGCCTATTTGGAGCGGGTTCCCGCATTGGAGCGCTTCAATCGGGTCATGGAGAGGGAGCCTTTTGCTGCTGTGCTGCTGGCTCGCCTGATTCCGGTCATCCCCCAGGCAGCGGTAAATGTATACGCTGGAGTAGCAGGGTTTCCGTTCTGGAGCTTTATCCTAGGTACAGCTATTGGCAAGCTTCCCGCAATTGCGGTGTATGCTTATGCAGGCGGCACCTTTGCAGAACATCCAATCACCGGTTTGCTCATTTTGGTGCTATATACTGCACTGGTGGGCGGCGGCTTTATACTCTACCGAAAAAGGCTTCAACGCGCCAATAGAATATAATGCGATAGTTTGCCACCGTCTCTGTAGGATGTTTCGTTGCGATTTTTGAGGACAGAGCCAGTTACACTGCTGTTTGGTTTCTGACGTTTCGTTGGATTTTGCAAAAATCTCGTATATAATTTAATTGTAAGCTATTTAAATAACAACTAATTAAACATTCTCAGATTGGAGTGAAAAATATGAGCACCAACAATCCACACACAGTAGAAAAAGCAACTTTTGCAGGTGGCTGCTTCTGGTGCATGGTTTCCCCTTTTGAGGAATTACCCGGTATTTTGAAGGTTAGATCTGGATACACAGGGGGACATACCGAAAATCCTACCTATGAAGAGGTGTGTTCTGAAACAACGGGGCATGTGGAAGCCGTACAGATTACATTTGACCCACAAGTTTTCCCGTATGAAAAACTGTTGGAGCTATTCTGGCAGCAGATTGATCCGACGGATGAAGGTGGACAGTTCCACGATAGGGGTTCATCCTACCAAACGGCTATTTTCTATCATAATGAAGAGCAACGAATCAAGGCAGAAGCGTCTAAAGAAGCTTTGGCTCAAAGTGGCCGCTTCGACAAGCCCATTGCTACACCGATCCTGCCTGCGGCCACTTTTTATGAAGCAGAAGAATATCATCAGGACTATCATAAGAAGAACCCCGCTCATTACAAGCGCTACCGCAAAGGTTCGGGACGTGAAGATTTTATCGAGCAAAATTGGTCCGGCAAGATTGATAAATCCGATCTTAAAGATCGGCTGACGCCTATTCAATACGAAGTAACACAAAAAAACGCGACCGAGCGCCCTTTTCAAAATGAGTTTTGGGATCATGAGGGTGAAGGCATTTACGTGGATATCGTATCAGGAGAGCCTTTGTTCAGTTCATTGGACAAATTTGACGCAGGTTGCGGTTGGCCCAGCTTTACCCGTCCATTGCGCAGCTACAATGTCAAAGAAAAAACTGATCTCAGCCATTTTATGATCCGTACCGAGGTGCGAAGTCGTGAAGCTGACTCCCATTTAGGGCACGTATTCGATGATGGTCCTGGTCCAGATGGTTTGCGTTATTGCATAAATTCCGCCGCGCTCCGCTTTGTGCCTCAAGAAGACTTGGAACGTGAAGGATACGGAGCATATAAGTCATTATTTGAACAGTAAATAGCCATAGAATCATTGGGGCTGACCCGCGATCTATCTTTAATAGATGATCATGGGCCAGCCTTTTTTGGGATGTGGCAGCACATCATTACGTAAGCTAGCCATTTAACTCATTACCCATCCAAGCCAAATGGCTAGCGGTACTAGCAATAGCTGGGCTAATAAAGTACCTGCCAAGCGCGAGATGATCATCCAGCCGTACATGCTGTTCATCCGAGTTAAGGGTAGCTCCCCTCGTAGCGTTTTCTCCGACAGAACCGCCAATCTTGGATCAATTAACAAGGTTAATAATACCGTTGCGACGCCATTGATTAGACCTGACGACATTGACATTGCTGTACCTTGAGCAGGCCACAGGAATGATGCATATAAAGCAGATACTACTCCTGTTGTATAAATCGCAGTGACAGCTATATTCAGAATAATTAGACGCTTAGGTATCGCTCCACTAATCAGTGAAGTAAGCATTGACCAGGTGGGGCGCTTTATGTAGTAGCCTGCATGTTTCCAGCGACTTCGCAGCATTAAATGACGCACCAAAGCCGGAATAGATCCGGTATGCTCCAAATGCACAATCCATCTGGCTGACATGCGTACCACTGTTGGATACAGTAATATAGCAAGCATGGTTCCAACGGTTGCTGCCAGCAGTACCCCATGCATATATAGTTCCAGTCTAATATCCGTTCCGCCCACTTGTGTTGCAGCTTTAGCCTGATCGACCATCCCTCCAAGTAAAGGCCCCTGCGCCATGTTAGAGGTGCGTGAAACCAACAGCAGCATCCCCGCAACGGTTAACGCCAATCCAATCCGACTCGCTCGCAAACCACCAAGTCGAAGAGCATAGGACAAGCTATCTGTAGTATGAATGATGATAGTCAGCAAAAAAACAAAACCCCAGGCAAGCAAATGCTTCACTCCTTTTTCTGGTATTCTGCACACCATTATACGCTTTTTCTCAAGATACATTTTACAATATATTCATTTCTTTGATTTCCGTTTGTTTAAGCCGACAACGGGTAATACATAATACATCATCTGTTATAAGGAGTGTGCAACTATGCCTTGGAACAAACATGATTACCCTCCATCCATGAAAAACCTGGAGCCTCGTGTGCGAGAAAAAGCCGTCGATATTGCTAACGCCCTACTCCATGACGGCTATGAAGAAGGGCGCTCGATTGCGATTGCCACTTCCCAAGCCGAGGAATGGAACGATAATCATCCAGCCGAGCAAGATGAGAAACCGACAAAACATGAAAAACAGCATTCGAGCGAAAATCTGCACAACCATCATTCCGCTTCTTCCGATGCAAAGGAACCCATTCATGTGGTGCCGCACGAGGATCACTGGGCAATCAAAGAAGAGGGACACAACCAGCCTATTTCAACCTTTAAACACAAAAATGAGGCGATTGACGAAGCTCAAAGTTTTGTAGAACGCCAACAGATTTCTGCAATTATTCATGACCGGAATGGACGCATTCATTCAACTTTAAAGCCTTCCTGATAGAAGCTGAATACAGCGAAAGGGTGTTACGTAAGAAGATTTCTCTCCTGACGTAACACCCTTTCCTTATTGACGAAGGCTGTGGACGACCGGCACTGTTTTGGCAACCACCTTTTTAGCGGGAATAGCCGCTGGCAGTACCTTTTTCACAGGTCGGTGCAGTTGGAACGTGGTCGTCCATGTAATTATTTTTCCGGCAAGCCACACAGCCAGTATTGTAAACATTGTTTCCTTCATAGGCAGATACAACAATGATAATCCCAGTACGATGATGTCACTGACAATAAACACGTTGCCGATTTTCCACCCGCGCCACTCACTGATCAGCAGAGATAGGATATCATCGCCCCCGGTTGCTCCACCGAATCGCAGTACGATTCCGGCTCCCAAACCTGTAAGCACCCCACAAAGTAGAGCAGCTATCAGCAGATTTCCATGTAGATCTATAACCAGAGTCGAATACTTCTCAAATCCTGCATAAAACAGTGAAAAAGCGACGGCTCCGATTAACGCAAGCAGCATAAATCTTCTGCCCTTCAGTACCCATGCCAGCAATATGACGGGAATATCAAGCAACAACATACTCCATGCTGGAGATATGCCAAATGCGTAATGTCCCAGCAGGGCCAAGCCTGCAAAGCCGCCTTCTGACAAATGATTTTGAGCATTAATGTGATAGTACGTAAAAGCTAAAATGCATGTTCCGAGCAACATGACAGCAATCTGTCTCAATGCTCCATTGTTCACGATAGATTCGTAAGTTTTCCTCATACAGGCTCCCTCGGTTTCTCGTAAGTTTGATGTGGATGAACCCACTCTTACGGAAGCTACCGGGTAAGATGTGCCTGGAGGACTTGGTCCTTCGCATGTACAATCCCCTCTTCCGCAGAGTTGGCTTTCGCAACTTGACGTTACTCCGCGGAAAAGCTAAGTATAAGACAGATCAAATCGTTTCCAAATCGTCCTTTGGGGAAGTATCCTTCGGGGACACATGGTATCCTGATCCTTTCTTTTGTGGAATAAAACTCCGACATTTCTGTGGTGCATATAATTCTATAATTTATTATACCACACCTTGTCACCTGCTAAACAGCTTGCTTTTTTGCTGCACCATATTTTATTTTATGTGTGAGCATGCTTTATTGTATGTGCGAATTAACGCATTATACCGAAGGTTTGGCGAATGCACATTTAATATAATAACCAAAGCGTATTTTATTTCTGTTTAGATTATTATTCACTTAATTTGGCGGTTCTACGCTGGTTGGCCATAAACACGCCTCCAAGTATAAGGACCAGCCCGGTCAGAACGTTCCAGCCGATATGTTCATTCAGGAGCAAAAAGCCCCATACAATGGCACTTACTGGTACAAAATACGTCACCGAAGAAGCAAATTCCGCACTCCCCCGCAAAATCATGTAGTTGAACAAAATATATGCTACTCCTGATCCCAAAACTCCCAGTCCTATAAGAGAACCCAATACACCTGGGTCAGAAACAATCGACAAATCAGGTCTCTCCACAATTGCCATCATAATGCCACCCCCTACCGCAGCACCAAACAGTGTCGAAAAAGTAGCCTGATACATGGAAAGATTGGAGAGAAAACGTTTGGAGAGCTGTGTTCCAAATCCGTAGCAGAGAGTCGCAAGCAGCATACATCCAAAACCCACAGGATCAACAGAAATAATAGATGCAGGATTAATACCCAATAAAATAATGATTCCTACAAAAGCGAGACCCATTCCTAACCACTGCATTCGATGAAAAATAGCCCCGAAAAAAACAAGCCCCACCAATATGGTCCATATTGGCGTGGTGGCATTCAATACAGAAGCCATGCTGCTAGCTATTCTGGTCTCGCTAAAACCGATCAGTGTCCATGGCAAAACCATGTTGACCAAAGCTACCAGAACAACCGATTTCCACGGAATGCTTTTGATTTCAAACGGCCTGCGCATAAGTAGCATTAATAAGACGATAAAAATAAATCCAAAGCTGGATCTGAGAAATACAATCGTCCACGGCCCTACTTGATGTAGCAACAACACCTTGATAAACATAAACGAACCGCCCCAAATGAGGCTCAACAATAATAAAGCTGCATATAACGAACGTGACAATATGTATACCTTCTTTCTCCACTTTCTTAAGTTAAATAGTAAAGGCTGACCGCAGCCAGAACGATCTCTCCTTTTATGTAAGTTTTTATCCAATAGCTTAACATAAACTCTGTTTGACTGTCATTGGCGATAAACGCATGAATTCTTTACACAATGGCACATAGGATATCGCTCCCTACCACTTTTCCAATAATTGATGATTGCTTTAGTAATGGAAAAATTCCTATGATGAGGGAGGTATAAACAGAACATACGTTCTATATACTGATTATATATTGTATTCTTACTCGGAGTAAAGGAGATTTTTATGCCAAACCAAAAGACACTAAACCACAAGAATAAAGCTCCTTTGCCTTCTGAAGAAGACGCAGGGCTGATCAAGATCTGTGTACTTCTAACTCTTGTGCTGGATGTGCTGGAACGAGACATTCGTATTATAAATACCTCTCCTCTAAAAATGCCCGATTTGTATGTTCGTAGCCTGACTGGAGTACAACAGCGCGTAGCTGTTCAATTAGCAGAGACAAAGGCGCGAATGAAAACACTAGGGGTTAAAATATACAGCGAAATCCGAAATCATGAAGGCGTAGAGGTTTTGTATGTATGCCGCGGCTATCAAAGGCGTTTTTTCATGCTTTCATCCTTTGCCCGCAGCGAGGTCCGACGGAAACTGGGACATTATCTGGGAATTGACCCCACCCAAGATTAAGCCCCCTTGTAATCTCGTCTCTGGTTCTTGCACGATTAATTTTCATTCCCTGCAAAATAACCAACCCACCTCCCATTTATCAACCTAAATTAAATTCTAGTATAAAACTATTGCGTTACGTGAAGTGAAGGTGATTCGAGAATGGATAAGTCACCATATCATGGATAAACTCAATCCATTTGACTCACATTATGCCTATCTCATCCAAAAAGGAGGTGCTCTCTTGGCTGGACATGACGCAGCTTCCGTTGAATTAAGTAGGAATGTTTCCTTTATTGAGCAAGCCCTTTTTTATACGGATGATTTAAAAAAGCAGGCGATTTCCGTTGACGGCAAAGACGGTATGCTGCTCTATATTGATTCGCTCGTAGATCAGGAGATGATTCAAACTCATATCCTGAGTGCCTTATATGAGAAAACCGATGCAGTCTCTCATCAAATGTTCACTACCTTAAGCAGTCAAAAAGACACCGACCTTCAAAATGCTGCTGATTCGCTTATTCAGGGATATTGCATTTTTATGATAAATGGAGCGGAGGAATTTTTTATCCTTTCTTCCGAAAAAACGTATGCTCGCAGTACGGACGAACCAGAAAACGAAGGGATTATTCGCGGACCGCACAATGGATTCATTGAGCAGTTATCCATCAATCTGAATCTGATTCGCAAACAAATTGTCACACCGTCACTGGTTGTACGCTACTTTTATGTGGGATCTAAAACCCGGACTAAAATCGCTATTGTCTATGTTCAAGACTTGGCTAATCCTGAGCTAGTGGAAGCAGTGAAAACGAGAATTAAAGCGATCTCCTCCGATATGGTGCTCCCCCCCCCGGTTTTATTCAAGAGTTTATTGAGGACAACCCTTTTTCCCTCTTCCCTCAACAACTCAGCACGGAACGACCGGATCGTGTGACCGCCAATCTAATGGAGGGACGCATAGCGATTTTGGCTGAAGGTAGCCCAACTGCTCTAATAGCTCCCGTCTCTTTTTTTGCATTTTACCAAAGCCCAGATGATTATCACGGTCGTTGGATTATTAGTTCATTTCTAAGAACGATTCGAATGATGAGCTTTTTGATCGCTTTTACGCTACCTGCCATTTACATTGCGACGATTGCTTTTCATCCAGCTATTTTGCCATTAGAGCTGGCGCATACCATCAAAAAATCACTGGAAAACGTTCCATTCCCAGCGATTGTGGAGGCTATGCTGCTTGAATTGAT
Organism: Paenibacillus sp. FSL R10-2748; assembly: GCF_038005565.1. Lineage (NCBI taxonomy): Bacteria > Bacillati > Bacillota > Bacilli > Caryophanales > Paenibacillaceae > Paenibacillus > Paenibacillus sp. FSL R10-2748. Next base: position 576,017 of record NZ_JBBOTK010000002.1, read on the forward strand.
CTTTGAGGTGCTACGAGAAGCCGGGGTTCGTCTACCCAGTCGGGTTGGTCAAACTATTGGAATCGTTGGCGGTCTCGTCATCGGAGATGCTATCGTTCGGGCTGGTCTCGTGTCGTATACGATGATCATCGTCGTCTCGTTAACAGCCATTTCTTCTTTTTTAGTGCCTTCTCATGAAATGAGCTCAGCGGTTCGTATCCTTCGTTTTCCGATGATGACTGCTGCAGCCTTGTTTGGATACATTGGCATTGCTTTCGGTTTACTTTTTCTTACCATCCACCTTTGCAAGCTGGAGACCTTTGGTACGCCCTACTTTGCTCCTCTTGCACCATTCCGGCTCGGTGATATGAAAGATGTTTTTATCCGCTTTCCGATTTGGACATTCCATCAGCGACCATATGATTCCCAAGCCCAAAAATTGAAGCAGCAGAACGACTCTAGGAGCTGGAAAAGACGTGAATAAAGAAAGTACCATTGCATCGGGTCAACTGTTTTTTCTCATCATTAAGTTTGAGATTGGCGTAGATATTTTGTCACTTCCCTATCAGATGCACCTTTCAACTAAAGGAGGGGGTTGGATATCTGTCATTATTGGTGGCCTTTTGATTCAACTCATTATTTTGATGTGCTGGCTCCTGCTAAGACGTTTTCCCTCCTCTTCGATTTATCAAATATTAACCCAGATTACTGGTTGCTGGATTGGAAAAGCATTGACTGTGGCTTACATTGCTTACTATCTGCTCATGGGTACCTCGGTTCTTGTGAACGCTTATGACGTCATTAACCGCTGGATGCTGCAATATACTCCCCGTTGGGCTATACTTGCCCTGTTTTTGTTCAGTAGCATATATCTGGTTCGCGAAAATTTAAGAACGATTGCCCGAGTACTTGTTTTAATTTCATTTCTGATTTTTCCCATGATGCTGTTAATTAGCTATGGTATAAAGCAGTCCAACCCGCTTTATCTGCTACCTCTGACTGAGGCGGGATGGCCCCGTATTATTGTCGGTTCAAAAGAAACGCTCCTAGCGATGTTTGGTTTTGAGTTCATTCTTGTCGTCTTTCCCATGGTTGAGGGCAAAAGTACAAGCAAGCTCAAGTCAATTCTGGCAGCTAACGCGATCGTGGTACTATTGTATTGTTTTACCATATTTACCTGTAAACCGTATTCAGCCCCCAACAGCTTGAATTAATGCCGGAGCCAGTCATTTATTTGCTCAGATCCATTCCACTGGGAACGATGGATCGGGTCGATTTTATTTTTCTGCCGATTTGGCTCATTTCGATCTTTGGCGCTATAAGTGGTTATTATTATGCGGCGTCTTACGGAATAAGCTATCTATTCAAGCAAAAAAGTCACAAAAAGGCGGTTTCCTTTGTTGTGCTCGCCTCATGTTGTATTGCCTATTTGCCTCAACGAAGAGAAGATTTCGAGCTTATTGGTTCCATAGCCAATAATTCTGCTTATATTTTCCTAATTGCGTTCCCTTTTCTGCTGCTGATCCTCTCCTATCTCTTCAAAAAAAAGGAGGGACCTGAAACATGAAAAAAAAGAGCAGAGCGCTTGGAATGCTAACTCTACTCATTTTTATAACAGGCTGCTGGGATCAGGACAATTTGAAGGATGCCCGATTGGCAAATGCATCGGCTTATGATCTCACTCCTGAAGGCATGTTGTTGCAAACGCTAGAGGTTGTAGACGATTCTCAAAGCAATCAAGGTAAAAGCACCAATGAAATTCACTCAGGCACCGGCCATTCCGTTCGGCAAAGTACAGACAAAATCCGAGCCAAAGTAACCGGGGATATCCGCTTTTTCAAATACGGAGTTATTCTGTATGGTACAAGCTTGGCCCGAAAAGATTTATATCCCTATCTGGATGTGCTGTATCGTGAGCCTGACCATCCGACTTCCCATGTCAAGGTAGCTATTGTAGATGGATTAGCTGGGGAAATAATAGATCAAAAAAGCATAGGTAGCCTCTTGATTGGCGAATTTATAACCAAAAAAATCAGAAGCCTTGAGGAAATGTGTATGTTCCCGGAAATGACACTGGAGACACTGCTCCCCCCAATGCTTGATCCGGGTCAAGATTTTGTACTCCCCTATCTTTCCAAAGAAGGAGAAGATATTACAGCACGTGGAATTGCCTTATTTCACGGACAAAAATTCACAGGAAGCCTAAGTAGTGAGCAAGGTGTTTTATATGTGTTAATGACTGGAAAGTGGAAAAATACAGCTCGCTTTGTAAAAAGGATACATCCCGGACCTGTCGGTGATGTGCAAAACTTTATTACGTATCAGGCTAAAATCCAGAATGTCAAACGTAGCCTTAAAGTGAACGTTCAGCGCGATGGACAAATTGATGTGGAGCTTAACCTAAAATTGCCTGTCGATATTGTTGAATATGCACGAAACCATCTTCAAGATAAAGCTAACGTACAGCGTCTGAACCGTCAACTTTCCGAAATCATGACCCAGGATGCGGAACAAATTATCCGTACACTTCAGGAAAATGGATGTGATGCCTTTGGCGTAGGCAGACAGTTGATCGCTCATTATCCAGCAGTATGGAAAAGTGTAGATTGGAATAAAGAATACCCCAATATCCGTTTTCATCCGCAGGTCACTGTAGACATTGTCGGGAACGGCATTTTAAACTAGGCCGTTCCTGTCGTTTAGTTTTTGGGTTGATCAGATATTATTTCAGGATAAACAACTTCGTCAGATTTGGTTTTTGGAGTCTCACTCTGGCTTTGTGATTCAGAAGGAGTCACCTGCTCGTTTTCAACAGAAGGTTGCGGAGTATCTGTAGATGGCAAATCTTCATTCTCATCAGGCATATCTATCTCTGTGCCTGCGTCAGGAACAGTAGGATCCGTTTCCTCTGGTGGAATTTTCTCTTGATCTATTGCAGGTACCTCAACCTCTGGGACTTCTTTTTCCTTGATATCTGGTTTAGACGGGACCACTGGTCTAGCAGAACGCGGAAGCTGTTCTCTTCCAACTTCGGTAGGCACATACTTTTGATTAAACCAGTCAGTCACGAGTTGACCCGATTGACGGGAATAACGCCCTGGCAGCTTACCTGTAAGGCTAGAAACCGTAACTCTTACAACACCTTCCGGCCGTATAAAGTGCTTTTTCTTAAAAAGCTCAGGCTGGTCCTTGACCGCCTCATTCATGATCAGTGCCCACACTGACTGTGCTCTGGAATGGCCTTCTTGAGATAATGTATTAACCTGTTGGCGGTAACCAGCCCAGACGCCTAGTGTAACGTCAGGTGTGTACCCCATAAACCACACATCACCAAAGTTTTGTGTCGTACCGGTTTTACCGGCGATATCAATGGCACCGTAGCTTTTAAAAGCATTTTGCAGGCGTTTGCCGGTTCCCCTCGGATCTGATATAACCGTTTTGAGCATATCCGTCATCAAAAATGCGGTTTGCTGCGAATATACACGCTTCGTCTGCGGTTTAAATTCATATACGATCTTCCCGTTGGCATCCGTAATTTTGCTGATCAGATGAGGTGCATTATATACACCCATATTGGGAATCGTTCCATATGCTGCGGTCAGTTCCTCGACGGATACCCCTTTGCTTAGTCCACCCAAAACCCCTGTCTGAGCATGTTCATCCTGCGGCTGAATCGTCGTAATTCCAAGAGAACGCACAAAATTCCAAGCATTTGGAATTTTAACTTCATATAGGAACAGCCTCAGCGCAGGGATGTTGATTGACCGATTGAGTGCTTCACGGGCTGTCATAAGCCCCTCGTACCGTCTGTTATAATTTTTAGGAATATGATAACCTTTACGCCCGTCTTTCAATATGATTTGTGAATCATCAATAAGACCGGCTGGCTGAGTGTAGCCCTTTTCCAAAGCAGGTAAATAAGCAGCAATAGGCTTCATGGCAGAACCGGGCTGACGTGTCATTTGAGTTGCATAGTTCATTTGCTCGGTATTAAAATCCCTGCCCTCGATCATACCGAGTATAGCCCCTGTTTTATGATCAATCATGATTGCTGCAATCTGCTCTAATCCCTTCTTCTTACTGTATGGAGAAAAATTTTGTGGATTGGCTGCAATCTGCCGCATATTGTTATAAATTTTCTTATTTATCGTTGTATAAATTCGATAGCCGGACCGTTGCAACTCTTCTCGCGTATTTTGAAGAAGCTCGGCATGCTCAGGCTTGGAAATCTCGGCTGCCGTGATATCGGGATTTTGCTGGAGCGCTAACAATTGGGCGGCTTCCCGCTCTGTCTCCAGCATCAAATAAGGGAATGTATTATAACTTTTTTCGCGATGTGGCGCAAGAGTGGCTTTCACATCAAATTGAAGCGCCTCGTTATATTCGGATAGCGTAAGTTTACCTGTTGCCAGCATTCTTCCCAACACGACACGTTGGCGCTCCATCGCTTTATTGAAGCCTTCTTCATCGAAGTTCCCTTTACCATCAAAAGCGGAATAAACAGATGGCAGTTGCGGGAGACCTGCCAAATAAGCCGCCTGAGCAATATGAAGCTTATGTAGATCACTTACATTGAAAATCCCTAACGAAGCAGACTTGATTCCATATAAATTGTAACCAGCGGAACCATTACCAAAAGGCATTTTGTTTAAGTAAGCCGTTAATATTTTATCCTTGCCCATAAACCGCTCCATACGCAGTGCCAGTAGCATTTCCTTCACCTTGCGACTGTCCGTCTTATCCAGACTGAGAAAAACCCTTCGGGCTACCTGCTGCGTCAGTGTGCTGCCGCCTGTTTGGCGGTTTTCATTCAAAAGCTTCTGCTTAACGGCACGAGCAGTTCCCTTTAAATCCACACCACGATGCTCATAAAATTGGCTGTCTTCCGTTGAAATGAGGGCGTCCACAATAGACTGAGGAACATCCTTCAGATCAACGAGCTGTCGATCCTCCTCCATGCGCATTCTTCCAACCGGAGTTACCTGATCATTAAAAAATACAAAGCTGGTCAGAGCGTTCTCATTTACCTTTTCATATATCAACTGACGTGATCGTACAGGTTCATCATGAACCAGTGCCGCCACATAACCGGATATAAGTCCTCCAGCAAACAGCACTCCAAGTACACCCGCAAACGAGAACCACTTGATATTAATCAGCAAAACTCTGCCAAAAATACGCCACCTACTGCGTTTTTGAGATGATGGTCGACGTTTTGGGTTCATAAAAATGGTTTTCTCCCCTCAATATTCATTCATTTCCACTTGTTTTTGCTCAAGATATTATGATACGCCATGTTAGGTTTTACGTAAACTGTAACGTTCCAAAAAATACATTTGTATTAGGAACACTTGTTCTGTATATAATACTACTATAAGAGTATACATTCAAGAATATTTTGGAAGGATGACCCACACATATCAGGAGAGGAGGTCGGATTTTTGAAGGAAAGCAGAAATAGAACCATATTCTTATCGGACTGCCAAAGTTTTTATACCAGCATCGAAAAAGCAGATGATCCCAAATACCAACATAAGCCACTCGTTGTGGCCGGTGACCCTGCACTTCGTTCAGGCATTATTTTAGCTGCGTGTCCGCTGGCCAAAAAATACGGTATATCTACAGCAGAACGCCTGGGAGAAGCGGTGAAAAAATGTCCTGACCTTATCATTGTACGCCCACGTATGCAGCATTATATCGATGTCTCATTAAAAATAACAGAAATCTATAATGAATATACGGATTTGGTTGAGGTTTTCAGCATTGATGAACAGTTTCTGGATATGAGCGGAAGCCTCTCCCTGTTCGGGGATCCGGTGAGTATTGCAAGTGAAATTCAGCAAAAGGTACTGGCACAAACAGGAGTATGGATTCGAATTGGCATCAGCTCCAACAAAATGCTGGCTAAAACCGCAACAGATATATGGGCTAAAAAAAATGACAGTGGCATTTTCTTGTTGCCTACATCCGATATTGCAGCGTTGCTGTGGCCTCAGCCAGTACGTCTTATGTTCGGCATCGGTTCGCGCATGGAACGGCATTTGGAGAAGCTTGGACTACACACCATTGGAGATATTGCACGTACTCCCTTACCCCGGCTACAGGACAGATTCCGGTCTCATTTCGGCAAGCAGTCCGATATTCAGGCAGAGGTGATATGGCGAACTGCTAACGGGATCGATCACAGCCCGGTCAAGCCGGAAACATTTAATACACCTCCCAAATCCATCGGTCATATGATGACTCTTCCCCGCGACTATCTCCAGCCTGCGGAAGTGGAAACCATCCTGCTTGAACTAACAGAGGAGGTGTGTCGGGACGCCCGCCGCAAAGGATATATGGGCTCGGTTGTGACTGTTCATTGTATATGCAGTCCCTACGAGGCACCAACCGGATTCTCCCGACAAATGAAGATACCCGATCCTACAAACCATACCCAAAAGGTATATGAAACCGTTAAAAAAATCTTTTATACTTTTTGGAATCATATGCCCGTGAAGCGCGCAGGGGTTACTTTAAGCGGATTGGTGGATGATCAACTGTATCAGCTGGATTTTTTTGAGGATCAGGAGCGATCCCGTGCTTTGGAAAAGGTGACGGACACTTTAAAGGATCGGTACGGTCAGTCCATCATCATGCGCGCATCGTCGTTAACAGATGCCGGACAGGCCATGGAACGGTCTATCAAAATTGGCGGTCATTACAAATAAAAGTCTCATGATAAGCACACACTAGCTATTGCCCGGGGAATGAACTAATACAAACCAAAAAGGATCGCCTGATATCAGGCAATCCTTTTTTCATCTGTGCTTCACAAAAAAACATGGAGAGCGCTTTGAAGCACCTCTTCAAATAGCAATCAACGGAACATTCCCCACAGCTTGATGAGATGGAATGTATTGGACGGATCAATTTTTTGTGCCAATACGAAGGCGGTCAATTGCTCCTCCTGCGCAGCTGTCAAACGCTCGTTTAAAATAGCAGAAGTGGACTTCACAAGATGACGCACCTTAGCTTTATTTTGCAGGTCCGCTTTAGTCACACCTTCAATCTGCTGCTTAACCCGCTCCTTGAGCGCACGATTCTTCATTTTCAACTTAATCCGCTCCACCAGTTGCGGACTGATTCCATATTGCTGATAGCTCAATGTTGCCACACCTCCCATATCATTCGGTCATTCCCAAATATATGACGGCCAGCCTGTCCATTGTGCCTATCTGTTTAAAACGTTTAGAACAACCTCATGATTCATGTGGATTAGTCGATGAGATCCCCCTGGAAAATCTGTTCTTTTTGCAAATAACCGCGCAGTGCTTCATACTGCGGAGATGTCCAAAAGGACGAATCCTTAATCAGATCGGTTGCATCCTCCCGCGCCTTTTCCAGCACCTCAAAATCCGCTACCATATCTGCTAAACGAAACTCGGGTAGCCCACTCTGCTTGGTGCCAAAAAAGTCACCCGGCCCTCTCAAATCCAGATCGCGTCTAGCCACCTCAAAACCATCGTCCGTATCGGTCATAACCTTCATCCGCTCCTGACCAACCTCCGACTTAGGATCAGCGATCAGTACACAATACGAGGCATGTGCTCCCCGTCCGACACGTCCACGTAATTGATGTAACTGGGACAGCCCAAAACGATCCGCGTCCATAATGATCATTAGCGTCGCATTGGGAACGTCTACCCCCACCTCCACAACCGTCGTTGAAACGAGTAACTGAACCTCATTCGCATAGAAAGAACGCATAACTTCTTCCTTTTCTGCGGGAGTCATTCGTCCATGCAATAGCCCAACGCGGTAATGTGGAAAAGCCTGTTGCATTTGAATATGCAAATCGATGGCATTCTGTACGTCCAGCTTCTCCGACTCTTCAATCAACGGGCAAATCAGATAAGCCTGCCGTCCCTGATCTACCTCGCGGGAAATAAAACCAAGTACCCGATCCATCAGTTCGTGCTTCACCCAATAGGTGGAAATTGGAATACGCCCCTTCGGCCGCTCTGACAACGTAGAAACATCCATATCGCCAAACGCAGTGATGGCCAGCGTACGGGGGATCGGTGTGGCCGTCATCGTCAGCACATCGGGATTATAGCCTTTGCGACGCAGTACACTACGCTGATTCACTCCGAATCTATGCTGCTCATCCGTTACAACAAGCCCAAGCTGGCGAAAATATACATCCTCCTGAATGAGAGCATGGGTGCCTACTACAATGTCCAGCAGACCCATTTGGAGAGCAGCTAGGAGCTCCTTACGCTTCTTCCCGGTTGTACTCCCAGTCAATAGGCCCACACTGATTCCAAAGGGCTCAAACAGCTTGTGAAGCGATCGCATATGCTGCTCGGCCAATATTTCAGTTGGCACCATCAGCGCTCCCTGAAAACCGGAACGTACTGTGGCAAATAAACCGATGGCAGCAACAACTGTTTTACCTGACCCAACATCTCCCTGAAGCAGACGGTTCATACAATAAGGTGAGCGTAGATCGTGCAGTATTTCAAGCTCTACCTTCTTCTGTGCATCCGTTAATTCAAAAGGCAAAGCCCTTACAAATTCACGAATCGTGGCGTTATCCACCGTATGTACCACCCCGTCCGCTCGACCACGATTTAACGCCCGGAATGCCTGCATTTTCAGCTGAAATAAAAATAGCTCCTCATACACCATCCGCCGACGAGCCTCTTGCCCCTCGCGGTTGTCCTGAGGCTGGTGTATACCCGCAATAGCCTGCTTGCGCGGCATCATACTATATTTACGCACAAGCAACTCAGGCAATATTTCGGGGATCATTTCACCAAACTGCTGGAGTGTCTGGCTCATTGTTTTTCGCATCCAGCTTTGCGTAATCTTGCCGCCTATAGAGTACACCGGTTGAAGTGTCCCCGAGCGGGCTACTCCTTTATCAGGAAACTCAGAATCTGCAACAGTCATCTGCATCCGTTTGAGATCCCATTTACCAGTCACCACAATTTCACGACCAGAGGTTAGCTGCTCCTTCATGAAATGCCGATTAAACCACGTCGCGGTAAACATCCAATCCTCGGCCATCAATTTACAAGTCAACCTTGATTTGCGCCCGTAACGCTGAAGCACCGGAATGCCCATAATTTTGGCCTGTACTGTAATCTTATCTCCATCCTTCACTTCGCTTAGCGAGCGCAGTCGGTAATCTTCATACCGAAACGGATAATATTCCAGCATGTCCTGTATGTTAGAAATGCCAAAAGCGTGAAGCTCTCCCTCTTTGAGAGCACTCACGCCATGTATTTGTTTTAAAGGTATTTGATCCAATTGCAGCATATTACCTCTCATCTCCGGCCGGCCATACAAAAATGCCAATCGTTCCTGGCCCTACATGGGTCCCAATCACAGCGCCAAGTTCAGTATATATTCGATCTCCCAGCTCAAAATGCTCTGCCAGCTGAGCCACGAACGCTTCTGCCGCTGAGCGATCTGCCGTATGACCCACAGCAATATTAATTTTTTGGCCTTTTAAATCCCGCTCCAGTAGTTCAATTATACGTGCTGTCGCTTTTTTATGCCCTCTCGCCTTATCAACCGAATAAATAGTGCCTTCTTTGTCAATCGAAAGAATCGGCTTAATGTTAAGTAACGTACCAACCATTGCCGCTGCCTTGCCAATACGTCCGCCTTTTTGTAAGTATTCCAGGGTATCCACCAGGAAATACAAACGACGGCGCTCCCCACGACGTTCCACAGCCCGAACGATATCAGCCGGGGAATGCCCGGCAGCCGCCAGCTCTGCCGCATAAACCACTAGCATGCCGTATCCGTATGAAGCTGATTTGGAATCCACCACAGTCACTCTATGTTCATGCTCCTCCAGCATGGATTTGCCCAGCAGAGCAGACTGATACGTTCCGCTCACACCCGAGGATAAATGGATAGAGATAACCTGGCTCTCGGGGTACTGCTCCAACAGCGTCGTGTATGTCTCCAAAAAACGGGCTGGTGAAGGCTGTGATGTCGTAGGTAGCTCATCAGCCCGTACTAGTTCGCTGTAAAACTGCGACGCTGACATCTCAATGCCGTCCAGGTAAGCTGTGCTGCCGAACATCACTGTCAATGGTACAACAACTATACCGAGACGGTCTGCTAATTCAGGTGGAATATCAGCCGTGCTATCCGTCAAAATGATGGTACTGCTCATCAGTCAGACCTCCTTTTGTTGTGGACTTCCATGGGCGTGCTAAAGCACATCAGGTTTCCACTGAGAACAAATAAGGATAAATCGGCTGACCACCTTCATGAACTTCCACTTCAGCATCCGCATAATTTTCTTTAAGCCATGCAACAAGCTGATCTGTGTCTTCTTGATTCGCGTCTGAACCTGTGAGAATCGTAACAATTTCATCGCCATTCACCAGCATTTTCGCTAGCAAAAGACGGGACGTTGCCATTAAGTGTTCCTCGGTCGCTACAATCTTGGAATCCTGAATACCGATGTAGTGCCCGGCTGTAATATGCAGGTCATCCAGTGTCGTATCCCGTACCGCGTAGGTCACTTGCCCAGACTTCACCCGAGTGACTGCGTCACGCATATTGTCCTGATTTACCTCAAAAGCCTCTTCCTCCTGGAAGACAAATGCTGCCGCAATCCCCTGAGGAATTGTTTTGCTCGGAATAACCGACACCATACGTTCCATCTCTAGCAGTTCACGTGCTTGTTCTGCCGCCAAAATAATATTGGAATTATTCGGAAGAATAAAAATATGTTGAGCCGCAATCGAACGCGCCGCATTAACGAAGTCCTCTGTGCTCGGATTCATTGTCTGGCCGCCAGAAAGGACAACATCGACGCCTAAACTTCTGAAAATATCAGCAATTCCTTCACCGGAAGCCACAGCTATAAAACCAAAGGATGCCAGTTCATGAGCGGGGGGCTCAGACGGCTCTTCCTCACGTGCAGGCTCTGTTGGTATTTCAGCAAACCACTCAGGCTCAGGAGCAACATCCATACCCGCAGACAACAAATCACGATGCTGCTCGCGCATATTTAAAATACGAATCTGTGTAATTTCTCCGTAGCGCAGTGCCAAATTCAGCACTTCACCAGGAGCCTTAGAATGCACGTGAACCTTGATGACATCATCGTCTGAAATTACGATAATAGAATCACCATCTACTGCTAACGCTTTCCGGAAGGCTTCCTCATCAAAATCGGTACCTTGCGCTTCGCCCAATTGTCGATTAATAAAAAACTCCATATCATACAAAAATTCAATATTATCCGTTTCGAGCTTCGCTTGCGCAGAAATCGGCGCATCTGGGGAAGGAACAACTGCAGTAGCAGTAGGTCTCTCCGATACGTGAGGAGCAAAAACCGTGCGTACATTATCACTTTTTGCAGTTGAAGACGTCACCAAGCCGCTTCCAAGATGCTGCATAAAACCTTCATAAATGTACACAAGACCTTGCCCACCCGAATCTACAACTCCTACTTGCTTCAATACAGGGAGCATGTCCTGCGTCATGGCAAGCGTTTCCTTCGCTTTGGCAAGCACTTCTTCCATCAGTTCCGTGATGTCGTTCGTCCGGCGCGAGAAAAACACAGCATGCCTGGCCGCTTCCTTCGCCACGGTAAGAATTGTACCCTCCACCGGCTTAACAACCGCCTTGTAGGCCGCATCCACCCCGCTCTGCAATGCCGATGCGAACTGAAGGGTATTCAATTCCTCGTATGGGGCAGCGTAACGGCTGAAGCCACGAAACAACTGAGACAGGATAACCCCTGAATTGCCGCGGGCTCCCATCAGCAAACCTTTGGATAATATGCCGGACATGACACCGATGGAGGACGAGTCCCCCCTCTTTAATTCCGTTACGCCCGCGCTCATCGTCAAATTCATGTTGGTTCCCGTATCACCGTCTGGCACTGGGAATACATTTAGTGAATTGACATGTTCCGCATGCTGCTGTAATTGTTCCGCCCCGGCTAAAACCATTGCGGTAAAATCTGTTCCATTCAAAGAACGATTACTCAAGAGAATTCCCCTTCCTAGCTTAATACACTTGTTTTACTATCAACCTTCACAACACCTTATTCAACTGTGCGTACAGGTTCAATTGAATTATACTAAAGCCAGACGACGAATACGAATATCACACTTTCGTAAGCTCTTGTACTCACGTCTGGTCGTTCTTCTACAGGTCATATAAAATGAAAAACCAGTCAACTGCCTAACAATAAATCATCGGCTGGAATGATGACTATAGTCCCGCCTCTGAACTGCCGGCATGACTGGAATAAGAATTCACATTCCATTTTAATACAAAATAATCGCAGCAATAACTATCCCATATTGTACTATAATGCGAAAGAGAAATAAATAAAGTTTTTGAATCAGTTGACGGAGCTTTTTTGACTATGATATTATATTTAAGTATTGTTTTGTTCAGGTTAGTGACTTACAAAGTCCGGCTGACCCAGTCGGCCTGAAGAGAGACCCGTTCCGTATGGAATTTGGTTATTTTCAGAATAGGAGGTGGAATCATGTCTCGTAAATGTTCTGTAACAGGCAAAAAGCCTGGCAGCGGTAACCACGTATCTCACGCTAACAACCGTAATCGCCGTACTTGGGGCGTCAACGTACAAAAAGTTCGCATTCTCGTTAACGGTAAACCGAAACGCGTTTATGTCAGCACTCGTGCATTGAAAGCCGGTAAAGTGACTCGCGTGTAGTCGTAAAAAAATATCGTTATAAGCAAAAGGCACCTCGTTTTAAACGGGTGCTTTTTTGGTTATTCGAAAAGTAATATCCATCTGGTTCAGGAGAACAAAATGTCAGGCACCTTCCCGTGCGTTCCTATCTTTTACTGCCGAGCTACCTATCTGTTGTGCCCGGGAAGCGTGCCCTGTGTACCTCCAGTTTTCATCCTACATCCTGTGTTTACATTACGTTGAATTCAGTTTTTCTGGAATGTATTCAAAATGGCTTTAACGAATCCACCCAGAAATTTTGGCAGCTTGATTGTGTAAAACTTCATGCCTCACCCTCCCCATCATCCTCCTGCATCCGTTCTCTGTAGTTTATGCAACCTGTCAAGGGTTGTTGCCCCACAAAAAAAAGGCTACATGAGAATCCCGCTCATGTAACCATATTTATGCACAACCATCCCAGGCTATACCATCAGACAAGTCCGCGAACATAGAGATATGCTGAGAGTATGAAAATAAACAGGATATAATAAAGTACGCTGCACACCACAAAACCTATTCGTAAACCCCGCCGTTCATTTTTTCGAAAATAAAACAGTACAATTAGAACAGCCAAAAGTGAAAGAACAGCATTCCAAGGAGCCTTCACTAGCGAGAAACAGCTAAGGGTCAACCCCGTCGCCATGCTCGCTACAGTCATCCACAATGCTTCAGTCAGCTTCACTTGGACAAACGAGCTGCACTGTCCCGAATCGCAGCAATAGCCGCTGCGCGGTCTGCTCTGCCAAATACCGCACTACCAGCCACTAACACGTCAGCCCCCGCTTCAAATACGGCTGGTGCCGTCTCCTCCGCAATACCTCCGTCTACCTCGATATGTACATCTGGACGGCCCAATTCGTTCAGCCAAGCACGGATTTGTCTGATTTTATTTAACGTCTCTGGAATGAAGGACTGACCTCCAAAGCCAGGATTGACCGTCATCACCAGAATCATATCCACATTTGGCAGCACTTCCTTGATCGCGTATGGTGAAGTACCCGGATTGAGAGCCACTCCAGCCAGAGCGCCTTGCTGCTTGATCAAGTGAAGGACACCATGCAAATGAACACAGGCCTCAGCATGAACAGTGATGATGTTGGCTCCTGCTTTTACGAAATCGCCAATATAGCGTTCAGGATGCTCAATCATCAGATGAACATCCAAGGGAAGAGTCGTATGCGGACGAATAGCCTGAACGATAGGTGGGCCCAGTGTAATATTGGATACAAAATGTCCATCCATTACATCCACATGAATCCAGTCTGCCCCTCCTGCCTCAGCTTCCGCAACTTCACTGCCCAAGCGAGCAAAATCAGCGGATAAAATCGACGGTGCTATTTTTAACATATACTCAGTACCTCCGCTTTTTTTCTTTTAATTCCTGATAGAACTGCAAATAGCTATCATATCGTCCCTGTGAAATATGGCCTTCTTCCAGGGCCTCTCTTACTTTACAGCTAGGCTCGTGAATATGGGTACACCCCCGAAATTTACATCCTTCCGCATACTGCTGGAATTCACGAAAACAGGGAGATAACTCATCCACACCTAGCTCCAGAAAATCTAGCTGGCTAAACCCTGGTGTATCTGCTACAAACCCTCCGTTGTCTAGAGGAATCAGCTCCACATGACGAGTCGTATGTTTTCCTCGGCCCAGCTTATTGCTTATGGCGCTCGTCTCCAGCGTTAACCCAGGCTCCAGAGCATTAAGCATGGAAGACTTTCCTACACCTGACTGCCCGGAAAACACGCTGATTTGACCAGCCAACAGCTTCTTAAGCTCAGCCGTCCCTTCTCCGGTACGGGCACTGGTTACCAGCACCTCATAACCGATCTTCCGGTACATTTCCTGAACGGCCAGCACGGTGTCATCCTCTGAAGGACTGCCTTCATACAAATCGCGCTTAGTCAAACAGATAATCGTATCCAGTCCGGCGTGCTCAATATGGACTAAAAATTTGTCCAGTAAAGGCAGGTTTAAATCCGGCTCACGCAAGGAAAACAGTAGCACGGCTAGCGTGGTATTAGCTACTGGAGGACGAATTAGCTCTGTCGTACGCTTTCTAATCTCCTCGACCATACCTTCCCCGTTCTCAGTCAGTTCGTAAACGACCCGATCACCGACAAGAGGCGTAATCTCTTTTTTCTTAAAAATGCCGCGTGCTCTGCATTGTACCGTAGCTTCGCCAGATACCGGACGCCCATCCTGATCCAGGCTGGAGACATAATAATATCCGCTAAGCGCCTTGACGATCAGACCTTCAGGCATGTGTAAGATGTCCTCCTTCATAATGTTCAAGTTTCATTGCGTATAACAGGTTGAGCATCTTCCTATTGCAAGTTTACTGATGCTGAACAGCCTCAATCACTTTTTCCTTCTTTGCGTGGCCTGGGTTGTTTTTATGACTAACCGCCAACTCACTGCGCGTACTCCCCGTGGAATTCGTTCCAGGAACAAAGGCGGAAGGGTCACCATTACCTCCTGTGCCCTCCTGATTGTTCGAGTCGCCTCCACTATTGCCAGTATCATTAGAAGATCCCCCGCTATCACCTTCCTCGCCGTTTCCACTTCCATTCTGCGAGGAAGTACCATCAGGTGTATCCGTTGGTGAAGTTCCAGCAGGCGGAGCAATTTGGGGCATCGTCACCGTTCCATTTTTCGCCTCAATATAAGAGACTGGATACGTATCAATAAAGTCACCATCTCTAAATACTGAGACAACACTGTCTTTGTTCGGAGCCATTAGCAGATTGATAGTGAACATCTGTGTCGTATTAATCGTACGGCTTCCCCATTCCTGATTTTCTCCACGCGCATCCGTATAAGTGATACGAATTTTGCTGTTTTTGCCCTCTTCCTTCGGCGCAACAGGCACATTAAATGGTAGTGTAATAGCTTCTGGCGGGTAACCCGTGCTTACATAAAACGTAATTTCCGTATTTGGTGGCAACTCACTGCCTGCCTCTGACGGCCACTGTTTGGTTACTCTTCCTTTTTCCTGCTCATAGCTAAATTCTTCTTTAATCGAGCCAACCTTCAGCCCTGCCTTTTTAACCTCATTTTCTGCTTGGTTCTGCGTCTTCCCTACCAGGCTTGGCATTTTCACAGTATCAGCGCCCTTGCTGACTGTGAGCACAACCTGGACTGAGTCCTTATCAAATGGCTCATTTGCAGCGGGTGTCTGACTAAGGACGGTCCCCGCGGCCTGATCACTGAACTGCTCATTTTGCTGAATCTGCGTCTCCTTAATTTGCTGGGCGGTCAGCAGCTTAACAGCATTCTCGTAGCTTTGGCCTTTGACATCCGGCATCGGGGTGAGCGGCTTGGCAATCCCGACTTTCAGACTAATCTTGGTTCCTTCCTTGACTAAAGAATCTGCAGGATAGCTTTGATAAAATACAACTCCAGGCGCGATTCCCTCTTTGTATTCATGCTGGATTGGCTCCTCAATGAGTAATCCCGCTTTACTGAGATTAACCTTCGCTTGGTCTTCTGTTTGTGTCAATACACCTGGTACTTTTACCTCAGGCACGACAAGTACACTTTGCACATAGTACACCACTCCGCCCATGCACAGAAGTAACACCAACACTAGTGTTACCCACAAGATCGCTTTTTTTCTATTTTTTTTGGACGATTGCTTGCTCGAAAGCTGTTCAGACTCACGCGGTTGAGCAGGTACATCATCGCCACTAGAAGACATCCCTAATTGTTGAGGCTTAATAGCCGGAATAACCCGTGTTTGATCCTCATCATCCAAATGTGTAAACTCCAGCTTGGATTCATTACGCCGTCCCGGCAGCAAACAGGTTTCTAGATCTTTTAGCATTTCGTCTGCCGATTGATAACGCTCTTCTGGATTTTTGCGCATGGATTTTAGAATGACATTTTCCACACTTTGCGGAATCAACGGATTAATTTTACGTGGTTCCTCAAATTCCTCTTGCAAGTGCTTGAGCGCTACACTAATTGGACTTTCTCCCAGGAAAGGGAGCTGCGCTGTCAGCATTTGATATAAGACAATACCTAAAGAATATAAGTCCGATTTTTCGCCGGTGACGACACCCTTTGCATGCTCAGGTGAAAAATAATGAACAGAACCCACAACAGAACCCGTCTGGGTAATGGTCGTTGACGTAACAGCTCTAGCAATCCCAAAATCAGTTACCTTAACCCGTCCATTACGTCCAATTAATATATTATGAGGCTTAATGTCTCGGTGAATGATCTGATTTTGGTGGGCATGCTCCAGCGCATCACAAATCTGGGAAGCAATCCGTACTGCTTCATCCACTTGCAATGGTGCACGTTCTTTAATAATCTCATTCAAATTTTTACCTTCTATGCACTCCATTACAATATAATGGATTTCATCCTCTTGGCCGACATCATAAATACTGACCACATTCGAATGCGAAAGCGAGGCCGCAGACTGCGCCTCACGCCGAAATCGGCGAATAAATTCCTCATCATGAACAAATTGCTGGCGCAACACTTTAACTGCGACATTGCGATTCAGCAAAATGTCTTGAGCCTTATACACCAGCGCCATACCGCCGCCACCGATACGCTCAATAATTTCGTATCTTCCCCCTAGCAGGTGCCCGATCATGCGTCACACCCCTTTTCACTCAATGAAACCGTGTCGTCGGGCAATTCAAACAAAGCTACAGTAATGTTATCGTCTCCTCCGGCAAGCAACGCCAGATGTAGCAGACGATCCGCGCGCTCCTCCAAAGGATTCTCTGCGGCACCTACTACTTTGCTGATTTGTTCTTCCGTTACCAGATTGCTTAATCCGTCGCTACACAGTAACAGTACATCGCCTTTTTCCAGCGCAATGGAGTCAATATCCACTTTCACCTCGGAATCAGTGCCCAGCGCCCGTGTCAGTACATTGCGACGAGGATGGTTCTCCCGTTCTTCCTTACTGATCTGACCGTTTTTGAACAGCTCATTAACCAAAGTATGGTCTTCTGTAAGCTGACGTACCGCTCCTTTAGAAATGACATAGGCACGACTGTCACCGATATGTCCGATAATTCCGGATGCGTCGTTTAATAAAACCGCAACAACTGTCGTTCCCATATTATGATACTTTTCATCGCGTGCAGCCGTCTGGAAGATGACTTCATTGGCATGCAAAATAGCGTCGCTGAGCGCCGCCGTCAAAGAATGTGCGGATAATCCGCTCTCCAGCGTCGCCAAATCAGCGGCAAGTGTCTCTACCGCAAGGCGGCTGGCCGTATCACCGGCCAAATGCCCCCCCATACCATCGGCAACAATCCCAAGGATATAGCCTTGCTCCAAGTGCCTGATCCAGGCAGAATCCTCATTCACCGAACGTACACGTCCGACATGGCTGACATGAACTGTTTTGATCAAATGGTTTCACCCCAACTCCATATGCTTTGCACGCAACTGACCGCAAGCAGCGGCAATATCGTGACCCTGTTCACGCCGGATCGTCACATTGACGCCTTTTTCGGCAAGAATACGTTGGAAATTAAAAATATCACTGCGTGATGTGCGTACATACTTGCGCTCAGGCACATGATTGACTGGAATCAAATTGACGTGACACAGCATGTCCTTTAACACATCTGCTAGCTCTTCAGCATGTTCTGCCTGATCGTTTACCCCACCAATCAGGGCATATTCAAACGAAATTCTCCGCCCCGTCTTAGCAAGATAGTAACGTAGAGAATCCATAACATCCTTAAAGGGATAACGCCGATTTACAGGCATCAGCTTCGAACGAAGCGCATCATTAGGCGCATGAATGGATATTGCCAGATTAATCTGGGTATCCTCGTCGGCAAATTTATAAATATTCGGTACAATACCGCTGGTCGACACTGTGATATGACGTTGACCAATGTTCAGACCTTTTTCATGAACCATTGTACGTAAAAACGTCATGGTCGCTTCATAGTTTTCAAAAGGCTCGCCCGAGCCCATAATCACGATGCTACTCACTCGTTCATTGGTTTTATCCAAAATTTTCTGAGCCTGCACCACCTGTGCAGTAATTTCACCAGCCGTCAGGTTCCGTTTGAGGCCTCCGAGCGTCGAAGCGCAGAAAGTACAACCAATCCGGCAACCCACTTGAGTCGTTACACAAATGCTGTTTCCGTAATTGTGTCTCATAATGACCGTTTCAATGGCATGATCATCGTGCAAACCGAACAGGAATTTTACTGTACCGTCCTTCGATTCCAACTTTGTAATTTCACTAAGCGTCACAAAACTAAATTGCTCCTCAAGCTTCTCTCTCAGCGCCTTGGACAAATTCGTCATCTCGCTGAAATCATTGACTCGCTTCACATACAGCCAGTCAAAAATTTGTCCTCCACGAAAAGCAGGCTCGCCATTGTTCTTGGCCCAGTCCTGAAGCTCCTCCAGAGTTAAATCATATATAAAAGGTTTCATCAATGTTTGCACCCGTTCCTTCTTCATTAAGTTCTGTTTGATCGCAGATAGTATTTTTCATTCTTCCTATTTTAGCACAAATCCCTGAGGGGGTAAAAATTTTTCGTCTTCATGCAAAAAACCGCCGGAAATGTTCCGGCGGAATGTGGAAATACTGGTGGAAAGCTGCCTGGAATTCTCTTCCGCGCTATTTCACCCGACGCAGGCGCGCGATATAAAATCCGTCGCTGTGGAAATGCTGCGGTAACAGCTGTACCGAGCCTCCCTGTATACTATCCTTTTCGCGGCTCACGTCCGGGAAGGAATGACCCTCTGCCAATTCATACTCTGGATGTTCGCTTAAAAATTGAGTCAATTGTCCTTCATTTTCGTCCGGTTCAATCGTGCATGTGCTGTATACCAGAATACCACCTGGCTTCAACAGTCCCGCCACACTATCCAGCAGCTCATGCTGAAGCTGTGTAATGTCGCGAACATCCTGCGCAGTTTTGCTCCAACGCAGGTCCGGTTTACGACGAATCACTCCAAAGCCAGAGCATGGCGCATCCAGCAAAATACGGTCAAAAGAAGCTGGAGCATATCGTTCCTTCAGTTCTAGCGCATCACCAGTGACTGTTTCCACGGCATCCAGACCAAGTCGATTAGCCTGTTCACGAATTAATTGATGCTTATGGGCATGCAGATCATTCGCAACTATCCGTCCGTGATCCTTCATCAGCTCAGCCATATGAGCTGTTTTGCCACCTGGAGCGGCACAGCAATCCAGTACCAGCATGCCAGGCTCAGGAGCGACTGCTTCGGCAACGAGCATGGAGCTTTCATCCTGTACGGACAGCAAGCCGTCCGTATACCACGAGGTAAGCGCCATATTTCCACCGCTACGAACAACAATCCCATAGGGACTAACTGCCGAAGGAACGGCATCAAGCCCTTTTGAGTTCATCTCGTCCAGCAGCTGATCACGACTGATCATTGTCGTATTCACCCGTACGCTGACCGCAGGGGGCTCATTATTAGCCTGACAGATAGCCTCAGCAGTATCTGCACCGTACTGCTTAATCCAGCGCTTAACCAGCCACTGTGGATGGGAATGTTCTAATGAAATCCGTTCCTCCGGTGACAAATCGTCAGGAATACGCAGCTTGTCCGGCTCACGCAGCATGCTGCGGAGCACGCCGTTGACCATACCGGAAATACCCTGATGCCCACGCCGCTTGGCAATGGTCACCGCTTCACTAACGACTGCATGATCCGGAACTCGATCCAGATACACCACCTGATACACACTCATCCGCAGCAACGAACGTACCCAAGCCTGAAGCTTGGCCGTTCCTTTTTGAACAAATTTATTCAAAAAATAATCTAGTGTATTTCGGCGTGCGACTGTACCGTATACAAGTTCCGTCGCCAAACCAGCATCACTTGCAGACAAACCTGCCTGCTGAAGCCGACGATTTAGCTCAATATTGCTATACGCACCCTCTTGCTCCACACTGGTCAACACATCAAGTGCAACTTCCCGCGCCGTCTGATTGCGAGTCTTGCCGGTTCTGGCACCCACTCCCTTGCCTTGGCCTCCCTGGCGGGAGTGACTCCCGCTCATCCGAGCACCATGCCTGGCTTCATCTGTCCGCCGCGTGCAAAGGTTCCAGCATCCATAACTTTTTTGCCAGCCGGTTGAACCTGAGTCAGCCAGAGAGTTCCTTCGCCTGTCTGCACCTCAATGCCACGAGCGGTCAATTGAAGAACCGTCCCGGGTGCTGGAGCATTTGAGACACTCACTTCATTATTTATGAAAGGCTGCTCAGCAGCCCATATTTTAAAAACATTTCCCTCCCAAAGCGTAAACGCGCCGGAAAAGGGAACAAGGCCGCGAATCCGGTTGTATATCTGCTGTGCATTGTCACTCCACGAAATGCGCTCATCGTCGCGGTTCAGGTTAGGGGCATAGGTAGCCTCGTCCTCATTTTGCGGCGTACGGTCTGATTGGCCTGCCAGCAACTTAGGCAGCTCGTCCTGCAAAAGCTTTGCTCCAGCTACGCTTAACTTCTCAAAAATCGTACCGGAGGTATCCTCCGGCTCTATAGCAACCTCAACTCGCGATATCATATCGCCAGTATCCAGTCCTTCCGCCATATACATCAGCGTCACACCCGTTACGGTCTCACCGTTAATAATCGCACGCTGGATCGGTGCACCTCCCCGATAACGGGGAAGTAACGAACCATGCACATTCAGACAGCCGAACCGAGGCAAGTCTAGTACGGACTTAGGCAAAATTTGCCCATAGGCTGCGGTTACGATCAGATCAGGACGCAGCTCTGCCACCTGGGCCACCGCTTCTGGCTGGCGCAGGCGGGTCGGTTGCAGTACAGGTAATCCGCGTTTTTCTGCCGCTTCCTTGACTGGTGTAGGCGTCAATATTTTTTTTCGTCCCTGTGGCTTATCGGGCTGTGTAATCACACCGACCACGTTATAACCGTTGTCCAGTAACATGTTCAGCGATGGCACTGCAAACTCAGGCGTACCCATAAAGATAATACGAATGTCTTGACTCATCGAACCTCACTCTCCTATCTGACGGTTCGGTCCTGGCTGTTCCAGCGCAACCTCATATACTTTTTCTGCAATATCCGTGAATAAAATTCCATTTAAATGGTCAATTTCATGCTGAAAAGCACGAGAAAGCAATCCTGTCGCTGTAACGGTAATGGCCTTACCCTCGCGGTCCAGTCCCTTGACTGTAACCTTCTCGGCACGACGCACATCCCCGTTCAACCCAGGTATACTCAGGCAGCCTTCAGGACCCAATTCCTCCCCTTCTTCGGCCACGATCTCTGGATTGATCATTTTAATCAATCCATGCTCATCTCCAGCATCTACAACAATGAGACGCTTCAAAATACCTACTTGCGGAGCAGCAAGACCTACTCCCTCCGCTTCATAC
Source organism: Paenibacillus sp. FSL R10-2748 (assembly GCF_038005565.1). Classification (NCBI taxonomy): domain Bacteria; kingdom Bacillati; phylum Bacillota; class Bacilli; order Caryophanales; family Paenibacillaceae; genus Paenibacillus; species Paenibacillus sp. FSL R10-2748. The sequence goes on from NZ_JBBOTK010000002.1 coordinate 598,103, forward strand.
ATCGTATCTGCCATATCGTCGAGCAGCTTTTGCACGTTAGGCGTAATTTTAGTGACTTCCTTTGCTACTTTGTGCAATACGTCATCCGGCTCCAACACTATAATTCTAATTGACATGACAACAGAACACCTTCCTCTTTATGTTTCATTTAGGCTTAACTGTATTCATCACACACGCGACTGCTACATTATCCTATGTACGGACGGCTTGTCCGCATTAATTGTGATAATAACTTTTGTGGCAACACTCTACATAAGCATTTGCGGATCAACATCCAGACTAATCAGCAACTTTTGTGCCTGTGCGGATTCGGCCATTTCATCAGCTACTTGCTGAGCCAAACTAATCGCATCGATATTTCCACGCCATTTTATCATACATTGAAATCGGTATCTATTCTTGATTCTCGAAATGGGTGAAGCTACTGGCCCCAAAATGTCGAGTACATCCGATGTAAGACGATCCATATTCCCGAACCAGCCCCGTTGTCTGGCCCGTCCCTGTAGTGTTGCTGAATAATTCTCAGCCAGTCGGACCAGCACCGGGAGTTGTTCATGAGAAAAGGTCACCAAAATAAGACGACAATATGGTGGATAGTGCAAATTGCGGCGGTGTTTCAATTCTTCCCTCACAAAAGAAGCATAATCATGGCGACTTGCGTGAATCACCGAATAATGCTCTGGAGTATAGGATTGTACGAATACTTCCCCCGGCAATTGATGTCTCCCAGCCCGTCCAGCTACTTGTGTTAACAGCTGAAATGTCTTTTCCGCAGCCCGAAAATCCGGTAAATTGAGAGCCGAATCCGCAGTAATGACACCAACCAGTGTCACATCGGGAAAGTCCAGGCCTTTGGCAACCATTTGAGTACCGAGCAGCACGTCCGCTTTTTTATCACGAAATTGCTTGAGAAGCTTTTCGTGGGCATTTTTTTCTGTCGTTGTATCAACATCCATTCGAACAACACGTATACCGGGGAATAGCTTCGCCAGCTCTTCTTCCACTCGCTGGGTACCTGTACCGAAATAACGAATATGCTCACTACCGCACTCAGGGCAAGTCTGAGGCACGGGCTCGGAATAACCACAGTAATGGCAACGTAAATTGTTCGACCGCTGATGATACGTGAGCGAAATATCACAATGCGGACAACCCGCGACATAGCCACAGCTACGGCACATGACGAACGTGGAGTGCCCACGCCGATTCAACAGTAGTACCGTCTGCTCCTTACGCTCTAACCGCTCTGCAATTCCATTATGCAACGCACGGCTGAACATAGAGCGGTTGCCAGCACGCAGTTCCTCACGCATATCCATGATATGTACTTCGGGTAACGTGTTCCCCAATGCGCGAGTTGGCATTTCAAGCAGCAACGGCGCAAACTCGTCGTTGCTTTGTGAGCGAGCCGCATAGTAGCTTTCCAGCGACGGTGTTGCCGAGCCGAGAATAACGACAGCCCCATGCTGATGGGCTCTGCGAATAGCGACATCACGCGCATGGTATTTAGGTGTCTCTTCCTGCTTGTAGGACGTTTCGTGCTCCTCATCCATAATAATAAGACCTAACTCACGAAAAGGCGCAAATACTGCCGAGCGAGCACCAATCGCCACTTTCACACGGCCTTCACGTATTTTGCGCCACTCATCGTATCGTTCCCCCCCGGACAACCTACTGTGCATCACTGCTACCTGATCGCCAAACCGGCCTTTAAAACGCTCAACCATTTGTGGGGTTAATGATATTTCAGGTACCAGCACAATGGCCTGCCGATTCTGCTCGATACAACGCTGAATCGTCTGTAGATAGATTTCCGTCTTACCGCTCCCTGTGACTCCATGCAACAAATAAGCTCCTTGCTCACGCGTGTCCAGCTGGCGAATAATCCGTTCATATACCGATTGCTGCTCTGCCGTGAGAGGGAGTGGCTCTGTAGGCTTGAAGTGTCTGCCCCGGTATGGGTCGCGGAACACTTCGACATCCTCCAGCAACACGTAGCCCTTATCTTCCAGCGCCTTAACCGTTGCTGCCGATACACTCAGTGAGGTCATGACCTCCTTCAGCGACAGAGGCAGAAACTCGCTACGTTCCAGCAAAAAAGCAAGTACCTCCCGCTGACGCTGCGCTTTGGCAGAAAATTGCTCCAGCGCCGTTGATGCCTCGTCTATGCCGATAGCCAGATCAACGGATTTCATGGTCTTTTTGCCGAGTTTGTCTTTAATAACTTGACTTTCCTGAAGCACACCCCGGCGTAACAGTGATTTAATAACCTCTGCTTCCTCAGGGAAACGTCGACTCAGTTGCTGCAATGGGACTTGCTCCTTCTCCTGAATGAAGCTAACAATCCGACGCTCCGTCGGATCACTCATACCATCGTCGGTCAGAAGTGCCCATTCGAGTTCATCGCCCTGATTCGGTTGTATAGTACGCTGTGGATGCGTTAACTCATGCTGTTCGGCAATTGAGATATAACGTTCTGCTTTGCCCTTGAGCGCGGTAGGAATCATCACTTGCAGTGCCATAATTTGATTACAAGCATAACGTTCGCTCATCCATTTGCCCAGTTCGACTAGGTCGGCAGATAAGGGTGGTACCAAATCCAGTAACTCCTGGATCGCTCTCATCCTGTATTTCGGTGGATCATCAGCTGGGACTACCGAGATGACAAAAGCCTGCACCGTCCGTTTGCCAAATGGCACAGCTACCCGGCTACCCGGCTCAATCCAAGGTCTCATTGAGTCTGGTATCAGATAATCGAAGGTGCGGTCCGTATCCTTGGCAGGTACATCGACAATGACCTTGGCAACTAAATTGCCCGTCTCCATTAATGCAGCACCCCACCCATGCGTCCCGCGGCTATAGTAAGCAACTTACGCGCAACTTCTTCCTTTGACTGTACAGGAATACGCTCTACGATCCCGCTTCGGTCATAAATTTGAACAGCATTCGTATCGACGCCAAAACCAGCACCATTCACAGTTACATCGTTTGCCGCGATCAAATCACAATTTTTACGTTCTAATTTATCTATCGCATACGTCTCCAAATGTTCGGTTTCAGCTGCAAAGCCAATTAAAAATTGATGTTTCTTACTCTGTCCGAGTGATTCTAGAATATCGACGTTCTTCACTAGCTCTAGCGTAAATACACTATCTTTTTTCTTGATCTTGGTCTGTGCAATCTCACGTGGTCGATAATCTGCAACTGCAGCAGCCATAACGACCATATCGCTCGTTTCCCATTGCTTTAATACAGCGGCGTACATGTCTTCAGCTGACTGGACTCTTTCAAGCATAATACCAGCAGGCGGTTCCGCGCTGGTATTGGCAGCAATCAAGTGCACCTCTGCACCCATCTCCTGAGCCACTTTTGCAATGGCAAAGCCCATTTTGCCAGATGAATCATTTGTGATATAACGCACTGGATCAATTCGCTCGATCGTGCCTCCAGCCGTTACAATGACTTTTTTGCCTGAAAGCACCGATTCATTCTCATTCACAAGTGACTCAGGCACTTGAGCCTCCATAGATTCGCCACCAAACCATCGTGGTTCAGACTTGATGTTGGTTTTTTGTTCCTGAGCTTGCTGATCAAAAAAGCGCTCTATGGTTTGCACAATTGTGTCCGGCTCTTCCAAACGTCCTTTGCCAACGTAACCGCAAGCCAGTAATCCTTCACCAGGCTCAATCATCTTCACGCCACGTGATACAAGCGTCTCCATATTTTGCATGACTGCCGGATGAGTGTACATATGTACGTTCATCGCAGGGGCCACCATAATAGGCGCTGTTGTAGCCAGCAGCGTTGTAGACAGCATATCATCAGCAAGACCATGCGCCATTTTCCCGATAATATTCGCAGTTGCAGGAGCAACAAGCACCAAATCAGCCGCATCCGCCAGATGAATATGGGATACGACTGACGGCTCTCTTTCATCAAATGTGTCACTGTACACCGGATTACGAGAGAGCGACTGCAACGTAAGTTCGGTAATAAACTCCTTGGCAGAGGCCGTCATAATCACATGAACCTCGGCTCCCTTTTGCGTCAACCTACTGCACAGCGCAGCCCCTTTGTAAGCAGCAATTCCGCCAGTTATACCAAGAATAATAACTTTTCCCTTCAACATCGTTAACTCCCCCTGACCTAAAAAAATAACAACCTTGCGGTTGTCAAAGGAATTGGCATTGCGCCCGGTTATAATAGTTGTGTATAATTCTTACTCGTCTTCGCCGCTTTCAAGACGCAGATGATCCGCGTAAATCTCTTCCAACGCCACTCCAACCTGTTTGTGGGATTTAGGATTCTTGAGAGTCGTCTTTTCACCCTCGCGCAACTGTCTGGCACGACGTGAAGCCGCTACAACCAACGAATACTTACTATCTGCCTTTTTCATCATTTCATCAATGGAAGGATACAGCACGAATAGACACCTCTTCATGTAGTTTTGGGACTGTATAAGCTGAACTCCAGTGTACACCTTCAACCTCAGCTTATACAGTATTATTTCTCTTTAGGTACGCTTGGCATATGTAAAGCCCTCGTTTAAGGATGAACCTTACAATGTTCGGCGATAATAATGGATTCTATTCGTTTACAAGCGAAATCAATCTCATCATTGACGACCGCATAATCATAGTGACGCAACAAATTCATTTCATCCACAGCTACCGACATACGGTGGTCTATGGTCGCTTGAGTTTCTGTGCCCCGTCCCCGGATTCTATCCTTTAATTCGTCTAGCGAAGGCGGAAGCAGAAAGATGAATATGCCTTCTGGAAATTTTTCTTTAACCTTTAGCGCTCCCTGAACTTCAATCTCCAGAAAAATATCTTTTCCCTGCGCAAGCGTCTGATCTACAAAATCACGTGGAGTACCATAATAGTTCCCTACATACTCAGCATACTCCAGCATTTCATCTCGTTCAATCATACCCAAAAATTCTTCACGCGTTTTAAAAAAATAGGTCACTCCATCCTGTTCGCCTGAACGAGGTGTTCGAGTTGTAGCAGAAACGGAGTATGTTATCTCTGGTAGCTTATCACGCAATGCGTTGCCTACCGTCCCTTTACCGACACCCGAAGGTCCGGATATTACAAATAATAATCCCTTAGCCATAGTACACTCCATTTTTATTCGTCATTGTCATCATCTTTAGTGGATAGGCGATGAGCGACCGTCTCCGGCTGCACCGCAGACAGGATTACATGATCACTGTCTGTAATAATAACAGCCCGCGTCCGGCGGCCATAGGTAGCATCAATTAGCATATGACGGTCCCTGGCTTCCTGTATAATCCGCTTGATCGGAGCAGACTCCGGACTGACGATGGAGATAATTCGGTTGGCCGACACGATATTGCCGAAACCAATATTGATCAATTTGATTGCCATATTCAGGTCTTTCCCCCTATACATGTGACTCTTGCAGCCGTGCCGCTACCAGGTAGCTACTCAATATTTGCAGCCTGCTCACGAATTTTCTCGAGCTCTGCTTTCATCTCAACGACCAAATTAACCAATGTGAGATGATTAGCCTTGGAGCCGATCGTGTTGACTTCCCTGTTCATTTCCTGGATTAAAAAATCTAATTTGCGACCGGCCGGCTCGTCTGACAGCAGCAATCCCTTGCACTGTCCAAAGTGACTTTGAAGCCGGGTAAGTTCCTCATCAATATTGCTGCGATCCGCGAATAACGCAATCTCCATTCCGAACTTATGTTCATCAAGCGTAAATGAACCGTCCTGAAGCTCTTTAAGCCTGTGTTTCAGCCTGTTACGGTAGTCGCTCACAACATGAGGAGCCAGCACCGTCATTTCATGATGCAGGGATTCCAGCCGTAAAATACGGGATTCCACATCTTGCGCCAAATGCCCGCCTTCTCGCCTTCTCATCTCCAGTAAACCTTGCAAAGCTTCATTCAAAGCTCGCTGTAGTTGCTCTTCCCAGTCCTCTTCGTCTCCATGGCAAGCCTCTCCAGGCTCACCCAGAACGTCAGGCAAAGCAAGAATATCGCTTATCCCTAACGTTCCTTTCACTCCATAACGATCCGCCAGCTGCTCCGCTGCATGCAGGTAAGCCTGCACCACAGTGTCATTCAACCGCGCGGCGGGCATCTGTTCTTCATCACGTTCTCTGTGGATGAAGACATCGATACGACCGCGTTTAATCTGCTGTTGAACCGTTCTTCTCAAGCCATCTTCGTAACGAGTCCATTCGCGCGGAATTCTCATCATCACTTCGCAATAGCGGTGATTCACCGATTTCAATTCCAAGCGCACTTTATAGCCCTCATAATGAAGGATGGCTTGACCGTATCCGGTCATACTCAATGACATCGGCATCACATCCATTATACTATTGTAATTGATTATTATAGTCGAAACAAGGGGGCCTGTACGCGGCCTGATTTTTGCCATACGTAAGAAGTCAATTCAGCTGTCATTTCATAGAACATAAATGGAGTCATAAAATAGATACCATTAAAATGTTCCATTGCCGTATCGAGTAACTCCTTGGCAATAGACACGCCCATTGCTCGTCCTTCCGGACCCTCAAGACCAGACATACGTGCACGTACCTCATCGGATAACTGAATGCCTGGCACTTCATTGTGCAAGTATTCTGCATTGCGCCCACTAGCCAGCGGCATAATACCGATAAAAATCGGTACTTCCAAATGTCGTGTCGCTTCCGCGATGGCTGCAATGAGCTCGTGGTCGTAAACGGGCTGAGTCATAACATAATCAGCTCCGGAGGCAATTTTCTTCTCTAATCGCTGCACGGCTTTACCCAAATGCTTGACGTTAGGATTAAATGCGGCACCTACCACAAAATTAGCCTTCTGCTTCAGTGGCTTACCGGAAAATGCAACACCATCATTTAATTGCTTGATCATGCGTATGATTTCAAAAGAGGTCATATCATACACCGAACTGGCGCCTGGCAAATCACCAAACCGCGCCGGATCGCCAGTAACCGCCAGTACATGGTCAATACCGAGCGCGTCAAAACCCATCATGTGGGATTGAGTACCAATCAGATTGCGATCACGACAAGCTATATGAATTAATGGGCGCAAACCTGTTTCAATACTGACCAAATGTCCAAGCGCCATGTTGCTCATACGAGTAACTGCAAGCGAGTTGTCAGCCAGTGTAAGTGCGTCGGCCCCGGCTTTCTTCAACGCATGAGCACCTTGCATAAACCTCGTAATGTCCAGATCGCGCGGAGGATCCAGTTCTACAATGACCGTATGTCGTTCCTTAACCAGATCCACAATGTTGGGCTCGCTGGTATGTCTGCCATTTCCTCGTTCCCCTTCATCTGCAATCTGCTCCGCCACTTGAAAGGACTCTTTCGACAGAGCTTCTTTTGAAGCCAGCGGAGGCGGTTGCAAACGGTTCAAAGCTTTTGAGATAGCTGCAATATGGTCCGGTGTAGTTCCGCAGCAACCACCGAGCAGCCTCGTCCCCAGGTCTACAAAGGACTTGGCACATTCCCCAAAATACTCAGGTGATGCACCGTATACATAGTGACCGTCCACATAATCTGCTAGTCCCGCATTCGGATATACGGACAGCGGTACAGACAAAGGGCCATCCAGCTGCTCCATTACACTCATAATTCCCTGCGGACCCGAGTGACAGTTAAATCCAAGGATGTCTGCCCCCTCATTACGCAGCACCGAAAAAGCTTCCGCAACTAAAAAACCATCCTGGGTACGACCAACCTGATCAACTGCAAACTGACAAATTACCGGAATGTCACTGTATTTACGTACACTGTGAAGCGCAATGCGTATTTCATCCAGTGAATAAAACGTTTCGCACAGAATGCCGTCGACTCCTTCGGAGAGAAGGGCATCAATTTGCTGCTCATAGTTTCTTGCCAGCTCCAGCTTGGATATGTTAAGCCGTTTGCCCCCACATATGGAACCCACCGCACCTACCACATAATGTTCAGGTCCGGCCGCAGCTCTGGCAATTCTCACACCGGCACGATTGATCTCTTCTACCTTAGATTCCAGTCCAAACCGGGCTAACTTATAATCATTTGCAGAAAATGTATTAGTCTCCAGCAATCGAGCTCCTGCACTTAAATATTGACCATGCACGTCTGATATAACGTCAGGCGAAGTGATGTTCAGTTCTTCGAAAGACGTATTGACTGGAAATCCTAGCTGATATAAAAAAGTCCCCATTGCGCCGTCTCCGACAATAATTTCACGATTCAGCACAGTACGCAAATCCGGTTTCATGTCCTCTGCTCCACCCCGCTCTTTATTTTCATACTAATGTAACATAAAGAGACTATAAACATAAGCCAAAAACAAAAAAAGCCGCCCCACTCCCCGACAAAATGATCTCAGGAGTGAAACGACTTGATTTATCTTTTCTATTTCCTACTACATTTTCATGGCATTTTCCCATCAGAAGAATGAAGAGAGTAAGCGTAAAAAGTCCCTTTTTTATTCACTTTAGCCACAATAGAATCCGTTCCCTTTTGCTGCTTCGAGAACGTATATTGATTCCCTTGAACTTTCACTTTATAGCCCGACAAATTGATATTAAACAACATTTGAGCCTTGGGCTTGACTAGCTTCAAAGCTTCTGAGGCAGTATATTTCGGGCTTGCAAATGTTTTTTTGAAATCTGCGTCATCATTCCAGTCCACCCCATAGGTGGATACGGCCAGCACTTTACCGGTTACCGCGCTAATTTTGACCTCACTCGCCTCGTTTGCATCCTCGAACGACCAATATGAAAGTCCCTTCGTCTCGTCCTTGTACCGTGAAGCGTGCTGTACCTTGATTCGCTGTCCACTCACACGCTTAAATGTGTTCATTGCACGGTTCAGTAACAAAGGGTCCACCTGCTTCAGCGCATAGTCCGCGTTGATGGTAATAGCGTTACCTCGATCCACATCCACATACAACGAGGAAGCTTGTTCTCCTGCGCCCCAAAATACCCAGTAATTTGAAGGCTTGTTGGACTGATAAGGGGATTTGACCCGCCAGAATGCTTCAAATTGCAAAGGACGCTTGCTGTCAAACGCTTTGGCGCTGTTTAGCACTTTCGTCTTGAGTGGCGCGTTCATCGCCTTTCCTAAGCTGCTTATTTTATATCGTATGGTTGTAGAATCCACTCTGTTTTTTTCTTTATTATATTCTGTCTGCAACGTAGCAGTTCCATCTTCCAGTTCGCCTTCTACAATCCAAGTTTTCCCCATATCTGTCACATCGTCAAATTGAAATGCTGTCTTTGAACCGATGAGTTCTTGCACCGCTTTTTCTAAACGGCTTACCACTGTCGGAGTTAGCGAGCCAACCTGCTTGTCCGTCGTTTCCGCGCCAGCAGGGATGGTCGCCGCCTGAACCGGAAGCGCGGTGGCTACAAATATGAGGACTGCAACTGCTGAAATCCAACGAAATTTCCGCACTATGAACGGCCTCCTTATTGTTTTCTCATTTTCTATATTATACATCGTTCAGGCGCCAAAAAAAGACAGAATGTTGCTTTGTTCATCGTATTCCTTGTATACAGTGGCATGTAAGTCCAAAAAAAGAAGACCTACTAAGGTCCTCTTTTCACTCACTTCTATACGATTCATAGGCCAGTTGCACGCTATTTTTAAAGTTCACATGATTTAGAACAGACGACCTTCGTACACGATCTCAGCCGGGCCCGTCATATATATGTGATTATCGTCCTCGCTCCATTCGATATCCAGGTCGCCGCCCTTCAGGCTTACAATGGCGTGACGGTCGCTGTATCCATTTAGTACAGAAGCAACAAGTGTAGCACAGGCTCCGGTTCCACAAGCTAGCGTTGGTCCGGCTCCCCTCTCCCATACTCTCATATCTATATGCTTCCGGCTACGTACCGTGGCGAACTCAACATTTGTCTTTTTAGGGAACAGCGGATGGCATTCCAGCTTCGGCCCCCAGGCTTCCAGATCAAAGCTTGGCGCATCATCCACATAAATGACACAGTGCGGATTCCCCATAGATACAGCCGTAAAGCGAAAACCACTTCCGCCAGCTTCAATGGGCTCATTAATTACGCTAGACAGATCCAGTGTAGTTGGAATCTTCAAACCCTCAAGAATCGGCTCTCCCATATCCACCTTCACCATACGAACAAGTCCGTTCTCTACAGTTAGTTCGACCTGCTGTACCCCTGCACCCAGTGTCTCGATCGTGATCTGTTCACGGTTGATGTGCTTACGGTCATATACGTATTTAGCAGCACAACGGATAGCATTACCGCATTGCTCGGCCTCCGAGCCGTCCGAGTTAATGATACGCATGCAGAAATCCGCTTTTTGTGACGGCAATATATATACCAACCCATCGGCACCAATACCAAAATGTCGATCACATAGCCGAACAGCTAATTCCGAGGCGTCAGACGGCAAATCCTGATGCCCAAACCAAACGATAAAATCATTACCTAGACCGTTCATTTTTGTGAATTCCATAGCTTACCTCCGCCGTTGCTGCTGATATCATGTTCCTCATGAAGCTTTGATCCCCATGATATCATACAGGGCAATAGTGGGAAAGCGATGCGGTATACATGACCCGATTTCTAGGCTGAAAACTTCGTACGTCCCGCTGAAAAGTGTGTATTTCCGCCGCGACGACGGTTGCGTCGACCGCCCCATACACTTCCCGCTCCCATAAGAAACGTAGGAATCCCGGCTGCCACAATGGATAGCGCCCACTCACGCAATCCAAGCGGTACCGTTTTGAAAATAGGTTGCAGCACAGGCACATACATAACCAGCAGCATTAACACTACGGAAGAGAGCACGGCAAGCACGAGATAACTATTTTGAAACGGATTACGATGGAAAATAGAACGGGAACTACGGCAATCAAATACATGAATTAACTGTGCCAGAACTAGCGTAGCAAAGGCAACGGACTGTGCTTTGATCAATTGTCCTGCGTCATCCGGTGCAATACGTAATGTCAGCCAGAAGGCCGCTAGCGTGCATAAACCAATCAACAAGCCACGACTAATGATTTTCCAGCCCAGTCGACGAGCAAAAATATTTTCCTTTGCGCCACGAGGTTTGTGCTCCATGAGATCCTTTTCTGGCTGGTCCACCCCCAGAGCCATCGCTGGTAGGCCATCTGTCACCAGATTCACCCATAAAATCTGGATCGGTAACAAAGGTAATGGCAGCCCGGCCATCATGGCAAAGAACATCGTCAAAATCTCACCAACATTGGAGGCGAGTAGATAACGGATAAATTTACGGATATTCTCGTAAATATTCCGTCCTTCCTCAATTGCAGCTACAATCGTTGAGAAATTATCATCACTCAGTACAAGCGCAGCCGCTTCTTTGGTCACGTCCGTCCCCGTAATGCCCATCGCAATACCGATGTCCGACGCCTTTATCGCTGGAGCGTCATTGACGCCATCTCCGGTCATAGCTACGACATGTCCGCGTCTTTGCAGTGACTTGACGATCCGTAGCTTGTGCTCCGGCGAAACCCGTGCATACACAGAGACGGTATCAACAGCTTTGTCCAGCGCCGCATCATCCATCACAGACAATTCCTGTCCTGTCAACACATGGGAGCCGCGCTGAAGAATGCCCAACTGCTGTGCTATGGCTTCTGCAGTTGTACCGTGATCTCCGGTAATCATCACAGTGCGAATGCCAGCACGACGGCACTTGCCAATGGCTTCGCGAACCTCGCGACGTGGCGGATCAATCATGCCTGTCAGCCCGATAAAGATCAGCTGTGCTTCAGCCTCCTCAACCGTGGAGACACGCTCATGCGAGCGGATATCACGGTAAGCGACACCAAGTACACGCAGCGCCTCTGAGGCCATTCCTTCGTTAGCTGCCAGTACCTTTTGGCGCAGCGTGCCCGTTAACGGAACGACATTTCCTTCCCATAAAATGTAGGAGCACTGACCCAGCAGCACATCCGGCGCACCTTTGGCAAAGACGATGTGTCCTCCCTGGTGGCGTACGAGTACCGACATTCGCTTCCGATCCGAGTCAAAAGGGAATTCTCGCTCCCTTGTGTACAGCTCATATAGCCCTTGTCTCGTGACCCCGCCCTTGGCAGCTAACGTGACCAGTGCTCCTTCCGTCGGGTCACCCTTCAGCTCCCAAACGGCGGACGGCGTCGGCTCTTTGGTCTTCTTTTTCGAACGCAACTCCTCTTTATCAGCTTGAACAATTTCAGCATTGTTGCAAAGTACACTGGCTTGTAGCAGTCTACGCAGAGATTGTCCGTTTTTAAGATCAGCAGGAAGGTCTCTATCCATAATATGCCCGTGTGGGTCGTAGCCCTCTCCCGTAACTCCCCAGAAGCGACCGTCCAGCCATAGCTTGGTGACTGTCATTTTATTTTGGGTCAGGGTGCCCGTTTTGTCGGAACAAATGACTGATGCACAGCCGAGCGTTTCAACAGAAGGCAGCTTACGCACAATCGCCTTTCGTTTAATCATACGCTGCACACCCAATGCGAGCGCAATTGTCACAATAGCCGGCAACCCTTCCGGTATGGCCGCCACAGCCAAGCTCACTCCGGCCAAGAACATGCTCATGGCTGGCTGTCCATGTAAAATGCCTGCTACGACAACGAGCACCGTTAGCGCCAACGCTACGATAATCAAAATTTTGCCCAATTGCTCCAATCTGTGCTGCAACGGTGTCTCCTGCGACTCCGTATTTTCAATCAAGTCTGCGATCTTACCCATTTCGGTACTCATACCTGTACGTATAACCATTCCTTGTGCGGTTCCTCTGGTCATCATCGTGCCCATAAAACCGATGTTTTTTTGATCCCCGAGTGGTACTTCGGCGGCATGAATAGGACGGGAATGCTTACTCACCGGAACTGATTCCCCCGTCAAGGCAGACTCCTCTACATCACAGCCGTTCGTACTCAACCACCTTACATCTGCGGGAATGCGATCACCACTTTCCAACAGCACAATATCACCCGGAACCAGCTCTCTGGCCTGAACTTGAATTCGTTTGCCGCCCCGCAACACTTTGGAGGTTGGAGCCGACAGTTGTCTCAAAGCTCGCAATGAACGCTCAGCTCTGAATTCCTGTACAAAGCCGAGAATTCCATTCAGTACAACAATAGCAATAATGGTAATCGCGTCCAAATATTCGCCAAGCAGGCCGGATATCAGGGTCGCTCCCATCAATACGAGCATCATAAAATCCTTGAACTGGTTGAGCAGCAGCAAGATTGCCGAAACTCGCTTCCCCTCGCTCAGCTCATTCCATCCTGACCTTTCTCTTCGTTCCGCAAGCTGTTCCTCCGAAAGACCCTGCTTCGGGTCGACTTCCAGACTTGTTGAAAGCTGTTCATTGCTTAATTGGTGCCAGTGTGCTTGTTCCATTCTCCCCAATTCCCTCCCGGTCAGATAGTCCGTTTCCGTCGGTTGTGCGTAGGATGGCTGCCCGTTATTATATTTTTGTGCCGCGATTGCTGATAAGCTGGACAGACTTTCTAGATTCAATCTATTCGGACAGGACCTGAAATATCACAAAGCCGCTTAAGTTTTGTCCCAAAGTTATGTATCATAGAAGGAAGGCGAAAATACATTTGCTTCAAAGGAGAACATAATTATGGCATTGGACGGAATCGTAACCCGCGCTATCGTACACGAACTGCAAGGCATCCGGGGCGGGCGCATTAATAAGATACATCAGCCAAATGATCGCGATATCATGCTGAATCTGCGGGCACAAGGCGGAAGCGTAAAGCTGCTGCTGTCGGCTAATCCGACCTTCCCGCGTGTACATTTTACAGAACAAAGCTTTCTTAATCCGACAGAAGCCCCTATGTTTTGTATGCTCCTTCGCAAGCATTGCGAAGGAGGCGTTATTGAGAAAATCACGCAGGTGGGCATGGAGCGTATTATTCACATGGATATACGTCAACGTGATGAACTGGGAGATATTTCACTCAAACGAATTATCATTGAACTGATGGGTAGACACAGCAACATTATTTTGCTTGACCCGGAAACAGGCGTGATGCTGGATGGCATTCATCATGTCACACCGTCTATCAGCAGCTATCGGGTCATTATGCCTGGCTTTCAATACACGGAGCCTCCTGAACAAAACAAGCTGAATCCACTAGAAACGGAAGAGGCAGCCTTCATATCCTCGTATCAAACAGCGATCGAGGCCGAAGAAGCTCCCAAACGCTGGATCGTGAACACTTTTACTGGACTCAGTCCCCTCATTGCTGAAGAGATACTAGCTCGAGTAACTAATGAAGTATCTGGTGATAGTGATCGTTCACTATGGAGGACATTCAGTCACATCATGGATGACGTGCGGAATCATCGTTTTCAGCCGGTATCTGGACTAAACGCACAAGATAAAGTGATATTCTCAGCCATTCCACTGACGTTGATCCAAGAAGGACGTAAGGAGTACGCTACTATTAGTGAGTGTATGGAGGACTTCTTCGGTGAAAAAGCAGAAAGGGATACGGTTAAGCAAAAGGTCAGTGACCTACTGCGGTTTCTGCAAAACGAGCGGAGTAAAAACCTAAAAAAACTCGACTATCTCCATCAGGATTTGGCCGAGGCGGAAGATGCCGATCAATTTCGCATTTATGGAGAGTTGCTGTTTGCTTCGCTGCATGAGGTGAAAAAAGGGGACAATGAAGTGACGCTCACTAACTTTTATGATGAGGAACAGCGTCCAATGACCATCCCACTGGACCCACTACTCAACCCGTCGGATAATGCACAACGGTATTTTAAAAAATACAACAAATATAAAAACAGCTTGGCTGTCATTGATGAACAACTGGAGAAAACGCACGAAGAAATCCGTTATATGGACAATCTTCTTCAGCAGCTAGCCCATGCCTCTATGAATGACATTGAGGAAATACGTGAAGAACTGGTTCAGCAGGGCTATCTCAGAGATCGGGTCAAAAAAGGAAAGAAAAAGAAGAAAAACGACCGTCCAACCCTGCACGTCTATACATCATCCGAAGGTATCGAGTTACTGGTCGGCAAAAACAACTTGCAAAATGAATATGTGACAAATCGACTGGCCGGACCAAATGACACCTGGTTGCACACAAAGGATATTCCGGGGTCACACGTCGTTATACGTGCTGAGCAATTCGGGGATACGACGCTAGAGGAAGCAGCTCAACTCGCTGCCTATTTTAGCCAGGCCAAGCAATCCAGCAGTGTACCTGTGGACGCCACCCTGATTCGGCATGTACGTAAGCCCAGCGGAGCCAAACCCGGCTTTGTCATCTACGACCATCAGCGTACGCTCTTCATTACACCCGACGAGGAGCTGATCAAAAAAATGCCGAATCGCATCAAAAACGGCTAAGTCTCACTAGCCTATTGAATCCACAAAAAAAGCCCTTTGTTCTTTGCACGGTACACTTCTTGTGTTCCATGCATAAGGCAAGGGGCTTTTTATTTACTTTTGTCCAACAGCAGCCTTCCTCAATTCCTCGACAACCTGACCTTCCACACTACGGCTACCCAGATCACCGTGGAAAACAACACCTTGGCGTGCACCGTGAAAATCCGAGCCGCCAGTTGCAATAAGCCCATACTGCGCCGCCATCGCAGTATATCGGCTCTCAGCCTCAGCATCATGGTCCGAATGTCGCACCTCCAAGCCCACAGGCTTCGCCTCCTCTATAATTGAGCGAACCAGCTCATCATTTCCGTACAAGCCAGGGTGGGCCACCACAGGTACCCCTCCTGCTTCACGAATCCAGTTTATGGCCTCCGCAGGCTCTACACGGGGTACAGACACATATCCGGGCGCTCCTTCCGCCAAGTAACGGTCAAACGCGTCTCGCATATCCTTCGCATATCCCTTTTGAACCAGCGTATCCGCCATATGCGGACGTCCAATGCTTTCATCTGGTGCCAGCGGTCTGCCCATCGTAGCCACCACTTCATCCAGTGTGATTTCCACGCCCAGACTACGCAATTGACTTAAAATCAAATCATTACGGGTATCCCGCGCCTGGCGAAGCTTTTCCAACCGCTCCAAAAACACTTTATTGCGGTAATCCATAAAATAACCCAGTATATGAATATCCTTACCGCCAGCTCGAGTACTAATTTCCACTCCTGGCACCACAGTAATTCCTATGCGTTTTCCCTCCTCCAGAGCTTCTTCCAAGCCAGCTACCGTATCATGATCTGTAATGGCCACACCTGCCAGTCCTTTTTCCTTGGCCCAGCGCACATTATCTACAGGTGGCTGCATACCGTCAGATGCTAGGGTGTGTGTATGTAAATCATATCGTTTTACGCTAATCTGCTCCTTCATTATGCATCCTCCTTCTCTTTCAGCTTTGCAAGCTCGTCCTGCGAGTCCCTCTGCACGTCCGTTCCCTGATCATGACGACGCAAGTAAGACAGGAAGGTTACTACCGGAATCGGCAACAACGCCGACTTCAAATGAATTGCATAAAATTCTCGTTTGAACGTGATATCTGAAATGTTTACAATTTTCAACAATCCGAGCGCAACTTCATGCTTCACCGAAGAAGGTGATAGCATGGTAATACCCAGTCCAGCCTCTACCGCCGATTTGACCGCTCCAGTGCTCCCCATCTCCATTACAATACCAAGTCGGGAGGCATCCACACCACGACTTTTCAGCTCATCTTCTATCACTTGACGTGTACCAGATCCCTTTTCTCTGGCTACAAAAGGATGCTTAAACACATCTTCCAGAACCACTTTTTTAGCCTTGGCCAGCGCATGTCCTGAAGGCACAATCAGTTTCAGTTCGTCCTGCATCACAGGTTCCACCACGATATCTGGATGCTGGACTGGGGCCTCAATCAGTCCTAAATTCAACTGATGTTTTAGTATATCATCCATAATTTGAGTCGTATTCATCACATTCATCGCCATACGTATATGAGGGTATTCCTGGCCAAACGGCCCCAACATTCTTGGTACAATATACTCACCAATCGTTAGGCTGGCGCCAATATGCAATCTTCCCTCCAGCATGTGAGTAAAAGCAGACATCGCCTCGTCAGCTTCCCTGATCAGTTGCATGCTTTTTTTCGCAAAAGGCAATAGTGTCGCTCCCGCCTCTGAAAGCTCGATTTTTTTAGTCGAACGTTGCAGCAGCTTCGTGCCGAAATAATCTTCTAAAGACTGAATTTGCATCGTCACCGCAGGTTGTGTCATATGCAGCGCTTGTGCCGCCGCCGAGAAGCTTCCGCGCTCCGCTACGGTATAAAAAATGTGCAACTGATGAAAGTTCATACTGACAGCCCTCTCCCCTCTGATCTCCCTATTTTAACATAAGAAAAACATCTGTCGAAGTATTTCCAAGTAAACTTACCGAATTGGAGAGTTATATTGACGGAAATAAAAAAAGCATGCAGCTAATAACTGCATACTTTCTACTCAAAGTTGACGGTAATCATAAGTTCGGAGATTTTTTCGCCTAGGGCCGACCGCCCAATCACCGTCTATTTTTGCTTACGAGTGCTTTTCATCAGTGTCATGCGCCGCGAATGGCGTAGCCATGAATAGTATGACTTCAAATCCCTTAATTCAATGGTCTCCGACATCCGGCCCAAAAAGGTAATGACAATCATCTTGTGCAGCGGATTCCCCGCAATATCCATCTCGCCGGGCAACTCTCCAAATTCGGCCACGACGACCAGATCACCATCAATTAAATATACATCCTCTTCGTTATGATAGTAGGACTCCATCCTGTTTTGCTTCAGGCATTCCCAAAGCCAGGCGGCGATATGATTCGTCTCGGACTGTTTCTGCTCTATCCGATCTAAGTAGCGAGTTTTCGCATGATTTGTAATCACGATATCGGCGACTTTTTTATCGCCCATCTCCACGTAGAACGGTTCGTATGTACTCCATCGCTGCATTGCTTTGTCACGCACGGGATCACTCTCCCCACCAGATAGGTCTTTATATCTACCAATATATTCATATGTTACCTCAACAGACCCGGGACTACAAGTTACAAAATTGAAGTTTATGGGTGATTTTTAAAGATTTTTTAGGTCTAACAGCATTAAGACCATTATGCAAAAGTCCTGGCTTTACAAAAAAAAGCCAGCCCGTAGGCTGACCTTTTAAGAATATTTTACAATTTATAGACATTAGAAGCTTATATTTCATATTCTTTCATCTTTTCCTTATCGTCGTTGTACTCCGTCCTAATCTCATTTCGAAAAGAGCGCTCGACCTTACGCACATAGGAAAGTCTGCGAATATTTTTAACGGTATCTTCTGCCCGATCCGCATTCATATATATAACTACATAATGCATACGCTTTGAAATAAAGTGGACATTTCCGTATTTCTCCAGATTGCGGGCAGCCTTGATATCGCTTACCCAAATGATGTACCCTGTCCGCTCGGCAAACATTCGCTTCATCTCCCCTCCACTCGGTATCATTCCTATGACCTATCCACAGGAGCATTTCCCTCCGCTGCCACATCCGCCCTTTTTCACATTCGGATCATTGCTCGGCACCTTAATGGTCTCGGACACGGAATATGCAATCGTTTCAGACATGGCATGAAGCATATCATCCAGCGCCTTTTCGGCTCGTTTGAACTCCTTAACATCCACGAATTGTTCCAGTTCCAGCTCAACGACCTGCACTGCATCCTTCGCTTCATGATAGTTCGGATGAAAATGCCCAAAACGCTCCGTTTCCGCGAATAGCTCCTTTTTGGCATCCAGCTTGCGTACACACGCCTGAATAGACGGGTTCAATTCCACACGCTGTTTCCAATATAAATAATCCGATACTTCAAAGGATCGGTTGACCATATCGCCCAATTCATAGGCGTTAATAAGCACTTCTGCCATATTGACCGTGTTCAATTCGGCTACGCTCATGAATGTTCATCTCACTTTATATAAAGTTCTACCCTGTAAAAGTAGACTCATTTATCATACCACATCCTTCTTTTGAGAAGAAGGAGTTTCATGCACTTCCTGGCTCTACTATGTAAAAGGAACCAGCAGCCGCATGTCTGACCATTCACTTGGCTGTAAAGTCGCAGGAGAAGGTGCTTCGTCATCCATTCCTGAGGCGTACCAGCCTGTGACACTCCATGGTGCACCGGGAACCACCGCCTCCGGTATCCATTTAACCTCTTTCCCACCGATTCGCAGTCCCACAGCAGCCTGCCAACGAATCGCTTGCTCGATCAACTGCCGGGCAGTGGAAGTATGGTAACTCCTCCATTCTTTTGTCCATGAGGAGGGGACTGTAGATCTTTCTGGAAAATAGTCAGACGGATCAGGCAGCGTGTGCTCTTGTTCGTAAAAATGCAGCGTGCGCCCAGTATAAACAAAACCTGCTCTTCCCTCTTGGGAAAATATAGAACGGGCTTGAGTAGGGTCGGACTCCATTTCACTGTTGGGGCTGCCTGAACTTATGTTCTCTGGTTCCAAAATCAATGGATAATGATGAGTCGGATCCACACCTTCCAGTTCACGACGTGGACCTAATCCAATTGCAGCAAGCGTTTTTCGTATTTTGACAGCAGAGCTCGCCGGAATAATAAAGTCCCTGTCACCGAGCCGTTCCAGCAATCCTTCCAGCGCGGGATGGCGTGCAACCATGTCTGCATCCTCCTGTGTGCCACATCGCAAAAGTGTTACCGTTGCAAAAGCCGTCCGTCCGACATCGCCTGCCCACTGTTCTACCGCCATACGTACATGATCAGGCACACCTGTCCGGCTGAACTTGTCCAGAAGAGCAGGAATTGCTTTGGCTTCCATTCCTAACTCGATTGCCTCTGTAACACTTTCTCTGGTGATCCGGTATACTACCATCCGATCTCCTGTCACACGTTCACAGCAGCATTCCAGTCGCCAGCGCACATCATATGCCACATCTGGTGGAACCAATATTTCAAAATCAGGTTGTACATAAAAAGTACCTTGTTCTTGATGTGTATCCTCGTAATTATTGGGACGAAGCATATCTATCACAGATACATCCCAGCGAAAACACAGTTCGCCCAATGCAGTCTGGCCCCAATCGCCCATTCCAAAAGCAGTCAGGGCCTTCAGCCAACCCTTCAATTCCTCCATGAAAGGTCCATTGAAATTAAAATCAGATACCGTTTCTCCCGCAAACCCTTCCGGATTTGAGATTGTAGGAACAAAGTCTAAAAGGGCACCGTTCTTGGAATCAGCTCCGTTCGTACTCTCCTGCTGGATTAGACCTACCTGAAGCATCCATTGCAGCAGACACTGGATAGATATCCACCCTTCTGATCCTACATACTGGGAGACGGCACACAGCATATAGCGAAAATGCTGCATAGACGCTTCGGCCTTGCCGTATCTTTCCATGAGTGTAGCAAAAATATGCTTGCGCATTTGCCAAGCAGACAAACGAATCCAAGTCTCCAGTTCCGTTTCCTGAACGCGAAAAGACACAGTTTCTTTCACTAACAGACCCAAACTGAGTAGCAAATCCATCATTACCACCGTTTGCACTGGATACAGCTCTGCATGCGCATAATGCAACCCAAGACCTATCAGGTCCTCTGGGCGAAAGGGGGTCAGTTCATTCAATTTTTGCAATGACCGCTTATGTATGGTTCCTTTGGCCGTCAAAGGAACGCCCTGTACCGCAATACGTGACAACGCATGCAGTAATTCCGACTCCAGGCCTGTCATTGATTCATGTACCATTATCGGATGATCCGAATGCATCATGTTCATTGGATTTTGCTCTAACAACATATCGTACAGATCCGGTAGCCGATGAACCGGAATATATAAAATTCGTTCGCCCCACGATTTGGTAACAGCCTTCAGCCAGCCCCGGGCACGTAATCCACGCAGTGCCAGTTTCGTTTCGACTCCGCTTAACGCTCCCCGGGTAAGCTGTATAGGTTCTTCTTCCTTCATGGGCTGTCCCGCGTACCGGATAAAGCATTGTCTAAGCACCAGCAGCTCATCTGATGAAAGCTCATTCCAGCTGTCTTGCGTGTTCGTTACGCCCATTCTTGATTAGGCCTCCTTTTTCTTTCCACGATCTCCAGGCTTATCATCCCGGCCTACGATAGCCTCTGTCACACTAAATCTGCGAACCGCATATTCATAGCCTTGCTCGATCAGAAACAGCTGACGACGAGCTGCAAAATCCGTCTCCTTGCTATTCTCCGTCACTAGCGCATAAAAATAAGCTTTATTCTCGCCCGACTTTGGTCGCAAAATGCGGCCCAGTCGCTGCGCTTCTTCCTGACGAGAGCCAAAGCTACCCGATACCTCTATGGCTACTGCCGCATCCGGCAGATCCACCGCAAAGTTTGCAACCTTGGATACCAATAGGGTCCGAATTGTACCCTTGCGGAACGCATCAAACCAACGCACCCGCTCCGTCTGGCTCATTGAACCCGTAATCAGTGGGACACCGAGCTCCTGAGCCAATATACGCAATTGGTCCAAATATTGACCAATAATAAGCGTGGGCAAGCCGCTGTGCTGCTGCATCAGGCTACGTACCGCCTCCAGTTTAACCGGATTTTCGGCTGCAATTCGATACTGCTGTCTACTCTCGGCACGCATACTGCGCTCCAAAAGTTCAGCTGTCATTGGAAGCCGTAGCTCCACACAATCGACCTGAGCGATCCAGCCCTGTCGCTCCAGTTCCTTCCACGGCATATCATACCGTTTGGGTCCAATTAAAGAGAACACATCGCGTTCACAACCATCTTCTCGAACCAGCGTGGCTGTTAACCCCAAACGACGGGTAGCCTGAATGTCAGCCGTCGCCCGGAATACTGGCGCGGGCAGCAAATGAACCTCATCATATATAATGAGTCCCCACTTCCGCTCACTCAGCAGTTTCATATGCTCAAAATCCCCATCTTTGGTGCGACGGTGTGTCAATATTTGGTAGGTCGCCACCGTAATCGGACGTACCTCTTTTTTCTGACCACTATATTCCCCGATGGAATCGGCAGGAATATCCGTCTTTCGTTTTAACTCTTCTACCCATTGCCGTACAGAAGTAGTATTAGATGTTAGAATAAGCACCTCGCACTGAAACCGATTCATTACCGCCATACCTATCACTGTTTTTCCGGCTCCGCATGGAAGTACCAGTACACCACTACCCCCTAAGCCGTCCGCCCCTTCAAATGCATCAGCGGCCTTTACTTGATAATCACGAAGCTGCAACTTTGTTTGTCCCTTTCCCAAGGTAAAATTAAGCTGATTCCCTTCAAGATAGCCTGCCGTATCCACAACGGGATATCCCAAGCGCGTTAATTCCTGCTTGAGCAAGCCCCGATTTTCGGGCGGGACCGACGCGCTTACCTCATCAAGTCGAAGTAAACCAAGCTGTTTAAGCTCTTGCTTGGTCAGTAGCTCACCCAGTAAAGCGGGGGTCTCTGCTGCCAAGATCAAGCGATCACCCATTGTATAGCTGTTGGCTTTCCCTGTCTTTATACCTCCGTCTGGCTCATGCTCAGCACGGTATGCGCCAATCATATCTGTGCTATAAGTTCGCTCTTCTTCCGTACCCTCCCGTGAAAGCGTCAACGTCCCATAACGAGAAACGAGCTGTTCAATATCCTTCAACAAATCACGTGGAATATCCCAACGGGACATGGAGTGCAAACTATTTTGAATGTCCTCAGCACTCCATCCGAGGGCAGCTGCGTTCCACAAAGTCAATGGAGTGATGTGGTATGTATGAAAAGCGGACGGGCTTTTAACCAGCTCCGCATAAATCTGCAACTGTGAACGAGCCCATTCTGAACCGGGCAAGTCCATCTCCAGCAGAACGGTAAAATCACGTTGTACAATACAAGGATGATCTGGATTCATAACTACCTCCTGATAATCTAACAATACATCATTTTAAACTTATATAATAAATAGCTTATCCGTTTATTGGCATATCAACCAGAATAGCAAGGAGCCCAACCCATATTCGGGTTGAACTCCTGATTAGAAGCTCGGGGTAAAGATCTCCCCAAACTAATGCTACCTTAATTATTCTTCTAGTGGACCTGCTCGGAAATATGACTAAGCGCCTCTCCAGCGTTGTCTGCAAAAATATTACGAACAGCCAAATCCCCGATCGAGACAATCCCGATCAGACGGTCTCCTTCCGTTACGGGCAAACGACGGATTTGCTGTTCTGCCATCAGTTCAGCTGCTTGGTCCACCGACATGTCCGCACTGGCTGTACGAATACCTGTCGTCATGACGGTATCGACCGAACCCGAACCCGAATTTTTAGCCGCATAACCGCGAACGACAAGATCACGGTCCGTTACTACACCGATCAACTTATCACTGCCTTCGCTTTCCACAACCGGAATAAAACCAGTATCATTGTCCTTCATTTTGACCGCAATTTCATAAATATTGTCCTGCGGGGTAACCGTTACGCATTTTTTAGTCATAACTTCCTGAACCTTTTTCATGGGTACTCCCTCCTTTTCAACAGTAGGGTACCCCATTTCATTAACCTCATACTCCAGATTGAACCGTTCCCAATTCAACTCATTTTAGCCCATAATTGCCCCTGCGTTTCGTTCCGCAGCGTATCCCGTAGACATCGCAATAAACAAACGAACCGCGTTAATCATAGCATCCTCATCAAAATCAAATTTTGGATGATGGTGTGGATAAACTGCTCCTTTAACTGGGTTACCCGCTCCTACGAACATGAAGCAACCTGGCACACGTTCCAAATAATACGCAAAATCTTCAGCAGGCATCAGCTTCGACGCTTTCTGCACATTCTCCTCGCCGAAAACAGATTTTGCTTCATTAAAGAAACGAGATGCTTCATGTGTGTCATTGACAACTGGTGGGTACCCCATAATATAGCGAACCTGTGCTGTTGTACCGTATGTTGCGGCTGTAAGCTCCGTCACCTCATGCAGTCGCTCCTTCATTACCGTTCGTGTCTCCTCATCAAACGTACGAATCGTTCCACTCAAGCGACACGTTTCTGCGATCACATTTTGCGCAGAGCCCCCTTGGATGGTTCCCACCGTCAGCACGGCAGGTCGTAATGGGTCGACTGAACGGCTTACAACACTTTGCAGTTGCATAACAAGAGCTGAACCCGCCACGACACTATCATTAGTGGACTGGGGCATCCCACCATGCCCACCCTTACCTGTGATTTCAATATAAAAATCGTCTGCCGCCGCCATCAACGGCCCTGCGCAACTCGCGGCCGTCCCGACCGGAAAAGGTGTCCATAAATGGATGCCATAAATGACATCCACACCTTCCAATATACCATCCTTTATTACACTGACCGCTCCGCCAGGCAGCAATTCCTCCGCAGGTTGGAACAACAACCGAATTTCTCCTTGCAGCTCGTCCCGATTCAGACTGAAATAGTAAGCCGTTCCAAGCAACGCGGATGTATGTCCGTCATGGCCGCAAGCATGCATGGCTCCGTCCACGCTGGAGCGATATTCACATTCCTTTTCATCCTGAATAGGAAGAGCATCCATATCGGCGCGCAGCAAGACGACAGGCCCAGGTTTAGCACCACGAATGGTGCCTACAACACCGTGTCCCCCTACCTGACGGCGAATCTCGATTCCCCAACTCTCCAACTTATCCGCCACAAAAGCTGCGGTTTTGCTTTCTTGAAAGGAAATTTCGGGATTCTTATGTAAATGTCTACGCCACTCCACCATGTTTTCTTGCAAACGATCAAACCAGATCTTATCTATCGCATGTTGTGTCAATTCTGCTCCACCTCTCCTTTTAAAGCACCGGGCAAGTTCCCGAATTAATCATGCAGCGTCACCACGTATGCACCGCTGCTCTCAAGTCTTCATTTTCATCCTATTGTAGCAGATATGGAATTGTTGCGATATCTGTTGCTTCAGGGAGGTTGCAGAAGCCCAACAAACATAATATGATAAAATGGATAAACGATAAAATGATAACCGTCTGCGAGGAATATACCTTGTGGCGAATACCGGGGGAAGCTGATATGAGAAATACGAAGCCGGAGACTCGAAGAAGAGGCACACCGGATTTTCAATTGCTGATCCTCACTTTGTTATTGGTTGGATTCGGTGTAATTATGGTATTTAGCTCCAGCTCCAGCGTAGCTCTGCTGAATAAAGAATACAATTTTGACTCTTTATATTTTGTGAAGCGCCAATCTGCTTTTGCTGTACTTGGACTTTTTATTATGTTGGTAGCTATGAATATTAAGATGGAAAAATATAAAAAGCTTTTTGTACCTTTATTTTTCATAACTATATTACTGCTAATCATCGTTCTTTTTACAGGCTCACTTAACGGCGCAAAAAGCTGGCTCAGGTTTGGTAGTGTTGGCTTCCAACCAACGGAGCTTGCAAAAATTTCCATCATTCTTTACTTATCCGCACTAATCGTCAAAAAAGGAGATCGCTTTAGAGATCTGCGGACTGGCTACATACCTGTAACAGTCATTGTAGGCTGTGTTGCAGGACTCATCATGCTTCAACCTGATTTAGGCTCCTGCTTCATTTTGGTTGCTACCAGTGGTCTGATTATTTATGCCGGTGGAGCCAGTGTCAAGCATATTACAGCATCAATTGTTCTGCTCGTGCTAGGCGCTTCCATCGTATTTGGCATTGGGTCGTTGTTTGGAGGAGATTCTGGAACCACAGATGGACAAGCTGCTGCCAAGCAAGATTATAAAATCGGACGCTTTCAAGCCTTTCTTAATCCCGAGAAATATAGACAAGGAACAGGATACAATCTGGTACAGTCCTTGCAAGCTATAGGTGAAGGCGGTTTAAACGGGGCAGGATTTGGTAAAGGTATTATCAAGCTTCACTATCTTCCTAATTCATTTAATGATTTTATCTTTTCTGTAATTGGTGAAGAATTCGGATTTGTCGGAACAGCCATATTCCTGATGCTATATTTGTATTTCATTTGGCGAGGCATGATCATTGCTCTGCGTTGCCATGATCCGTTCGGAACGTTGGTAGGCACTGGCATCATGGGTTTGATCGCTATTCAGGCCTTCATTAATATCGGCGGTGTAACCCAAACGATTCCAATCACTGGCGTAACGCTTCCATTTATCAGCTTTGGTGGCTCCTCCCTACTTGTCATGATGTTTTCCATGGGCATTATGCTCAGTATTTCTCGTGAGAACACCAAACAAGCGGTGCAGGAACGCACCACAGGGGTAGCTGTCCGTAATGAAGTACCCAATCGCTTTCAAACGCGTAGAACCAACCGTTTTCGTTAAAAAAAGAACTTCCATGGACCACTTACAACGGTGGCTTTGGAAGTTCTTTTGGTTATGTATAAAAATACGGGAATCCTCTGCAAAAATGGCTATACTGTTGACTCACAAAACGAAAACTGGCGATTCTATAACCACCAGTTTTCGTGTTTTTATTCGGGTTATCCCACGGAATTCCCGGCATGTATACAATTGGTGAAAAACGTCAATTTATCGGTTCCTGATTCTTTTACACTGCGTCGTCCTTGAACGCGACACCTTCCACTTTTACGTTCACTTCCACGACCCGCAAACCCGTCATACTTTCGACGGCTTCTCGCACATTTTGCTGAAGAATTCGGGACACCTCATGAATAGGTGTTTCGTAGAGCACGATAATACGTAGATCAATGGCAGCTTCCAGCTGTCCAACCTCCACTGATACGCCTTTTTGCACATTTTTACCGCTCAGCCTTTTGGCCCAGCCTTCCGATAAACCGCCTGACATTGCAGCAATGCCCGGTGTCTCTAATGCGGCCATCCCGGCAATTTTACCTACGACATCGTTGGAAATCTTGATGTTTCCTGCTTCCAGTTGTTGAATTTGCTCTGCCATGACCTATGTCCCCCTTCATCCATCCTTTATTTGTATTGTAAAGCCTCAGCCACTCCAAATGCAAACCCTACGTATGAAAAACAACTTTCGTTTACAACCTATATCATTTTGGGTATATTAATTTAGAAAATCCATACAAGTGACAGCTTTCACCAAACTTGTACACATCTATTGATATCGAGGTGCTCTTCATTGAAAAAATGGTTATCTCCCGCTTTGCTTATAGTGACATTTGCTCTTAGCGCAGTCGCTCATTACACGCATTGGAACGCTATAGCCCAATTTGTCATTTGCGCAATTTCTGTTGTATTCGTAGCCGGTTTTCTCGGCAGGGCGACCGAAAGTGTCGCGCATTATGCTGGCCAACGTTTAGGCGGATTCTTAAATGCCACCTTTGGTAACGCAGCCGAACTGATCATCGCCATCTTTCTTGTTAAAGAAGGTCTTTACGATATGGTAAAGGCCAGTCTTACCGGTTCCATCATCGGTAATCTGCTGCTGGTGCTCGGAGCAAGTCTGTTCGCTGGCGGTTTAAAGTACAAAGTGCAAAATTTCAATATATCGCTGGCTGGATTAAGTGGTTCTCTGATGATTGTGGCTGTTATTGCCTTGTTCGTTCCAGCTGTCTTTCTGAACACACACGTTATCACGGATAACGAATCAGATACGCTCAGCCTCATTGTCGCAGGCACGCTCATTGTCGCGTATATTGCGTGGCTTATTTTTTCTATGATTACGCATAAGGACTATTTAGCTGATGTGACCGAACAAAAAGATGAAGAATTGCCACATGAGCATGCCCCTGTGTGGTCCAGAAACAAATCCATTGCCTATTTGGTACTCGCTACTGTCATGGTCGCTTTTGTCAGCGAATGGCTGGTAGGTACACTGGAGGTATTTACGACCCAATTTGGGCTCAGCGAATTGTTTGTAGGTGCCTTCCTCGTCGCTATTATTGGTAATGCAGCCGAACACAGCGCTGCTATTTTACTGGCGATGAAGAACAAAATCGGTGCATCTGTCGAAATAGCTATCGGCAGCAGTTTGCAAATTGCACTATTTGTTGCCCCTGTGCTGATTTTTATCAGTTACTTTATGGGAAACACGATGAATATTGTTTTCACCACAATTGAGCTGGTCGCCATTGCTGTCGCTGTATTTATCGCCAAATCCATCACCCAGGACGGCTCAACCAACTGGTATGAGGGACTCATGCTACTGGTAGTGTATGTATTGTTAGGTGTATCCTTCTTCCTTGTGTAGCTTTTAAGGTTTTAAAATGTGCATTAGGATGGTGGAAGGGCGATGCGCTTTCACCATCCTAAAAGAACATTTTTTTAAAAAAGGCATCAAAAAAAGCATGCTCTCAAACTACGCATGCTCTCATCAATTCAACCGTCTTCCTAATTGGCCTTATTATTCATGGCCTCATATAGAATAGCCAGATTGCGTTCCAGCTCACTGACCAGCTGTTTACCTACCATTTCCGGAAGAAGTCCAGCGCGAACCGCAAAATCCACTTCCTTGGAAAATCCGTACATCTGAGTATCCAGCACTTCCTCATAGAGAGGGCAATAACGGGTTGCCAGATTCTCCATCTGTACTTCAATAAGCTTCTTTATTTTATCTGCATCTTCCTGAAGCAGATTAATAGCCTTGATATTCAATTGTTCCTGCAAATCAGATGAAGTCATGGATTCTTCCCCCCTATGTCTCAATGTCGCACAAGACGTCCTATCCTTAATATTAGACCAAATTGCAGGCTAATACAAGAACCTGACAAAAAAAGCATCCCTACAGTTACAGGTAGGGATGCTTTTGCTTCAAGAATAAAGTTAGCTGGCTACTGAAATATGAAGTCCGTGCTTCTCGAACACCTCGATGATCGCTTTCTTAGCTTCCTCCGCATCTGGTCCATGAACGTGTAGTTCATAGCTATGGCTGCTGACTAGGGTCGTAAACAAGCCCAGTATACTTTTCACATCAATATACTTATTTTCGGAATGAAGGACGATGGAAGAGGTGAACTTGCTCGCCGTCTGTGCAATTTCAACAACAGCCGCGTTATTATTGGACATAGAGATCCCTCGCTTTACTGAATTGTCATGTATCGTTACTCATCCATAATAATACATTGAAATCGCTTTCTCAGCAAGAACGGATATCGTTATTTTAAATTTTCAGGGTTTAATGGCTCCAGCTCAGGCAGTACAAAGATGCCGTCTTTACGAATCAAAACATCGTCAAAATAAATTTCACCACCGCCGTATTCTGGACGCTGAATCAACACCAAATCCCAGTGGATGGATGAACGATTACCGTTATCCGCTGTTTCATAAGCTTGACCTGGTGTAAAATGCAAGCTGCCAGCGATTTTCTCGTCAAACAAAATATCCTTCATTGGATGTAAAATGTGCGGATTAAACCCGATGGCAAACTCGCCAATATAACGTGCTCCCTCGTCAGAATCAAGAATATCATTCAGCCGCTTCGTATCGTTACTCGTCGCTTCCACGATCTTACCATTTTCAAAACGGAATTTAACATTTTCAAAAGTAATACCATTATATAGGGTTTGTGCATTGTAGCTGATAGTTCCGTTAACGGAATCACGTACAGGTGCGCTGTATACTTCGCCATCCGGGATATTGCATTGACCTGAACACTTGATAGCTCCGATTTGCTTAATAGAGAAATTCAAATCCGTACCCGGTCCGCTGATCCGTACCTTGTCCGTCCGATTCATCAGGTCTGCCAATGCATCTTGAGCTTTGTCCATTTTTGCATAATCCAGATTACACACATCGAAATAAAAATCTTCGAATGCTTCTGTGCTGATATTCGCCAATTGAGCCATGCTGTCATTCGGATAACGCAGCACTACCCATTTGGTGTGTTTCACCCGTTGTTCGCTATGTACCGCATGCTGATAAATGGAATTATACATTTTCATTTTATCTTCCGGCACATCTGACAGATCATTTACATTTTCCCCTGCACGAATTCCGATGTAGCAGTGCATTTGCTTCATCCGGTTAAGGTCAATCTCAGCCCAGGTCTCCAGCATTTCCTTTGTCGCGTGACGAAGCATGGCGCTCTGTACCTTACGGTCTGTAAGTTGTACAAAAACATTTCCACCTTTTTTACCAACTTCATGAATGATGGCGTTAAGCAAGTCACGCTCTGTACCAATCATTTCGATCAATACATTTTCTCCAGGCTGCACCTCAACAGAGTAACCTACCAAATTTTCCGCCAGCTTAAGTATTCTAGGATCTTTCATGTAGTGTCTCTCCTTCTCTATTTCATTCTTTTTGAACAATGGTTAATTCAAAATTCATTGTATCACGCCCGCTCCGTTACTTGTAGTCCTCAAAAGTAACTCTGGTTATCAAAGCCTCTTGATGCAGCTCTTCATTCACTCCCTGTCGGGAAATCCTGCATTCCGATGAAAGCTTTAAGGGTAAACCTGTTTGGCGATCTATGGTCAGATGATACACAGTACGCACAATGGATTGCTCCAACTGGTTGCTCATATCCTCACAACTTTGTGACCATACTTGAGTCAGCTTCTTTTGCAGTTCTCGATTCGTTCCTGTATGCTGCGTTTTTAATATCCCGATTTGAGGGTTTAACGTATTCATTTCTTTTATTAAACGATCTTTCAACCAGCGCTTTGCCGAAGCAGATTCCGGTTCAATCCTCAACATCCAAGTTCCCCGGGCAGCTCCCGTTTCCATACGAATGCTCTTATTCAGTGTATTTAATTCCTCAAGCTCCTGAATCGGATTGAAGCGATTTAACATACCATTTCCACCCAGAGGGGGATAACCGGATGTCAGCGCAACCCATTTTCCACTCTGACGAAGAAAATGTTCTTGTGTAACATCATGCTCGGACTTACCTTGTTGCAGGGCTACGTAGCCACCTTGCTTACGAAAAGCTTCTGTAGAGCCCCAATGCATGATCAATTCATCGTGATTTCTTAGCCTACCGCGATATTCAAACTGCTTATTCGTTGGCAGACCACTGTCAGCTCTAATTGCAGTCCGTCCAGTAAACGTTACCATCTCTTTGCCAGCCATTCCTGCAACAGATCTCTTAAAAATCTGCTCAGGAGTATATTGTCGATCCAGTGCACAACCACTTAACACACCTATCACAAGGAACACACCACAAACCTGCATCACCCATTGCTTTCTCCAATGCATCCCATCATCCATCCTATCCTGAACATAACTGTACTCATGAGCAATAATCCTGCTTCAAGGCAGTTATGCTACCTGGTTCACTTTATCGTGTTTTCCCTATAGTTCAAACATACACACGATAAAGCTACGTTTAGGATTACCTGTCTGCAATGGGTTATGCAAGACAAAAAGAGAACACTCCCTAAGGAATATTCTCTACACATTGGCTACATGATCAACAACTATTCGATTGCGTCCTTCATTTTTCGCTTCGTACAAGGCCATATCAGCGCTATAAAATAAAGATTCAATACTGATCTGCTCGTCCAGCCAGTTCCATTCAGCAATCCCGCAAGAAACAGTCACCTGAGGCTCGGTTTCATGCTGTACACGGTAACGTATTTTTTCTGCATATCCGAGCGCCTGCTGTACCCCCAGCTGCGGTAAATAAATGGCAAGCTCCTCGCCGCCCCATCTGGCACATACATCCTCATCGCGAGTCGCCGAACGAACGATATTGCTGACGCTTTTCAGAATTTCGTCACCCGTCTGATGCCCATACGTATCGTTCACCTGTTTGAATTGATCAATATCTACCAAAATAAGAGATCCACAGAAATCCTTTTCCTGATGTTGCTGAATGATTTGGTCCACATAATGACGTACATACAGACCTGTTAACATATCCATATTAGCCAAACGTCGCACCTCAGCGTGCAGCATAGCATTGGTTACCGCCAACCCGATGTGAGGGGCTAGCATTTGCAGCATTTTGTAATTATCATAAGAGAAAAAGTGTGGAAGCTTGCTGGACAATAGTATAACCCCTCTAGGAGTACCGCTGGTCTTCATAGGTACAGCCATCAAAGACTGGGAGTCCGTCGCATCCATAAAATGAGAGGTTATCTTCCCATCCTTTCTATAGTCCGACACAATCACTGGTTCTCCTGTTTTGCGTATCAGTCCAGCAAATCCCTCTTCATGAGGGTAACTTTCTAATTTTAAGCTTTCCACATTACTCGACATGACCTTAAAACAGCTTCCATCCTGATCAAGCTGTACAATACAACAAAAGTCAGCCATGAACATTTTTAATAACTCCTGCACGGCAAATTCAAATATTTCATTTAACTTCAGGCTCTGATTCAAGCGCTGAACCAGTTCATTAATGAGACGCAATTCATGAATAAGTACATTAGACTGCTCAAGCAGCTTCGCATTTTCAAATGCAGTGCCAGCCGTATCCGCCATCATGGCAATCAGCTCTACATCCACTTTTTTCATACTATCCGCACCCGATGGAAGGATCATATGGAAAACACCGTATACACCCTGCTTGCCACGTAATGGGATGCCGATTTCAGTCATTTCATCTTGTGTACCGACAGGCTCATTCACAGCCATTTGCCCTTTCATAAATGCACGGACGCATACATCTTCGTCCCGTTCATGCAGCAGCAAAGGTTTGACCTGCGGATTGCGACTGTGTCGATCCTGACTCATATACAAGGTGATATCTACATGGGGAAACAAATAGGCGATGCTCCCGAATACCTCATCCAGCACGCCTTCCACGTCAATTTTGTCATGCATCCGTTTTACAATCTGAAATAAAATAGAACGGCGTCTACCTTCACGATCGCTTCGATTCTGCATCCCAAGGATATCTTCCATAAATATATACTCAAACTTCGAGTAAAAGCAGGATTTAAAATGTAAAGCAGCTGCTAACAATGTGTCCTGATTTGAGACAGAATGTTGAGCAGGCCGTGTAAAACGAAGAGCGGCAAAGGGCTCCCTCTTGTAATTACGGCATAGTATGGGAACCATATACACAAACGCAAGGCTTCCATCACGAAGTTTGCGCTGACTCACTTCCATCTCTCTAGATATGCAACAACGTTCGACCAAATCCAAATCCTCGTCATCATCTTCTTCCCTACCAGCAACACGAACACCTATAAAATTAAAAACAGCAGTATATTCTTCGTTAATCCAGGATATACCATTGCTCTGCTGTAACCAACTCCGATATCCTTGGACAAGCAGCTGGTTAATATAGGGGAAATCATAGGGTGTCATATCCATGTTCTGGAGCCAGGCAAAAGACGTATATCCTTTATCATCAAACAGCGGAGCACCGCCAGCCTGGACTGTTTTACTGTCAAGCATTTGCTGATCCGTTGTTGAAAATTCCGACATATTAAGGCGCTCCTTCACAGCAAAATTAGCTGTACCAAGACAGCGGCTATACACCACTATAGCTCATAATATGATCTATTTTACTCTCAACTCTAGAAATTTGCATCCATTTTTCAGAAATTCGTCCCACTTTTTTAGTTCTTAAGCCCTATCGACAAATTCTGACGTTTTCATTCTTTTTCTTTTCTTGACATTGACCCACTCTTACATATAGTATATATTAATGAAAAAGACTGTACGGCAGAACTATCTACTGTGCGGATCTTAAATTTTGGGCGTAACAGTTTGTGTCACCCTCATCTTTTTTGTTGCTGACAGGACAGCGGCTGAACTTTTCTGTCAGTAGTGCGTCTTACCTTAATTGGTAGCGCCGAACAAATTGGAGCGCAAAGAGAGCCCCAACTCAAATTTTAATTATGAAGGAGTTAACTCTATAATGGCACGTTACACTGGTCCTAAATTTAAATTGAGCCGTCGTCTCGGTATTTCCCTGAGCGGCACAGGTAAAGAATTGAAACGCCCTTTCCCTCCGGGACAACATGGTGCAAACCAACGGAGAAAAATCAGCAACTACGGTATGCAGCTTCAAGAGAAACAAAAGCTGCGTCACATGTACGGCTTGGGTGAAAAACAATTCCGTACCCTGTTCAACAAAGCTCAACACATGCACGGTATCGCTGGTGAAAACTTTATGTTCTTGCTGGAAAGCCGCCTGGACAACCTTGTGTTCCGTCTTGGCTTTGCTAATTCCCGTGCAGGCGCACGTCAATTGGTAGCTCACGGTCACGTTACTGTGAACGGTAAAAAAGTTGACATCGCTTCTTACCAAGTAAGTCTTGGCGACGTGATCGGTCTTCGTGAAAGAAGTCGTTCCCTGTCTTCCATTAAAGAAGCTTTGGAAAACCGCAACCACTTGGCAGCTTACCTGGAGTACAATGACGCAGCTCTGGAAGGTAAATTCATTCGTTTGCCTGAGCGTGGCGAATTGTCCCAAGATATCGATGAAAAACAAATCGTCGAATTCTACAACCGCTAATCCTTGTATTAGCACCAAAAAGCACCCGAATTTATTCGGGTGCTTTTTTTATATTTCCTATGCATCGAGCCTGAGGGTTTTATTCAATGGGGATGTATACCTTCATACTCAAGTGATCTGGATAGGAGGAATTCATCACGTCCGTAATTTCAAAATCAGGCCCCTCCCTCCGTTCAAAATTAGAATTAGGAAGCCATGTGCCATAGATAAAGTCTCGTATATTCTGAACCCGTCCATCTGAACCCGAAGCGTCAAACTCAGCATACTTCCCTGCTGGAATCTCCATATATATGAAACCCTCTGCCAGTTCTTTTGACTCTTTTTCAACTGCCTCGCCCACCACAAATGAAAATGCACCGTTGTCTTCAAATCGACAGGCAACCCCATATGACATTCCCGGTGCAATTTTGTTCGGGATAAACATAAAATATTCATTTGCTCCAAAGTGCCCATAAAACCCTGGGATTTCTTTATAGTGCTGCTCATTATTCAGATTTGTTTTATATTCATATCCTACAATTTTAACTGTTTCGAGCTGCAATATCACCGGCTTATTCACATCCAAATCCCCCATCGTATTTTTTTGGTAATCCAGAAAATTGATTTTACTTTGCGCAGGAAACTCGATATCACCGTTACGATACTTGCCAGGGGTGATCCCAAAATTCTTTTCAAAAGCGCGGGTAAAAGCTTCTTGTGAGTTGTATTGATACTCAATAGCAATGTCCAACACTTTTTGATTGGATTGTTTTAGCTGTTCAGCCGCCTCGGACAATCTTCTCCTTCTTATATATTGTTGAACCGTAAAACCCGAAATGGCCTGAAAAACCCGTTGGAAATGAAAAGCTGAAAAACATGCCTGTGAAGCAATCTCGGCAATTTTTAAATCCTCCCGGAGATTCAATTCAATAAACTCAATCGCACACTGAATTCGTTTAAAATAGTCCATATAATCCTTCCCCGCACTTGTAATTGTTTTGGTTATCTATCCTACACCCAAATTGTGCAACCCACGTTTTCATTATGTATAACTCTTTACCTACATGTTTGATTATTTGTGCTAAGTTTACCATGACTTTTCACTTGTCAGAAAAAAAAGCAACGCTGAGATCGATACAATCTCAGTGCTGCTTTTGAATATATTTTCATTATCCAAGCTTGATTTTAGCAAATTTCCGTTTACCTACCTGCACAATGTCGCCTTCCTTCGGCGTGTATGCTTCGTTCACATCGGTCCATTTCTCTTCGTTAATTTTGACCGAACCCTGCTGAATACTGCGCTTGGCTTCACCATTTGATGCTGCAAAGCCCAGATGAGTCAGCAACTGGATCACACGAATGCCACCTTCTTCTAACTGATCAGCCGTCAAGGTGAACTCTTCAATATCGTCAGGCAGCGCACGTTGCTGGAATACGGTCACAAAATGCTGCTTCGCTGCTTCCTCTGCTTCTTCGCCGTGGTACATGCGCACTAACGTTCCAGCCAGCTTCATTTTGGCATCACGTGGATGTACTGAGCCGTCCTTAACACCTTTCGCCAGCTCTGCCAGCTCCTCGTTGTTGATATCCGTTGCAAGCTCAAAATATTTCAGCATCAGCTCGTCAGGAACGGACATGGATTTCCCGTATATTTCGTTCGGCTCCTCATCAACACCAATGTAGTTCCCCAAACTTTTGCTCATCTTCTGGACGCCATCCAGCCCTTCAAGCAATGGTAATGTAATAGTAGCCTGCGGCTCAACTCCGTATTCTTTTTGCAGGGTTCTGCCCATCAGCAGATTAAACTTCTGATCCGTCCCCCCCAATTCAATATCGCTTTGGAGAGCCACGGAATCCATGCCCTGCATCAGCGGGTAAAAGAACTCATGGATGCTGATCGGCAATCCGTTTTGGTACCTTTTTGTAAAATCATCTCGTTCCAACATACGGGCAACCGTTACTTTGGCCGACAGGGTTACTACATCAGCAAAAGACATTGGCCCTAACCATTCGGAATTGTAGAATACCTTTGTTTTTTCAGGATCGAGAATTTTAAAAATTTGTTCCTTGTACGTTTGTGCATTACGCTGTACATCTTCCTCAGTCAGTTGCTTACGAGTCTCCGATTTACCTGTCGGATCACCAATTCTGCCTGTAAAATCTCCGATAATCAGTTGCACTTGATGGCCTAATTCCTGGAACTGGCGCAGTTTGTGCATAACAACCGTATGTCCGATGTGAATGTCGGGCGCAGATGGATCAAGACCCAGCTTAATTTTAAGCGGCTCGCCGCTAACGACCGATTTGATTACCTTACGCTTCAGCTCATCCTCCGGTACAATTTCCGCCACACCCCGCTGTATCACCTCTAGCTGTCGCTCGACCTCTACCTGTTGCTCCGGCTTCAATTCTTCCCACTTCATCCTGTATACCTCCTATTTTTCATCCAAAATATTACATATTAGACAAACCAAAAAGCCCCTTTCATCCCAAGGGACGAGAAGGAGCTACTCGCGTTACCACCCTAATTAAAGAAACGCATGTCAAAGACATACATTTCTTTCACTTCATTCATATAACGGGCCTACACCCGGTACTGGATTACTATGGTAGCTTCGCAAACCTGCAAATGCTTTCCATTCATCCAGACAGCTCCAGACGGTAATTCAAAGGAGGGACGCTACCGATTCACACCACCCATCGGCTCTCTGTACAACGTGAATCCGCCTTCTACTGAAGTCTTTCTCTGCTTTTCACGATATTTACTTTGACCTATTTATAACACACTGCTTTTATGTAGTCAACGACACCAAAAGACAGGCTTTTTAGCATATGGGTTCATTTTGTAATTTTATGCTATAATAATGGCTGTTATAAAGGAGGAAGACTTAATGGTTGAAGAAAAAAACAATGTATCAGCGCCAAAGCCTTCCCGCTTGAGGACAACCATGCGAAGGCTCGGCCGTGTCATAAAGTGGGTCATCATCATCGGTTTTATGGGGGCACTATTTGCAGGGGGGGCCGCCGCTGGCTATGTTGCTTCTATTGTAAAAAGCGAACCCGTGCGTTCCAGATCCATGATCCTACAGGAAGTAGATAAGAATGCAATTACAGGCTTCGCTTATTTCAATGATGGCTCTCCCATCGGACAACTTCGGACAGAAGAAGATCGAAGACCTGTCACGTTTAAGGAGATTCCACAACTCGTCATTGACGCAGTCATTGCCATTGAAGATAATCATTTTTATGAGCATAAAGGTGTCGATTTGTCGGGAACGCTGCGTGCTGTGAAGCAAAAGGCGCTGCATGAATCCGTACAAACCGGGGGGAGTACCCTCACCCAGCAGCTTGCGCGTCGTGTCTTTCTAAATCTCGATCGCACGGATGACCGCAAGGTCAAAGAAATTTTGCTGTCTCTGCGCCTTGAGCGCTTCCTGAGCAAGCAGCAAATTATTACGGCCTATCTCAATAAAGTACCTTTTGGTAACGGTTCAAGCGGTTACAACGTCTTTGGCATTAAAGCAGCGGCCAAAGGTATTTTTAATGAGAATGATCTGAACGAGATTAATGTAGCCCAGGCCGCCTATCTGGCAGGTTTGCCACAGCTTCCTTCTTCTTATTCTGCTTACAACGGTAAGGGCGAGTTTAATGAAGCTGGCTTTAAAAGAGCCATCAACCGCCAGCACCTGGTGCTCAGTCGAATGCTGGAGGAGAACAAAATCAATAAAGCACAGTATGATGAAGCGATGGCTTTTGATATCAAAAAATCTCTCGCACCACGCACTGTTAAAGCTTATAACACCTATCCATACCTTATGATGGAAACAGAACGACAGGCTGCGCAGGCACTCATGTCTGTCACCAATCCGGGTCAAGCAGCTAATGCCAGTGCAGATGCCAAGACCAAGGACGATAACGATTTACTCAAAGAAGCTGAACAGCAGCTTCGCACAGGCGGTTATATGGTGTACACCACCATTGATAAGAGCGTCTACAAATCTATGCGTCAAATTGCAGAAAATAAAAACAACTTCTCTGCCACTAGTAAAACCAAGGGTGACGAACAAGCAGCGGCTATTCTGATTCAGCATAAAACAGGCGCCATTCTTGGAATGATGGAAGGTCGGGACTTCCAAAAGGAGCAGATGAATTATGCCACGCAGATGGTACGTCAGCCAGGTTCGGCAATGAAACCGATTGCTGCCTATCTCCCTGCATTGGACAGCGGTCTTGTGCAGCCTGGTAGTATCGTGGATGATGCCCCTATTATTTTGAAAGATGGCAGTAATGGATATCACATTCCGAAAAATGCTAACAACCGCTATCAAGGATTGGTTACGGCGCGTTATGCACTGAATCAATCGCTAAATACGATAGCACTCAAGCTGTTTAACGAAAAAGTAGGGATTAGCAACGCTTGGGCTTTTGCTAAAAAACTGGGTATCACCACCTTGGAATCCAGTGATAACAACGCTCAAACGGGTGTACTTGGCGGCTTGGCCCATGGGGTGACTGTCGAGGAACTCACGAATGCATATGGAGCCATTCCAAATGGCGGTGTGTTTAATGACGCCTATATGATCGAAAAGATTGTGGATTCGCAAGGCAATATTGTATATAAGCATCAGGCTAATCCTGTGCAGGCCTTCTCACCGCAAACCGCCTACCTGATGACGGATATGTTGCGTACAGCCGTGTCGGAAGGCACAGGCAGACTGGTGAAGCGGAACTTTGATCAATCCGGCAAGATTCCGATTGCCGGCAAGACAGGCACTACGCAATCCTACACTGATGTTTGGTTCGAGGGCTTTACGCCTGACGTCACGCTGGGTGTATGGGTTGGTTACAAGCAACCTGTCAATAAGCTTGAAACGAAAGTCCAAAAAGAGCGGGCTCGTCGCTTATGGGCTCTAATCATGAATGAAGTAACAGCTAAAGATGCCCAGCTGTTCCAAACGGACAGCTTCAAGAGACCTGACGGCATTGTAAGCCGCACAGCATCCGCGTATGGTTCGGACATTTATAACAGTAAGTATCCACCTAAAAACAGTGAAAATGGTGTGAGCCGTGCGAAATATATTACCTACCAAGGTGTGAATTATATTCCACGCGATGGTACACCGGATGATATGTTATATGAACGGACCGTTAGAAAACGGGAAAAGCCCATCTCAGAATTGATTAAAGAGCTTCAGCAAGCCTTCAAGGTGATGAGACGACATAATTCGTTGTCCTACTATCTGCCTCAGGATGCAGATAAGGAAGCTCCTACTCAGATTGATCCACGCAAGGACGATGGAGCAGCCCCTAACGCTCCATCTAGCGTCAACGTAAGCTATAGTGACGGCAAAGCCATAATCAGCTTTAGCCCAAGCGGAAACAGCGACGTCGTAGGATACCGTCTGTATCGTTCTACAGATGGGGGCAGCTTCCAACGGCTTGGCAAGGTTGTTATGGCTGACGGCTCCAAGGTGTTCTCTGACAGCCCTGGGGGCAGCAGCTCCAGCTACTACGTGACCGCCGTTGATGTAGGCGGCCATGAGTCTGGGCCAAGCACGAAAGCAAGCGCAGCACCTGTGGTGCCACCTGCAGATTCTGAGTCTCCAGACGTTCCGGGCGAGGGAGATGGAACAGGTGCACAGCCTACAGAGGTTCCTACTGCCCCTGGACAGCCTCAAGCTAAAGCCGCTGGCTCATCCGTAGCGCTCCAATGGAGCGCAGGTAAGTCTGCGGACGCTATTACAGGCTATAACGTGTATTACAGCGAAAGCGGTGCGGAGCCTTTTACAAACATAGGCTCTACCGCATCTCCCAGCTTTGAATATAAGTCGGGGAAAAAGCCAAAAGGCTGGTTTCGTGTCACTTCCATGAATGCCATGGGGGAATCGGCTCCTTCCGGAGCCGTCCGTCCATAACAGAAGACAAAGCAGAAAGTGATAGGGTGAATATGAGATTCACCCTATCAAAAAGGGAGTCCCCTTAGCCATTAAGGCTTTGGAGACTCCCTTTTTTAATTCTAATATGCACAGCACTTCAATCCTCTATGGTAGATAAGTCACCTGTAGGAAGGTTAAGCTCCCAGGCTTTCAACACGCGTCTCATAATTTTACCGGAACGGGTTTTGGGTAGCTTTTCCTTAAACTCAATTTCGCGTGGAGCAGCATGAGCAGACAGCCCTTCCTTAACGAAGCGATAGATGTCCTGCTGTAAAGCTTCAGACGGTGCATAGCCTTCACGCAGTGCAACAAAAGCCTTGATAATCTCTCCCCGCACGGTATCTGGTTTTCCAATGACTCCGGCTTCCGCTACTGCAGGATGCTCCAGAAGCTTGCTCTCCACCTCAAAAGGGCCAATTCGCTCCCCGGAGGAGTTAATGACATCATCAATCCTACCCTGAAACCAGAAATATCCGTCCTCATCCATGTAAGCTGAATCACCCGATACATACCAACCGGGAAAGCGGAAATATTCCTGAAACTTGTTCGGATTGTTCCATATACGATTCATCATGGATGGCCATGGTGTACGGATCGCCAAGTGGCCCATCCGGTCAGGAGGCAACACCTGCCCTCTGTCGTCCAAAATAACAGCCTGAATACCTGGGAGTGGCTTTCCCATCGAACCCGGCTTAATTGGCAGCTCAGGGTAATTACAGATCAACTGTGCTCCTGTTTCCGTCATCCACCAAGTATCATGAATGCGCTGTGTATACACTTGCCATCCCCATCGCACCACTTCTGGATTCAACGGTTCCCCAACGGATAATACATGCCGCAGACTGCTAAGATCATATTTGGAAACAACCTGCTCCCCTGCGCTCATCAGCATCCGAAACGCTGTAGGAGCACTATACCATATGGTCACTTCGTGACGCTCAATCGTGCGGTACCAGTCTTCCGGGCTGAAACGCCCCCCACGAATGACATTCGTCGCTCCATTTAGCCATGGAGCAAAAATACCGTATGATGTTCCCGTGACCCAGCCAGGATCAGCAGTACACCAATACACATCATCTTCCCGCAAATCCAGCACCATTTTGCCAGTATAGTAATGCTGAATCATCGCATTTTGCACATGATACACGCCTTTGGGCTTGCCTGTTGAGCCTGATGTATAGTGAATAATTAATCCATCTTCACGATTCAACCATTCTGGCTCAAGTTCCTCTGAGGACATAAGCATTTCTGTCTCGAAATCGATAATTCCCTGCTCGCGTGCATCCATATCACCAACCACAAAAATATGTCGCAGCTCAGGAAGCTCCTCACGTTTTACCCGTGACAGAAGCGCAGGTGTGGTCACTAATGCCACCGCCCCACTATCCTCCAATCGATCCTTAACCGCAGTTTCCATAAACGCCTCAAATAATGGACCGACAACAGCTCCAACCTTTAGAACACCAAGTAAACTAATAACCAGCTCGGGTGAACGTGGCATGAAAATAAACACCCGCTCCCCTTTACCAATACCGTATTTCCGCAGCACATTTCCGAACCTGTTAGAACTAGCACGAAGCTGAGAGAAGGTGTAGGTTTCGTGACGGTTTGCGTCACAATACAATAGTGCCGCTTTCTCACCTCGTCCTTCCTGTACATGTCGATCAATGGCTTCATGTGCCATATTGACCTTGCCTGTTTCATACCACGTAAAATGACGCTCTGCATCCTCCCACTGAAAGTTGTTGTAAGCTTGTTCATACGGGCCCATGTTGGATGTGGGAACTACAGTCTGGAGTTCTTCAATCTTCATGCGTTAAGCCTCCTCACAATGGATTAATGAGAATCACACAGAACAAGATAACGCTTACAAAATCAATAAAGCAGATGAAGTCCTTTGGTGTACTGGTTGATTTAAGCACTTAATTGTGAACATTTTATGTCTAAAACAGTATATCATAGGTCAGGATGTGACGACCATCCTTTTCATTTAATTGTTTTTTTGCTATAAGTAGGGGATATGAGGAACGAGCTCATGGCGAACAAGGAGGGCGTACACATGCAGCATTTAAAACTGTACCACTTGGACACGCTGGATCATAACGGACAAACAATCTATGTAGAAGGCCCCGTATCCGCGGATCAACTGCGTTCATTTCAAATGCACAAGCAATTAGATGCCTTTCGCAAACCAAAGGAACAGTTCGACGCGTTGGTGGATATTTCAGAACTGCCAGAAGGCAGAATTATCATTGCCCACAACGGGGAAACCCTTCTGGGATATGTTACTTTTCATTACCCAGATGAGATGGAGCGCTGGTCGGAAGCTGGCATGAAGGATTTACTGGAACTTGGAGCTGTTGAGGTAGCCGATGACTATCGTGGTCTGGGCCTGGGTAGCCGAATGATTCGGATTGCCTTTGAGGACAGACAACTTGAATCCTATATTATTTTTACCACCGAATACTATTGGCATTGGGATTTAAAAGGCAGCGGTCTCTCCGTATGGGAATACCGCCGCATGATGGAACGTCTGATGAAAACTGTAGATATGGTCTGGTACGCCACGGATGATCCTGAAATATGCTCACATCCTGCTAACTGTCTGATGGTACGAATGGGAAAGGATGTGCCCCTCGCATCACAGGAGCAGTTTGACCATATCCGGTTTGTCCGAAGATTCATGTATTAAAAAATTATACCCTTATCCCAAATGCTTGAGCATGAACTCCACAATACGATGCGAACGATGTGAAGCTTCTACCGTAAATTCAGCATAATTAACGTGAGCCGATCCATCAGCCTTATCTGACATAGATCGTAGGACAACATAAGGCACAGCGTTCATATGAGCTGTCTGAGCCACAGCTGCACCCTCCATTTCGGTACAAGCACCGTCCATTTCCTGATGCAATGCAGTCACTAACTCACGATTTGCAACAAATTGATCGCCAGAAAGTACCTTGCCGACAATATACCGATCGCCAAACGATTTGCAGGCTTGCTCAGCTAGACTTGCAAGCTCGGGATCAGCCACAAACTCTGAGGTGTCCTGATAAGGAATGACCCCTCTGGCATAACCCAAAGGCGTTACATCCATATCATGCTGCATACATGTTGATGAGATGACAATATCCCCAATGTTTAAATCGGGATGAACTGCCCCTGCCACTCCCGTAAATATAATCTGTTCTACACCAAAATGATCAATCAGGATTTGTGTTGTTACCGCAGCATTAACCTTGCCTACACCGGATTTGCAGACAACGACTCTTTGCCCGTGAATGATTCCTGTAGTGTACGTGATTCCAGCCTTGACCGTCTTGCTCGCTTCCGTCATCGCTGCCAGCAGCAATTCAATTTCTTCATCCATAGCACCCATTAATCCATAAAGTCGGCTCATTACGCATCCCTCTATTCTTGGTTTGATGATGATGTCCATAAGAAGCTTTATATCCGCGAAAAAAGCTCCATCAAAGGAGCTTTCATCGAAGGTATATCCTATTCAGCACTGCGTCTAGTCTAAATAATTAACTGACAACCGCAAAATAGTTTCATGCGGCAAAATAACGCGAGGGTTCTCCACGTTTTCCTTTTTCATCAGCTTGGTCAGCAAACGCATCGCTACCGCACCCAAATCGTACATCGGTTGCGCAACAGTTGTCAGCTGAGGACGAACCATAGAGGCCATACGAATATTGTCAACACTGATTACCGAGAAATCATCAGGAACTTTCAATCCCTCATCCTGAATACTGTGGATCGCACCAATTGCCATTTCATCCGTAGCAGCAAAAATCGCACTTGGCTTCTTCTTCAGGCCGAGAAAATATTTCATTGCTTCGACACCGGATTCATAACGGTAGTTCCCGATTCGCACGAGATCCTCCTGATAATCAATTCCGGCTGTTTCCAGTGCTCTCTTGTAACCTTGGAAACGTGCATAGCCGTTTGCAGGGTCTTGAAGCGTACCACTGATCATTGCGATTTGACGGTGTCCATGGCGGATCAACGTGTTTACTGCATCAAAAGCAGCGGCTTCATGGTCGATATCGACCGAAGGATAGCTTCCTTTTTCATCACTCGTTGCACATAGAACAATAGGGACCGCAGCTGTATGGAACGCCTGAATATGCTCGTCCGTTACTGTACCACCCATGAACAGAAGACCATCCACTTGCTTTTCAAGCAATGTGTTGATGACACGAATCTCTTTTTCTTTTCGCTTGTCGGCATTACACAAAATAATATTATAGTGATACATATTCGCTATATCCTCAATACCGCGCGCAATTTCTGCAAAAATTGAGTTCGATATATCCGGTATAACCACGCCGACGGTCGTTGTCTTCTTGCTGGCCAGACCTCTAGCGACCGCATTTGGGCGATATCCCAATTGTTCAATCGCTTCGTACACCTTCTTGCG
The DNA here is from genome assembly GCF_038005565.1 of Paenibacillus sp. FSL R10-2748. NCBI lineage: Bacteria > Bacillati > Bacillota > Bacilli > Caryophanales > Paenibacillaceae > Paenibacillus > Paenibacillus sp. FSL R10-2748. Next base: position 642,732 of record NZ_JBBOTK010000002.1, read on the forward strand.
GGTCTGAGGTTTCACATTAGGATTATTGTTAACTACGCGGGACACTGTGGCCATTGAGACACCAGCTTCGCGAGCTACATCATAGATCGTTACCGTCACATTCCTTCTCTCCATTGCCAATAAATTTTCAACCGAATCCTAGATCAACTAATTAGAACCATGATACGACAAAATACTACTTTATGCAACGACAGCACACATTCTATCTATGTGAGATGATCGTGGAGTGCACGGGCTGTAATATTCGAATGGGATGTATGCCAAACAGCCTCTCCGCCCTTGATTAAAATGGCCTGCGGGGATTCATGCTTCACCTGAAGCCTGTCCGCGGTTTCATTGGACACCGGCCGATCTTCTACTACATAAATGATACCGTATTCAATATTTTCGTTGGGAGCGCCATGCAAATAGGACTCCACTTCCTGATATGCGCCTGCACTTATCGGACAACGTGTGCTATGTTTAAAGAGAAGCAACGGCTTGTCTGATGACGCTTCCAGAGCCGTATTTAATTGTTGAACAGTAGTCATTTTTGTCATCGTCGCCATTGGATATACATTCCTTTCTGTGTCTTGTCGTATGGCCTATTCACATCGTAACAAAAAGAACATGTAAAATCCAATGGTGACCATGAAAATTTTCATATTTTTTAGTTTTTTGTATTCGTAAATACCGATTCACTGGTAAAACCGGATAATTGAACCAATTTTTTCTCTACATCATTCATCCAATCTTCGTCTCCCAGACTTCTCGCATAGCGATAAAGATCCAGTAAGAGATTAATTCGAAGCTCCATGCGCTCCTCCAAAGCAGATTGCCAATCCACATTGGGATTGTCCGCTTCCTCCAATACAAGCTTGCGAATTATTTCTGCCAGTTCATTGTTGCGAGCAAAAGATATTCTCCGTGCCGTAGGTTTGCTCCCTAGACTTTGTAATAGTGCCTTAATGTCCTTCGTCACATGCTGCAAAACCTCACTGGAAAAGCATGACGAGCATGAGAATACAGGGACGTGCAAAATTTCAACCTTGCCCGCATAGATTACCTTTCGCAGTTCCAGTCCCATCGGTTTGCCACATTGACATTGCTTCTGCATTTAACCACCTCATTACGTAGGATCAAACTATACGAGGATCTCATAAGAATCCAAATATATCTATCTACTAGTCTAATAAATAATTGTTAACTCCATTAAATCTATCATACCTTGTTTTATTTCGACTTTGGGACCTCAAATCCTTCCACAGATTGCAGCTATGAACAAATTACCAAAGCTTTGGCGGGTCAGAAAATGACGACAATTGCTGTCAAAGAGCAGACTACTAACATAAGAATCTGCGAAGGAATGGACTTCGAGCGTTCTTTTTCTTAAGATGTAAAAGTACAGATTACAAAACAGAGGTGTCATCATGTGACGCACGAAAGGATGGTTGGATGTCAAGACTTGCCGGAAAAAAGGTTATCGCCCTGGTGGATGAGGAATTCGAGGATCTGGAGCTGTGGTATCCGATTTACCGTGTTCGTGAAGAAGGCGCAGAAGTGCATTTAGCCGGTGCGGAAAAGGGGAAAAAATATATTGGAAAATATGGCGTACCTGCTGAAGCGGAATATGCCTTTGAGGAACTGAATAGCAGTGATTATGACGGGATTCTCGTCCCTGGCGGTTGGGCACCTGATAAACTGCGCCGCTATCCCAAGGTAATTCAACTCGTACAGGAGTTTCATGCTGCTCATAAGCCGATTGGACAAATCTGCCATGCAGGCTGGGTACTGATCTCTGCTAAAATTTTGGATGGTGTTACGGTAACCTCCACACCAGGTATTCGTGATGATATGGAGAATGCAGGAGCTATTTGGAAGGATGAGGCAGTTGTGACGGACGGACATATTGTATCTGCTCGTCGGCCGCCTGATCTTCCACCTTACGGAAAAGCGTTCTGCGATTTGTTAGCAGATAACACCCGGAAATAAGAGATTAAGTTAATTTTCCGTAATCTCAAGAGGCTGTCAACAAGATGAAAAAAAGAACCTTCAAAACCATGAATAAGTGGTTTTGAAGGTTCTTTTTCGTCCAAGCCGTGCTACGCCTTAAGGTTTGCTACGACAAGCTCAACAGTACGGGGTGTTGGCTGTGCAAAGCTTTGCGGACATTATATATTACTGCCGTCCAGGCCCGGCCGGAGTGCAGCTGACATTAGCTGCAGTCAGCTTGTCTTCGATCGCTGCACCAGTGGACATGCCAAAGCAAACCTGAGCGACTGTCGTTGCCTCAGATGCAGTCGTATTCAGCACACGATGCTTGACCCGCAACAAAGATTGGGGAGACATGCTGAGTTGATGTATCCCCAGTTCCAGCCAAAGAGGAACGGAACGTTCATCTCCAGCCATCTCACCACATACACTCACATCAATTCCTGCTTGATGTGCCGCTTGTGCAGTCATGCGCAGCATTCGAAGTACAGCTGGATGGTATGGATGGTACATATGTGCAATCTGCTCATTCATACGGTCTACAGCCAGCACATACTGAACCAGATCATTCGTTCCGATACTAAAAAAATCTGTTTCAGCTGCCAATAGATCAGCGATCATCGCTGCAGCCGGTACCTCAATCATAATTCCTCGCTGAATGTTCGGATTATAGGCAAGCCCTCTTGCATCCAAATCCGCCATAGCCTCCTTCAAAAGAGCATCTGCCTGGCGGACCTCCTCCACGGATGAGATCATCGGATACATTACCTTGATATTTCCCGTTGCACTGGCTCTTAAAATTGCAGTCAACTGGGTTTTAAACAATTCCTTCCAATCCAGACTGATCCGTATAGCACGGTAACCTAGAAAAGGATTTTCTTCCTCTGGTAGTTGAAGATAGTCCAACGGCTTATCTCCACCGATATCCAATGTACGGATGACTACAGAGTGGTTTCCTGCCTTTTCCGCTATCAGCCGATATACTTCATACTGCTCCTCTTCATCTGGAGCAGATTTGCGATCCATGTATAAAAACTCCGTGCGGAACAGTCCCACACCTTGAGCGCCATGCTTCAAAGCTGCCTCCAGCTCTTTAATCGAACTAATATTGGCCGCCAGCCTCAGGGTGGTTCCATCCTTGGTCACGGCATCTACAGAAGCAAGTACCTGAAGCTGCTCTTTTCTGCGTCGCTGCTCGTCACGCAAAATTTTATAATGATCAGTTACCGTTTTTTCCGGATTCACATAAACTTTGCCCAGGTCTCCGTCCACAACCATCATATCTCCCGTTTGAACGGGCAAATTCAGATTGCTCTCCAGTCCTGAAACGAGTGGAATACCAAGTGCGCGGGCCATGATCGCAGAATGTGATGTTTTACCACCATTCATAGTTACAATCCCTAAAACATAGCTAGGATTCAAGTGTGCCGATTGGGAGGGTGAGAGCTCCTTGGCTACCAGAATATAGGGCTGTGTATCCTTGGGAAGAGTCACTTCCGGTGCACCCAGCAAATGCTTGAGCAGCCGGTTTCCCACATCTTTGATATCAATTGCCCGCTCCTTCATATATTCATCATCCAGTAAATCAAACATTGTTACAAAATGATCAATGGCTTCCTTCACGGCCACCTCGGCCGCCTTATACTGACGCTCAATAATTCCGCGAATTTCATTCATGAATTCTGGATCTTCCAATATCGCAAGATGAGCATCAAAAATGCTGGATTCCTCCGGCCCCACCATCTCTCGAAACTCATCCTTAATAAACTGGATCTCACTTTTGGATGTGCGTATCCCTTCATACAACCGTTCAAATTCCTTTGCAAGATCTACCGCATCCATTTTTTGATCAGGTAAATCCCACTCCCAGCTCGGCAGGACAAATGCCTTCCCGATTGCCACACCTGCTGCGGCGCCGATGCCTTCTATCATGTTTCTACCCCTCCAACATTCCTGTCATGCAGCACAACGGACATTACCGAGGCCTGACCTTTTTTCACTGTTTTAAACGGAGCAAAGCTCCACGACTTGACGCGATCCGGATTCGTGATGACCATAGGAGTCACCAGCGATGGAGCTTGCTCGCGCAGCGCCTGCAAATCAAATTTGATCAGCAATTGCCCCGGTTCCACCGTATCGCCTGCTTCTACCATAGCAGTAAAATTTCCTTTTAGCTGTGAAGTATCAATCCCTATGTGGAGCAGAACCTCAAGTCCCTCTCGTGTGGAGATGCCTAAAGCGTGCATAGTCGGATACAAGTGCATCACAGTACCATACACTGGAGACACAAGTTCACCACGTTCAGGAACAAAAGCAACACCGTCCCCGACCAGCTTCGTCGCAAAAATTTTGTCAGGCACTTCATGAATCGGGAGCATTTTTCCATGTACAGGAGCGTTGAACAAAATTTGAGGGAGATCACGCTCCATCAGCTTCGCGATTTCCTCACGAATCAGTTCTGAATACGTTCCGAATACAACCTGCAAATTACCTCCACCCAGATTGATAAGCCCGGCCGATCCCAAAGCCTTCATCGCTCCGGTATCGATCAGTCTGTCATTGTGGACGGTCAGCCGCAAACGTGTGATGCAGGCCTCCACCTGCACAATATTTTCCTTCCCGCCAAGTGCTTCCAAAATAAGCGGAGCACTATAAGGAATATTGCCGGCCCAATCCTCCAGAACCGAACCTTCCTCGCGCCCAGGAGTTGGAATACGGAACCGCCGGATAGCCCATCGAAACAGTACATAATACACAAGCCCATACGCCACTCCCACTGGAATTAACAACCAGGCGTTATGTGAGAGATGAAAATTAAGGACATAATCTATAAAACCCGCCGAATAGGAAAATCCGTGATGAATATCCAGCTCAAAGGTAAGCCACATGGCCAGCCCAGACATAACCGCATGAACGAGGAACAAATAAGGTGCTGCAAACAAAAAGGCGAACTCGATCTGTTCCGACACTCCGGTAAAAAAGCAGACAAGCGCAGCCGTCAAAAATGTTTTTTGCACCTTTGGCTTCAAATCTTCACGTGCTTCCTGAATGATCGCCAGCGCAATGGCAGGGATCGCAAACATCATAATGGGGAACAACCCGGACATGAAATAGCCCGCTGTCGGATCGCCAGCAAAAAACCGGGGTAAATCTCCCTGCACAACGTTGCCAGACGGCGTTTTATATGTACCCAGTTGGAACCAAAAAATATTATTAAGCAGATGGTGCAGACCAAAGGCCGCCAGCAACCGGTATAGAATACCGTAGATAAACAGTCCAAAGCCGCCCAAGCTCGATTCCAGACCTACTATAAATTGCAGCCCTCTCTGTATGAGTGGGGCAATAATTAGCATGAGTCCTGCAAACACAGCCGAGAAGAGGCCAATAAGCAGCAGAACAAATCGGGTACCCCCAAAAAACTGAAGCACCTCGGGCAATTTGATGCTTTTGAAGCGATTATAAGCCACCCCTGAAATGACCCCCAAAATGATACCAATGAGCGTCGCCGGTTGAATGAGTCCGTTTCCAAATCTCAATGTGACCTGATCATATATAGCCATACCAGCTAATGCTGCCAGTCCCGCCTGACCTGCCTGATTCGACATCCCCAGTGCAACACCAACCGCAAATAAATATGGCAAAAAATAAAAAATCCCATGTCCCGCCGCATTTGCCATATCAGACACTATAGGGAATCCCCATGTGGACCAAGGAAGGCTGCCGAGACTTAGCAATATTGCAGCGGCTGGTAGCACCATCGTCGGGAGCATGACAGCACGACCGAGCTGTTGTAAGGATCCGAGCCAATTCATGGCATTCCTCTCCTTTCTATCCCTGATGGTAAGCCGAATAAATACTTTTGTCAAAGCAATGATTCCATCTGCCAAAATATTTATTTACGCTTCTACAGGTCAAAAAACTTTATCACCACAACAGATAACACTATGAATCCGTCTAGACCATTTTCATCATCAGGCATACATACATTATATGGATTGCTAAAAGTATAATATACTTTACCATATTCCTCATTTCGCACCAAAAACCTTCAACCCTGTGAAGCAAGGGAAGAAGGTTTTCATGTGCGTATAGCACGGGTCACTGATCCTTGTTTATCCTTTACGTACAGCCTGGGTCACTGAGTCCTCCACCTTAATGCAACGATCCATAATAACCGTCATTCCATGCTCCTGCGCAATGTCAGCGGCTTCCTGGCTTATAATCCCCTGTTGAAGCCACAAAATCTTAGCTCCAATAGCTGCTGCTTCACGCGCAACCTCTGCACAGTATTCACTGCGGCGGAATACATTGACCAGCTCCACAGGCTCAGGTACTTCAGCAAGACTGGCATAACAAGTCTCCCCAAGAATCGTTTGCCCTGCCGCCGCAGGGTTAACCGGAATAATCCGGTATCCCCGCTTCTGCATGGCATAAGAAACCATATAAGAGGTTCGATCTGATTTATCAGACAAACCAACAACCGCAATATTGCCTACTTGTTCCAAAATGGTTTTAATCTCTTCTCTCGACGGATTTTCAAAAGCCATCCTGTTCCCTCCTATTCGCATCTTCGTTTGCTTTTATTTTACCCATTCTACAGAAGCACCAAGCGTCGTTAGATGATCAAAATACTGCGGATACGATTTGGCGACATGATGTGCATCCTTGATCACTAACGGCTTCTGTGAACGCAAACCTACAATCGTCAAGGCCATAATAACACGGTGATCAAAATGCGCGTTAATTTCCACGCCACCTTCGACACCCTCCGGTCTGCCATGTACGATAATTTCCGCTTGGCGTTCTTCTACCCGAGCTCCAGCCTTGGTCAGCTCATTCAAATAATCGGTAATGCGGTCGCATTCCTTATACCGTAAATTCTCCACGTTATAAAAGCGGGACGTGCCTTCAGCAAATACAGCCGCAGCCACCATAGCAAGCACAGCGTCTGTTGCAGCATCACCGTCAAACTCGACAGCTTTCAATCGGCCATTGCCCTTCACGACAACGGTATCGTTCTCATGTGTCAGTGGCACTTCCATCATACGCAGCACATCTACGATAGCGCGTTCTCCCTGTTTGCTCTGCTCTTTAAGACGATGAATGGTAACATCAGAATTCGTTACTGCAGCAGCCGCTAGCACCGCTGCACTCCCTGGATAGTCTCCCTGTACAGTATACGTACGTGGCTGATAGGATTGCCGCCCCGGGACACGGAAAGACATGTAATCATCGCTTGCATGAATGATAATACCAGCCTCTTGCAATACCTCCAGGGTCTGCCCAATGACCACCTTGGATTTCAAATCATGCAGCACTTCGATTTCACTGTCTTCCTCTAGTAAAGGCGTAAGGAATAGCAAGGCGCTCAAATATTGTGAGCTAACCGAGCCGGACACCTGAATTTTACCGCCTTTCGCCTGACCACCCTGAATACGAATTGGCAACTTACCTTCACGATGATCTACTTTCACACCCAGTTGCCCCAGTGCATCGATTAGATCATCATGTGGTCTCTTACCCAATGAGTCGGGATATGTATTAACAAATGTAACATCCGGACATAGAGATGCAATACCCATCAAAAAACGGAGCACCGCTCCTGCGTTTCCCACATTCAATTCCTTCACAGCTTGAGGATGGCTACCAAAACCTGTAATAACTATTTTTTCATCATCCTCTTCCAGTACTGCGCCCAGATCGGCGATACAACGACGCATAGCATCACTGTCTTCACTATGGGCTGGATAATAAATGGTACTTTGTTCCTCAGCAAGTGCCGCAGTGAGCAGATAACGAGTAGTGTAGTTTTTGGAGGACAGGGCCCCAATCTCTCCTTGCAAGGAAGGGGTAGGTCTAACGATAACATCCATAATGTACATGCTCCTTTTCGGTTCAAACCATCCTATTTTACGTTAATTATACAAGTTGTAGCATTCATTTCTCCACCCAAAAAATAAGAAATATTAATCTAGGTCGCCCGAGTGAATCCCGTCGGCTAATTAATCTATACCTGCCTTTAGGATTAAGCCGATTGACAGCCTAGAGATAGCTTAGCTATCATACATAGAGTGTGTGTGACATTTTGCACACGTCAAAAACATACGTAGCACCCATTATTTATCAGAAAAGAGGTCCGGCCATGACGCAAATCGCCCTGATTGAACCTTCTGAGTTGCGCGCACGTCTGCAAGCAGGAGAGCAATTGCAATTAATCGACGTCCGCGAAGCGGAAGAAGTAGCGGAAGGCATGATTGAAGGTGCCAAGCACATTCCGCTCGGACAACTTCCGGGTCGTCTTGAAGAAATTGAACGCACCGGTGAAATTATATTTATTTGCCGGAGCGGTTATCGCAGTGAACGAGCCTGCGAATATCTACAGCAGCTAGGTTATGAAGGCTGTACTAACATGACCGGCGGCATGCTGCAATGGTCACAGGAGCAATAGAAAACCTACTTAACAAAAGAGACGGGAACTTCCCGTCTCTTTTGTTTTAACTCAAAGCTTAGACGCGGTAATGCATTAAAACGTTCTGTCCCTATCATACCATAGCCTCAAAAGATTACACAATCCTCTACTACCCTAGAATGATATCCATAATTAAAAATTAAAAAACGGAAGCTTCTTCTACCCATAGGGCAAAAAAGCTTCCGTTGTATTACATAATGCTATTCATGCATATCCGTCCGTCATTAGAACCATTGATGATGGAATACGCCTTCTTTGTCCACACGTTTGAACGTATGGGCACCGAAGTAGTCACGTTGTGCTTGCAGCAGATTTGCTGGCAAACGCTCAGTGCGGTAGCTGTCATAGTATGCAAGCGCGCTGGAGAAGCCAGGCACTGGAATACCTTGAGATACAGCCACGGAAATCACTTGACGCCATGCATCTTGATACGTTTCAACTACATTTTTGAAGTAAGAATCCAGTAACAGGTTTTTCAAGGCAGGGTCGCGGTCATATGCATCCTTGATGTTTTGCAGGAATTGCGAGCGGATAATGCAACCGCCGCGGAAGATCATAGCGATTTTTCCGTATTTCAAATCCCAATCATATTCATCGGAAGCTGCACGCATTTGAGCGAAACCTTGAGCATAGGACACAATTTTACTTGCAAACAGTGCTTTACGTACGCTCTCGATAAATTCTTTTTTGTCGCCGCTGAAGGACTCAGCATTAGGACCGCTCAGCACTTTGCTTGCCGCAATGCGCTCGTCTTTCATAGCAGACAAGAAGCGGGAGAATACGGATTCGGTAATCATGGACAATGGCACACCCAGATCCAAAGCGCTTTGGCTTGTCCATTTACCTGTACCTTTTTGACCAGCAGCATCCAAGATAACGTCTACCATTGGCTTGCCTGTTTCAGCATCGTATTGGGAGAAAATGTCAGCTGTAATTTCGATCAGGTAGCTGTCCAGTTCCCCTTTATTCCATTCCGTGAAGATTTCATGAAGCTCTTCCGCATTCACGTTCAGGACTGATTTTAACAGGTGATAAGCTTCACCGATCAATTGCATGTCGCCGTACTCGATACCGTTATGCACCATTTTTACATAGTGACCAGCACCGTCGGGACCGATATATGTACAGCATGGGTCGCCTTCCACTTTGGCAGAGATTGCCGTCAGAATCGGCTCTACCAGTTTATAGGCACTTTCTTGTCCACCTGGCATAATAGCAGGACCATTCAAGGCACCTTCTTCACCACCGGATACGCCTGTACCAATAAAGCGAAGTCCTTTTTCCTCCAGCTCTTTGCTGCGGCGCTGTGTATCAGGGAAGTAGGCATTGCCTCCGTCTATAATAATGTCGCCCTTGTCCAGATGAGGCACAAGCTGTTCAATCGTGGCATCTGTAGCTTTACCAGCTTGAACCATGATCAGGATTTTACGGGGTGACTCCAATGAGTTCACAAATTCTTCAATAGAGAAAGTACCCGTCAGTTTTTTACCTTCTGCTTCTTTGATAAGATCGTGCGTTTTTTCTGGAGAGCGATTAAAAACCGAGACGGTGAAGCCTCTGCTCTCAATATTAAGGGCTAAATTCTTACCCATTACCGCCAGGCCGATCACACCAATTTGCTGTTTTGCCATCTGGTTCCTCATCCTTTGCAACATATTTTGTCTTCTATATCGCCGCTTTACCGCATTACACTTTATGTGAATCGGAACACGTGCACTTCTATTTTAACGTTTTTGGTGTAAGAAGTGAACCCCTGTCTATTTACAGATCAAAACACCTCATTTTCATGAGGTGTTCAGATGTACTACGCTTCCATCATCAACAGTTGGTGGGATAGCGTTTGCAGGCGTTCATGGCAATTCCCGATTTTAGCCTTATCTCCGTCTGTCATCGCTATGAACAGCTTCTCCAATTCATCGTCTACTTCCATTTTGAGCAGCAGCAGCCGGGTTTCCCCTTCATTGGAAGCGTACATATCCTCCATTTCCTGTGCGGACAGCACCGGTCCTTTCTGATAAATGACACGCTGCTTAAAGCCTGTAACCTCGACCAGACGAATAACCTCACCGAACAAAATATTTTCTACTAAAATATGATGATCCTTAACTCTTTTGACAATGGCATGACCTCGGGTGCTTCCAATCAGCTTCTCCAACCACTCAGCCAGCTTGGCATCGCGGATTACATAATCTCCAGCCAACTTGTAGTGTCCTGTACGCAGCTGTTGAAAACGGAGCTTCACCAGCTTGCGGCCGGTTCTCACCGACAAAACCAGGTACGACTCATCCTCGCTCCAGTACAGCGAATACCCTTCCGATATCAAATCCTTGATCAGATTATGGATATGCCGACGGCTAAACCGGAGCTCTAGATTGCAATATTCTACCTCACAGCCCTTGTTCACGGCATTCCCTCCTTTTTCAAGTCCGATTCAAGAAGTCCGGCTACAGCAAGCCTGCGGCTTTCCCGCTTGATCTTCCCTTGCTCTATTTTATACTTCATTTTATGTAAGGGTACTTGGTTATTTGACCTATTTTTATGAGTAACAGCGCACAATCCTACTTTTGCCTTATATGCTTGTTTCAAACCTGGTCTAAAGTCGGCCAAGCCCGGCGGCATTATGCTATAATCGGACATATTACGCCACACGACATGGCTTAACCCAGTTACAGGAGGAAAAGGAATGACATTTAGTGGATTTACTGCAAAGGACTTCGATGTTTTTGAAATACCGGGGTTGGAGCCTCGTATGGAAGTGCTGATTCAGCAGGTTCGGCCCAAGCTGGAGGCAATTGGCGAGGAATTGGCGCCGTTCCTGACAGACTTATGTGGGGAGCCTATGCACGTTCACGTTGCCAAGCATGCACGACGCAAAGTCAATCCCCCCAAAGATACTTGGGTTGCCTGGGCGGCAAACAAGCGTGGATACAAGGCGCTGCCGCATTTTGAGGTAGGCATGTTCGCTTCCCATCTTTTCGTCATCTTCGCAATTATTTATGAAAGCCCGAACAAAGCTACATTTGCCCAGGCGCTCGAAGCCAACCTGAGTGATGTACGTTCTAACCTACCGGATCATTTTTACTGGTCCATGGATCATATGGCTCCAGAAGGCACAGAACAACAACACATGGATAATGAAGATTTTCAAACGATCATCCACAAGCTGCAACAGGTAAAAAAAGCGGAGGTCATGTGTGGAATCCGTATTGACCGAGAAGATCCACTCGCCAGCGACGGGGCTGCATTATTACAGGCTGTGCGTTCTACCTTTGAGCATTTGCTGCCGCTGTACCGAATGTCTTTCTCGAAAGAGTAGCTCTCGCCGCTTTTCAAGGTGCTGTTCAGGCCTCCACACTCTTCCTGCGTGGATTACGCGCCAGAGCCAGGTGGCAGCCAAACATGAGCAGCATCACGACCCCACTGATGATAAATGGTGCTGTGTGTCCGGCACGGTCCCATAGCACTCCTGAAACGAGCGGGCCTATAACCATGCCGGAGCCTTGAAGTGTTAAAAAAAAGCCCCATACCGTTGCTCGCTCGCTTTCCGGAATCAGTCGGGCAAGAAATGTGTTCCATGCAGGCAAAATGAGCGCATATCCCAAACCAATAAGCGCTACGGATACAAACACCAGCGGAATAGATCGAACGATTGAAAAGAGAAACAGTGTAATTCCGGCTAGCAAAAAACCAACATGTAGAAAATACTCCGTTCCAAGTCGGTCGACCAACTTGCCGCAAGGGATCAGTGCCAGCACAGTCACCCCACCGCCTGCAATCAGGAGGACGCTGTACAGGTTTGGTGAAATCCCGAGGTCCGTCCGAGCGTATAGCGTCAGTACCGGGCTGATTAAACCGATAACAAAAGACTGCAAAAACAGCGCCGGGTAAATTAACGGATTGACGTTAAGCTTTGTTTTGAGCACGCCAATCGTCTCCTGGATTCCTTTCAGAACTCCCCGCTTCTGCTTTATGTGCCCATCAGACGACACTAGAGCGCTCTGTTCGAGGTCACCTTTGTCAGCAGACCTTTTCGGTCCTGGCAGCATGAGAGCAACCAACAACAATACAACACTGCATCCTATCAAAATCATGAACACCATGCCGTAAGAATGCCCATAGTGGGATATGGCGAAGTTCATAATGAGCGGACCCAATCCCGTTCCGCCCATAGACGCAATTTCCAGTGTGCCCATCGCCGCGCCATTGCTGTTATTAGGCCCGGACATTTCGGTCGTTCCGGTCATAACACAAGGCCAGAGCGGAGAAGTACCCAGACCGAGCAGTAGACACGCGACGACGAGCCACACGGGCTCTGTCAGTACGCTCAGCATAATAATAGCTACAAGCGTAAACAACAGTGCGGTCGACATCGTTCCACGGTAACCAAGCCGTTCAGCCATCCAGCCCGCCGGTGCCCGGAACGCATTGTCTCCAAAATATTGAAGTGAAAAGGCTAAACCAATAATCCCGGCTGACAAACCAAGCGTTTCTCCCATATATACCGGAAGGATGGATACCAGAAGAGATCCTTTCATAAATTCGACTAGAAATACCAAAACCCACAATTTGCTAAAAAAAGGAGTCCACAGCCGCTGCGGAGCTTCTTTTCGTCCTTTTTGCCACATCTAATCCACATCCTCCACCTTCGTTTTTTGGCTATAAAGACCGGGTTCTCCGCCTACTCCACTCTTTCGCAAATAAATGCGCCCTCAATCGCTTGCATTCCTACTTCAAACTGCTATACTCAATTTTGTTCTATTATCACTTGCACAGGATTGTCGAAATCCTGCACGAAAGGTTGTGACAACACTAATGAATCAAAGCAACACCCCGCTTTTTACTGCTTTGAAGAAGCACGCTCAGAGCAACCCGGTTCAATTTCACATCCCAGGTCATAAAAAGGGAGTCGGAGCAGATCCGGAATTTCGCGAATTTATGGGGGATAATGCCTTTTCCATAGATATGATCAACATCGCTCCATTGGACGATCTGCATCAACCAACAGGTGTCATCGAAGAAGCCCAAAAGCTTGCAGCAGATGCCTTCGGAGCAGATTATACTTACTACAGTGTACAGGGGACAAGCGGAGCCATCATCACCATGATTATGTCCATTTGCTTGCCAGGTGATAAAATTATTGTACCCAGAAACGTACACAAATCTATAATGTCTGCCATTATCTTTGCTGGTGCAAAACCAGTATTCATTTCTCCAGTCAGTGATGAAAATCTCGGTATTCACCACGGGGTTACAACCAAGTCCGTACGCCGGGCATTGGAACGCCACCCTGACGCCAAGGGCGTCCTTGTTATCAACCCGACATATTACGGTGTGTGCGCCGACTTAAAAGAAATTGTAGATCTCGCTCACAGCTATAATGTGCCGGTCCTGGTCGATGAGGCTCACGGGGTACTAATTCATTTTCATCCTGATCTACCGATGTCCGCCATGGAGGCGGGAGCAGACATGTCAGCTACAAGTGTCCACAAGCTGGGCGGTTCCTTGACACAAAGCTCGATCTTGAATGTAAATACGAAAAACGGATACGTTAACCCACAACGTGTACAAACGATTTTCAGTATGCTGACAACGACATCCACTTCGTATCTCCTGTTGGCTTCCTTGGACACATCCCGACGCAACCTAGCACTTAACGGTCATGAAATAGCACAACGAGCCCTTGATTTGGCTGAATATTGCCGCTCAGAGGTTAACAAGATTGAAGGACTATATTGCTTTGGTAGTGAAATTCTCGGCACGGAAGCTACCTACGATTATGATCCAACCAAAATTACGGTTCATATCCGTCATTTAGGTCTTACCGGATACGATGTCGAAAATTGGCTGAGAGATCACTACAATATCGAGGTTGAGCTTAGCGATATGTACAATATTCTCTGTTTGGTGACCCCTGGTGATACCAAAGAGGAAATTGAAATTTTGTTGAAAGCTCTGCGTGAGCTGGCTTCTCTGCACTATTCCACAGGTCAGGAGCATGAACTGGTTGTAAAGATACCGGATATTCCTCAGCTCTCCCTTATTCCAAGAGACGCTTTTTATGGAGATACGGAAATCGTGCCTTTCAAGGAATCTGCTGGCCGCATTATTGCAGAATTCATTTATGTGTATCCACCTGGTATTCCGATCTTACTGCCAGGAGAAGTTATTTCGCAGGACAATATTGATTATATTGTTGATCATGTAGAAGTAGGCCTGCCTGTTAAAGGACCTGAGGACCGAACAGTACATCAGGTGAAGGTTATCGTCGAGACTGACGCTATTTCATAATATTGAACTGTCAACACATGCTTACAAAATATGTTGATAGCCAACAAAAAAAGCCCCCATTTGGGGGCTTTTTCTTAAAGAGCTATGCAGCTGCTACATCCAATTCTATTCGTATTGGGCAACAAGCTCGCTATATGCGGCTTCTACACGTTTCCACTCATCTTCGTCCTCAATATTGTAAAGCACCATTTCTTCGTTTTCTTCTTCCATACGAAGAATAATGCCATCCGCTTCGGGATTGCCTCGCTCAAGCAGAAGAGCATAAACGTGATCTTCTACGTCAAAGGTCTCTACCAGCACCATTTCTACATCTTTACCATTTTCATCAGTTAGCGTAAGAACCATTTCTTCATGTTCGTGGTCATGATCGTGGTTGCAGGCTTCACCGTGTTCATGTTTGTGATCACTCATGGAAATACCTACCTTCAAATTGTTTTATTTTCCCCCGTATCGTAACATGATCAAGGGTGCAGGTCAATTTGTGGTATGCCTAATTTATCGCTGTAATGACTTTTTCGGACACCAGGGTATAGCTGCCGTCTTTGCTCTCTTTAATGTAGAAACCAACCCGGTAATTCCCTGCTGTTTTGAAATCATACGTAAAGTCGTTCGTACGGAACCAGAAGTTATCCTTTTGCGCTCCTTTGATATCTTGGGACTGAATATCCTTCACGTTGCCTGAAGGGTCGGTGATCGCTACCTTCACTCCAGAGATATCTGTTTTCAAGGTATCAATTTGACTGAATACATTAAATTTCACTTTATTGCCTTTATTCACGTTACCAAACACCGTATCTCCCTTGAACAGGAACATATGCACGTTAGGCTGGTCGAAAACAACTTTTCCACCGGATGGATCAAAATTTACAAGTCCGTTAAAATCACGGATGGGCACATAGGTTTTCCCATCAATGACAACTGCGCCATCTTTTGACACTTCTCCATTAATAATCAACTGCACTTGGTCCTTGGCGGATTCCGCCGAAATGGCGGTCCCTCCCATTATTGAAAAGGCCATCACTAGGGCCATCACTTTTCTCCATTTCATCACTACTAATCCCTCCATCGTTATCTGTTTAAAACCTTCTGTCGTACATTTATACCTAGCTCAGCCGCACAAGTTGCGCTGTGTTTCACAAATTGTCCAAAGTTTTTACATAAGGAGCCAAATCTTTAGTTCCAGCAGCATAGGTGATAAAATACGACTGTAGAATGTCCTAGTACACAAAGTCCGGAGGGATAATCCATAATGAGCCTAACGATACAAATGCTTGGCACAGGCAGTGCCTTTGCCAAGCATTATTACAACAACAACGCGCTGCTGGACAGCGGAGAAGGCAAACTGCTGATCGATTGCGGTACAACCGCTTCTTTAGCATTACACCAAATGGGCGTCCCTTTGCCTGATATTGGCGCAATTTTAATCACACATATTCACGCAGATCATGTCGGAGGTTTGGAGGAATTCGGTTTTCAAATGAACATTCTCCATCGTCGCAAGCCTCTACTTTATATCGCCGAACCACTAATCCACCCTTTGTGGGAACATACGCTCAAGGGCGGAATGTCACAGCAAGGTATGATTGACAAGCTTGAAGATGTATTCGAGGTAAACGTAATAACGCCTGGTGTACCCACTACATTAGTATCGGGTATCCAGGTGGAGCTAATCCCTACAAGGCATATTCCGGGTAAAAACAGTTATTCAATATTCATTAATGACCGCCTTTTTTATAGTGCAGATATGGTTTTTGACCCTGATTTGCTTCATCATCTGGTGCATGAACGAGGATGTCGGAGTATTCTGCACGAGGTTCAATTACAAGGCGCTGGAGAAGTCCATACGACGTTGGACGAGCTGCTAAGCTTGGCGCCATCTCTTCAAGAGCGGATTCATCTGATGCACTATAGTGATGATATGGAACAATTCAGGGAGAAAGCAGGAGTCATGTCCTTTCTGGAGCAGCAACGAGTATATCAACTTACAGAGTTGGAACGTGCAGAGTAGCATGCTAAATACAGTTTGAACAATTAACAAAAAGCCGCCTGGCTTTCCTACAAAGGATAGCCAGGCGGCTTGCTGTTCTTGAATATAATGATGAACTTGTATTCTAATGTTGCGAGTTAAGGTCAGAACAATGGCAGTTGATCCAGGTTATTAGATGGATCTCCATCGGCATCTCCACGAATTCGTTTGCTTCCATCCTTGGCCTTGAAAACGTTAACGCCTGCAATTGAGCCTGCTTCAATCTCGTTCAATGCTTGGTTATAATCTAAAACCCGACCGGTAGATGTCTGAAAAGACGTAAGGTCGCCATCCCCGTCTTTACGTACTGCTGTAATTTGCTCTCGTTCTGTATCAGCCATACTGTATCGCTCCTTATCCATAGTATTATAGTGGAGGAACTTTTACTAGCATGCACATTGTACAGATTTGTATGCACCTTACGCTGTCGACTACAACTTTTTGCGCATACGTACATGCGGTATTCCCGCATCGTCAAAAGGTTCATCGGAGATCGTCTCATAACCGAGCTTTTCGTAAAACCTCTCGGCTTGGCATTGGGCATCTAGCAGCGAGTATCTTAACCCCAATTCACGTGCACGTTCCTCCAGTGCTAGCAGTAATACACGTCCATAGCCTGCGGCACGATGCTCCTTGAGAACGGCAATACGTTGCATTTTAGCTGTATCTTCCTCATAGTATGTCAATCGACCAGTGGCCACCATTTCACCATGTTCACAAATTAGCAAATGATGGGCCGTATCTCCCAGCTTGTCATAATGGTCAATTTCTAAATCAAGAGGAACCTTTTGCTCTTCGACAAACACTTTGGTACGGATCGATATTGCCTCTTGTAGCTGTTCCTCTGTTGTTACACTTATAATTTCTGCGGCCATCATCTGTTCCCCCTATCATTAATTCCAAATTGCAAACTCGCTAAATTCGAATTATATATATAAATGATCATGAAGTACAGGCTGACTTCTATTTTTTCACTTTACATATATGGTTAATACATGATATTATCTAGTAACCGCAGGACGGTAGCTCAGCGGGAGAGCATTATCTTGACAGGGTAAGGGTCATGGGTTCGATCCCCATCCGTCCTATTCGTCAAAAGCCTTGATTCTCAAGGCTTTTTTTATTTGTCTAGAGATAAAGCGAGTTATCCTAAGAAAAGAAGATAGGTCATTGACTAAGATTTAGCAATAACCTATTTTTTAATTTAAATCATACATATAAGATAAAAAAGCCGCCCGAAAAAATAGGGTCGACTTTTCTGTATACTCAGATCATTGCACTTTAACAACACCACTTCTTCAACAAAGCCTTTCACCTTGATCCTTCTATTATATAGAAGAAAAAAAGCAGAACCATCAGCACAATACGTATAGAACTCTTAGATTACGATATAAACCGCCCCGCTCTCACTATCAATCTCCGTGGGGTAAGCAGTCACACATCCAGTATCCGGCTCTTGCACCCGGCCAGTGGAAAGGTCAACTTTCCAGTCATGGAGCGGACAATGGACCGCTGAGCCACATATCATTCCTTCGGATAACCGCCCCCCTTTGTGCGGACAACGATTCTCAAGCGCATGCACGCTGCCATCGCTCAGACGGAATACAGCTATCTCTGTATTATGAATGCGAACTGTCCTTGCTCCACGTCGGTCAATTTCGTTCAGATCAGCTATTCTGACTCTGTTGGTTGTCGTATTGGTCTCCATTTTGTCAGCCCCCTATTCCGTTACTGCCTTAAGTTCCGGCAACTGTACAAAATTTTTGCGCAGCTCTTCGTTGTGAATAATTTCGTGCCACGGATCAGTCGTCGTGCTTAACGTCTCTTCAATTCTGGTCACCAGTTGTTTCCTCGTCTCTGCATTCGCGAGTGCCTGTTTGACGGATTCAACTCCGACCCGTTCCACCCAATGGGCTGTGCGTTCGTTCCAATTGGCCTGCTCGCGATAATACTGCAGATAGGCACCGGTCCATTCCATTACTTCATCCTCGGTTTTAACGGTACAAAGCAGTTCAGCTGCCCGAACCTTAATACCGCCGTTACCTCCAACGTAGATCCCCCAGCCACCGTCAATAGCAACGACGCCTAAATCCTTTATCGTCGCTTCAGCGCAGTTACGCGGGCAACCAGATACAGCCAGTTTGACTTTGGATGGCGCATTCAGCCGTTCAAATGCCTTTTCCAACCGAATGCCCATACCCATAGCATCCTGAGTGCCAAAGCGGCAAAAGGTGTTACCTACGCACGTCTTAACCGTTCGCAGCGTCTTTCCATAGGCATATCCAGACGGCATATCCAACTCGGCCCAGATCCCCGGCAAATCCTCCTTTTTCACACCAAGCAGGTCAAGACGTTGGCCACCCGTAAATTTAACCAGAGGCACATTGTATTTTTCTGCGACAGCAGCAATTTTCTTCAGATCGGCAGGTGAAGTAACTCCTCCATAAATGCGGGGCACGACAGAATAGGTGCCATCTTTCTGTATATTGGCATGGTACCGTTCATTCGTGAATCTGGATTCCTTCTCATCCTCATAATCCATCGGCCATACCATACCTAGATAATAATTGAGGGCCGGCCGACATTTCGTGCAACCTTCCGGTTCGTTCCATCCCAGCACATTCATCACTTCTTTGACGCTCTTCAATCCCATCTCCCGAATGCCATCAATGATCGCTTCCCGGTCAAGCGTCGTACAACTACAAATCCCCTCTTTCAGCGTTTCTCCGGCTTCTGCGCCTGCGTATAGCTGTAAGAGTCCCTCCACTAATGGCTTGCAGCCGCCACATGATGCCGATGCCTTCGTACATGCCTTAATCTCCCCGACACTCCGGCAGCCAGCCGCAACCGCCTCTCCAATGTCACCCTTGGATACACCATTACATCCGCATACAATTTCGTCATCAGGCATCTGCTCCAGCATCATGGCGCCACTAGCTTCAGGTTGACCGGGATTGAAGCCAAGTAATAACTCTTTCTCTCGGCCAACCACCGACCCGCCACTTTTGATCAAAGAAAACAGCATGGCTCCGTCAGACGTATCCCCAAACAGAACGGCTCCGATCAGTTTTTCGTCCTTGATCACGATTTTTTTGTAGACGCCGCCAATATCATCCTGATACCGCAGGGAACGTGTTCCCGGTTCATCCTTGTAATGCCCTGCTGAAAACACGTCGACACCCGATACCTTCAACCTTGTAGAAGTGACGGAACCACTGTAGCCGGGAGTCTCCATTCCCGCGAGCCGCTGAGCCAGCACACCACCCTGCTCATATAATGGAGCTACCAGTCCGTAAGTGATTCCCTGGTGTTCTGCACATTCGCCAACGGCGTATATGCCAGGGACATTCGTTTCCATGTAATCATTTACGATGATGCCACGGTTTACAGGAATTCCCGCCGACACCGCCAGTTCAATGTCTGGTCTGATGCCTACCGCCATAACGATCAAGTCTGCTTCCAGCTCACTGCCATCGGCAAATTTCAATCCTTCCACGCGACGACGGCCCGTAATAGCCGCCGTTCGCTTATTGACCAGAAAAGTCATTCCCTGCTCCTCCAGCTCGCGCCGGAGCATAAGGGAAGCAGCCTCATCCAGCTGCCGATCCATAATATATCCGTTAATATGAATAACTGTGACGTCCATCCCCAAGTTAAGCAGCCCCCTAGCTGCCTCTAGCCCAAGCAATCCGCCGCCGATAACAGCTGCTTTTTTGTGCGTCTTTGCCGTCTCCATCATCGTTTCACAGTCACGAATATCCCTAAAACCGATAACACCCTCCTTGTCGGCCCCTGGAAGCGGCAGAATAAAGGCTTTAGAACCTGTTGCCAACAACAACAAATCATAAGAGATGCATACGCCGGAGCGCGACGTCACCTGCTGCTTTTCCGTATTGATGGCTGTGACAGGATCATCGGTATACAATCGAATATTGTTGTCTTCATACCAACTCCAGTCGTTAATGACAATATCCTGCAAACCAGCCCCTCCCGCCAGAACGGAGGACAGCATGATCCGGTTATAGTTTGGATGGGGCTCGGCCCCGAATACCGTAATCTCATAGCTACCTGGTGCAAGCTTCAGCAAATGTTCGAGAGTGCGTATCCCCGCCATTCCGTTGCCGATCAACACTAACTTTTGGATATCGTTCATCAGGTCACTTCCCTTCCATTTGTATCCTCAAAACATAAAAAGCCTGCTTCACATATGGGGATTCAAAATATCCCTCCACATGAGAAAACAGGCTCCATTGCCGTTTCATCGAATACGCCGTTGTATCCATCAGAGTATGGAATTAAAAAGTATTGTAGCTAATATATAATGCTTCAAATGATATGTCAACATTCCTTACGCATAAACTTATAAAAATTATATTTTATCACCATGTAACATATCTATGACGTATAAAATATCACTCCCCTACAAAATTAGGATTGATTTTCAGTCCAAAACACGCCAAAATGGTTTAAAAGTCCGTTTTAGCTTGATGATGATGAAAAAAATAAGCAGGCAGACAAAATCTTATGTCATATTTGTTATCAATGATTACTATCCCCATCGCTAACTACCCTTCATGTTACAGAGAGGAGGAGCCCGCTTGCGTTCCTTGTTGGTAATTCACTTACATTCTGACTATGTATCTGAGCAGACACACGCCGTTTCCTCATGGCAGGCAGGACCTGAGCACCTTTTAGAGTCCAACGGATACCTAACCCTGCCCTGCCGCAATGAATCTGAAATCAAACAGCTAATTCTTAATGCAGACGCGGCGGTACTAAACATACCTGTCGGCACTATCAGCATATGGAGTGGCAGGCTGGAGCAAGCCAAAGCGATCCCATTGCTCTGGTGGTGCAGCGCAGAATCAGCGCTATCATCGACAGAGGCCTGTGAAGCTGATGTCACTGTCGATGGCATTCTAACCCCTTCTATGGCAGCCCATGAGCTGAATTGGGCTCTTCATTTTAGCGCCAAACGCTTTTTTGAACGCCAGCACTGGCAAAGTGAACGCAAGCAACTGACCGCTCGGCTGGAAGAACGCAAATGGATTGATATGGCGAAAGGAATACTTGGGGAAGTAAACGGTATCCCGGAAGCGGAAGCATATGATGTGCTACGCAAAAAAGCAATGAACGAACGCAAACGTATCGTTGATGTGGCCATCTCCATCGTCAAAGCACAGCAAATGCTAAAAGCATAAATCTGAAAGGGGCCCGAACATGAATATCATTGAAATATTAAAAGAAGTTGGTCGCGGCAAAAGGGGCGCCCGGGATCTGAATTACGCCGAAGCCGAAGCTGCTGCCGAACTTATTATGACCCAGTCAGCAACCCCTGCTCAAATCGGAGCTTTCTTTGCCGCGGAGCGCATTAAAATGGAGAGTGTTGCCGAGTTGGAAGCATTTGTAAAAATCTGCCGTAAATATACCCATCGCTTTCCGATGCAGGAAGGGATTGATTTCGCCGGTCCGTACGATGGCAGAAAGTCTTCATTTATCGCCACCTTCGCAACGGCCTTTCTACTCGCCTCATGCGGAATTCCTGTAACGATGCATGGCAGTGCACCTCTCCCTCCCAAATGGGGTGTTACGCTCCCGCTTTTGCTGCAGGAAATGGGGGTAACGTCCCGGAACATGACACGTGAAACCGCCATTCATGCCGCGAAGCTGACTGGTGTACTGTTCGTTGCCTCCGAACAGTGGTGCGCGCCCCTGCGAGATATGCGGCCCATTCGCGAAGAGCTGGGGCTTCGCACAGTGCTGAATACTGCCGAGAAACTGGTTGATTACGGTTCTTCCCCGTATATTGTATTCGGCGTTTTCCACAATACTGTGCTCGAGAAGACGGCGAAACTCATGCAAAATCTGAATTACCGCAGGGCTCTGATCGTCCAGGGGAGCGAAGGATCGGAGGATCTGTTCATCGATCGGCCGACCCGGACTTACCTGCTTGCTAACGGCGAGGTATCACTACAGGTTATTGATCCGGAAATGTACGGGCTGGATTCGGTGGTACCCGAGCATAACTGGACCCCCGCTGAACAGCTGCGCATTACGGAGGAAGTGCTGCAAGGCACAGCTTCTATAGCCTTTTCGAATCAAGTGTTACTCAACAGTGCGGTCCGACTGTTCGTTGCAGGGCGAGTCGACTCCATAGAGGAAGGTTTGTATACCTGCAAACCGCTGCTAGAAAACGGGGACGCCTGGGGTTTGTATTGTCACTGGCGGGAAGCTATGCTCAGAAAAGAAATAAAAACAGGAGCAAGCAGATCCGAAACCCGAATGCATTTTTAATTATTGGCGTCACGCAGTCTAGGGATTGCGGGCCCTAAACTGTCCAACCCAAAAAGGCCAGCTCCCTCACTCATACAAAGGGGGCTGGCCTTTTATGCAAAGAAAAAGTCACTTACTCAGTCCTGCTCTAGAACTCAGACCATTCCCCATTATCTGCACTGGTCGCGGCTACGGCCAGGTGAAGGGGACGGATGCGTACAGCAGCCGTTTTGAAGCCAGGCATCCGGCAGAACGGATCAAGATCGGGTCGGGTCGCCCGATTTACATTTTGTATCCCACCCCAATGCATGGGCACGAAGAGCGTATCTTCGCGGATATGTGGTTTGATCCGGCCGCGGACAGTGAAGCTGCCGCGCTGTGATGCTATTTCTACCCACCCCCCGTCCCTGATATGCCAGCGTCGCGCTGTCCGCGGATGAATTTCCACATAATTCTCAATCTCTCGTGCGGCCAGCGACGGACTTCTGCGCGTTTGTGCACCGGTCAAATAGTGAGCCAGCACGCGGCCGTTCGTCAAAATAAGCGGGTACTCCTCGGATATCTCCTCTCCTGCTCCACAGCTTTCAACCACCGTAAAAACAGCCTTTTGATCGGAATGGGCAAAGGTTTCCCGAAACATCGTATCCATACCGGCTCTGTCCGTAGACGGGCATGGCCAATATACCCCTTCTTCACGACGCAACCTGTCATATGTGATCCCATAATAATCGGCAGGACCGCCCCGGCTGGCAAGCCGCAGTTCTTCAAAGATATGCTCAGCATCCCTGTACGAGAAATAGCTGCCCTTGTTTAGCTTTGCAGCTACCTGACACAAAATGTTCCAGTCATCTCTAGCCTCGCCTGGTGCGGACCTCGCCGCTTCCCGTAGCAGAACGCGGCCCTCCAGATTGGTCATCGTCCCCGTATTCTCCAAATAAGACGTCACAGGCAAAACAACGTCGGCCATCCGCGCGGTTTCAGTGAGAAACATATCCGCCACAACCAGCAGATTCAGCTTTTTGAGGGCTTCCTCCACCAGCCGGACATTCGGGTTAGATACAACAGGATTAGAGCCCATCACGAACAAAGCTTGGATTTCTCTCTGATGGACAAGCTCCATCATTTCATAGGCGGACACTCCCTTACCCGGTAAACTGCTTGGTTTTACTCCCCACACGGACGCCACATAGGCTCGATCTTCTTCATCCTCAATTGATCTGTAACCAGGAAGCTGGTCAGCCTTTTGGCCGTGCTCTCGCCCCCCTTGCCCGTTTCCCTGACCTGTAATAGCTCCATAACCGCACCCTTCCCTTCCAATCTTGCCAGTGGCCAGCACCAGATTAAGAAATGCACGCACCGCCATATGTCCATCTGTCTGCTGTTCAACACCCCTGGCCGTAAAAACGATGCCGGTCTCCACACTGCCAAAGGCACGTGCTGCCTGCTGGATCATTTCTACCTCAATTCCGCACAACGCAGCCGATTCGCTCAGATCCACACCCTTCAAATGAGTCAACAGCTGATCATAGCCGTTGGTCCGCTTGCGGATAAACTCTTCATTCGCAAATCCTTCGTCCACGATGACCTTTAGCATGGCATTAGCCAGCACAGCATCCATACCTGGCTTGATTTGCAGGTGCAAATCGGCAGCCGCCGCCGTTGGTGTCGCGCGCGGGTCAATTACAATGACAAACGCGCCGTTTTCCTTCGCCTGATGAAAATAAGGCATTAAGGTCGGCTGGCATTCAGCGATATTCGTACCTGCAAGCACAATACAACGAGCCAACGGAATATCAGCCAGTCTGCAGGTCAGTCCGCGATCAACGCCAAACACTTTACTGCCAGCGGATGCCGCTGCCGACATGCAGAAGCGCCCGTTATAATCGATATATCGTGTACCTACAGCCACCCTGGCAAATTTACCGAGTAAATAAGCCGTTTCATTGGAGAGTGAACCTCCACCGTAAATACCGATTGCATCGGGACCCTGTGTGGACAGTAGCGTAGAGAAACTGCTAGCTATAGTATCCAACGCCTCCTCCCACTTGACGGGAACAAGTTTGCCCTCTTTGCGTATGAGGGGCTGTACCAGCCTTTCCGCATGAGTCGCATGCTGATGCGCATTCATTCCCTTGATGCACAGCCTACCCTGCGAGGCTGCATTAGCCTTCCCTTCCGCCTTATACACTGTACGGATGATACCCGCAAGTGTCTCCGTACCCGCACTAACGGTCATCTTACATTGCACGCTGCAAAACGGGCACTGCGTATCCATTACTGACGATACATGTAGCCCAGCTTCCGGTTTGCCTTCTCCTGACTGACACATCAAAGTCACCTCCCCTTCGCCATTTTTCGGAATTTTATTGTCTGCACACGATAGAATATCGCCACAACTGAACTCAACCCATCACATCATCCTGTCAGCATTGTGGTCCGCAGGCTACCCGCCAGTCCACTTCGAAGAGCAGCGTCAAGCACACTTTCCCGTAATGCCAGAACGCCAGTCCTTTCAATCCACTCCCACATTTTCTCCCCATACCGGGCACTATGTCGGTATATTTGCAAGCAGGCTACAGCCATCAGGACCGCTTCTGCCGGGTCTTCCTCCAATCCAAGCAGCTGCCCCTGGCGAACTGGATGCTCTGCATGGCCACCGGCATAAACCTCCCAGCCTACTGGAGATCGGGATATTCCAATATCGTGGACAAGTACACCTGCCGGATACGCCGATCCAGGACAAATAGCAACTGTAACCAACGCGGGCAATGCGAGACTTCCCCATAAAGTTACCAACCGCTCTCTGAGCCAGGCTACTTCTACAAATGCCTGATCCATCAGGTCCGACTCAACAAAAGCCCGATTCTCGGCATTTAGGTTCGTAAAGCGCAGACCCGCAGAGGGCGCTTCTCCTCCGTACTGCGGTGTGACCTGAACCACAACACCAGCACCTAATGGATTTGTCGCAGATCTGTCGCGCAACCCAAGGGATTCCAAATAATAAAGTACAGCCGGCCGACACAATTCACACCCCTGCTGTCTAGTCCAACCGAGACGGGACACTACTTCATCTGGAGTCTGACAGGCTGCGTCCACCATAGCTGTTTTAAGCGAATCATGATCGTAATGCGTACATCCACACACAGGGACTACTTCTTGGGCGGTCGGAGTAACTACAGGTCCGGAAACTGTCGATTGGGACAAACTATTTTTGACCAGTGCAGCCACCAGCGGCCGACAGCCCCCACAGGAACCGGATGCTTTGGTCCGGCTCTTCACCTCTTCCACCGTCTTCAGCTTATCCGTAGTGATCGCTCGCAAAATAGCCCCCTTACTCACGCCGTTGCACGCACATACCGTTTCCTCTTCCGGCAGTGCGGCTGCCGCATCCTCCGCTCTGCTTCCGCCGTTATCCCGGGATGTTAGCTCTGTAGCGGGTGCGCCGCGCCGTACCATTGCGAGCAGCGAGGTGCTTTCCGCCGTATCTCCGAACAAAATGGCGCCAGTGACAGCACCGCCGTGCATCATCACTTTTTTATAAACCTTCAGCATCCCGTTATATTCCATGACTGCTGTCTCGTTTCCCTCATCACGAATGTCTCCTGCGGAAAACACATGGATTCCCGCTACCTTGAGCTGCGCATACGGAACCGTCCCTTCATAGGGAGCCGTTTCACGACCACAAATGACTTTTGCCAGCACTTTGCCCTGCTCATATAGCGGCGCCACTATCCCGTATGAAATCCCGCGGTGCTCAGCACATTCGCCGACGGCATAAATACCAGGAATACTCGTGCGCATATAATCATCCACGACAATGGCACGGTTTACGGTCAGACCGCTGTCCTGAGCTAATTCGATATTCGGTCGGATACCAACCGCCAGCACAACCAAATCCGTTTCCAACCTGTCCCCGTCCGCAAACATCAATCCTTGCGCCCTGTTTCGGCCTATGATGTTGACCGTTTCCTTCGCCAAATGAAACCTCATGCCCTGTTGCTCCAGCTTTCGCTGCAGAAGCACAGCCGCCGTCCGGTCAAGCTGACGGTTCATAAGACACTGCGCATTATGAACAACCTCAGTTTCCATCCCTAGATTCAGTAGGCCTTGAGCGGCTTCAAGTCCTAACAGCCCCCCTCCGATAACCGTGGCCTTGCGGTATGTTTTGGCATATCTCGCCATGGTTTCACAATCATTCACATCACGAAAAGCGATTACTCCCTGTTTTCGAGCTCCGGGAATGGGCGGCATGAAAGGCAATGAGCCCGTTGCCAATATGAGCATGTCATAAGGTTCTTTCATACCGGATTCCGTTTCCACCATCCCGGCTGCAACATCAATACGACAGACGCGTTCACCCGCGTACAACTTTACCCCGTTCTCTTCATACCAGTCCCAGTCATGGGTAACGATATGTTTAAATGAGCTCTCCTCCTGAAGCATTTTGGACAGGAGCACTCGGTTGTACCCGGGACGGGGCTCTGCACCAAATATCGTGATTTGGAACCGCTCTGGCTCCAAAACGAGTATTTCCTCCACACATTTGATGCCTGCCATACCGTTGCCGACGACGACCAGTTTTTTCATCATATTAAACCAGCCCCATTCTCCGAATAAAATAAGACAGAAAAAGCCCTTCTCCATTCAATGGAAAAGGGCACCGTTGCCGTAAATGTCGGCACATCGTTGTGCCGATATGTATCTAAGATTACTGAATCGTGAATGTCATGTCAATATTTAATACATGAATGCTATATTTTTCGCCTTATATTTAATTTTTTTGCGATTTCGTGTTACGTATATTGACATAAAACAGATTCTTTTTTATAATTTGATTAAAATCACTCCAACGTGATCATACCAAGTCGACTCACAATGAGGTGTGTCAACCACGGCAATGAAGCCGCAAACCGTTTCCTAGATACCATGTAGGGGCGATTTGCGGCTTTTTCATGTTCAAATTACATTTTGCAGACAAAGAACAACAATTAGAACAGGAGAGATGGAGAATGAACAAAAAAAATTTCTGGAAAAGCGGACACAAGCCCACCCTATTTGGCTCCTTTCTGTATTTTGATATCAGTTTTATGATATGGGGAATGATCGGACCGTTGGCCGTTGTAATTGCTAATGATTATCCAATGGACCCTGTACAAAAAGCCAATCTTGTCGCCCTACCCATACTCGGTGGTTCCCTGCTGCGGCTCGTGCTCGGATTCATGTCAGATTATATCGGTCCGAAGCTCACAGGACAGATTGGTATGCTTGTTACGATAATCCCTCTCTTGCTCGGCTGGCTGTGGGTTGATTCGCTGGAGCACTTGTACGTTGTTGCCCTGCTCCTAGGCGTAGCCGGAGCATCATTTGCAGCTGCGCTGCCGTTGGCAAGTCAATGGTACCCCAAAGAGCATCAAGGCTTGGCTATGGGAATTGCCGGTGCTGGTAATAGCGGTACCGTCCTTGCGACTTTGTTCGCCAACCGCATTGCTCAACATTTTGGCAGTTGGGAAGCCGTTTTCGGATTGGCTATCCTCCCCATCTTAACCGTCTTCATTCTGTTCAGTATTTTTGCCCGCAACAGCCCTCACCGCCCGGCACCAAAAAGTCTGTCGCAATATGCTTCGGTGCTCAAACAGAGGGATGCCTGGGTATTCTGTGCCTTTTACTGCGTGACGTTTGGCGGATTCGTTGGTCTTTCTAATTATTTGACTATTTTCTTCAATACCCAATATGGCCTCTCCGCGGTACATGCCGCCGATTTTGCGACCGTTTGTGTGATTGCCGGAAGCTTCTTTCGTCCTGTAGGCGGCTTTTTGTCCGATCGGATTGGTGGTTCACGCATGTTAATGTACTTGTATGCGGGAGCCGGGATTATGCTCGCCGGCATTGCGTTTTTACCGCCACTTACCGTGGTAGTTGTGCTGCTGTTCGTAGGCATGATGTGCCTTGGCGCTGGCAACGGCTCCGTATTCCAGCTCGTTCCGCAGCGGTTCGGCAACGAAATCGGGCTCATGACCGGCATTGTCGGCGCTGCTGGTGGCATAGGCGGGTACTTCCTCCCCCTTATACTGGGTCATCTGTACAAATCAACGGGTTCATATATGCCAGGCTTCATCTCTCTGAGCCTAATCACGTTCTGTGCCTTTACCCTCGTCATCATAATGCAATTGAAATGGCGTAACAGCTGGATGCAACGCTCTGCTACAGTTACTGATGAAGCCGTCAATCGCATTGGAGAATTAAATGCCTGATGTTCATTAAACATAGAGCTGCGAAGCATTAAATTTTGTCCCTCAACCATCCCTATAGCCAAAAAATAGCTTAACTTCGTTTATATAAAATGAAGTTAAGCTATTTTTCATGCACGCTTAATCGAACTACACCTAAAAAACTATGATAATTATCACATTCAATCAAGATTTTCCGAAAATATCATGAAAATTAAATGAAATTTTCATTCAAAAAACATTGAAAATCGCTTTCATTTTCATAATTTTTCTTATGTAAACACTTATATAACCATTTTTCACACAACATACTTGTTCACTTGGTTTAAAATAAGGCGTATACTTGTTCACGAATTGTTCAAGGATTAATTAAATGTAATTTTTTAGAAAGAAGGAATTGGAAATGCGTGCTTTTCATTTTACGGAAGACGGATCTATCGAAACTAAATTAACCGGAAAAGATCTACTTGCCAACCCACTGCTGAATAAAGGAGTAGCTTTTACCCTGGAAGAACGGAAACAGCTTGGACTTGACGGTCTCCTTCCTCCTACGATATTAACTATTGAGGAGCAGGTTCAACGGGTTTACGAGCAATTTCAGAGCCAACCGGATAATTTGCGTAAAAATGTTGCGTTAAATGATCTTTTTAACCGGAATACGGTCCTTTATTATCGTTTGCTCTCTGAGCACCTAAGCGAAATGCTCCCGATTGTTTATACACCAACAGTAGGCCAGGCTATACAGGAATACAGTCATGAATATCACAAACCTGGTGGTATGTATTTATCTATTGATAATCTGGCGGGTATTGGAGAGGCTTTTAAGAATTTGAACCTAGACCCTGATGATATCGACCTGATCGTAGCCACAGATTCCGAGAGTATTTTGGGAATCGGGGACTGGGGAGTCGGAGGTATTAATATCTCTATTGGTAAGCTTGCTGTGTATACCGCTGCTGCTGGTATAGATCCTAGCCGAGTACTGGCAGTTGTTCTTGATGCAGGTACAAACAACGAGAAGCTATTGGAAGATCCTTTATATATGGGGAATCGTCATAAACGTGTACGTGGAGAACAATATGACCAATTTATTGACACTTATGTTCAAGCTGCACTTTCCTTTTTCCCGAATGCCCTGCTGCACTGGGAAGATCTGGGCAATGTCAACGCACGGAACATTATCAATAAATACGGAAATAGTATTTTGACTTTTAATGACGATATTCAAGGTACTGGAGCGGTTACGCTCGCAGGTGTAATGTCCGGTGTTCAATTGTCCGGAATCCCACTGAGCAAGCATCGGGTTCTAGTCTTTGGCCCAGGAGCTGCTGGAATCGGCAATGCAGACCAAATTAGCGCAGCCATGATGCTGGAAGGACTGTCAGAAGCAGAAGCAAGACGTAACTTCTGGGCTTATGATTACCGCGGCCTGCTTACCAACGAAACAGAAGGACTTTTTCCATTCCAAGTCCCTTATGTGCGTGATGTTGCAGAATGCCGCGACTGGGAACATGCTGAGGATGGCAAAATTCCACTGCTTGAAGTCATTCGCCGCGTAAAACCGACGATTATGATCGGTACTTCTGGTGTTACTGGGGCATTTAGTGAGGAAATCGTTAAAGAAATGGCCAAACATACAGAACGTCCTATTATTATGCCTATGTCCAACCCGACTCCACTGGCAGAAGCAACTCCGCAAGATTTGATCCACTGGACCGAAGGAAAAGCCCTCATTGCAACAGGAAGTCCTTTTGAGCCGGTGATCTATAACAATATTAAGTTTGAAATTGGGCAATCCAACAATGCTTTCGTGTTCCCGGGTCTTGGTCTTGGCGCAATCGTGGTAAAATCCAAAATTATAACAGATAGCATGTTTGCAGCAGCTGCCCATGCAGTAGCTCAAATGGTTGATTTGTCGCAGCCTGGTGCTTCCCTGCTGCCAAAAATCAATGAATTACGCGAAGTATCTGAAGCGGTAGCCGTGGCTGTGGCCAAGGCAGCAGTTCAGGATGGAGTAGCGCGTCATCAACCGGACGATATCGCACAAGCGGTTCGAGATGCGATGTGGGACTGCAAATATAAACCAATCAAACAATATGGTCAGGAAGCGGTCCTGGTTTAAAAAATAGCGACAACATCAAATTTGTACTTGCATATGCAAAGTGATTATTTAACTGATGTCCGCCATTTTTGGCGGACATCTTCATTGGAGGCGACATCATGGCTACAGGTCATATTTTTATTATCTTAATTCCTATTTTCTTTGTCATTTTAATTGGTTATTTCGCAGGATTGTTTAAGGCTTTTAACCCTGCTTCTTCTAAGGGATTAAATACACTCGTGACGAAGTTTGCTCTACCTGCACACTTGTTTATTGGTATTACGACGACACCAAGAGAGACATTGATTCAAAAGTGGCCCTTTCTTGTGGCTTTGCTACTTGGTGTAATCGGCTTTTATATTGTATTGCTCATTGTTTATCGCTTAATTGCCAAAAAAGGCCTGACTGAATCCTCCATGTTCGCATTGAATTCAACACAGCCTTCTTTTGCATTCATGGGAATTCCGGTTCTGGGAAGCTTGTTCGGAAGTGCGGCAGTCGCCATCCCTATTGCGATTACTGGGATCGTCGTTAATGCCATTCTTGATCCGCTTGCAAGTATTTTGGGAACGGTCGGTCAGCGCAAAACAACAGAATCCGACGGCACTAAAGGCAACTTATTTAAAGTCACTATGAAATCAGTCCTTCATGGACTCAGCGAGCCGCTTGCCTGCGTACCCTTGTTTGGTGTCGTATTGACTCTATGTGGATTCCACGCTCCGAAACTTTTACAATCCATGTTTGATCAAATCGGCAATATTACTGCTGGTACAGCCCTATTTGCCATCGGGGTAACCATTGGTATCAAAAAGATTACGTTCAGTCCAAAAGCACTTAGCATCGCTGTACTGAAAGCCATCGTGATGCCTATTGTTATGCTCGGTATTGCTGTTCTGATAGGACTATCCCATGAGGATGTAACCAAAGCCGTACTGCTTGTCGCTTTTCCCGGCTCGGCTGTCGCCGCTATGATTGCTACCCGTTATGAAACACTGGAAACGGAAGCTGCATCTGCATTTGTTATTAGCTCAGTCTTATCGCTCATTTCACTACCCTTGCTCATTTCACTTCTTTTATAAGGGACAGAAACTTAAGAACCCTCAATGCAATCCAGGTATTTATAGGTATAAAGCATACCCGTTCGCTCTCATTTATCTTATTTTTTAAATATTGTTTGAACAATAAAATGATTTAGTAAGATTATTCGGAAAAACAACATAAAATCCAGTTTTGCCGACAAGCGGCGGTCCCATCGTTTCATTCTCTAGGGGGCCGCCGTTCTTTTTAAATAACCTTCTTCTCTCCCTTTTAATAAATACCTAACATTTAGAAAGCAAATTGTCGAAATATATATGGGGTAGGTTGTATATGAAACTAAATTGCTAATTCAAAGGAGAAGAAAACGTGAAAAACTTGAAGTGGAGAACTATGTCCTTTTTTGGTAAAAATCTATTAATCTCTTTTCTTAACATCGTATTAATAGGTGCTATTCTCATCACATCCAGCTATATACTTCAAAAGAACATTCTCACCACGCAGCTGCAAGACCAAGTTAAAGTATTGACTAAAAAATGGGCAGAAGATGTTGACAAAACAAAAGTACAACAAGCATTAAGCGAAAAAGATTATAACGGTTCTGCTCAACAGGATTTACGCAAATTCCTAGATTCTATCCACACATTTTATCCTAATGTTGCCCAAGCTTACATATTTGGCACAGAACTAACAGAAGGAAATCAAACTTCCATTATTGGCGTTCCCACAAATTTAGTCCAAGCTTTCCAAGACTTGAAGTTGGATATTGGGGATATGTATACTCTTCCTGACGAAAATGCACAAGCTGTAAATAAAATGCTTCAATCCAATAAATCATCATTGAGCAGCTTTTACTCGGACGAATATGGTACATGGACTACCATTGTTTACCCAATTACAGATGAAAGCGGTAAAATCACAAGTGCGATATACTTTGACGTAGACGCGAGCTCTGTACCTACCGGACTTCATAAATTGCTTGTATATGGTGTGTCATTGCTCATTCTGTTCCTTGCGATCTTCTTAACGATCCAATATTTATTGGTAAAACGGACCCTATCCCCGATTCGTAGCTTGATGAAGGGAATTGAGGAAGTCAGCGAGGGTAATCTGAATGTAAAAATCAAGACAGGCGAGGACGACCTTGGCATTATCAATCAAAAATTCAATTCTATGATCAAACGCCTTAACGATACAATGGTGAAAGTACAGGATACGACACAAGAGGTTACGGGATCTGCCCAGGAATTATTAAGCATTAGCGAGAAAAACAGTACGAATACGAACGTCATTAACAGCAATATTCAGGAAATAACCCAGGGACTTGAAGCTCAGGATCACGCAGCACTTGAAAGTTCCAGATCTATGAATGAAATGTCGACAGTTATCCAAACGATTGCCGAAAGCTCCTCTTCCGTAGCGGATCAAGCTTATTCTATGGAAAAACGCTCCGTTGAAGGCAATCAGGTAGCCCAGAAGCTTTCCGCTCAAATGGACTCCATCTCCACTACAATGGAAAGTACAGCTGATTCCGTTAATGCGCTGCAGAACCGTTCTAACGAAATCAGTAATATCGTCAGCATCATTACAGGCATTGCCAGTCAAACGAATCTGCTTGCATTGAACGCTTCTATCGAAGCTGCCAGAGTCGGTGAAGAGGGCAAAGGTTTTGCAGTCGTAGCGGGAGAAGTGCGTAATTTGGCTGAACAGTCTCAAGAGTCTGCCAAACAAATTGCAGAGCTCATTGAAGAAATCCAAAGAGAAATTGAGCAGACTGTAAAAGGCATCAGCCTTGGTACAAAAGAAGTTCACATTGGGCTGGAAGTTACGAAGCAGACAGGCGAAATGTTCTCTGAAATTTTAGATGCGTCTAATAAAGTGTCGTCACAAATTCAGGAGGTATCCAGCGCAACGGAGCAGATCTCGGCCAGCACGCAGGAAATGTCAGCTACCTCTGACGAGCTGTCTTCGACAGTTAGCAAAACAGTCGGCAGCAGCAAACAAATCGAGCATACCATTGGAGAACAGGCTGAGTCTATGGCTTCTATTGTCCAAGCTTCTGACAAGCTTACATTGATGTCCGGGGAGCTGGAAGAGCTCATTTCGTTCTTCAAGGTGAACCGGGAAGCCTAATTTTATAACTTCCAAGTAACTCAAGATAACAATAAAGAACCTCTAGTCTGCATAGAAAGCGAACTAGAGGTTCTTTGATATACTCTTACATACTTCTTAATTTATAAATCCTTCCAAAGCTGAGGTTGGCTTACCGTCAGCCTGCCAAGCACCTTTGTTATAACCCTGATTGTAACCTGGAGTTGCAGCCGGCTCCCAATAAAATACCCCTGTACCTTTGCCGCCTCCGATGTTCCGAACCTTCGTTTTGATTGCAGAAATAAATGCCTTGGAAGCTGCAGGTTCGTTATATTCCATCCCGATTTCACTGATGACAATGCCTTTACCGTATTTGGCAATGAGGCTATTGGCATTGGTAATCGTCTGGTCCACCTTGCCCTGCCAGTCAGAAGGAGACGGATACAGAGACAGCCCGATGAGATCAAACTGAGCTCCATTATCAATCAGTCCGCCGATATTCCAGTTCAACACGGAACCGTTATCCCCGTTGGCTAAATGTACTATCGTTTTGGTACTGCTGCTTACCGATTTTACAGCATTATTACCTGTATTGACGAGCCAGGCATAGTTTTTCATGTTCACCGAAGCTTTGCCGTCTTCCCAGAGCATTCCATTGTTCGTCTCATTACCGATCTGCACCCAGTCCGGTGTTACCCCCTTGCTTTTCATCGTGTTCATAACATAAACCGTATGAGACCAGACTGCATCCATGAGTTGTGTAAATGTAAAATTACGCCACGCATAAGGTTTGTTCTGTTGCCCTGGATCTGCCCAGGAATCACTATAATGTAGAGTCAGCATAACGCTCATACCCAATTTTTTAGCTCGCTGCGCTAGTTCTGCTGCCTTTTCGGCATTCATGTATCCGCTTGCATAATCTTTCATGTCAGGATTTACCCACACACGGATACGTACCGAGTTAATCTGATAGTCATCTCGCAAAATTTGCAGTATATCTCGACGAACACCCTTTTTATCCTTCCAAGTCATACCTTGCGCTTCCATTCCTGCTACCCAGCTTATATCTGCTCCTTTGGCGAAAGCAGGGGCGGCCGAAGCCGCACCCAACCCTACAGAGCCGAACGGATACAATAAGCTGGATAGCAAGATCAACATCGCAAATACCATCGTGCGGTTACCTGTTTTCATAAGTCATCTCCCATCCGAATTGTATACTTCTCATTGCCTCTGACCAATCTACCAGTTCCCTCACTCGGGAAAACGACAGAGATCACACTTTAATATCATGTTCTATTTATTGCGCTCTGTCTTTAAAACCTTAACAGCGTAGGCATCCAATTGAACGCTGCCGTCTTCTATCTCATGATTTTCAAGCATATCCACATAAGTTCGTCCATCCAACGTAATCTTTTGCGGCTCATACGTGAAATTCAGTATAAAAATATAATCATGAACCCCATCGGTACGAATCGCCGTATTCACTCCATGAGGCAACTTCACATTGAGCGCTTTACTGATTCCTGCATCATCAATTAAACTTCTGTAAAAATGACTGTGGAACAGTCCGGTGTTGCGTGATGCGATGTAATAAGCCTTTCCCTCTCCCAAACGGTTCACCGTCAAAGCCGGGCGTCCTGCATAAAAGTCTGAGCCGTACACAGCCAGTACCTCTGCACCCTCCGTATGAATGAGATCACACAATTCTACAGCTTCATACTCCCCTTGCAGATCCAGCTCATTGCCTTCAACCGGCAAAATGTGATTACGGTCATGATCATGCAATCCGTCAATCTCTTCCGACCAGATCCCCAGCGTCTTACGAAGCGGGCCCGGAAAGCCTCCAAGGAAGCACAAATCATGTTCATCTACAATACCAGACCAATAGGTTGCTACGAAAATGCCACCGTTTTCAACAAACTTCTGTATACGCTCCCCCACACCGCTGCGGACCATATACAACATCGGAGCTACCAAAAGTTTGTATTTGGAAAAATCTGCATCCATATGAATGACATCTACAGGCACTCCCTGTTCCCAAAGTGCCAAATAATGCGCTTCAGCTGTCTCCTCATATTTCACACCTTTGTTCCGCGGTCCCTGTGAATCGTTGATTCCCCAACGGTTCTCCCAGTCAAAAATGACTGCGGCCTCCGCCGGTACCGATGTACCGATAACCTCCTCCAGTTTTTCCAGCGCATTACCGACCTCTGTCACATCTCCAAATACACGAGTGTGCTCATGTCCGACATGATCGACAACCGCACCATGCAGCTTTTCACTCGAACCGCGGCTTTTCCGCCACTGAAAATATTGAACGGTGTCTGACCCGTGTGCCACAGCCTGTAAAGACGATAGCAGATGCATTCCTGGTCGCTTCAGCTTGCTAACGTCTTGCCAATTCGTCAAACTTGGTGTACTCTCCATGAGCATCCAAGGCTTTCCTCCCTTAATTGAGCGAATAATATCGTGCATCATGGCCACTTTAGCAGCCTGACGGCTATCATCTCCCTCACGGTCATGCCACGTTGGGTAACTATCCCAGGATATAACATCGAGCAGATCAGCAAACTTCCAGTAATTCAATCCTTCAAAAAACTCCATTAAATTGGTTGTGACCGGAATTGCTGGATTTGCAGCCTTGAGCGGCACAATCTCATGTTTGATAAAATCTGCGGTCTGATCGGTCACAAACCGTCTCCAGTCCAAATTCAGGGCATGGACCTGTGTTTCACCGTGAGGTGCTGGGGACTCAACTTGGCTCCAATCTGTAATCGTATGACTCCAAAAGGTTGTCCACCATGCGTGATTAAGCTTGTCCAGCGTACCGTATTTATCCTCGACCCAAGCACGAAATGCCTCCTGACAATAATCACAGTGGCAATCTCCACCAAATTCATTGGAAATATGCCAGCCAATCACAGCCGGATGGTTAGCATAACGCTCGGCCAGCTTCGTATTCATGATACGTACTTTTTCCCGGTAAACAGGCGATGTAGAACAGTGATTATGGCGAAACCCGTGCAGATTACGGACACGGTTAGCCTCCACACGCAGCACCTCAGGATATTTTTGTGACATCCAGGCTGGTCTTGCTCCACTAGGAGTGGCCAAAAAAGCATAGATTCCGTTCTCAGCAAACGAATCCAGAATACGATCCATCCACTCAAACGTAAATACACCTTCCTCAGGCTCCAATGAAACCCATGAGAAAATGCCGACAGACATCACGTTGCATTTGGCTAGTTTCATTAGACGGATATCCTCCGCTAACACGTCAGGGTAATGCTGCCATTGCTCCGGGTTATAGTCCGCGCCATGCAGCATACGTGGAACTCGCTCACTAATGGGAGGGTACTTGATTATGTTTTGCTTCGTCACTACAAATCATCTCCTTCTATGAATTCTGTTACTCTTTGACGGAACCTAGCGTCATACCTTTAACAAAATACTTTTGTAAAAATGGATATACAATGAGAATAGGCGCTGCACCAATGAAAATTTGCGCAGCATTAACCGTCGTTTGAGAAAGTAATTCCATCTCTTTGGGACTCATACTCATGGAACTCATGTCCTTCTGAATAATTACAGTTTGCAGGAACGTCGCCAGCGGATAGTCCTTTGCATTGCTCAAATAGAGCAGACCGTCAAACCAGGAGTTCCAATGAAATACCATACTAAACAGCGCAATCGTGGCAATGGAAGGCAGGGATATCGGTAAAAAGATACTAAACAATGTCCGAAAATGTCCTGCTCCGTCGATCAATGCGGCCTCTTCCATCTCTTTAGGAATTCCTCTAAAAAAGTTCAACATAAGGATGACCAAAAATGTGTTGACCGCTCCCGGCAAAACAAGTACCCAGAAGCTGTCCATAAGATGGATCTTTTGAATAACCATATAGAATGGAACCAGACCACCGTTAAAAATCATGCTGAATACGAACAACCATGAATATACGTTTCTGCTACGGAACACAGATGTTTCCTTTGAAAGTGGATAAGCAGCTAAAAAGGTAATAAGCAATGTTAAGCCGGTTCCCAATACAGTCCGACAGACAGAAATCCAGATAGAGTGCAGAAAAATTGGGTTATTCATCGTCTTCTTATAGGCTTCTAATGAAAATTGCACCGGCCACAGTCCAACCAGATTGGCATCTGCTGCTGATTTAGCACTAAATGATACCGCCAACACATGAATCAGCGGAACGATACACATGATGGACAAAATCACAAGCAAGCAAATGTTAAACACATTGAAGATGCGGTATGGCGTTGTTTTATGATACATGACTCTCCCTCTTTCAGCCTCGTGGAATCAAAATATGCGGTAACCTGCCCATTTGTAAGCAAGTCGATAAGATATCAGAATGAGAATCATACTGATAACGGATTTGAACAAGCCGATTGCGGTGGCAAAGCCCATTTCCCCATTGATTAACGCTGTCCGGTAGACGAATGTATCAATAATATCGCCTTTTTGGTAAACCAGCGGATTATAAAGGTTGAAAATCTGGTCAAAACCGGCATTCAGTACATTGCCAAGTGCAAGCGTTCCAACAACGACTACCATCGGAATTAACGAAGGTACAGTGATGTGCAGCGTCTGTCTCCAGCGGCTCGCTCCATCCATTTCAGAAGCCTCATACAACGAAGGATTAATACCCGCCAGTGCAGCAAGAAATACGATGGTGTTGTATCCGAACTCCTTCCATATATCCGATACAATGACAGTAAACCGAAACCAGTTATTTTCTCCCAGAAAAAAGATAGGCTGGATCCCGAAACTACCGAGAATACGATTCATAAATCCATCTGTAGCCAACAGGTCAATCAGAATTCCGCCCAAGATGACCCACGAAAGAAAGTGTGGCAGATAAACCAGTGTCTGAATGGATCGCTGAAGGCCGACCTTGCGAATTTCATTCAGCAGTATAGCAAAAACAAACGGAACCACCAGATTGAAAAACATCTTTAACACAGCAATAATTAGTGTATTCCAGACGACTTGAAGACTGTCCTCCCGTTGAAACAAAAAGCGGAAGTTATCCAGTCCAACCCACTCGGAACCAGTTATGCCTAGCCAAGGTTTGTAATTTTGAAAGGCCATCACGATGCCGCCC
Organism: Paenibacillus sp. FSL R10-2748; assembly: GCF_038005565.1. Classification (NCBI taxonomy): domain Bacteria; kingdom Bacillati; phylum Bacillota; class Bacilli; order Caryophanales; family Paenibacillaceae; genus Paenibacillus; species Paenibacillus sp. FSL R10-2748. Next base: position 682,333 of record NZ_JBBOTK010000002.1, read on the forward strand.
ATCGGAATGTAGCTGAATACAATTAAGAAAATGATGGCTGGCAGCAGCATGATATGAAATGGCCACGTACGTTGCAGACTTCTCATTGCAGTTCCTCCTGTAACTCTCATGGTATACTTCAATTATAAAAGCGTTTTCGCTGTCCCAACAGTTCAAAAAACCAACATACATGGCACAAAAGCAATCATTTTTTAAGTTCGCCAAACGAATGAAAATTTTTTTTCACACACATCATAATAGCGCATTCATTTCTACTCAATCCTGATAAAGCTGTAGTAAAAAGGCTGTCCACCTTGGGACAGCCCTCCTAACTATTACAACATCATGATTTTACTTTTCGACGCTTTTATACCATTCGTTTACTTCATTTGTAATTTGTTCGCCACCAGCTGTTTTCCACGTCTGTACAAAGGTATCAAAAGCAGAGATCGGCTGCTTGCCATAAATAATTTCATTGAAGGTCTGACTTTCAATCTTATCCAGATAGTCCTTTTTAGCCTTCATGGTTGGCGTAGTAGGGCCCGTGAACTGATCTTTCATGGAGATATCCTTCTGTTCCATAAGCACTTTGGCAGCTGCAGGAGTATCTTTCCCGTAATTCACCATTACATCTTTCTCCAGACGGGTCTTCGGTTCTGCGCCGTTAGCCAAACTTAACAAAGCCTTCATTTGGGCATCAGGTATACGCGCGCCATCACGAACCAGCAAATAACGAAAAGAGTTTACATAACCGCCTGGTATTTTATCGATAGACATTAGCTTTCCGCCCGCATCCAAATCATAATCGTAGCCCTTAAACAGCCCATTCGACAAATCACCGTCCGGTTTAGCATTAGCATAATGGTCAAACAAATAATTTTGATAAGTGAAAAAAGCTTCAGGATGCTGCATTTGTTTGTTGATTAGTACAACACCATTGGTATATTGCGTTCCGTGGCGCATGGCTTTGTTGTCAGGACCCACTGGAATCTTGATCGGCTTCCACACGGCACCCGGCGCATTTTTGACTGTATCCTGAAGCGGCCAGCCGCTCATCCAATATGGTCCAGGAATCATACCGGCTGTTCCTGCGACTGTAGGTTCTGACGTTTTATTTTCATCCCACAATGCTGCTTCCTGAGGAATATATCCCTTTTTGAGCCACTCGCTCAGCTTTTGCAAACCCGGCTTCATACCAGGCTGCACGGAGCCATATTCCAAACTGCCATTCGTGCCTTTGTTCCACTGCTGAGGTAGTGTGCCATATGCCCCGAAAATCCAGGATGGGTCACCCATCCAAGTGTTCATGGATGTTTTGAAACCGATGCTGAGCGGAATCACTTTGTTTGGTGCCAGTCCGTCCGGATTTTTATTTTTAAAGGCATCCATCACTTTTTCCAGATCATCCATCGTCTCTGGAGCCTTCATACCCAGCTTATCCAACCAATCTTGTCGTACCCACAATACATAATCATGGTTATAGGCAAAATCAAGCACAGGAATGCCCATTTTTTTTCCATCTCGGCTATACTGATTCCATACGTTCGTATCCTGATTCATCGCCTGCTTCCAGGAATCCGAAGCGTACTTGTCAAACAACGGACCAGCCTCTGCAAACATACCGGAATCAATCATGTCCTGTGCCAGTTGCTCATTCTCCGTCCCCAATACAACCACGTCTGGCATCTCCTGACCGGAGGACATAGCCAATCGCAGCTTCGTAGCAAATGCACCATTCGTATCTGTGACGGACCAGAGTGATTTGATATTAATACCGAATTTCTCTTTAGCCCATTTTGTCGCAATGTTATTTTCGATAGATTCACCATTTTTAAATTTTAAGGCGGGATCTACACCCCATACCGTGGAAATTGTGACTTCCGGATTGTATTTTTCTTTGTATACGTTTTCAGTTTTAGCTGTGCTGTCCGCATTCCCACCATTTCCTGCTCCTGAGCAGCCCACAAGGCCAACTCCTAATACCATAGTTGCGGCGAGCAACGACAACAACTTTTTTTTCGAATGAACTCGCATATTGTTCCCCCTCTAAAAATCATTTTCTACTCTTTTATTATAAGAGGGCTTTTCTTCGCAGCCTATGTCACAAAATAAATATTTCTGCACCTTTCCCAACTGATCTTTACTCATCTCATTTTACTGGTCCCGAAATTCATGCGGAGTCATTCCGTAATGCTTTTTGAACATCTTACTGAAATATTGGGGATTCTGATAGCCCAGTTCCGTCGTAATTTCGTATATTTTTTTGTTGGAATATTTGAGCAAATAAAGAGCCCGCTCCATTCTCATTCGGATAATGTAGTCACCCAAACCTTCTCCGGTTTCAGCTTTATAAATTTTAGACAGATAGACTGGATGAAGATAAACCTGATCGGCAATCGTCTTAACAGACAGCTCCTGACCTTTATCCTGGGAGATGAGCTCCTGAACTTGCTTGACCACATAGCTTTTAGCGCTTTGCTCGCTTGCGGACCATTCAGATTTAAGTTTGTTCATCATGGAAAGTATCCACTCTTTGAGGTGGGGAAACGAATGAACCATTTTCTGCGCATGTAACGGATCGAAGCCTACTTGGTCCATCTGTGTAATGAAACGTCCTTGTTTGTGCGCTGTATACATAAAGGCACTCGTCACCGAAATAAACAGCTCATATAAATGTTCGCGTGTATATCCCACCTCTTCCATTTTTCCAAATACACGGTTCACTTTCGCTTCGGCCTCTTCCCATTGCCTGGACTCTAGCAGATGAGTAAGCGTAGGGTGCATATAAAGCCCCTCCAGTGACTTAACTGAGCTGTGTGGCTGTTCTGTCTGTTCTTCTATGAATAGCAGTGTATCCGTCTCCTCCTGATGGTTCCAGTATAAGGATCTAATTGCTGTCTGATATAGCTTAGGCAGTTCCTCTGGAAACTTAAACCATCCGGTTAATGCAACGTAAATTTCCCCTTTCAAGTAATTGCTCACATTTTTTCGAAAGGTCTCAATCGCCGCACTCAAAAAACGATTCTGCTCATCCGCGCTCCGTTCAGGAAATGAATTCCAATTACCTTCTATTAATACAATTAAGCAGTCATGCGGCGCTTTGCAATGCCAAACGTGAAAATCAGGTGCGAACACTTCTTCGGCAATATTTCCAATCGCATACTCAATTAAGGAGACTGAATGATAGTCCATATCAGAAAAATGCTTCCCTAGCTGAATAAGCAGCATACTGGCAGGATGTCCCGTGCGTAGCTTGATTTCGTACTCAGACATTTTGCTCTCTATTTTTGGTACTGGCAAATCACGCCCGAGTAGCAAATCATGCATCAAATGGGTCCGCAGTACACCAAAATCGTTTCTGCGGCTATATTGTAATTGATGAACCTTGTCAAATGCTTCCCATTCTTCCTTTAGCGAATCCATGGCAGCTGACACACATTTGATAAACTCTTCATCATCCACCGGCTTTAAAATGTAATCAAAAGCCTTAAGCTGGAGCGCTTTTTTAGCATATTCAAAATCGGCATAGCCTGTCAGTAACAAACTTCGGATATGTGGCCATCGTTCGTTTACCTCAACAATCAACTCCAGTCCCGTCATGCCAGGCATACGAATATCCGTAACCAGAATATCAATATCGTACGCTTCCAGCACATCCACCGCTGCTAATGCGGAAGCCGCTTGATGAACCCTCTCGATGCCTAGCGTCTCCCACGGAATGGTAGCTGCCAGACTTTCTGTTACATAACTCTCATCATCTACTAGTAATATCTGAACCATCTGGTCCCTCCGTTTTAACTATATTCGAATTTGGCGAAGGCTCAATTAAACCATTCGCATGCTCTCCTTCTGTTGAGATCGACCATTTTAAAACTGCACGCAATCCTCCCAATGGAGACAAAGAGAATTCCAGTCCTGCATCTTCCCCAAAATGTAATCGCATGCGTTGATGCACATTCCACAAACCGTATCCATGATCCTCTTCCACAGGCTTGTCAAGCGTTGACGTCAGGGCAGTTATAGCCTCTCTACTCAAACCGAGTCCGTTATCATCCACAATCAGGTACATATACGAGCCAACACGCTCGGTTAAAATATGAATTATACCATCCTCCGCTTGAGGCTCTATCCCGTGCAGCACCGCATTTTCCACCAGTGGCTGCACTACAAGCGGCGGAATCAGTAGACTGCTGGCTTGTGATGAAACATGAATTAAGAACGTTAGCCTTGGCATACGCATCTGCTGTATGTTCAAATAATATTGAACAAACTCGACTTCCTCTGACAATGGAACCAAATCCCGCTCCTGTCTTGTCGTATACCGATAATACCTGGATAAATTATGGGCCATGGCTACAACCGCCTCATGATTGCGCAGCTTTGCCATACTTGTAATAAACGAAAAACAATTATAAAAAAAATGCGGATTGATTTGTGATTGGAGTTGCTTTAGTCGCGCTTCCTTGACATGCAGCTGCTCAACATACACCTTCTCAAACAGCTCCTGAATCTGTTCGACCATCAGATTAAATTGACTAGACAGGAAAGCAAACTCGTGACTCCCCCTTAGACTTAATCGAACAGCATAGTCCCCATCCTTTAGTCTCCGAAATGCCCGCACAAGCTGAAGAATCGGCACTTGTACCTGTGAATGAAGCAAGTAAGCGCCAATCAAGCCTACCAGCAGCGAGCCAACAACAGTTATATAAAACAGTCGATTCGATGAGTAAATTGGAGACATCATATCGGACAAAGGCATGTAATCAATCAAATACCAACCAGTCGTTTGCGAAAGAACGGCATGTACCAGGTAGCTTTCTTCTCCAATTTTCACGGTCAGATTATCAACCTCATGGAGTCCCATTTTTTCCAATTTAGAAATCAGCTTTCCAGACAGCTCTTCATTTGCAGTACGATTAAAGATCACTCCTACGCCTTTCTTATAATAAAAAGGCTCCTTTCGACCATCACCTTTGAAACGGTCAAGCATGTCCTGAATATTACTGCTGTCAAATTCAACCTTAATAATCGTGTTAGCGGTTTCTGGATTACCAAGTGAAGAAAACGGGGATAATGTATACAATGAAAATATAAATTGGTCTTTCCCGTATGATCTTTTTTTGGATACCTGCCAGCCGTCCTTTATCAGCTGATTTAGTTTTTTCTGGTCATATAAACCTGCTCCATTCTCCGATACAACCCGTCCAAGCGAAGGAGAATAGATACTCAGCCCGGTTCTCCAATTAGAAGAGCTTTCCTGAAGCCCAAGCTTGGTTTGGATCCGTTTGACAAGGTTAATTCCATCCAGATTGAGAACCTTGTCCTTCAAAAAAATCGCTTGAAAACTGGCTACATCGGGATCATGAATCAGCAGATGCGGCCAGGAGGAAATCATTTCAATATTCGTATTCACCTGGTTTTGAAAAAAAGTCAGCTGATTATAATTAGATTGATTCAGCTCCTCACGTAATACACCTGTCGTTGTCTGATTAGAATAGACATACAGGATCAGCATAGGTATAAGCAATACGATAACGATGGAGACGATTTTAGTATAAAAATTAAATTTAAACATGAGTTCTACACATCCTCTGCACAAAAAACAAGCATACTTAAATGGTATGCCAGAGCCCTGACCTTCGTTGCCGTCAGTACATACTATACATTATCAATGGTTGGCGGTGATAATATGTTTGATGCTAAGCAAATGGAATGGTTTAACCAACTATCCGCTGAAGACTTGGCCATTTTAGGTGCCGGCTTCAATACACTAGGTGATTTTTTTGATTTTCTGGCGTTGATTAAGGCCAGACAGGAAACAGCGCAAGGTAATAAAAAGTAATAGCACTATTTCACAACAAATTTCACACGAGTTCCATCCTCATACTCATCCAATTGGTGACTGACCCATGATCCTGCCCCACGATTATCCTTAGGGGCTATGTATTTGATATTTGCACCTTTGCCACCTTCTGAGCACATAGCCATCGGCCATTCGTCACGATCGTATCCTTTACGAGTGGGAACACCTGCAAGCGAATGCTTGCGATTTTGCTCGGCTCCTTCACGGTCAATTGTGCATACCGGTGATTTTCCCGCCTGAATGGCTTCCTTAATATGCTGCGCCGTTTCAGGGTAACGACCTGACGGGAATTGCAGCGTAACCTGAGCCGATGAAGGCGGGTTCTCTCCTGTCATTTTTGTAAGAAGATTGCCTCCTTCAAACCAGTACGCGCCCAAAGCTAGCAGCACTAAAGCTATAAAACTTAGCAATTTTTTCTTCAATTTCCCTCTTCCCTTCAAGCTATTCCAGTAGATGCCTTCAACTAAGGTAATCCCTGGATTTTATTTTTTGTAACCCCTTACTGACTATAAAAAAAGGTTGAATATTCGACGACAAATAGTATAGAGAGGAGGTTGTACGAATGAACGATGAGATCAAACTGGCCGTGAGCCAAATGCAAGCCGTTGTAATCCGATTACTGAATGGAAGTACCGTAATTGGCTGGCCTAAGCTCCTATCTGACCAAGAAACTCAGCAATTCAAGCTCTATGATGACGAACACGTATATACGATTTCCGTTAATGACGTGGATACAGTCGCAAGAGTTATTGTATAAGATACAGGAAGCGACTTAATGAGACATCCAGCGGACAAGCCCAAACAAGGCACACCACAGGAGAAGACTGATCAGAATCCCCCAAAATAAACCTTTAAAAAGCTTCATACCATACTGACAACCTTTCCTACTGGGCTTTTCCCCCATTATAACATGTCAGAAAGACAGCTGTCGCAGCTTGCTCTTATATCATCTTCGTGTCATATATATTAAATTTTAAAATCACGACACAAAGGAAAGAATGAAATAATTCCGAAAATTAGGCCTGATCACCAGTGAAAATGCAATCATGACATAATAAAAGTCACATTTTAATCAAAATTTAATGAAAGTTTTCCGAAAATGATGTATAATTATTGACATAACAAAACGCACGAGGTGATCATCATGGCATTATTAAACAGAGTTCATGAATTAAAATTGCAACTGCCTAACGAGCATCATAGCATTTCCCAATACGTGGAGCATGCATTGCATTCGATTGACAGTTTTGTGGAGCAACATCGTCAATTTATAGCCGCTCAGGCTCTATATGGTGAAAAAATCAATGGTACGGAAGAAAGACTGTTCCGAGACACAATTTCTGAGATTAAAGCCCAACTGGTAGCTACTTTGGAAAAGACAGTTGAAGACTTCGCACACAAAGGCGATAAGCACTGGAAAAATCATTATCAGGACGGCGTAGAATAAGCTGAAAATAACCCCCGGTCTTTGGACCGGGGGTTATTTTGTATAAGTGGATGTGGCAATATACGTAGACTATTTTAACACTCTGGCCGATGTCGCTACAGTCTTACCACCATAGACTACTTTGATACTGGAACTTCCGGTATCAATCGCCTTCACCTGACCGCCAGTAACCTGTACGATCGACGGTTTGGAAGATGTCCATACCGCTGAGCTTGTCACATTGGTAGTAGCGCCTGAATCATAAACTGCATTCACACTAAGCACTTGAGAGGAGCCTTTAGGCAGCTTCAGGTTTTTATTGCTCAATACCAGTTTGAGCAGCTTAGGTGTGACCTTGATCTCAACGTTAAACGACTTATCCTGATATGTGCCCGTAATCGTTGCTGTTCCAATTCCAACGGCTTTAATGGAAGAGCCTTTTACGATCGCTACGGAAGCATTCGATGATGTCCATTTCACTTTACTGCTCAGCGTAGCTTTTTTACCATCCGTATATATGCCGATGACTTTGAGGGACTTACTTCCTTTCAAATTCATATCAGCACTCGAAAAGCTTGGTGTCAATGTAGAAATGGCTCCTTCCACAATGACAGGTACTTTCACATATTTGTTCATATACATAGCCTTGATTCCAGAGTTACCGCCACTCACCGCTTTTACTTTACCATTTGTTACTGTAACTGCGGCTGTTGTACCTACCCAGCTTACCTGACTGGTAACATCCAGGATTCCGCCACCAGCCATGTGTGCTTTTACTGTCGGAATACTTGCTTCTTGGCCTGCAACCAATACATATTTTTTCTCAGAAGCGGTCAGCTTGAGCACTTTGTATTGCACAGTCACTGGAATATCCAGTTTGAGTGCACCTACCGTTGCTGTCAATGTTGCACTGCCTGGGTTCACTGCAATCAGCTTACCATTTGCTATTTTAACTGCACTTTCACTGCTTAAGCTCCATTTTACATCGGATTGAACTGCTTTTTTAGCCCCATTGACCAAATAAGCAGATATACTCGGAAGAGAAGTTTTGCCTCCTGTTTCGAGAGTCAGACTGGCTTTGCTCGAAACCAGTTTTTCAACCGTTGGAAGTACATTAATCTTCAGAGTCTTGCTCAAACCGTGATAGGACGCTGTAATCGTCGAATTGCCTGCATCCATTGGTGTGATTTCACCTTGCTCGACTGTGGCAACCAGCGGATTGGAGGAAGTCCATTCTGCCGTGTTGGTTACATCTGTTTTGCCGCCAGTCAGGTTGACATCGGTTGCACTAACCTGAATTGGGGAGCTACCCAGAAAGACCGATTTGGCCCCAGTTGCACTCAATACTAACGCCTGAGAAGAAGAACGCACATACACAATCGTTTGTGCTTTGAGTTCATCTTTGCTTGCTTTAATGTAAGTCACGCCTTTGGCAAGTGGACGAACCAGACCATCTTCAACGGTAGCAACAGCCGCATTCGAAGAAGTCCATTCGACACCGGATACATTTTCCGTCCCACCTCCAGTAAGTACACCTTGAGCAGTCAATTGCTTTGATTCTCCACCAATCGTCAAATTAATGGGACTAGACGGATTTAATTGCAGCTTGCTGTAAGGCGATTTTACTGTAATCGTTGTACTTACCGTTTGCTGCTCATATGTGGCAACAATCTTAATCTGCCCTTTTGACACAGGAGTAATGAGTCCCTTATCTACCTTTAAAATGCTTGAATCCCCAGAGATCCATTCTGCTTTTTGTGTAACATCTTCTTTGCCCTTTTCTGTCAATGACCACACTTTTAATTGAGCGGGGCTTCCACCCAGATTCAATGTAGTCGGATTTTGACTGTCCCACTGTACCGTGGAAGTCGTGCTCTCCTCAGCCCGGATCAAACCCGCTGGCCATGCTGCAAATACAAACATCAGCAAAGCAAGTAAGAAGGTACTCCGTTTGCTCATACGTTTCATACGCTCCATTCGTTTCTCTCCCTTAGTTTCATCTCTATAAAATAGGATATAATTAACAATCCCATTACTTTTATCGGTTAGCAGCTAACTAAATTGAACCCTTCATCAAAAAAAGGTGAATAATTACAGTTAAAGTTCTCCACGTAGTGACCTTACTACAAACAAATGCTCTTCTTTAGATAAGGTTTGTCCATCTTCAAGAATTACATCGTGTGCCGAGTGGCTAACCAGCTTTACATTATAAGCAATCAGCTGATCCTCTCTCCAAATCGTCACCGCCGACTGAAAATGAATGGCATTATCAAACTGTAACGGAACGCTCATTACATAACCGATAGCGTTCAGCTTCGCCGGATGGCGGCTTCTACGTTCACGCCCCGGAGGAAGCATGGTAATATGCGTAATATTTTCAAAAGGAATAGCCAGCATTTTCGGGCCTAAAATAACACACTTTCGTATATCATCCCATTTTTCAAGCGTGCCGCGCACCTTCTGGGTATGACCGTTGTTGCCGTGATATAAAATGACCTGACGTCCCTTCCACTGACGCATGTCCTCACCTCCAGTGCTAGCGGTTAGGAATCTCCCACCGAATAGGCTCCATTCCATGCTCCTGCAAAAATGCATTGGTACGCGAAAAAGGCTTGCTGCCAAAAAAGCCTCTGTGAGCCGCCAATGGGCTTGGATGAACGGATTTCAGCACCAAATGCTTGCTGGTATTCACGAAGCTTGCTTTTTTCTGAGCATGGCTTCCCCACAAAATAAACACTGCTGGCTGCTCACGTTCATTAATCGCTTCAATGACAGCATCCGTGAAACGTTCCCAACCTATTCCCTGGTGAGATTGCGGTTGTCCTTCACGCACGGTTAACACGTTGTTTAGCAGCAGCACACCTTGCTCAGCCCAAGGAACGAGGTATCCTTGATTGGGAATAGGAGTGCCAATATCATCACGCAACTCTTTATATATATTTTGCAGAGACGGCGGTGTACGCACACCTGGTCTTACGGAAAAGCTCAAGCCGTGGGCTTGTCCCTCTCCATGATAGGGGTCCTGTCCCAATATAACCGCTTTGGTCAGATGAAATGGCGTTAATTTAAGTGCGGAAAACAAGTCTTCTTTTGGAGGATATACCTTATGTAACTTGTACTCTCGGGCTAACGTATACCTTAATTCATTAAAGTATGGCTTTTCGACCTCTTCTCGTAGTACATCATCCCAGTCATTTCCAAACATACCCCTGTCTCCTCTCAATATGTAGATCTGTGAAAACGGTAAGCTTTTTGATCCAAAAAAATAAGCTGAACTCCTCATCCGGAGCCAGCTTATTTATTCGTTACCTGTGTTATATGCCGAAGGACCAGGAAAATATCCTTACGGTAATCAGCTACCGCAGGTCTAAATTCGATTTCCTTATTATAACATTAACGATAATGATGTCAAGTAACTGAAAGCTTAATTCCCTCAGAAGAAAAGCTCTTTATTGCTGTATTTATTACGATTTTGTATGAGCATTCAGGTATTCCAATGCATTATATAACATAACAGCAGCTTCGGCACGTGTAATCTCGCTTTTTGGATGAAACTTTTCACTTGCATCCAAGGTATTGACCTTGTAGACTAGCGAGCGTTGAATGCTACCTTGGTAAGAAGGCTCCAGTTCGCTGTCATCCGCAATATTCGCAGGTGCGATTTTAATCATCGGAAGAGCGCCTGCTTTTTCCATGCCCTGAATCAGCATGTGGGTGAACTCTTCCTTAGTCAGGGTTTTTGAAGGAACGATATCCTTTGGAATAACCACACCATTATAATGAGCGTTGATAAAGGCTTCGGCATACCATGCAGTATCCTTAACATGGGTAAACAGTCCGCTGGCCTGTGGCGCCTTATTAAAATCAATAGCGGCCAAACTGAGCTGGAGTCCGCCGGAGATCAACTGAATGCCCTGGGCAGCGGTGACTTTAGATGACGGGAGAAACTGCGTGTCAGAGGCACCTTTGAGCAGACCCTGATCTTTAAGGGATATAATTTTTTCTTTGCCGCTTACGTTGTCCAAATCCTTGAATTGACGGTCTGCCGCAGACATTTGACCTCCAACGGAGAAGGACAAAATGGCTACAGTTGTAATGGCTGCAAATGCACTTTTTCTCATGTTCATGTCAAGTTCCACCTTGTAGTTGAATTAGGCCGCCTGGCCATTAACAACCTCTTTGACGTAGTTCAGGATGGAAAGGTTGCAAGCGAAATCTAACAGAGATTTGGATGAAGATTGCCCGAACGCTCAATTCTTATCTTTAACGCCAATCACGATGACATCCCCCTCAAAATTATGCATATCAATAACCGTTACATTGCCCCGAAACGCTACCGAAGCTGCTGCAAATCGGCGGTATTCCAGGTCGATAATCGTAAAGTCATATTCTCTGAGATCGGCGTCTAGCTTCAGGACCGTGTTCACCGGCACATAAATAGCAATTTTTTCGAAGCCTCTGGTTGAGGCAACTCGAATCTCTTCCGTGTTTTTAAGTACTATGTTCCAAGGCTGCAAATCTACCAGTCCGTACATCTGGAACAGCCACTTCGCGAATCCATAATCCCACGCTCCCTCAAATTTAAGGGCAGCCTGCCATTCATAGGGGCTATCAAAACCTTCCCCGGTAACTCCAAAGCGTTTCCCTTTTTTGTGCCAGCTCCATATTCCATGTGCTCCGTAGGTTACGCCGGCTTCCGCACCGGACAAAAGACTTTGCCATGCAGCTTTACGCACGTCGGCACGGCCGAAACGACCGTATTCTCTCCGGCTGTATCCCATCATCTCGTAGCAAGGTTCCGAGTTTAGCACAGGCCGTGTTACCCGCTTGTTGTAGAAGTCCAACGCCAAGGTGTAGGCCTTGGACTGAAACTGCGAATTGTGACCTGATTGGTACATGTAAAAGTCCAAATTAGGATCGTTAATGAACTCATCCGGCAGATCCGCCAGTCTCCCCTGAATGTGGAGAGTAGTCAAACACTCCGGACTATGTGTCTTCACAACGTGAAGTGTGGTGCGGTAATACTCGTTCGCTCGCTCTGACGGGAAGTCGGTATCCCCGCTCACAATATAGATAGGGTGATACTTTGAGAATCGGTCTGCCGCGTAACGCACATACGGTTCTACCGCCTCCAGAGGCATCTTTTTCTCATCACGAAGCTTGGCCGCCCATGTATCCGGGATATAATTGCACCAAAGCAAAACAAGCGCGGGTACAAATCCCTTGCTCACCGCCATCTCGACCATTGTCTCCGCCCTGTCAAAATAGTCTGGATTCAGCGAATAAAAATCGTAGCTCCCGTCCTCAATCCGTTCGAACGGTTCGTAATCCAAATCACTGCCGCTGGCATCCCACTGCCGCAGCAAATTGATTTGCAGAACATTAAACCCCTGGCTACTTCTGTAGTCAAGATAATCAGCCCATTCCTCCAGTGAGATGTTGGTAAATGCGCTCCAGACGGTATCCGCCAGATAGAAAAATGGAACTCCTTCATTGACAAAGTAACGTTTATTCTCCGCTATGCCAAGCTTTATCATATGGCATCCCCCTTATTGCTGTAATGACAGAAAACGGCGAACAGTTCGCCGCTTTCCCTTTTATTGCTCATTTATGAAGTAACGATACTAGCTTGGGCTCCAGCCGTTCCCTCCTGCTCTGACTTCTCCTGTGCTTCGCGTTCCCTGTTCAACGCTTGTTTATCAAGCGTTCTAAAGAACGGATAGTAAATCAGCATACAAACGGGAATGAGCAAAAGCTGTGCAACTGCAAGTCTCCAGCTCCCCTCAATAAAGCCCAGAGCAAAAATCGGAGTGCCAAATGCCGGGTAAATTCCGATGGGCGCAGGCAGCAAGCCCGCAGTTGTCGCAAAATAACCGAGGACGGCGCAGACGATAGGAGAACTGATAAACGGAATAGCCAGGAGCGGATTCAAAACAACTGGAATTCCGAAATTGAGTGGCTCGTGAATCGAGAAGAAAGTCCCCGGAAGGCCGAGCTTGCCAATCGTGCGTAATTGCTTGCTCTTGGCCAAGAAGACCAGCAGGAGAGCGAAGCCCAGCATCGGCGCATAGTTTGAGAAGATATACCAGAAAGCCAGCCCGATAATGTTCGGTAGCGGAGCTCCCGCCTGGAAAGCGTCGAGATTGGCAAGATCCAGGCTCATCCAGATCGGTTTGACGATGGCAAGCGTTACGATTGCACCGTGGATTCCGAACATCCAGAGCACCTGCATAATGATGAGGGCGACAATCATAGCCCCCAGTGATCCACCCAGTCCTTCCAGTGGCACTTGCAGATAGGTATAAATAAACTCATGGACCGTACCGAATGACGTATGCATGAATAGACCGGAAACGATAACGAATACCATAGCTACGAGTATCGCCGGAATTAATCCTGAGAATGTTTTGACAACGGTAGGCGGTACTCCTTCGGGCATTTTAATGGTCCAGTTGCGATCGACAATCCAGATATACAATCGGGAAGCGAGCAAGCCAACCAACATGGCGACAAACAAACCCTGCGCACCGAGCCACTGAAGTGGAAGCGCCCGGACTTTATCGAATGTTTGGATCGGCGTCAAAATAAGAAACGAGAGCAGTGCCGTTGCTGCGGGAACCAGTGGGTCCTTGTCAAAAGCTTGCGCCAGTCTGTAGGCAATGAAGAAGACTGCATAGAGGGCGACGATGCCAGTTGTCATCGTCGATCCTAATCCGATAATACCCTTGATGGGTGCGATGAGGTTCTGGTAAGGCTCCCAGGCAAGTGCGGAGAAAAGCGTCGAAAATGCTCCAATAATCAAAAAAGGAAGGGTGGACATCAGTCCATTTGATATAGCGCTCATATAGCGATTTTGCTGAATTTTCCCAGCGTATCTTTGCAATTTATGCGATAGTTTTTTTTCGTTAGCCATATTCCTTCAACTCCTGTTTTAGAGTTTCATCTGTTGAACAATAATCTAGAGAGCGCTTCCATTTGAGAAAATCATATTTTTGTACCAATGGAAGCTGTTCTTGCGAATCCGCCGCAATTGTCTCAGGTTGAACTCATCCCGGTCAACATAGACGAATCCGTAACGTTTGCTTACTCCCTGGTGGGTGCTGACCAGATCAATTGCGGACCAAGGACAATAACCAAACAGCTTCACCCCGTCCGTAATAGCCAGCTGGCATTGCTCGATATGCTTGCGTAAGTAATCGATGCGGTAATCATCTCTTACAACATCGCCCTCTTCCAAGGAATCAAAAGCCCCCAGTCCATTCTCGGTAATGATCAGCGGTAGCTGGTAGCGGTCATAGATCTTCCTAAGAGTAACACGCAGGCCTGCCGGATCAATTCCCCAGCCGAACTCCGTTCGCTCCAGATACTCATTTCCACTCCCAGCAAAAACACCCACTTCTCCAACTGAGATTTGCTGATCTCCCATCCCGCCTTTTTCTACCGAATTCTGGGTACTGGCTTTGACCGTTGCAGAGCTGTAATAATTAAAAGCGATAAAGTCTGGCTTCGCGGCGGCCAGAATGCTCATATCCCCTTCTTGAATCTCAGGCGTATAGCCTTTTTCCTCGAAGTAACTCCAGACCAGCGTATTGTAACGGCCAAACACCGCCATATCAAGGTATAACCAATTGCGGATTGCGTTGAAGTTATCAGCCGCCAGCACATCTTCCGGACGCGAAGACGCTGGATATACGCACGAGATGTTAGGGGCCGGTGCCACTTTAGCTTCAGGTAACATTTCTTTGCACAGAATCATCGCCCTGGCTTGAGCCAGAAGCATATGATGATTTTGCTGATACAATTCCTTTTTCGGATTCTTCAGGTTCGGGTCCAACGTTCCCAAAGCGGAACCGTGCAAAATCATCATGTTTTGTTCGTTAATAGTTAACCAATATTTCACCCGGTCCCCAAAGTGTTCGAACAATGTCTTCGCATACGTTTCAAATGCGTTGATTGTACTACGGTTCGACCATCCGCCTTCTTTTTCCAAAGCTGCCGGAAGATCAAAATGATACATGGTCACGATCGGTTCGATCCCGTATTTTAATAACTCATCAATTAAATGGTTGTAAAACTGTATGCCTTTCGGATTCAATTCCCCTGTTCCCTGCGGATAAATGCGGGTCCAGGCCACCGAGAAGCGATAAGCCTTAAAGCCCATTTCCGCCAGTAAGGCAATGTCTTCCTTATAGTGATGGTAATGATCGCTTGCCACCTTATAATCAGTGATCTCTTCCCGGGGCGGACGGGTGTCAATAACAGACGGCCCTTTTCCGTCCTCGTTCCATGCTCCTTCAAACTGATAGGACGAGGTCGATCCACCCCATAGAAAATTGGAATCAAACGCTTTCAATTTATGATATTTCATTTAACACCTCCAATGAAAAAGTGTTGATCTATATGTACAGACGATTATAGATTTAAGGCTTCGGCAAGTACTTTTTCACCATTCATCATGCCATAATCCATTCTGTCGATTACGCTTACCTTGATGCCTTTAGGCTCGTATTTGGTTTTAAAATCGTCTTCCAAGTAGCCAACCTGCGGTCCTATCAGCAATACGTCCGTTTTGTCCGCATACTCTTTAAAAGAGCTTTCGGAAGTAGCTCTGATTTCAACCTCAACATTTTGAGCCTGTGCAGCCTTCTGCATCTTTTGTACCAACATACTTGTAGACATTCCTGCTGCGCATACAAGCGTAATTTGTTTCATTGGTTATTCCTCCCCGATAATGGTGTGATGGATACTGTTGCTTCGTAACGGTTCAATCTGCTGTAAAGTTCCACGATATGTCTCGCCAGATCCTTGGTCGTAATGGCAGACATGAGATGGTCTTGTGCATGCACCATTAGCAGTGTCACTTCATGAGCTGTCCCACCCGCTTCCTGCTGGATCAGTCGCGTCTGCGATTTATGCGCTTGGACCAGCTCGTTCTTGCATTCTTCAAGACATTCTGCTGCCTGCTCCGCATTACCCTTCTCGGCAAAGCTGATAGCTTCCATAGCTTTACTCTTCGCAATACCCGAATTTGTTATAAGTCCCATTATGATTTCCTGATACTCATCCATTGAATTCACCTCATGCATTTCATCTCTTTAGCTTACAGATTCAGTGTATACGATTCTTGCCGACTTCTAAACGCAACCCTTTTCCACTAGAAGCGGAAATGCTTACAATGGAAAAAAATAGAGAAGCTCTGCACGATGCTTGTTCAAAATCCAAGCAGATGTCGTGCAGAGCTTTATTTTAATACAGTTTATGTTTGACAATAATTTGAGCAAAATCCCCGTAGGTTTTGCATTCCAGCATTTGCTGGATAATATCCGAGTCGTCGAGTAGTCCCATCAGATGCTTATACATTTTCGCCGGAGGCTCGTCGCCGTTTTTGTTAATACTGAGCAGGCAGACGAACTGCACGGGCTTGCCGGACCAATCTATGGGAGATTTCAGTGTACAGACCGCCCATACCGTCCGGTTGCTTTGCGGAATAATAGGATGAGGAATGGCTATCAGATTTCCGTAAGCCGTAGGAGCAGCATTTTCCCTTTCCATCACCAATCCGATGAATCCCTCGGAAGAGCGGATCAATCCGGAAGCATGCATTCTTTCTCCCAAAAAAGTAATAACCTCTTCTTTTGTAGTAAAGTTATGTCTCAGAAATACAAGCTCTTCCATAATGTAGCGGAAAGTAAATTCGTTTTCATCCGTCAGCAGCTCTTCAATCTTATCGATGTCACCGCCGCCAAGCAGAGTCTGAACTACCACGACCGGAACGGATAATGTCTGCGGGATTGGAACTGTGCTTACCACAAAATCAATGCCATGCAAAGGAACCTGCTGCAACTTGTAATACTCGGTCGTGCCAGCAACCTCAAGCCTTTCACCGAACTTGCTACGTAGCTTGTAATACAGCAAGCGGGCACTTCCAACACCCGAAGTGCATACGACAAGGCAGCGTTTAGGTCTGTTGTTCATCTGCTGCCTTTCCATGGCGGCCCCGATATGAATCGCCAAATAACCCATTTCTGTCTCTGGTATGGTCAAATTCAGTTTGCTCTCGATTAACTTGGCACCTATGACCCCCGCCTGAAAAGCCAAAGGATAATTATTCTTCACATGATCCAGCATCGGATTACGGATATTCATCCTATATTTTACGCGGTTTAGCGCCGATTTCAGATGAAGACATATGCCCATTAACAGTTCTTGATCCCGGCTGATATTCAGGTTAAAGCCCCTGTCAATTTCAGCCAGCATTTCTCTGCCAAGCTCATAAATTCCCCGATCCAAGAGCTTCTGAGGCCCTGTCTCTTCTGTCTGTTGCTCCGTAATTCCCTCAAACCACTTGTTCCCGGCCAGATGCATGGCGATATAAGCAACCTCATCCTCCGGAAAGGTCAAATCCATTTGCTTTTCAATGTGGCTAACAATATGTTCAGCGGCTCGAAATTCCTCGGTAGCCCGAAAATCTTCCCTTTCATCGGAAAGCATCGCGACCCGGTTCCCATCGCGAATACGCTTGCAAGCTATAGCGATATGAATGGACAGGTTGTTGAAGGCAACATCCGACAAAGTGACCCCGTGGTTCTGGATTTGCTCCAGAATAATACCTCGAATGAGTGTCATTTCCCAAGGGGTAACCATTCTCGATGCGGCCTCCACGCCCCCAGTCCTTTCTTCTTCAGAACGGTTGACGATGAATTCAGACATGCAGAAACGTAAGCGAACCTCGTCGCCCCTCAGCTTGACACCGTAATTCGGGCGCTTATCAATGCCGATTCCGTAAGCCTGTAGCATATGCTTAACCTCTTTGAAATCATTTTGTACGGTGGATTTGCTAATGTATAACTCATCCGCCAACTCTTCGAGCTTCAAATAATTTTCTGTAAGCAGGAGGCGCGAGATTAAATAGCGCTGTCGGTATTCAGGAGAATTGGGATCATCCGGTTCGTTATACAGGAACAACTGCTGTAGGAGCGTACGAAAGCTGCGGTCGTCCGTGATTTTCAGTTCATACCCCCTTGAACGAACAGGCTGAATCGATGCTCCATGCTTGGCCAGAAATTCATCCAGTTCTCTGATATCGCTACGTACGGTACGTGAAGTAACCTGGATCAACTTTGCCAGATGCTCGCTGTTGACAGGAGTGTCCGCAGCCAGCAAATGCTGTAGAATCGAAACCATTCGCGTATTCATTCAAGGTGCCCCCCCGTTCTTTTGTCAAAATCTATCCTCTACTCAGGCCTGCTCGGTTAGCTCGCCTTTAGGTACGAAAGTGGCAGGAGCAGCACAGGAATTGCGCTCTACAAATTTCGTATCCACTGTGATTTTTGCTGTAACCTGCGTTCCCTGCTCAATAGTATCGGTCAGGAGATCGACAGCCAGAACGGCCATTCTTTCTTTTTCTACATGAATGGTCGTTAGCTCCGGCGTAACAATGACCGATTCCGTAATGTTGTCAAAGCCGATAATTGAAGTATCCTGCGGCACCCGGATGCCAAGCTCGCTCATGGTCTTCATAGCGCTGATAGCAATATAGTCGCATTCGCAGAACCAGGCCGTCGGCAAAGTTTTCCCGCTCTCCAGATAAACGGTTAACTGCCGATTCAGATCCTCCTGCGAAGTAAGAATGGTTGGCGCTACAGCCAGCATTTGTGCCTCCGGAATCTTCAGCCCCCGTTCCATGAGTGCCGCCAAAAATCCGCGTTTACGTTCCTCAAAATTATGAATTCGTACATTTGAAGCAATATAACCGATTGAGGTATGACCCATGTCGCATAAATAAGCTCCTGCCTGATAAGCACCCATAACATTATTAATCTGGATAAATTGTACGGGAAGCGTATCAAAGCAGGTATCCAGCACAATCAGATTCGGCAGCTTGCCATGAATATTACTGATCTGCTCACGGGTCAGATTGGTTCCCAGAACAATGGTGCCTGCACTGCGTTTCTCCTCTGCAACCATCTGGATATCCCTCTGGAAAAATTCTACGTCGACCGTCGAGAAGATCAACGAATACCCTTTTTGTCGGCAACGTTCCTCAATAAACTGGATTAATTCTTTAAAAAATGGCTGTTGATAGTATTCCTCAAGGACAATGCCCGAATTTGTACACACGAGAAAAAGCAAGGACTTATCACTTCTTGAAGCCGTTATCGTCTTGCTTTTGGGACTGTATCCTGCTTCGTGGGCTACCTGGAGAATACGTTCACGCGTATCCGGGCCAATACCCGGCTTGCCGCTGAAGGCCAGTGAAACAGCTGATTTGGATACGTTGGCCAGTTTGGCAATGTCTTCCATTTTCATGCCCTAATTCTCCATTCTAAATAAGATGAACACAGCAGTGAAGTGAATAAATGAAGTTTACACCGATTTGAGATGCGATGCAATAATTAGCTGAATTTATTTATATTTGTTTAGTTATTTTTTTAGTTTTTATAACTAAATATCACTAAATAATTAATTGACACCGTTTTAATTCGATGTTACTATGGCCTCGACATAGAAACAGTCATTGAATTTAGTTTTTACAACTAAACTAATTTGATTTTGTTTAGTTTATTTATTCTATTTTGTTCAGCAAATGTTGTTTATTCAAGTACAGAGGAGACATGATCATGAAGAAATTAAAGTTGGGTTATGCTCCGACGCGCCGATTTACGTTCAGCGCCGACGATGCCTTTAAGTACAAAGTGGAAATTCGCAAGAAAATTGAGAGTTTTGGCATGGATATCGACATTGTAGACCTGGAGGGCCTTAATGAGGAAGGCTTGCTGTATGACGACCATATAAACGCGGATTTAATTGCAAAGCGATTCAAAGAAGAAGAAGTCGACGCTGTTTTTTTCCCACATTGCAACTTTGGTACAGAAGATACTGTAGCTCGTGTAGGCAAGGCGCTCGGCAAGCCTGTCCTGCTGTGGGGACCGCGGGATGAAGCGCCGCTTGCGGACGGCATGCGCCTTCGCGACACCCAATGCGGTATTTTCGCCACAGGTAAAGTGCTGCGAAGATTCAACGTTCCCTTCACCTATGTAACGAACAGTTGGGTGAATGATCCGGTTTTCGAAAGAGGCTTTACCAACTTTGTGGCGGCCGCCAACGTCGTGCGCCAATTCAAGAGCTTACGCATTCTCCAGATTGGCCCCCGCCCCGCTTCATTCTGGACGATGATGTGCAATGAAGGCGAACTGCTGGAACGCTTCGGCATTGAGATTCATCCCATTACCATTGTCGACATTCAGCTTAGAACCAAAAAAATCGCCTCCAGCAATAGCTCAGAGCTTCTGGAAACGATGGATTACATTAAAGAAAAACTCGATTACAGTGAAGTGACCGAAGATGATGTAAGACGGATAGCCGCTTTAAAGGTCGCCATGAAATCCTTCGCCCGTGAGACGGGAAGCAGCGCTATCGCAATTCAGTGCTGGTCCTCTTTGCAGGATGCCATATCTATTATGCCGTGTCTGGCCAATGCAATCCTGACTGACGAACAAATTCCGGTTACTTGTGAAACAGATATCCATGGAGCCATTACTTCCATTATGGTGCAGGCTGCCTCCATGAACACATTGCCAACCTTCTTCGCAGATATTACTGTTCGACATCCTGAGAATGATAACGGCGAACTTCTTTTCCACTGTGGCAATTTCCCGGTCTCGCTCTCCGTAGAGAACAAACCGAAGTTACGCAAACATTTTCTCTTCGACGACCATTCTCCCGGAACTCATGAAGGCGAAATCCGCGGTGGCGGTATGACCATTGCCCGATTTGACGGCGACCACGGTGAGTACTCCATGTTCCTCGGGCGTGCCCGGGGTATTGAAGGTCCTTATACCCGCGGCTCCTACGTATGGGTGGAAGTAAACGATTGGCCGCTGTGGGAGGAAAAACTCGTAAAAGGGCCTTACGTCCATCATTCCGTAGGTATCCATGCCAATGTGATCCCGGCCATTTATGAGGCCTGCAATTATATACCCGGCCTGACGCCTGATCCGGTCGATCCCACGGAACAGGAAATTCAAAGCTGGCTTAGAGGATCCGATCTCGCCCGTAATAAGCGCCCGAACCTTCACGTTTGAGACGTCTAAAGCGACAAAGCCCATCCCTTTAATACCTATCTTGAGGAGGACATTATGGAAATCCAGGAACTGAAAGTAAAAGCCGCACAAATCCGCATGGACCTGCTAACCATCATTCACCGCGCCAAAACGGGACATACGGGGGGATCGCTGAGCAATACAGACATTTTAACGGCTTTATATTATGAAATCATGAACGTTGATCCTGCTAATCCAAAATGGGATGACCGTGATCGCTTTATCGCCAGCAAAGGGCATTCCGTAGAATCTCTATGGTGTATTCTGGCCGACCGGGGCTTTTTCCCAAAAGAAGAGCTGGAGACCTATAGCCAGTTCGGCACCCGACTCATTGGCCACCCGAACAACAAGGTTCCAGGGATTGAAATGAACACCGGGGCCCTCGGCCACGGCCTGCCCATTTCCGTAGGCATGGCACTAGCTGCCAAGCGGGATGACCGTCCTTACCGTGTATTTTGTTTAATGGGAGACGGCGAACAGGCCGAAGGCTCCAACTGGGAAGCCGCTATGGCAGGCTCTCATTATAAGCTGGATAACCTGATCGGCATTATCGACCGCAACCGACTCCAGATCAGCGGTGCTACCGAAGAAGTCATGGGACTGGAGCCGCTGGAAGAGAAGTGGACTGCCTTCGGCTGGAACGTCGTCTCTATCAACGGCAACAAAATGGAAGAATTGCTTAAGGCATTCAGGTCCGCCCCTGAAGTAGCCGGAAAGCCAACGTTAATTATGGCCAATACCACCAAGGGCAAAGGCGTATCGTTCGCCGAAAATGTCCCGGCATGGCATCACCATGTGCCTAATGATAAAGAGTTGGAGCTGGCTCTCACAGAGCTAAAGGCAACGATCGAAGAATTGACGCAGAAAGGGCAGGTGCATTAAGCATGAATAAAATTCCTAATCGCCAAGTAATCTGTGACACACTGCTGGAGTTGGCCAAAGACGACCGTGATATCATGGTACTGGCCAGCGATTCGCGCGGTTCTGCTGCAATGGCTCCCTTTGCCAATACGTTCCCGCAGCAGTTCGTCGAGGTCGGCATTGCCGAACAGAATATCGTAGGCATGTCTGCAGGCCTGGCCCACAGCGGCAAAAAACCGTTTGTGACTTCACCAGCCTGCTTCCTCAGTATGCGCAGTATTGAACAAGTCAAAGTTGACGTTGCTTATTCGCGGACAAATGTGAAGCTCATCGGCATTAGCGGAGGCGTCAGCTACGGGGCGCTTGGCATGTCACACCACTCC
This sequence comes from Paenibacillus sp. FSL R10-2748, assembly GCF_038005565.1. Classification (NCBI taxonomy): domain Bacteria; kingdom Bacillati; phylum Bacillota; class Bacilli; order Caryophanales; family Paenibacillaceae; genus Paenibacillus; species Paenibacillus sp. FSL R10-2748. The sequence goes on from NZ_JBBOTK010000002.1 coordinate 704,947, forward strand.
GTGCAAGATATCGCAGTAGCTCGGGCAATTCCGGGACTGGCGATTGTCCTGCCTGCTGATCGTCACGAAACGAAGAAACTGACCGAAGCGCTTGTAAAATATGACGGCGGCGTATACGTGCGAATCGGGCGTAATCCCGTTGAGGACGTTTACGAAACCGATGATTACCCATTCGAAATAGGCAAAGCTATAACTGTGAGAGAAGGCAACGACGTTACAATTATTGGTGTCGGTGAAACCGTGCGAATCGCACTCGATGCCGCCAAGGCACTCAACGACGAAGGCATATCCGCCCGGGTAATCAACATGCATACAATCAAGCCGCTGGATGAAGAGGCGATCATTACCGCTGCACGTGAAACTGGACGCATCATTACCGTTGAGGAACATAGCATTTACGGCGGTCTCGGCGCAGCCGTGGCAGAAGTTGTTGTGCAGAATCACCCGGTTCCTATGAGAGTGCTCGGCATCCCGGATGAGCCGGCGATTGCCGGTAAATCGGCGGAAGTTTTCCACCACTACGGCATTACGGGTGACAATATCAAACAAATTGCATTCGAATTGATTAATAAGTAGAGGGCGAAGCATATGGAGCACAATCAACAATATATATTGGCCATCGACCAGAGTACTTCAGGCACCAAAGCACTCCTTGTAGACCATCAGGGTACAGTAATCGCCCGCAGCGGGATGGAGCATAAGCAATATTACCCCCATCCCGGCTGGGTAGAGCATGATCCGCTCGAAATTTATGAAAATGTCAAAATAACGGCCCGCAGCGTATTGGAGCAAGCCTACATCCACCCGTCCGCACTAGCTGCGCTGACAATCACCAATCAACGCGAAACGGCATTGGTGTGGGATAAGACGACTGGTCAGCCAATATATAATGCTGTTGTCTGGCAATGCCAACGTACGGCGGACCTGTGCGCCGAGCTGAAGCAAGCTGGCCACGAAAGAACCATCCACGCCAAAACAGGGCTTATGCTTGACCCTTATTTCTCCGCTGCCAAGTTCAAATGGATCATTGAACATGCGGAAGGAGCTGCCAACCTGCTGGCTGAAGGGAGGCTACTTGCAGGGAACATGGACAGTTGGCTGGTCTGGAAGCTTACCGGCGGTAAAAACCATACAACCGACTTTACAAATGCCAGCCGTACATCGCTGTTCAATATCCACACGCTGGAGTGGGATGAAGAGCTTGCCCAGCTGTTCTCCGTTCCTTCTTCCCTGCTGCCTGAGGTTAAACCATCCGACGCTATTTTCGGATATACGGCAGATTGCGACCTTTTCAATGAGAAAATACCGATTTCGGGCGTCATTGGGGATTCACAAGGGGCATTGTATGGGCATCTGTGTTTCAAGCCCGGAACAGCCAAAGCAACCTTTGGCACGGGTACCTCTGTATTAATGAACGTAGGGAATCATCCGGTGGATGGCGGTGACGGACTTGTAACCGCTATCGCCTGGGGGGCCGGCGGAACTGTTACGTATGCGCTTGAAGCCATCATCCGGACAACAGGCGACAGCATCAAATGGACGCAGGACAACTTAGGACTGTTCTCTACCTTTGAGGAAATGCAGCGCTTAGTCGAAAGCGTTCCTGCAAACGATGGCGTCTATCTTGTGCCTGCCTTTGTCGGAATGGGCGCTCCCTATTGGAATCCCTACGCCCGGGCGGCAATTATCGGTATGAACCGTGGAACTGGCAAAGGACACATCGTCCGGGCTGCGCTGGAGAGCATCGCTTACCAAGTACGGGACGCTATAGAGTTTATTCAGGAACAGTCCGGGATTGAGTTGGTCGGCCTGCGCACGGACGGCGGGGCTTCCTCCAACACTTGGCTGATGCAATTTCAGGCCGATATTCTGGGCAACCTTGTGACCCGATCCACATGTGCCGAGCTGTCGGCCATGGGTTCGGTCTATCTCGGTGGGCTCGGCACAGGCTTTTGGTCCGATCCAGAGCAAATCGCATCCAATCTTAAAATGTATGAAGCATACGAACCAAAGATGGATGAGGCTACCAGAGAGAAATATTATACTGGCTGGCAGCGGGCTGTTCAGTCTGTATTGCAACAACAGCATGAATCTCCCGTTTTATAAATAATCTCTGTACTCCACTCCTCATATCTCCCCAATACAAACCAAACAAAAAGGGCCCTTGCTTTTACAAAGGCCCTTTTATTAAGTTACTCACTCGAACGATATAACTGACCCAACGCTTTTACAAACTCACGGGCTGCCGGGGTCGCTTCATCAAAAGAATGCGCGATAATTCCGATATCCCGCGAAATTTGGGGAATGATCTCTTTAACGATTAGTGTATGGGACACCGAGGAAAGCGTAAACTTCGATATAATGCCAATGCCCAACTTTTTTTGGACCATATGGACTAAGGTTTCAGCCGTTTGGACCGTGAGACTCTCCTGGAAAGGAATTTGCTGCTCATGCAAGGTGTTTAATACAGCAGATTCATGTCGGGACTGACCCCCGTTTGTGAGACAGGGATCAAAACACCTTTCAAGTTTAAGCAGCCAGTCGTCGGAAATTTACCGGCGACTGGTTATTTAGTTTCGCTTGAATCCGAATTGAGTTATAGTAGGTGATGTAGTCTCAAACGGTCTGTACAACGATTGCAGTCGTTGTACAGATGAGATCTTCGAGGTAGAACGTTTCAGACTTTAGTGTGGAATAAAACGATTCGATGGGGGCATTATCAGCGGGCGTTCCTTTACTGGACATGCTCATGGTCATGCCTTTTCCCTTTACTGCAGCTTGATAAGCCTGTGACGTATATACGCTTCCCTGGTCGCTATGGAGCAGCATGCTTGTCCGTTTTGGAAGTTGATTCAGTGTATCCAAAACCAAGGACGTATCTTGCTTGTCCGCTATACTGTAAGCCACAATCTCCCCGTTGTACAGGTCTAGAATGCTGGAGAAGTACAACATCTTTCCGCCAAACGGTAAATAGGTGATGTCCGTGACGAGCTTTTGCAGGGGCGCCTCTGCATGGAATTGCCGCTTCAGCAGATTTTCTGCTGGATGAGCGATCTGCCCAGTGGCCTTTCGTTTCTTCATCCTCACGCGGCACTGTAACCCCTCATGTTGCATCATCCGCTGAACTCGTTTGTGATTGATTCTTTGCTCTGCCCGAAGGAGTGCGGTGATTTTCCGGTAACCATACCGAAATTTATGACAGATGCAAAGCCCCGGGATTTTCTCCACCGTCGCATCTGTATGCTCTGTCCCCACAGCTGCTTTCCAACGGTAGTAGGTCGCTCTTGCGATTCCGAGCCATGTACAAGCCTCAGACACCGTCACTTCGTCTCGAATGGATTCGATCCAGGCAACGGCGACCTCTGGTTCCACCTCCTTTCCAGTTCCTTGTACTTTTTTAGCAGGTCCAATTGCTGCTTCAGGAACCGGTTCTCCGCTTTTACTTTTTCGAGCTCCGAAGAGTGTTCCGGACCTTTTCCGTAGCTGTATTGTTTACCCACAGGCTGTTCCAGACGATGCACTTCACCTTTTCGATACCACCTCATCCATGTTTTTAGCTGTGTTTTATTCCGTATTCTCAACTGCTCCATAACCTCTCTTACCGGGACTCTTGCCAATCTCATTTCAATAGCTTTCATCTTTATTTCTAAGGGGTAACTCACTCTCGTTGCCAACGTAAAAACACCTACAAGGTTATCTCCATATCTTACGACATGGTTCGATTCTCTTGAAGGTGTTTTGATTTGTCTCCCGTTATGGGGTCAGTCCCCTTCATGGATTGGAAGGTTCTTTTATCAGAAGTCATACAAGTTCTAAGATCCTTTTAATATAATACCTTCTCCAGACAGCGTGCCAACTCATCATCGGGAAGGGGCTTGCGATGCGTATTCTCCAGGTAGATATATTTCTCTGTTTCTGGCATTAAATATTGTTTGGACCACAGGAACATATCCGGACTGTCTCCCTGAAGACGAAGAAATCTCCGCACAGTGTCCGCATGAGAAATAGTGTTATCTAGATTGGTTAACCAATCTGCCCGGTAGAAATGCTCCCATCTTCCAGTTCCTGCGAGCGATAACGCTTCTTTACCCATCCGGTAGCTCCAAACGGCATGAGAAGCTTGTATAAATGCTCTTGGGTAATCTTTTTCAAGGAACAGCCCATAAGCGCTACATAAGCTTGCCAGTCCACGTGAACCACTCAGATGCAGTTCAATCTGCACAAGCAGTTGATTATACAGCCTGCGACATTCATCTTCAGACAACTGCTTCATTATTCGTAGACACCGCTCTCGTAGTTCAACCCAATCCGGGATTGCCGACTCGGCTTTTTCCTTGAACCAGCGTACCTGTTCAGGAAAAGGCCTTTCTCCAGTAGCCCAGTACAGCCGTTCATCACTGCTTTCTTTGCCTTGTAGCCAATACCCCATAATTTGCCGAGCCGGATGGTGATAGAATTCCTCCCCTGCTCGATCATCCTTATGCGGGCCATAAACGATAGTGCAACGGGAATAATCCCGGTATAATTGGGAAATCTCTTGAAGCTGACTACTGTACAGCCGCCCGATAAAATCAGTAAGCTGCTCTTCGGTATCCACGTTACCCTTCGTCCATAAATTTGCTACTAAATCCAGCGTATATACATGTGGCAAAATATTTCCTGAATTGACCAGCAGGTACTCGTCCGCCCCTGTAGTAAACGCTGCTGTCAATTCCTCTACAATCAAGCTGGCTGAGGAAGGAAATTGGGTAAGATGGTTCGACGCTTGCAAGTCGTGGAAGGTCACATGGTAATATACTCCATTCTTACCCCCATCCAGCGCCTCGGGCAATGCTGGTACACGATAATTGAGATTCCCATGGCGCCGAGATACCATTTTACCGTAACCATTGTCTGCCCATATTTTGATCACCCCTTCGGGTACTTCAATATGCCCCTGCTTGTATAACTCGGCAATCTCACCATACATCGCCATACAGCACACGGGCTGCTCCACAAATTCACAGATCATATTGTACTGCTTGCGAACCACATACGATATTAATTGTCCGCGTTTGTCCGGCGTATTAAAGGAAGGATCATCTTCCCAAAAAGGCTTGTCACCCTGCCCGCGAAAAGACAATACCCATACAATTTTCTCTTCCTTCTGCCGTTCAATCGCTTCCTGCCACAGCTGTTCAAACAACTCGGGATGCTCTCTGTAGCTAGCTTGTTTACCCGGAAAGGCGCGCAAAAACATTTCCGCCCCCAACGGCTCGGCATGATGATGTGTGATCCATAAGCCCATGTCTGCTGCAAGCTTATGATGGATACCTGTGCGTGGTAAATCGGTTCCGGGAATCACCATATTTCCACCGCACCGCAGTAACGCTTCAAAAACGGGCTGCCACACCTGCTCCGTTGGTGGATAATCTTCCTTCCAGCCAATCAAGCATACCTCATCATTGACAAACCATCCCCGATATCGGACCTTGGACGGTATACTGTCAACATTCTGACTTGGCAAAACGATGGTATCCCGCTTAGGCGGGAGAAGCTCCGCCCAGAACCAGAACGGCTCCACACCCAGAGCGAAACGGCTGTAATGAAGCAGTCCATAAATAATTCCTAATTCATCACGGCCAATAATATGGAGTACCGTTCCCTTGCTACCAGCAACAAAACGCAGACAATAGCCCTCTGGCCAATGCGGGCAGCTATCTCCTTCCTGCGCATAACGGATAATGATCGAGGGCTCTACTTCTGTTTGCAATGGCTTGCGGCCAAACACTTGCTTATGATCTCGCGCAATCATGTTCCAAGCGTGAGCAATTGGCACACTTTCATCGGTTTGAAGATTGTATCCGCTTTCAGATGAAATAGTTAGAGGTTCACAAGCTTTCATTTATTGTCATCTCCTATTTTTTTCAACTATGAGGATTCTTCTTGTCTTTATTTTATAGGTTGGCAACATACATATAAAGCTGTTCCAACGTAAATATAGCTTTTTTTCGGTAAATCACTTGAGAGTTGAAGCTTAATTCGAGAAAGAAAAAAGTAAGGAACAGGAGAGAAATAAGAAAGACTTGATTGCTACACTAAAAATGTTCCAAAAAACAGACTGCCCTTAAAGATTCAAGTGCAGCAAAAAGGAGACTTGATATGAAATTGAAAAAACGATTTGCCTCTTTGTTCCTGTTGGCATTGATGGCATTTATCCCGGTCCAGGCATATGCTTCTGGGTCCGTTCCAACCACGCCCTCTGGAATTCCGATTTCCGAAATCGAAAACAGAACAGATCAAATTATGAAAAAATATATAGGAACAGCGATTCCTGGTGCTGCGGTTTCCATAGTAAAGGACGGGAAAATTGTTTTTTCAAAAGGTTACGGATACTCAAACATCGAGAAACAAACACCCATGAGTACGGAAACAACCTATATGGAGGCCGGTTCAGTATCGAAATTGTTCACCTGGACGGCAGTAATGCAACTGGTTGAGCAGGAAAAGCTGGATTTGAATACGGACATCCGCACATACTTGCCTGACGGCTTTCTCAAGCCTTCTTTTGATAAGCCTATTACCCTGAAATCACTGATGAGCCACACGGCAGGTTTTGAGGAGCACCTGGAAAAACTTTTGGTTCATGATCCTGCTGATCTTAGGCCTCTCAAGGAGCATATCGCACCCAGAAATCAGCCTGAACAGATTTATGAGCCTGGAACAGTGATTGCTTATTCCAACTATGGGACCAACCTGGCCGGTTATATTATAGAACGTGTATCCGGAATGCCTTTTGAAACCTATATTCAGAAACATATATTTGAGCCTCTAGACATGAAACATTCTTACTTTACACAACGATATGATCTTATCCCAGAGGTTATCGAACATAAAGCAACAGGCTACTCCAAGAAGGATGGAAACTGGGTGGCAAAGCCGAATGTTTTCTTTAATGATGTGCCGGCGGGTGCGTTAAACATTACTTCGGAGGACATGGCTCATTTTATGCTTGCTCATCTGAACATGGAGCATTCCTTAAAATATTCGCTATTCAACAAGAATGAAACCCTGCGAGAAATGCATGAGGCTTCATATACCCACTATCCCGAGCTTCCGGGGAATGCCCATGGCTTTTGGGAACGGTTTGCGGGAGATTATCGTGTTATCGAGCACGGTGGAAATACAGATTCATTCTCCTCTCTGGTCTCTATCGTACCGGATCAAAACTTTGGGATCAGCATCCTGACCAATGTGGAAAATGAAATGTCCGGTGCGAGAAGCGAACTCATTGACCTGTTTGTCGGGGATTCCCACGCTACTCCGCAAGCGGACAGCACGTTGAAGCATAGCGCGGATGTGGCGGGAAAATACCGCTCTGCTCGTGCAGTATCATCTGATATATTGAAGCTTATACCCGTATTATCTAATGCGGAAGAAGTGGTCACAGCCAACGGCAATGGCGGAATCACTCTGAGTATTCCATCCATGAATATTCATGTTGATTATGTAGAAACCAAACCCTATTTTTTTGAACGTGTGACTCCTGGGAGCACTTCTTATGATTACGCGGGCTTAAACATCAGTCGTCTTTTTTTCTTAACCAATGCCGATGGTAAAGTGACGCAGTTGTCATATGGAGTGATCGATGACCAATTGCCGATCTCCTTCCTGCAAACATCCATTTTCAGTTATATTCTAGTGGGGGCATGCGGCATTTGGTTTGCGCTTGGGTTTGTTTTTGGTATTACAGGGTGGCTGCGGAAGCTCAAGGACGCAAGAAAGCAGAAGAGTACTTCGCGGCTTCCCTTCCCTGACAGTGTAACCGTAATACCATTGCTGGGTCTGCTTGTGATCGTCAATCTCATTGCTTCCAGCATCCAATTGATAGGCGACCCCTTTCAGCCTATGTCCAATTTCAATTTGAATATTATCTTTTTCTGGGTACTTGGGCTTGCCTTTGTACCGGCCGCTTATCTTGCTGTAAGAAGATGCAATGTTACCAAAACAACATTGTTAAGAAAGGTATACACCGCGACGCTGATTCTTTCGTTTCTAGCTATTTCGATTTTCCTGTATTCCTATAATTTCTACTTTTTGGCATAGCTCCACTCGATAAGCCTGCCATACCTTCCAGTGTACCGATGAAGATTGCAAAATGAACAACCCCAATCTGAGCTAAATAAAAAAACTCTCCTCTGCATCTAGCAGGGAGAGTTTTTAACACACTCAATGAGATTCAAATACGTGCCGAATTCAGCCTTTGCTTTCAGTATGTTGTTGAAACTGTTTATTCTGTTTCTGGCTGAGTATTTACCAATTTTATATGAACATCTCTCAATTGTTTCTCAGTAACCTCCGAAGGTGCTCCCATTAATAGATCCTGCGCTTTGCTATTCATTGGAAAAGCAATAACCTCTCGGATATTCGATTCATTTGCAATGATCATAACAATCCTATCAATTCCAGGTGCTATACCTGCATGAGGCGGCGGCCCAAATTGAAAAGCATTAAAGAGTGCAGGAAATTTACTCTTGATATCTCCATATGTATAACCTGCAATCTCAAAGGCTTTTACCATAATCTCCGTATCATGGTTACGGACAGCACCCGAGGACAGTTCAATCCCATTACATACAATATCATATTGGTACGCTAGGATATCAAGAGGATTCATATTCAGCAGCGCATCCATACCACCTTGTGGCATCGAAAAAGGATTATGGCTAAACCCAATTTTATGAGTATCAGGATCCAATTCAAACATAGGAAAATCAACTATCCAGCAAAATTTATATATATCCTTTTCCAGCAAATCTAGTCTTTTTCCTAATTGATTTCTGACAGCACCGGCTATTTTTTCGACATTTTCAAGTTGATCAGCAGCAAAAAACAGTGCATATCCTGAACTAGCTTGCGTAACATGTATTAATTCGTTTTTCACCTCTTCAGAGATGAATTTTGCAATAGAGCCACTAAGAGACATATCATCGTTGAACTTAATCCATGAGAGGCCTTTCGCTCCAGACTCAATAGCAAAGTTTACTATATCGTCATAAAAGCTTCTTGGCTGTGCTCCACAACCAGGAACAGCAATAACTCTTATCGTTTTATTTTTAAATACTTTAAAATCAGTCTCTGTAAACAGCTCTGTAACATCATGGATAATTAATGGATTTCTTAAATCAGGTTTATCGCTCCCGTATTTGAGCATGGCTTCTTGATATGGAATCCTGGTAAAAGGCTTTGAGATTTTAAAATTTGTAAATTCAGAGAAAACTTCATATAGCATATTTTCAACTACATTAAAGACATCTTCCTGTGTTGCAAAAGCCATTTCCAAATCCAGCTGATAAAACTCGCCGGGTGATCTGTCTGCCCTTGCATCCTCATCTCTAAAGCACGGAGCAATTTGAAAATATTTATCAAAGCCCGAAACCATTAATAATTGTTTAAATTGTTGTGGTGCTTGAGGCAAGGCATAAAATTGGCCTGGATGCACTCTACTAGGAACTAAATAGTCTCTGGCGCCCTCTGGAGATGAACTTGTCAGGATAGGTGTCTGGATCTCTAAAAAATTCAAATCGATCATCTTTCTTCTGATACTTTGAATTACTTTAGAACGAAGTATAATATTATTGTGTATTTTTTCATTCCGTAGATCCAAGAAACGATACTTTAATCTTAAATCTTCCCGAGCTTCATTTGCTAAAGATACTTCAAAAGGTAATGGATTCACTACCTTCCCTAAAACTTTTATCTCATTAGCAGCTAACTCAATATGTCCGGTTTTCATAGTGGGACTAATCGTATTTTCAGATCTGTTACATACAGTGCCTGTAACAGAAATAGTTGACTCTCTGCTGATCTTTGATACAAAATCTTTCAATTCGTTATTATCAGAAACAACAATCTGCGTTACTCCATAATGATCCCTAAGGTCAATAAAAACAACCCCGCCATGGTCACGTATATTTTTTATCCATCCTGCAATTCTCACTACTTCGCCGACATGTTTTTGATCCAATTCTCCACAGTTATGAGTCCTATAACTATGCATGAAAAACCCCACTTTCTTTTATCCCTATCATCTTAATGATTTCTATTTTTCTTCACACATATACTCACATTATCGTTAAAGCTTTATACCTTTCATTCAGATATTCCGCAGTTTCAACCATTATTTTTTGTCCTATTTCGTCAACATGCCTGTTCTTCCAATTCTCAAAGACTGTTCCCTTAACCCATTGGTTAAAAGCGCCGAGGGCTGGTCCGCAGTGTACTTGATAATCAACCTTACTGTGTTTGTCTCCATTCATTGCAAGTCGTGTAGAATAAGTAAAGTACCATCTAAATATCAACGCCATCTTACGTTTAGGAATTCTTTCAGCTTTTTCAATGATCTCAGCCGGGTAATAAGCTTTAATATCTTCATATACTTGTTCAATACTCTTCTTAAAATACTTTTCTTCAATATATTTTTTGGTTCCGCTATCAATTTCATCTATGGAGTTATAATTACGGTAAAGATCATATAATTTATTCGCCCTGGCCGGGAAAAAAACTCCTTTTTTCATAACCTGAATCTTCGCTCCCATTTCAAACATATCTCCTGCGGGAGCGTAGTCTGTATCCTGTATATTTAACTGCTGGAGCAAATCCTTTACATCATCACTTGTCCCTGCTTCAACCGTACATTGGTTGATTGAGCCTGTCATGATAAAATCCGCACCCAGTATAAACGCTGCCGCAGCAGCTTGTGGAGTCCCTATCCCCCCGGCTGCCCCTACCCTTATACTTTTATTGTATTTATACTTAAGTAACGCTTCATCCCTCATTTTAAGCATTAACGGAACCAGTACATATGCAACAGCATGATCAGTATGCCCGCCTGAATCAGCCTCGACACACAGATCGTCTACCATAGGAATTTCCATCGCCATCCGGGCCTCATCCCGGCTTATCCTATTTTCCTCGAGCAGTTTATTTACGATATTCTGAGGCGCAGGACTTAAGAATGCCTCCACAACCTCGGGTCTTGATACTTTCGCTATAATCCTGTTCTGCGGTGTTACGATCCCCTTTTCATTTCGTTTCAAACCCTTCAATCTGTACCTTACCAAAGAAGGCGTTATACTCATGAACGCAGAGGCTTCAATAGTTCTAACACCGTATTTTATGTACAAATCAACGATGTTATTTTCTATTTCCAGGTGATCGGGAACATGAATAAGATTCATTCCATAGGCTTCGCCTTGGTTCAATTCTTGCTGAATATACTTTATAGCTTCCTCAAGGGCCCCAATCTTGACTCCCCCTGCCCCAAAGAATCCCATCATTCCTGCCTTACCTGCTTTTACGACCATCTCTTTTGAAGATATTCCCTTATACATCGAACCCATAAGATACGCGTATTTAAGTCCATAATATTGTTTGAATTCGCTATGACCAAGAGACTCCGCCGTAAATCGTTGGCCGGATATACTATTCTTCGACTTTACTTCCTGTACCTGCTCGCTACGTTCCTCATCCTCCCTCACAATCAGCGGTTCTGCGTCTCGTTGTATTGCGTTAACCAACCCTGTTATGACTTTTCCAGGCCCAACCTGTATGAACTGGGTTACATTTTTACCCATTAGATATCTTATACTTTCCGACCATTTGACTGGACTTACGATCTGGTTGATCAGCGTACTCCTTACATCTTGCTGCCTGTAGGGTCTGGCATAGATATTTGAAATGACTGGTATTTTCAATTTTGAGAATTCGAACTGTGACGCATAGGCCTCAAATCTCTGTCTGGCATCTTCCAAATACCTGGAGTGAAATGCTCCACTTACATTTAAAATCACATAGTTTGTGGCTCCTGCATCCTCAAAAATTGGCTGCGCCTGCTCAATCATGTCCTTCGGTCCTGAGATGACAATCTGGCTTGGCGAATTAAAATTAGCAACATCAATCTCCCTTAAATTATTTTTCTCGATAACTTCTCTAAATACTTCCTCGTTCAAGCCTATGACCGCTGCCATACCACCACCGGCAGCCTTGACCATCAGTTCTCCTCTTTTTTTAACCAGCTTCAAGCCCGTTTCAAAGTCAAATGCCTCTGCGGCAAATAAGGCATTGTATTCACCTAGGCTATGTCCTGCAACATAATCGGGTTTTCTTCCAGTCTCTTTTAATTTATTAAGATAACTCAAAGCGTTTACGACAAATAGCGCCGGTTGGGTAAAATCCGTTTGTCCTAGTTGATTGGCAGGATCTTCAAGACACAGTTTCTTAATAGAATAACCAAGAATAGCATCCGCTTTTGCAACCAATTCCTGAAATTCGTCAAATAGTCCTACTCCCATGCCTTTGGCTTGAGCCCCTTGTCCAGGGAACAGATATGCGATCATTTGTGTCCTCCTTTTTGCTAGTGAATGCATATTAGTCGAATATTTCAAATAGACGATCCAAATTTTTCATATCGTTTTGAAAAGGTGAAAGAATAGAACAAATACTTGCCATTTTCTTGTTACCAAAATTGTACTTCACAAAATTAGCAAGAGTGCCCGAGGGGCCAAGGTCAATATAGATGACCCCGTCCCCGTCTCCCAGACATTTTAAAGCGTTCCGAAAACGGATAGGTTTTCTAGTGACATCCCAAAGAAAACGGTTGTCAAGGGATGTCGCCTTTCCTCCGTACATAGATGAAACCATATTTATAGTCGGATTCCTTAGGGGCTTAAGCTTTAAATACGCTGTATATTCCAAGGCTATAGGGTCCATTAAGGAAGAGTGAAAAGCAAACTGGACCGGTAATCTTTTACATATAATCTCATTTGCTATCAAGTAGCGTTCAATTTCTTCCAGTTCCTCATAGCTTCCAGAAATGACAAAATGCGAGTCATAGTTGATTGATGCTAACTCTGAGTTGGCATTCAATACGGATATTTGGTCATACAGACTGAGGTCGCCAATTACGGCCAGCATGCCACCCTTTGGACAGTAGGTTTCTACCATTTGTGCTTGCTTGACAAGGCATTGAAGAGTATTTTCATAACTCATACAACCAGCCACAGCAACAGATGCAAACTCACCGAGGCTGGAACCCAAAACGTAATCAGGATAAATCCCCTGTTCCAGTAATACCTGTGTGAGGGCATACTCCACCATGAAAATTGCAGGGTGAGTATATAACAGGTTATCAAACACGTCTCCTCTCCCACGGTTGTCGTCGTACAGCATTTTTAATACGGACCTGCCTGTAATATCCGTATGAATCTCATCCAGCTTAGTCATCCATTTTCGGAAAACTGGATTTAACTTAAATAATTCTCTTCCCATGCCGTAGTATTGTGAGCCTTGGCCTGAAAACATAAAAATCACAGATCTGTCCATTCTAACCTCCACAACACACTCATTGATAAAATCCCATTAAAACGATTTAAAACAAATATTTCACAGTAAATTGCGAACTAATTGCATTTGGGAAGGTGTGGGATTGCTTTCGTTAAGGACATTCTCCATATGTTGTCTTATTGCAGGTTTGAATTTCGGCTCTGTTATGATATATAGCTGCCCTTTTTTGATTCCCTCAAACATCTGATTTGCTACATCCTCTGGAAGTATTCCATTCTGGACAGCCTTGCGGGCCAATTGATTAATGACTTGTCTTTCCGGGGGAAGATTTCCTAGTCCGGTCTGCTTACTCAGCTCCGTCGGTCGGTTCCGTTCCGCATCCATAATTTGGGTGCGTACGAACCCGGGGCAGACAACCGAAACTCCTACATTGGAACCTATCAATCTGAGTTCTTGGTGTAGCGTTTCAGACAAGCTTAAAACGGCATGTTTTGACGCGCTATATATGCCATTACCAGGGCCGGACAATAGCCCGGCGATGGAAGCTGTATTCACAATATGACATGCGGTTTTCTGTTTCAGCATAATAGGAACAAAAATTTCAGTTGCAAAGAGAATCCCCCATATGTTTACGTTTATTACCCACTGCCAATCCGCCACCGTATTTTCCCATAATAAGCAGCCCGTGCCGGCGTCCACCCCTGCATTGTTGAACAAAAGATGCACAGCCCCAAATGTCTGAACCGTTTTTTGCGCTAATGCACGTATATCAGCTTCTTTGGAAATATCCGTCACCACGGATAACGTTTCTGCACCCATGTCTTTCAATTGTTTTTCGGCCCTTAGAAGGGCCTCCTCCTCAATATCCGCGAGGACGACCTTCATGCCCTCATTTACACATCGATCCGCAATAGCACGGCCAATCCCACTGGCGGCTCCCGTAACTACGGCTATCTTATCTTTAAATTCCCTCATGATTTACCTCCAGAATATTTTGTATTTTCCATCTGATAGTGATCGGTTCCCTGTTTATGTTTAAAACAGGGTTATCGGTAGGGGGATTCTGCGAACATCTTTATCCTCATGGAGTGCCTCCCATGAAATCCTGCCCCCCTGGCTCCAATACATCGCTATATTTTCCATATTTTTCTCCTCTAGCAGCAATTGAGAAACGGTCTCTCCTATTTTCCCTGAGAGAAGCGCACTCGTATTTGAGTCTTCTGCACTTTCTCCTATAAATAAAGGAATAGATGCCCCTTCGGGCCCGTTGCCGCTATCGGCTATTTCGAGAAGTTCCCTAAGACCCGTGAGTAGATCCTGCCGCGTATTCGCTACGATTGCCGCCCGGCATGTCATCGCTTCGCGGCCTGTCTGAAGTGTAAAGGCAATATCTTGTAAGGCATCATCGCTCTGCTGCTCCAGATATCCCAGTAATTGATTGGCAAGCGCCATCAGTCTCTCACGATTTATGTCCGAGAGAATCACCACTTGGGGCTGATCTGCCACTCGTAAATGAATGTTGTCTTTTTCTGAAGGGATATATTCTTCCAGAATGAAATGCACATTAGAGCCTCCCGCACCAAAGGAGCTTACGGTTGCCCGCAACGGGAATTCCCGTTCTTCTCCCTGAATCTCAATTACAGGCCGCTCCCATTCCTGAACCTCCCGTTGCAAATAAAATGGAGTATTACTGAAATTAATATTAGGGTTAAGCTTCTCGGCCTTAATGGTAGGAACCAGTTTTCGATGCCACAATTGCAATATGACCTTGGTTAGCTGTGATATTCCCGAAGCCGCTTCTGCATGCCCTATATTGGATTTGACTGAGCCAATGGCACAAAATTGCTGCTCAGTCGTAAATTTCTGGAATGCTTTATTCAAAGCAGCAAGTTCAATAGGGTCTCCCAATGTAGAACCATTTGCGGCTGCCTCTACATAACTGATCGTCCGGGGGTCTATACCGGCTTTCAAAAAGTTTTCTTCGACTAGTTGCGCCTGCGCATTTGGGTTAGGGATTGTATATCCATTGCTATGTCCCCCATGATTGGTTGCCGTGGATTTAATAACCGCTAAAATGCAATCTCCATCCTGTACAGCCTTATGAAGCGGTTTTAAGAGTACCGCTCCAACTCCTTCCGCTGGAAGGTACCCATCCCCATCTGCAAAGCTTCTGCTATCTTCATGACTTCCAATCAACTGATTTTGACTGGATTCAATATACTTTTTGGGACTGGTCAATAGATTCCCCCCGCCAGCTACCGCTATTTGACACTCTCCCCTGATCAGGCTTTCACATGCCATATGGACAGCTACAGCTGAGGAAGAGCTCATCGTATCAATGGATATGCTCGGTCCCTGGAAATTGAAATAATGCGACATGGGGTTTGCGACTGCAACAGACCCAAATGATGTTACCCGTTGGGCAGAGTCCGGTTCGATATCACAGGAGCAGTATTTATGATACGTAGCGCCCACATAGACGCCAACTTTATTCTGGTGTTTCTTCTGTATTGCCTCTCGCGTATATCCTGCACTTTCAAGCAAATTCCATATTATCCCCAGGAAGAGTTGCTCCATCGGGTCCATTAAACTGATCTCATAAGGGGTGAGATGAAAGAATGCTGGCTCTGACAAGCTTATTCGTTCCATGAAACCGCCCCACTTGCAGTAGGTTTTTCCCGGCTTGTTTCTCTCCTTGTCAAAATAAAGATCGTGCTCCCAACGGTCTTTTGGAACTTCGGTAATGCAGTCCTTGCTATCTTGGAGATTGCTCCAGAACTCCTGAAGATTTTCCGCCCCTGGATATTTCCCGGACACCCCGATGACAGCAATGTCCATCGCTCCTGTTTCTTGTTTCTTCTCCTCCTGAGGCTCTACCTCGGTTGCCGAAAATTGGGGACGACGGAATATCGGAGAAGGGGCTTTTACCTGCTCCATACCAAACCATTCAATTAATTCGCCTCGATGCGATTCCAGAAAATATTCTATTAAACTCTGGATATTCGGATATTCAAAAAGTAAGGTCCTCGATAGCGGGCCGAAGTTTTTTTCCAGCTCATCGGTTAATTCCATTGACTTTATGGAGTCAACACCATAGTTTTCTAGATTTTTGTCCTCTTCAATGCGATGTTCCGGCAGTCCAGTGGACGAAGAGAGCAGGCTCTTTAGGTAACTTGTCATTTTTTCACGCAGCAGCTCTTCTTCCTGGCTGGACACTACCTTATTTGTTATAGAAGTTGTGTCGGCTTTTGCACCCGCTGCTGCTGCCTGACCTATGCCAAACAAAGCGATCAACTCGTCTCGATAGGCTTCCACAAAATATTCCGTCAAACTCCGAATATCTGGATATTCAAAAAATAGAGTCCTCGACACCTGATAGAACGTTTTCTCAAGCTGGTCGGTCAACTCCATAGACTTTATAGAATCAACCCCATAATTTTCAAAAGGTGTATTCTCTTCGATTCGATATACGGGCAGTTCGATGGACGTTGAAAGCAGGGTCTTCAAGTAATGGACCGTCTTTTCACGCAGCAGGTCCGCTTCTCTGCCGGACACTTCCTTGCTTGCTGCAAAAGTTGTGTCAGCTTTCGCGCCTGTCACCGCTACCTGATCTATGCCAAACAAAGCAATCAATTGGTCTCGATAGGCTTCCACAAAATATTCCGTTAAACTCCGGATATCCGGATATTCAAAAAATAGAGTCCTCGACACCTGATAGAACGTTTTCTCCAGCTGGTCGGTCAACTCCATAGACTTTATAGAGTCAACCCCATAATTCTCAAAAGGTGTATTCTCTTCGATTCGATAAACTGGCAGGCCAATGGACGATGAAAGCAGAGTCTTCAAGTAATGGACCGTCTTTTCACGCAGCAGGTCCGCTTCTCTGCCGGACACTTCCTTGTTTGCTGCCACAGTTGTGTCAGCTTTCGCGCCTGCCACCGCTACCTGATCTATACCAAACAAAGCAATCAATTGGTCTCGATAGGCTTCCACAAAATAATCCGTTAAACTCCGGATATCCGGATATTCAAAAAATAGAGTCCTCGACACCTGATCGAACGTTTTCTCCAGCTGATCGGTCAACTCCATAGACTTTATAGAATCAACCCCATAATTTTCAAAAGGTGTATCCTCTTCGATTCGATATACGGGCAGGCCGATGGACGATGAAAGCAGAGTCTTCAAGTAATGGACCGTCTTTTCACGCAACAGGTCTTCTTCCTGGCCGGACTCTGTCTTGTTTGCTGTGAAGGGAACGATGTTAGCTTCTGACCCGAGCGCCTGATCCCGAGATGCTTTACCGCTTTCTTCAAGCTGTCCCTCCATGACCATCATTGTGCTGATTAGATCTACGTCTCCTTCGATCACCATGACCTGATCCGAAATACAGGCTATGCTTTGGTACAGGGCGCTCATTCCTGTCTCTGTCCTCATCGCATACATACCCACCTTCTGCATGGCCTTCTCCGTCTCCTGGTCAGGCCGCATTCCGCCATCTTTCCATAACGGCCAATTGATGGACAGCGTTTTGCCTGTACGCTCCATGGAGGTTACCAAGGTATTGCGGTACCAGGCATATGCGTCCATAAAAGCATTCGCGGCAGCATAGTCAGACTGACCTGCATTACCACCCACTCCCGAACCTGACGAAAAAAGGATAAAGAAGTCAAGAGCAATGTCCTTACTGGCTTGGTCCAGATTTACCAGTCCCGCAACCTTGGGCGCCAGCACTGCCCTGAATTCCAGGCTAGTCTTTTTAATAATATAGTTATCCTGGATTATTCCAGCACTGTGCAGGATGCCGTTGATTCCGCCGTATGTCTGTTTGATATCTTCAATTAAGCCAACCACAGCTTCCTTCCGCGTGACATCCGCCTGCTTGTATTCTACCCGGGCGCCCAATGCCTTCAATTCCTCCAATGAAGTCTGCTTGTCCTGATCCAGTAGGGAACGTCCAGTAAGAATCAAAGTCACTTCCTTGGCCTGACGCGCAATCTCTTTAGCAAAAATAAGACCTAAACCCTTTGCTCCTCCAGTAATCAAATAAACCCCGCGGTCTTTCCATGGAATATCCGGTGTCTCTGACGGCATTTCTGCTTTACTCCAGACAGGAATCCAACGTTTGCCTTCTGCAAACCGGATGCGGCTATCCGCAGGGTGTCGGCTGTTCGTCTTTAGTATTTCGATGAGCCCTTCCATTTTTTCTGTATCCTCAACTTCAATTAACTGACCATAGATCTTTGGATTTTCCTTTTGCGCAGTTTTGAGTATGCCGCACAGCCCAGCGAAGAGCAGCTTTTCATGCTGAGGCATCGTTACAATCTGCACCAGCACCTTGCCTTTGGGTTTGTCATTCAGGATACTTTTTATTTTTTCAAAAACCTGGACGGCATACTTTTCGAAGCGCCGATCAACCTCTTCCATACCGGATTGCAGAGCGATACATTCCATTCCTGCCAAGGAGAACTCGATATCTCCTGCAGCAATGGTATCTGTTTCGCAAAGCATTACCACATGTCGTTCGTAAGTGGGAACCATCGTGTCCTCCGCAACCGCCTGTTCTTTCCAGAAGGGTTGGAGCATCATTACACCAGGTGTTTTCTCACATGCGCCCACTACCTTGTAGGAGCATCCTTTTATACGCACGCAGACTTGGCCTGCCTCATCACACAAATCAATGTCATACTTCTGCGTATTATGACCAGCCCCGCTTCCTCTGCTATACCGGATCAACGCCCACATTTCACAGGGACATTCCCGAAAAATTTCGAGTCTCTCAATGGCAGTCGGCCGTATTTTCTGTAGAGGGTCAATGCCTGAAGGCCGCATGATATTTTCATCATTCGAAAACAAGTATGCCAGCGGCATTTGCAAAGCAGCATTTATTATAAAGGGATGCAAAACAAATAAGCCCTCAGTATTCCTAATACCGGAAGGCAACGATAGCTTGGTCAGCACTAACCCCTGTCCTATATGCACTTGTTCATTGGCCTGATGTTCCGGACTGTAGTCGGCTCCCATGCCCCACACTGCTTCATCGTCTATCCCAGGCGAAACATGCTGAAAGCACTCCATCTGCAAAGCCTGTATATCCCACGTTTCCGCTTCATTTAACATCTTCAGTTCGGCACTACCCTGGCTGTGTAAGACAGGGTCCCCGGCTTCTGTTAATCTGCTATAGATTTTGAAGCCAATCGCTCCTTGATCTCCCGGAAAGAGCCCTATATGTATTTCTAACGGCTGATCTCCTATAGCGGGAGCATGTGTCCATACAATATCTTTAATAATGATGTTTGCCTGACCCTTCTCCTGTACTGTTAACGACTGCTCCACCGCTGCCCGCACCATTTCAAGGCATGCCGCTTCTGACAGGACAAGCTTTCCGTCAACTACGGAGTCCTTCAGATAAAACTCCTGGCCGCTAAAGGTTGAACTAAATCTTTGCTCAGAAAGTACGGAGGTGTTTTGATGCAGTAATGGATGTAGATGTGCAGCCACATTGGCGAACGGCTTTTCTTCATCTACATGTATCCAATATCGTTCTCTGGCAAAAGGATATGTGGGTAAAGGGATACGGCGGGGCTGGACATTATCGTAAAGTCTGCTCCAGTCCATATGGACACCCTTGACCCACAAGTCTGAGATTCTGCCGTACTTTTCCGCTAGAATCTGTAAATCAACCGTTTCATCGAGCGTTTTCTCCTCTGAGGCCATGTTCAAGCTCTCCTTGTCCCGCTTGGCCTGTCCCCGGTAAAGGTGTGCAATACTCTGTTTTCCTCCAATAAAGTCCCGCAACTTGTTTTTAAGTTCCTCCACTGACTCAACGACCACAGCGAGGCGCTCTTCCATCGCCTCACGTCCTGTTTGCAAGGTATAAGCCACATTCACCAGATCGTGATCGGAAAACTCATTCCGATCCATTGCAGCAGCCAATTGGCTTACCTGCTCCTTCAATGCTCCGTCACTTTTTGCCGACAGAACTATGACGACCGGTCTTGGAGGAGTAAAGGGATTTTGAAAGTCATCCTGTTCCGCAGGGAGGTATTCCTCAAGGACAATATGGGCATTAGCCCCACCGGCTCCAAAGGAAGATATCCCGGCGATCCTCGGGTATTCCCGTTGTTCGCCATCCTCCTCCACTATCGGACGCTCCCATTCAGAAAGTCCCTGTTGGACTACAAATGGCGTTTTGGAAAAGTTTATATTAGGGTTCAGTTTTTGGGAATGCAGGCTAGGGGCAATTTTCCGGTTTTTCATTTGCAAGATGATTTTAGCGATGCCTGCAATCCCTGCGGCCGCCTCTAAATGGCCTATGTTTGATTTTACCGAGCCGATAGCACAAAACCCCGTGTCCTGCGTATCTTTCTTAAATGCCTGGGTAAGCCCGGTGACTTCAATAGGATCACCGAGCTCCGTTCCAGTACCGTGGGCCTCAATATAACTGACTGCCCGGGCATTTACGCCTGCTTTATCAAAAGCCTCTCTAATCAGTTCACCCTGTGCTACCGGGTTAGGCACGGTATACCCGTTTGTTTTTCCTCCATGGTTGATACGGGTTCCCCGAATAACCGCATAGATATGGTCCTTGTCTGCAATGGCTCGTGACAAAGGTTTGAGCAGCACAACCCCTGCACCTTCGCCAGGGACAAATCCATTCCCGCCTTCCCCAAAGCTTTTACACCGCCCCTCAGGCGATAGCATTCTCATCGTACTGAGAAAGATATAGCTTGAAGGATGAAGATATAAGTTGACTCCTCCAGCAACAGCCATCTCGCATTCACCGTTATAGATATGCTCACAGGCCTCGTGAATTGCAGTTAATGAGGAAGAGCACATGGTATCAACCGGGATACTGGGCCCCTTTAAGTTCAAGAAATAGGATATTCTGTTGGCTACCGAGCTGAAGGAGGTTCGCGGAAATACGGGTTGTCCTTGTTCCCACAGCTTTGGTCCATATAGATTGAACCCCGTTCCCGTAATTCCTGCAAAGACGCCAATCCGGCCATTATACTGTTCGGCGAGCTGTTCCCTGCTATATCCTGCATCCTCGAAAACCTTCCAGCATTCTTCCAGGAATATTCGCTCCTGAGGATCCATACTCATTGCTTCCCGGGGAGATATATTAAAGAAGAGAGGATCAAAATCTGCAAAATCCTCCACGAATCCTCCATATTTACTATAGCTTTTGCCCTTCTCAACCGCTTCTTTGATGTCAGAATAGTAGAAACCTTCCCTCTTCCAGCGTTCCGCAGGAATTTCTGTTATACAGTCTTTGCCCTGTTCCAAATTACTCCAGTACTCTTCCATATTTTTGGCCTGCGGATATCGTCCGCTTATACCAATAATCGCTATTTGCTCGTGTTTCACACGGTCTCTGTTAGTATCCGTGTTGCGGATACGATTGTTTTCTTCCTTTGGCAGGGTTGACAAAGAAAACTCGCTGGCAGCATGCAAGGTTGCGGAAATGGAGACGGATTTCTCTTCCGTCTTTATCGGGCTTCCGAGTCCTGTCCACCGTACGCATTCCTTGTGATAATCAGCAATAAAATATTCGGCCACTGCCTCCAACGTCTGATATTCATAAAACAAGGTCATTGATATTTCTCCAAAAATGCCCTGCAGCTTTTGATTAAGCCTTGTAATCATGATGGAGTCAATGCCATAGCTCTCTAAAGGCTCGCTGACATCAATCTTGTCAATGCTCAGCTTGGTAACTTCTCCAAACAATAGTTTTAGCTGATATAAGGTTTTTTCTAGAAGCAGTTCAAGATTCACCTCTGAAGAAGCTGACTCTTCAACATATTCTTTCTCCTGTGGTTGGGACGCCAGGAAATACTTTTGCAATTTGGATTGCTCACCTTCTATTACTAATAACTGATTCAGGCCAGCGGCCAGACCGTTATATAAAGCCTGGATACCGTTTGAAGCTTGCATGGCTACCATGCCAATACTTTGCCAAGCCCTCTCCGTGTCATCGTCCACATGCATCCCTCCATCCTTCCAAAGAGGCCAATTGACAGATAGCGTCTGCCCTTTGCGCCCCTTTGAGGATACAAGGCTGTTTCGATACGCGGCATAGGCATCCATAAAGGCATTAGCGGCAGAATAGTCGGCTTGACCGGGGTTGCCCATAATCCCAGCTATTGAGGAGAAGAGAATAAAGAAATCCAGATGTAGCTCCTTGGTCCCCTGATCTAAGTTCACCAGTCCGGCAACCTTTGGTGCCATTACTTCCGCGAACTCTTCCTGTGATTTATTCATAATAAAACGATCCTGTATTACTCCAGCACTATGAAGGATACCATCAAGGCCTCCATACTCTTCCCTGATCTCAAGGATCAATTTGGAGACCTCTTCCTTCCGTGCTACATCTACCTGTCTGTACTCAACGCGGGTCCCCAGCGCCTTCAACTTCTCCAATATGGCCTGTTTGCCTTCGTCTAGATTTGAACGGCCTACAAGAACTAGCGTGGCTTCCCTGACTCGCTGGGCGATATCCTCCGCAAAAATAAGTCCTAAACCTCCTGCACCACCTGTAATCAAATAAGTCCCCCGATCCTTCCAGGGCACTCTTCCCGTTGTCTCAGTGGGTTTCATCTCGTTCCAACCGAGAACCAAACGTTTACCATCCTCATACCGTATTCTTTTATCCTTTGGATATTGACTGTTCTCTTTTAAATTCTCAATCATTTCTTCCAGACCTGCTGATTCCAATTCTACGAATTGTCCTACGATTTTCGGGTTTTCTTTCTCAGCTGTCTGCAGTAATCCCAATAGTCCTGCGAAAGGTTGCTGTGCGCTTTGTGCGGAAACTGCAATCTGTATCAGTACGCTACCCTTGGATTCCTCTGTGAGAACCATTTGCACTTCCGTGAGCAGCTGGAGGGCATACGCCTGAAAGCGTTCATCCATGCTGCTTTGGCTGGCATGCAGCCTGATGCAACGGGTTCCTTTCATGAGCGATTCAATGCTTCGCTCCGCGAAATGATCCAGTTCGCAAAGCACCACCAGATGCTGGCTAAATTCAGGGCGTGCCACTTTCTGGAGAGCAACTTGCTCTTTCCAGAAAGGCTCAAGCATAAGGACTCCCGTATCCGCCAAGGACCCCGCAGTCCTTGTTCCGCTTTGCGGGGCCTCATGTGAAACCATTTGAGCTTGAAATTGGCGTATTTTTACAATGGCATCCTCTTTCTGTATCCGTCCGCTTTTTACCTCGCCTAGAATATATTGAAAAAAATCCTTCATCTTCTATTGCCTCCCAGCACGTAGAAACTTCTCATTTACGTATACATATATTGAGGATTTCACTGGCAGCCTCATCAACAGACAGGGTATCGTTCATCATTTCATCCAAGAGTCTGCCGCACAATATATCATCAAAGTCTACATCGCTCTCACCTTGCGAAAATAATACATAGGCTTTTACTTGATCCTTGCTTTCAGAAGTCCAGTAATGCTCTTTAGCAAAAGGGTAGGTAGGCAGGCTGATACGGTGAGGCATCTTCCCTGTGTAAAGTTTTTTCCAATTCAAATTTATCCCTTTGGCCCACAGCTCCAAAAGCTTGGTATATTTCTTTTTGGAAATCCAAAGATCGATCATTTGTTGCAAGTCTTCGTCCCCCGAAAAAATAGACAACGATTCTCTGTTACGTTTAGCCTGTCCTCTATACAGGTTGAGCATGTTATGGCGTCCATCCACAAAACTCTTTAATTTTTCCTCAAGCTCTGCGGTAGATTCCACAAGTATGGCTAAACGCTCCTCCATCGCTTCGCGCCCCACCTGAAGCGTGTAAGCAATATCCGATAGGCTTGCGGAGAATAGCTGCTCCTGAAGAGCATTCAGCAGCTGCCGTCCCTTTTCCTTAAGCTGCTCCTCGCTCTTGGCTGACAACACGATCATGACAGGTCCCTGAGAAGCGGATTCTGCTCCAGACTGTTCCTGATACTCGGGAATATACTCTTCAATCACGATATGGGCGTTTGCCCCGCCTGCACCAAAAGACGATATTCCAGCCCGTCTTGGATATTCTTTTGTGATTCCATCGGTTGTAATTACCGGTCTCTTCCATTCCTCCAGGCTTTGCTGAACGATAAATGGAGTATTGTTGAAATTAATTTCAGGGTTCAACTTCCTTGAATGTAAGGATGGTACTAGCTGGCTGTGCTTTAGCTGCAACAATATTTTAGTCACTCCTGCAATGCCTGCTGCACTCTCACAATGGCCTATATTGGATTTGACCGCCCCTATGGCGCAGAACTGCTTATCCTTTGTGAATTTTTCGAAAGCCCTTGACAGTCCTGCAATTTCAATAGGATCTCCCAGAGCTGTACCGGTTCCGTGGGCTTCAATATAACTAACTGTCCTTGCATCGACATCCGCACGCTGGAGCGCTTCTTCAATCAACCAGGATTGAGCTTGAGGGCTAGGTACTGTATAACCGCTGGTTTTACCTGAAGCATTAAGCATGCTCCCTTTGATTACTCCATAAATATGGTCGCCATCTGCAATGGCCTTCTCCAACGGCTTCAACACGATCGCGCCGACACCTTCTCCGTCGACGAATCCATCTGCCTGATCTCCGAATGGCTTACATTCACCCGTTTTAGAAAGCATCGTCATAGCCGACAGCTTGATATAGTGGATAGGGTCTACAATCAAGTTGACTCCCCCGGCAATGGCACACTCGCTTGTACCGCTATACAGGCTTTCCAAAGCCAAATGGATCGCCGTCAATGAGGAAGAGCAAGCGGTATCTAAGGACATACTCGGACCTTGGAAATCCAAATGATAGGAAACCCGGTTTGAGATGGAATTATATTGAGGTCCCAAACCGTAATTTCCGTTCATAACGCCTGCAAATACACCGACTCTTCTACTCTCACAAAGATTGGCAGGGGTATACCCAGCATCCTCTATGCTTGCATATGCTGCTTCCAGGAACAGTCTTTCCTGCGGATCCATTGTTTCGGCTTCTGCGGGAGAAATCTTAAAGAATAGCGGATCGAATAAATCAATGCCTTCGATAAAACCGCCCGATTTCGTATAGATTGTGCCCCTTTTCCCTTTTTCTTGGTCAAAGTAGGTCTTCCAATCCCAACGGTCTTTCGGAATTTCAGTTATGCAATTTTTACCTTCTCTTAGATTGTTCCAATATTCCTCTATATTACTAGCTCCCGGATAGCGTCCTGACATCCCAACAATCGCAACATCCCTGATATTGGAGGATCGTGTCGTTGGCTTTTCCTTTGTGCTGTCAGAAGGCTTAAGGAAACGCCCTCCCCGGTCAAACTTCATTGGGACAGTAGCGAGTAATTGCAAAGCAGGGACCTCTTCAACTCTGGAAGTCTCTTCGGTCAACTCCTGTTCCTTTATCCCTACCAGCTTCTTCAACGAGTCCTTTTGCGTTTGAAGAAGGTATGCTACTAGATCATCTATGGTGTTGTACTCAAAAAACAGCGTGCTGGCAAAATCCTCAATGACTTCACGCAAAACATTTGTGATTTGCACAACCAATATCGAGTCGATTCCATACTCTTCCAGGGCAACCGTTGAGTCGATACTTCCCGGTTCCATTTTTAGCGTCTCACCAAGCAAATGTTTAAAATACGCCGTACTTTTTTCACGCAGCACATGTTCTACCTCTGCTTGTGCTACCTCTATTTTGGGTTGAGTTCGTTGTTTCATTGATACCGTTTCTACGGTTCTTTTCTCTATCAATATTGATCTTCGTTTGTGCTGTCGCTTTTGCCGAACCAAGCCATCGCTTTGGGCTGCAACAATCTGCTGGCCCCAATCATGCGCCTCTTGCGCCGGGAAGAACGCTGCATGGAAACCTTCTTTGTCCAGTACGGTTTCCCATATTTGAGGGTGAAGCCCTGGACATCCAGGAATACGCCATTCCGGATCCTCATACGCCCACCAACCATCTAGCAATCCGAAGGTAAGGTGGGTAAACACGCTACTACCTGTGATTTCATTGAGCAGGAGCAAGCCGTTGCTTTTCAAAACCGCTTTAGCATTACGTAACGCCTGGCGGATGTCTTTTGCGGTATGAAGTACATTAGCGGCAATGACAATATCATATTTACCCGTCTCAACACCTTGCCCAGCAATAGGTTCTTCAACATTAAAAATCTGGTAGCTGAGATACGGATTATGCGGCCCATACTCTTTTTCCGCGTGCATCAAAAAGGCTTTGGAAATATCGGTATAGCAATATTCCTGAATGTGTTTGCGGTATGGGCGCAATTTCAGGAATAGCGTGGCACTGGTCCCTCCGGTGCCCGCGCCGATTTCCAGAATTCTGATTTCCGCAGCGGCGTCGGCCATAATCCTCTCCTGGATATAAGCGGCAGTAGTATCGGCAAGTACTTCATTAAAGTAGTCCACCACCAGATTGTTCTTATAAATTCCTTCCACTAGTTCCATTGAGGAATTGGGAAAGATGACTTCAGTCGCAGGCGATTTTCCGGTAAGCACTTCCGGTAAAGCCCGTAGCGTTGTCTCAACCAAATTAACCCTTGCTCTCATCTGCGGATATTGTAGCCATGTACGCTTGCGCTCTTCCCATTCCTGCCAGACATCATCTCGATCCGTCAAGCTGGAGTTTCTACCTGATAGGTCGTTATCCATCTGTGCCAAAATCTCCATGCTCTCTTTCAGCCATTTGCCATATAGCTCAGGTAGTCCGAGTTTATTTTTGAACTCGTCGACAGACTGACGATCTGTCCCTGATAACCCCATGGACAAGAGCTGCTCCCGCAACAACCTGCTTAGGAGATGTTCCATCTCCCTTTCCTGGAGGTCGCCCATATCGTCTGCAGCATAGTTTTCGATAAAATGGCTTCTTGATTGTATTGCTGTAGCAATATTTTCCTGAATATCCCTGAGATTCGGATCCGAATTAGGCGGGTAGAGATCAATCTCTTCCGTCGGATTAGTCCCTTCCATCTCCAGATGTCTTGTTGTTTTCATAAGCCCCATTTGGTCTATCGGTGAGGCAAGAAGCGTCTCAAGCGCCTCCATCCCCTCCTGCGGGTCAATGAGCCCAACACCTATTTGCGCCAGTCTGGAGTAATTTTCTACCTCCTGCCCTCCATTTTGAGAGGCATTGTTTTCGCCGCTCCCCCAGTATCCCCAGTTCATGACCTTCACTGGACAACGCCATTCCTGCGAAAGACGATGCGCAAACGCGTCTTTAAAGGTACTTCCGGCAGCATAGCTACTTTGTCCCGGATTCTTTACATAGGTAATCATGGAAGAGAAGAACAATACGAAATCCAACGGCTCATTTTGGAAGACCTGAGCCATGCGTACACTTACATCAACCTTTGCTGAAAGCCCTGACCGGAGCTCTTCCTCCGTCAAATCTTCCAAGCCCTTCTCCAAAAATGAAATGGCTGAGTGGACCACTCCGTTTATGTTGGAGTACCGCTGTTTTATTTCCTCATATGCCCGCTGCAGCTCCCTTTCGTCTGCTACATCCGCCGTGATATAGCATGGAACAGGTCCCAGGCCTTCAAATCCGTCCAGTTTGGCCTGGATAGAGGCATCCTTTTGCCTTCTGCCTAGCCACACCATCTGGGCCTGGTAGGTACAGGCCATATACTTGCTCCAAGCCTCTCCGATAGTGCCGGCACCCCCGATGACCACATAGACGCCTCCGGTTTTGTATAGCGTCTGTCCTTTTAAACCTGAAGTCTGTTTGAATGGGACCAAGTGCTGCCGGTACCACTGCCCATTTCTGTAAACCCACATCCTTCCTTGTCGGTCCGAAGGCAGCGTAAACATATCGGATAGCGGCCAGTCATCATCGGATTGCAGGTCAAGGATACGGATTTTCCAGTTCGGATATTCTTTGGCCATGGTGCCTACCAGCCCATGAAGACTTGCGTGAGTCGGGTTGACTGTATCGTTCTGATCCATCGGCTGAGCTTGATTGGTTATCGTTGTCCAGCCTAGCTTTTTCGTCCCGTATCCCAATAAAAGCATCGCTTTGACCATTCTAAAGAAGAGAAGGACTCCCTGCTCCTGTTCCTTGATCAAGGACTCGGCAGTCACCGATTCGACGGAAACACAGGGTGCAATCCACAGGATATGGTCAACGGCTCCATATTCTTCTACCTTTGAGGCAACTGTTTCAATGGAATCGTGCGCTTGAAGCTCCAAGAAATGCGCCCTAGGATAATACTCCCGGATGGCCTGTCTGTCTTTGTCAGTACCACCTGCAATGACCAATCGGTCTGTCGGTGACGGGGAAACGACATCTTTTTTTACAGCAGCAGGGTCCCATTTCGGGATGAGCATTACGGATCCTACAAGCGGGTCGGCGGCACTTTCTCCTGCCGCTGCGCCTTGTGCATTTTCAATGCCGACTTCTCCTTCCAGCGCCCGGGTGGATAATCCTGTTATTCTGACGCAAATAGTTCCTTCCTCATCACACAAGTCAATATTAAGCTTCTGTACCTTGTCTTCTTTCTTGCTGCCCTCGCTGTATTGAATCAACGACCACATGTTCGGGGTGCATGCCCCATAAATCTCAATCTCTTGGAGGGCAAACGGCATATGAGGCGTAGCTGGTACAGCGCTACCCGGCAACCCTCCGTTTTCTTGGCCCATAATTAGCCCGATGGATGCATGCAAGGCCGAATCCAGCAAGCTGGGGTGAAGAACCAAGCTGTCCGCCATATTAGAAATGAAGGAAGGCAATGCCAGCTTGGCTAGTACCCTGCCCGGATGTGTATATACCTTCTCCACACATCTGTATGCCGGGCCATAATCCATTCCCATTTCCTCGAAGATTTCATAACATTGCGATCCGTTAAACCTGTGTTGACCAAAATCTGCCTGTAACGCCTTAAGGTTTAGTGTCGGTTTTTGCTCTACGCAAACCTGCACCGCATCACCTTGGCTATGCACGGTATGCCCTCTTTCGCTTCCTACTTGCCCGCTATACACTTCAAAGCTGATTTTTCCGGTGTCTTCCAGAGAGAGCCTGGTGTGTACAGGAACTGGCTGGTTGTCCACCACAATGGGCCGAATCCAGTTTACATTTTTCAAACGGATTCCTGTTGTGCTGTTGTCCATATCTCCTGTGGAACGTTCTACAGCCGCCCGTACCATCTCAAGATAGGCTACGCCAGGCAGAACCTTTTGACCTTTCACAACATGATCCTTGAGGAAAAATTCCTCGCCTGTAAACGTTGAACTGAACCGCTGTTCCAGAAAGTCTGAAGTGTTCTGATGCAGTAAAGGTGTCAAAAAGGATGATTGGGACGAAGCGGCTTCTGTTATTGCGGCGCTCTTTTCCTCATGTACGGGTATCCAATAGCTTTCTCTGGCAAAAGGATAGGTTGGCAGACTCATCCTGCGAGGCTTCACATCCTCATAAAGCTTGTTCCAATCCAAAATCAGTCCCGTAACCCAAAGTTCAGCGAGCTTTCCATACTTCCCTTTGTCCACCCATGCATCAATCATTTTAGCCATATCTTCATCGACTTCCTGAGTGACAAGCCCTCCTCTATTACGCTTTACCTGTCCTCTATACAGTTCTTCTACGCCTTCCTTTTTTTGTAGGAAGCCTTCCAATTTCCAGTCAAGCTCTTGGATGGATTTTGCAATGATCGCCAGACGTTCGTCCATCGCTTCTCGCCCGATTTGCAGCGTGTAGGCGATATCTGAGAGACTTGTATGCGGGTCATTCAGCTCTCTGAGTGCAGACAGCAATCTTTGCACCTGCTCGTCCAGTCTTTCCTTATTTTTGGCCGACAACACGACTATGACAGGATTCAGGGATACAGGCGCAGCTTGCTGCTGACTAGCTTCTTCTGGAATATATTCTTCGATAACCACATGAGCGTTAGAGCCCCCAGCACCAAAGGCCGATACTCCTGCTGCCCTTGGGTATTCTCTGGTTTCACCGTTGATGGCAACTACAGGCCTTTTCCACTCTTCTAATTCTTGCTGAACTTTAAAGGGACTATCGCTGAAGTCGATATTGGGATTTAAGGTACTTGCATGTAGCGAAGGCACGATTTGTTTATATTTCAACTGCATAAGCACCTTTGTCACCGCGGCGATACCAGCAGCACTCTCACAATGCCCGATATTAGACTTCGCCGACCCGATTGAACAGAACTGCTTATCGCCGGTATATTTCCGGAAGGCCTTCTGTAAGCCTGCAATTTCAATCGGGTCTCCCAGTGGAGTTCCTGTTCCATGGGCTTCTATATAGCTGATGGTTCTGGGGTTGATTCCTGCCTCCTTAATTGCCTGACCAATCACACGGGCCTGTGCATTGGGGTTAGGTACGGTATAGCCGTTGGTTTTCCCCCCGTGGTTCACTGCAGTTCCTTTGATAACTCCATATATCCGGTCTCCGTCTGCTATGGCCTTGGCTAATGGCTTGAGCAGCAAAGCCCCGACTCCTTCTCCCGGTACATATCCGTCTCCCTGTCCGAAGCTTTCACATCTCCCATTGCTTGATGCAAAACTTCCCTGTCCCAACAATAGGTATTTGTTAGGATGGATGGAGACGTTGACCCCTCCTGCTACTGCCAGTTCGCATTCTCCATGCTGTAGTCCATGACAGGCCATATGAATTGATGTCAGTGACGAGGAGCACATGGTATCTACAGCGATACTTGGCCCTTGAAAATTACAAAAATACGATACCCGGTTGGCAACCGCCGAGGCATTACCGAGAAGTCCAATCATCCTTCCCTTGGCTTGTTCCTGGGCTCCATAGAGTTGATACTCATGGTACATCACTCCGACGTAAACCCCGACATTGCCTTCTATGCCGCCAAGCTCCCGCTCTGCACAAAGGGTTTCTCTCGTATAACCTGCATCCTCTATCGTTTCATAAACGCATTCCAGGAATAAGCGCTCCTGCGGGTCCATCGTTTCCGCTTCCCTTGGCGAAATATTGAAAAACAACGGGTCAAACCAGTCCACTCCATCGATGAACCCTCCCCACTTGCTGTAGGTTTTTCCGGGCTTGCCTCTGTTTTCATTAAAGTACAGACTGTGATCCCAGCGTTCTTTAGGAATCTCTGTAATGCAATCCTTTCCATCCCTTAGGTTGTCCCAGAACTCTCGGATACCCAATGCTCCCGGATATCTCCCCGACACGCCGATAATTGCAATGTCTAATGCCTTCTTCTCCTGATGTGGTTGTATACCTGTCGGGAAAAGCCATGGACGCCTACGATTAGCCGATATCGAGGCTAAAGGCTCTATAGTTGCTTTTATAGGTACTTTCGGGCCTGCATCAGGAGCCGTATTCTTCTCTGTCGCTTCTACAGCATCAATCAGCCGACCGCGATACGATTCAAGGAAATAACCCGTCAATGACCGGAGATTCTGGTGTTCAAAAAATAATGTTTTCGGTAGTGAGCCGAAAGTCTTTTCCAATTCATTGGTAAGCTGCATAACCAGTATCGAGTCAATCCCATACCTGTCCATTGGTGCATTGACATCTATACTTTCAGCGGGCAGCTTGATCACGGTTGAAAGTACCGTTTTCAAATAACCCTCCGCTTTTTCCCTTAGCCATTCTTCTCCGATAAGCGATGCTCCCCCGCTTTCCATTACAGATCGGCCTGAGACATCAGTTTCCGAGAGCTGGCCTAGAATTGCCGCTTTAATCCTTTGGGGATACCCTTCGATCACCATAACCTGACTTCTGCCGGAAGACAGGCTTTGATACAAAGCTTTGATTCCATTCTCCGTTTGCATGGCAATCATGCCCAGGCCTTGCATCGCCCTTTCCGTTTCCAGGTCGACATGCATGCCTCCATCCTTCCACAGAGGCCAGTTTATCGACAGCGTTTGCCCCTGGCGCTGCTTTACTGTCACCAAAGCATTTCGATAGGAGGCATACGCATCCATAAAGCCATTAGCAGCGGAGTAGTCAACCTGCCCTACATTGCCAAGGCTTCCTGCGCCAGAAGAAAATAAGATAAAGAAGTCCAGAGGCAGGTCTCTGCTGGCCTGGTCCAGATTCATCACCCCTGAGACCTTCGGAATCAGCACTTCTCTAACCTCTTCTTTAGTCTTCTTGATGATGAAGTTGTCCCGAATCACTCCGGCTGTGTGCAAAATACCGTTAAGGCCGCCAAATTGCTCGACGATGCCATGAATTAGCCCGGTAACCGATTCGTTGTGGCCCACATCTGCCTGTTGATACTCTATATGACCGCCCAGCGCTCTCAGTTCGCTTAACAGAGCCTTTTGGTCCGCAGAAAGTGATGACCGACCCACCAATACGACGGTGGAGTTTTTCACATTGCGCACAATGTCTCTGGCAAAAATAAGCCCCAGGCCGCCTAATCCACCAGTAATGAGATAGATCCCACCATCTCTCCACGGCAGGTCTGCATCTTCACGTAAGGCTTCAATTTCTTGCCACATTAAAGCCTGTCGTTTGTCCCCTTGGTACCGTATCCGTTCGTTATGCCGGCCACTCCGGTTCCCTTGTAGTTTCTCAATGATTCCTTCGACATTATCCTCTACATCAAGCTCAAGCAACTGACCCATGACATTCGGATTTTCTTTTTGAGCGGTTTTCAGCATTGCAAAGAGCCCTGAATAAACCTGTTGGTCCTTCCGAGCGCGGTTTGCAAGCTGTATCAAAACTTTCTGTTTGGGGATGTCTAGCAGGATGCTTTGCAATTCTTCAAATATCTGAATGGTATAATCTTCAAACCGACTGTCCATATCCATGCTGGAGGACTGTAAAACAAGGCAGCGAGTACCATCCATGTGGGCTTCAATATCCTCCCCGGAGATACCATCCACTTCACACAGGATCACAACATGCTGGATATCTTCGTTAGCGTTCACCCCTGTGGTGACAGGTGTCTCCTGCCAGACAGGCTCAAGCATCAGTGTACCCATATCCTCAGTGATGCTGGCTTGCCCCACATCTCCTTCCAAAGCTCTGGATAAAAGTCCTTTGAGCTGCACGCAAATCTTTCCGGTCTCATCGCACAGATCAATATCCACCTTGCTTAATCCATTCGACGTCTCTTCACTCCCATCGTGAGAGATCCGGGCCCACATCACTGGAGTGCATTTTTCGGAAATCTTCAGTTCCTCCAAAGCAAAGGGTAACGCTGGCTTGCCTACAGGCAAATTTTCTTCCGAACCCATTACCAAGCCGATTGTGGCCTGCAAAGTTGAATCCATCAAAGCTGGATGCAGTACAAATTCAGTTTGAGTATGGAGTACAGAGGATGGTAGGGACAGCTTGGCCAGCACGTAATCCTTTTCTCGAAAGATTGCCTCAATGCCACGGTGTGCGGGTCCATAGTCTATCCCCATGGCTTTGAAAGCTTCATAGCATTGGCTTGAAGAAAGTGGTGTGCGGGTACAGTCTGCCCGTAAGACATTCAGGTCCAGATACTGTAGCTCGCCAGCCCTCTCCAGCACAGCCATTCCCTGACTGTGTATAATGCCCTCAGCGTCGGTTCCTTCCATCCCGCTGCATACTTCAAACGCAATCTCTCCATTGTCCTGGGGATATAGACTGATGAGTACCCTGACCGGTCCGTCTGCTACAACCACAGGCCGAGCCCATACGATATTTTTCAGCTGAATATGGGTCCCGCCTTCTACTACGGCCCCCACTGCCTCTTCTACAGCTGCTCGCACCATTTCGAGGTAAGCCACCCCGGGTAATGTTTGTTGACCCTTGATTCTGTGGTCTGACAGGAAAAATTCCCGGCCTGTAAAAGTAGAGCTATAACGTTGTCCGGAGAGATCGGAAATATTCTGATGCAATAAAGGATGAATTTGGGCAGTCATAGCCAGATTTACACTGCCTTGTCCAGTGTCTGTTTCGGATAACCAATAGCGTGCCCTTTCAAAAGGATAGGTCGGCAGACTGATTCGTCTGGGCTTGATATCTCCATAAAGTGCGTTCCATTCAATGCTTGCGCCATTGGCCCACAATTTGGCTACCTTATCAAGTCTTTTCTTCTCAGTCCAGGCCCGAACCAGGGTTCCGGTGTCTTCGTCCGAATCCAAGAGTTCGATTCCGCCACCTGGATAGTTCACACGGCCGATCAGCACTTTTTCCGACGAGTTTCCGTTAATAAAATGTTCAAGTTCATCTATCAGATTTTCTCTTGAATCCGTCAAAAACGCGAGACGCCAGTCCATGGCCTCTCTTCCCACTTGCAAGGTATAGGCCAGGTCCGTGAGATTAACGCTTTCGTGCAACTTAACAAAATTCATCATATCTGCTGCATAGGTTTTCAAGGATTGTTCACTTTTAGCGGACAGCACAAATAGTCCCGGGTTGTCTTTACCCACTGGGGGTAGATTCACCGCAGAGACTACAGGAACATATTCTTCAATAACCATATGAGCGTTAGTGCCGCTAAATCCGAAAGAACTTACGCCCGCACGCCGGGGTACTCCCGGTTCGGGCTCCCAGCTTTGCAGGCTGGTGTTAATATAGAACGGACTATCCTCCAGAGAAATATGCTCATTTAAGGATTCGAAATGAATGGTAGGCGGCAATTGGTGGTGCTTCATGGCCAGCAGCACTTTCATCACACTGGCCACTCCGGCCGCAGTCATCATATGACCCATATTGCTTTTCAGTGACCCCAATGCGCAATAGCCCTTCTTGCTTGTATAGGATCGGAATGATTCCGTAAGTCCCTCCACCTCGATAGGATCACCCAGCTTTGTTCCTGTTCCGTGGGCCTCTATCATGGAGATGGTTTCGGGATGAATGTTAAACCGTCGATATACGTCTTTTTCCAGCGAGATTTGTGAATTTACACTTGGGGCAGTTATTCCGTTGGTTTTTCCATCCTGGTTCATTCCCCATCCCCGAATAACTCCATATATGGAGTCCTTGTCTCTGACTGCATCAGAGAGCCGTTTTAATAAAATGACCCCAACTCCTTCTCCGGGGACAAACCCGTTTGCACGGGCATCAAAGGTAAAGCACCGTCCATCCTTGGACAGCATTCCTGCCTTGCTAGTCATAACATGCATCCCCGGACCAGCCATAATCATGACTCCGCCTGCCAAAGCAAGGTCACTTGTTTCTAAAAGGAGACTGTTGCAGGCTTCAGCAATAGCCACCAGAGAGGAAGAGCATGCGGTATCAATAGCCAAAGAAGGACCTTTCAAATTTAGCAGATACGAAATCCGAGCGGATAGAATTGAAGGCGACCCTCCCATAAGAACCTGCGCATTTAGCCCCTGCCCACTCATGGACCTCCCATAATCACTGGCTGCACAACCTACAAAAACACCGCAACGGCTCTCCGACAGTGAGGCTGGATTTAATCCAGCATCTTCAATGCATTTCCAGCTGCTTTCAAGAAATAGGCGCTGTTGAGGATCCATCATCTCTGCTTCTGCAGGGGATATATTAAAGAACAACGGGTCAAATTTATCTACATCCTCTAAAACACCCATCCATTTGCTATAGGTTTTTCCCTGAGCCTTGGGATCGGTATCGTAATATTCATCGATTGACCATCGCGTTGAAGGGATTTCCGATATACAATCCCTGCCCTGAGCCAGATTGTCCCAAAATTCAGCCAAAGTCCCTGATTCCGGGAATTGCCCTGCCATACCAATAATTGCGATAGACTCCTTATGTTCCTGACCGCGCGGCATATCTAGCATAGCTTTTTTAGAATCAGCATGCTTGACCGTTTTGTGGGAATCATTGCTATTCGGCAGCTGTCCATAGGCGAATTGAATCCGTTCTTTAACTTCTTGCTGATTCACAAACGTTTTATCCTGCATTTTTATTTCTTTTTCAATAGTAGCCGCCAGCTTTTCTCTTATCGATTGGGCCATATGGTTTTTCAGCTCAATTAATGACTCCCTGGGAGACTCAGACAGTTTTCTTGCCAGCTGCATGGCGTGCGGCACCACTTCATTCCTCGGTACAACCGGAAAAGGAACCCCTTTGGTTTCCAGTTCCGAACCACTATATCTAGTACCTGTAAATAGAATTTCCTGTGCCATACTAACCCCGAATTTCTCAGGGAAAATCAGGGTCGAACCCGCTCCGGGAGTAAAGCCGTACTTCATAAAGTTAGTAGTATAGATGCTTTCCCGACTCATCACGATAAAATCGCAAAACATCCCCATGCACCAGCCAGCACCAATCCCATGTCCCTGCATAGCAGCGATGACGGGCAGCTTGCAATCCAAAGCAATCTTGTAAACATTGGTATCGCTATATTTCGCCTTTCCCTCATGGATAGCCAGCAACCCCTCTTGGGTGCCTCCTGTGGCAAAGTAGGTGTCATATCCCGTCAGAATCACAACTTTATAATTCTCGTTAGCCTGCACTGTCTCAAACGCCTGATTCAGGCCAATAATCAGTTCATCGGAAAATGTATTTTTGTGCACCGTGTCCTTCATTTTCAACAAGACAATCCCGTGCTCAAATTCCTGCAATTCAACCACAGACTGTACCTTCATTTGGGAGGCGCTTATCTCCTGCCCATCCTCCGACGTGTGGAAGCTGTCCAATGGTTGCAACGTGAAAGCCCATCCTTCTGATAATTCCTGTGGACTGGCTTCCAATGATTCATCCGGGAGCTCGCCAATAAATTGAAGCAATTGTTTTTCAGCATCTTCATAATTGATTTCCCCTGCTTGCACCGCACGAAAAATATCTTTTGAATCCATAAACATGTCCTCCTAGCTGTATGAAATAGGACAAATATCGTGTTGGCTGTCTACGAGTGTAATTGGTTGAATAACTGGTCGGCCTGTTCAAAATCTAACTCACCCTGCAGTACTTTCTGTAACAAGACTTGCATGGGCTGCTTAGGCTTCGGCTCTGTAGGAGCCTGATTTGTATCTCCCGCCGACTTGTTCAATTCCTTTGCCAAAAATTTGGAGAATTCTTTAATGTTAGGATAGTCGTACACTCTGGTTGCCGGAATAGCTGTTCCAAAGCGTTTATTCACAGCCTGCACCCACTCTACACCTATAATGGAGTCCAGTCCCATATCAATAAATTGATCATCCCGGCCAATATCCATTTCATTCATACTCAAGGATTTCGCAAGACTTTCTACCAGTTCCTTCTCCAATGTTTCTATCCGTACAGCCGTTGGCGCATATGTCGACCGCTTTGCCTCATCCCTGGCAACAATGGGCGGCGGCGAAGAAGGCTTGGCCTCAGGTTGCGGCGGGGCAGGCTTGGATTCTGCCAGCACAGCTGACTTTTCTGGCTTATCTGCTACCATCTGGATGTTGGAAACGGAGCTTAGCAAAATGCCCTGCGGTTTTTCAGGTACTTTCGCCAAAGTCTGTCTCTGCACATTATCGTTGCTATGGTTAACTGCAGGAGGGCTGGAAACGAACTCTTGTACCGACACATCGACTACAGGAGTTTCCGCCTCGACGTCCCGGGATTCGCCCCCACGCGCGAAGATCCAATAGCTCTCCTTGGCAAATGGATAAGTTGGCAGACTAATCCGACGAGGGCTGGTATTCTCATAAAGTCTAGTCCAATCGAAGAGTAGCCCCTTCACCCAAAGCTCCGCCAGCTTTGTATACTTCCCCTTGCTTATCCAACTATCCACCATTTTTGCCATGTCTTCGTCTGCCTCAAGAACAGCTAGGATGTCTTTATTCTTCTTTGCCTGACCCAAATACAGCCCGTCAATATCCTCATTCCCCGCTAAAAAACTCTCCAGCTTTTCTGTAAGCTCACGGGTAGACTTAACTATGACTGCTAACCGTTCTTCCATGGCTTCCCGTCCCACCTGCAGAGTAAATGCTATATCCTCCAGGCTGGTTTGCGAGTATTCCGGCTCTTTGAGTTCAGCAAGCAGTCTTTGCACCTGTTCATCCAGTCGATCTTTATTCCTCGCCGACAGCACGATCATTGCCGGATTTTGCAGTGGAATGGTAACTTGTCTAGTCTCCTGCTCCTCAGGGATATATTCCTCAATGAGCACATGTGCGTTGGAGCCTCCGGCGCCAAATGAGGAAATACCTGCGATTCTTGGGTATTCAACTGTCTTCCCATTCATTGTGACGACGGGTCTTTTCCACTCTCCCAGCTCCTGCTGAACTATAAAAGGACTATCGCTAAAATCGATATTCGGGTTTAGTGTTTTTGAATGCAATGAAGGCACGATTTGTCCGTATTTGAGCTGAAGGAGCACCTTTGTAACTCCGACGATCCCTGCCGCGCTCTCACAATGCCCAATATTTGATTTTGCCGATCCGATTGCGCAAAATTGCTTATCCTCCGTATATTCCTGGAAAACTTTTTGCAATCCGGCGATTTCAATGGGGTCACCTAAGGATGTCCCGGTGCCATGCGCTTCGATGTAACTAATGGTTCTGGGGTTAATTCCTGCTTTTTTAAAGGCCCTTCCAATTACACTGGCCTGCGCATTGGGATTAGGAACTGAGAATCCGTTTGTCTTCCCTCCATGATTCACCGAGGTCCCCTTTACGACCCCATATATATGGTCGCCATCTGCAATAGCTTTGGACAGTGGTTTGAGCAGTACGGCTCCTACGCCTTCTCCCGGCACATATCCATCTCCGCCTTGTCCAAAGCTTTCGCACCGTCCTTTACTCGATACAAACCTGCCTTGCCCAAGCATCAGGTATTTGTTCGGATGAATGGATACATTCACGCCGCCAGCAATGGCAAGCTCACACTCGCCTTGTTGCAAGCTTTGGCAGGCCAGATGAATGGTCGTCAATGAAGAAGAGCACATGGTGTCCACAGCCATGCTCGGACCGTGGAAGTTACAGAAATAAGATACCCGGTTTGCGATGGAAGCTGGATTGCCAGGAACGGAAATCATTCTGCCCCTAGCTTGTTCCTGTGCCCCATAAAGCTGGTATTCTTCATACATGACCCCGACAAAAACACCCACATTCCTATCCTGCCCAAGGCCCCGCTCCAGTCCAAGCGCTTCCCGGGTATAGCCTGCATCCTCTATCGTTTCGTAGACGCATTTCAGGAATAGACGCTCCTGAGGATCGATTATCTGTGCTTCTCTAGGAGAGATATTGAAAAACATGGGGTCAAACTGATCCACACCCTTGATAAAGCCTCCCCACTTGCTGTAAGCTTTTCCGGACTGGTTCTGGTCCTCGTCAAAGTGCATGCTGTGATCCCAGCGATCTTTGGGAATTTCCGTAATGCAATCCTTCCCATCGCGCAGATTGTTCCAGAATTCCCGTATGTTTTCTGCATCGGGATACATGCCCGACAAACCGATAATGGCAATTTCCTCTGATTCGCCTGCTCTTTTCGGTTGCGGTTGGAAACTTGCCTGAACTGGCATGAAACGCGATTGCTTCCGACTATCAGAAAGTGACCTTCCCGGGTCGTTTTCCATCGTAGAAGGCTTGAATTCTTTCGCAGGGTTGACCTCTGTCTCGATTCCAAGCAATTTAATCAGCTGCTTCTGGTGGACTTTAAGGAAATATTGGGTCAATTCCCGGATATTCTGGTATTCAAAAAATAAAGTTTTGGGCAGTGTTCCAAACGTTTTCTCCAACTCACGGGTTAGCTGTTTAATCATAATGGAATCAATGCCATACTTCTCCATAGGGGCATCGGTTTCAATCTGCCTTGCCGGCAGCCTGATGGATGTAGCGAGTAATTGCTTTAAATAATTTGCCGCTTTTTCGGCAAGCAGGTCTTGTCCGATGACCGAACCCATCTCGCTTTCCCTTATCATAGAGGAGGCATCTCCAGCCTGATTCAGGGACGGTTGCTGCAGGAGCATTTCTCTTAGCTGACTGGCATGCCCTTCCAACACCATGACTTGATTCTTTTCGGAAGCCAGGCTCTGATACAAAGCCCGAATTCCTGCACCAGTCTCCATTGCAAATATCCCCATCCCTTCCATGATCTTTTCTGTTTCCCCATCAATACGCATTCCGCCTTCTTTCCAGAGTGGCCAATTGACTGAAATCGTCCGTCCCTGGCGTTGTTCTCGCTCTACCAGCGTATTACGGTACTTGGCATAGGCGTCCATAAAGGCATTGGCAGCAGCATAGTCAGCCTGCCCTATATTCCCGAGGCTCCCTGCAACGGATGAAAAAAGGATGAAGAAGTCCAGCGCGATTTCCTTGCAAGCCTGATCCAGATTCACCAATCCCGTAACCTTTGGTGCCAAAACGTTTTGCAATTCCTCCCGTGTTTTTTTAATAATGAAATTATCGCTAACCATTCCTGCGCTGTGCACAATTCCGTCCAGCTTCCCAAACTCTTCCTGAATATCCCGAATCAAAACTTCAACGGCCCTTTTATCGGCTACATCGGCTTGTCGGAATACTACTCTTGCACCTAAAGCCTCTATCTCCTCAATCCTTGCTTTGGTGTCACCACGAAGCGGGGAGCGTCCAACAAGAATTAGAGTAGTATCTCTGGCCTGTCGTGTAATTTCTTCGGCAAAAATTAAACCAAGACTTCCGGTTCCGCCAGTAATCAAATATACTCCCCTGTCCTTCCACGGAATGCTGATCGCTTCCAGAGAATCTTTAATTTCCGTCCATACAGCAACATGTCGTCTACCCGATTGATAGCGGATATGTGGTTCTATATAGCTGCGACTGTTTTCTTGCAGGATATTTATCAGACCTGCTGGATCCTGCTCCACATCCATTTCTATCAGCTGGCCAACCAGTACTGGATTCTCCAGCCATGCTGTTTTTAAGAGTCCGGAAAGCCCCGAGAATACCTGTTGGTGATCCTGCACCGGAACGACAAGCTGAACCAATGTTTTGCCTTTGGATTCCGTTTTAAGAATATGTTGAATTGCCTCAAACACCTGTGTCGCATAAGTCCTAAACCGTGCATCAATGCTCTTCTCTTCGGATTGGAGAATGAGGCACTGCACCCCGTTCATTTGCGATTCAATAATTTCCCCGGAAATATATCCCGGTTCACATAGAATTACCAGATGCTGTTGATAGTCAGGTGCTGTTCCTTCCAGAGCAATCGCTTGTTCTTCCCACACAGGCTCAAGCATCAAAGTCTCAGGTGCAGTCCATTCCTCTGGTGCCCCTGTTCCTCCTTCAGCAACTCGTGATAAAAATCCCTTCATCCTCACACAAACATTCCCCTGCTCGTCACACAAATCGATATCTAACTTTTGCAGCGGGCCATCCTGCCTGTTGTCTTCACTATTACGAATCCAGGCCCACATCTCTGATGTGCATCTGTTAAATACCTCTAACTCTTCCAATGCAAATGGTAAAGCTGGCTTAATGGAAGCTTTTCGATCACCTGCACTCATAATCAAGCCTATCGTCGCCTGAAGAGCGGAGTCCATCAAACTGGGGTGCATCACATAATGCTCCATCGTATGGTAAACGGAAGAAGGCAAGGACAACTTGGCAAGCGCTTGACCCACTCCGACATATATTTTCTCAATTCCCTGATGTCCCGGCCCATAGGAAATCTGCATCGCCGCAAACGCCTCATAGCACTGACGGGATGAAACGGAGCCCAGACTGCACTGCTCCAGCAAGGTTTTAATATCTATAGCAGGGACCTCTGCCACCAGAACAATTACTGCCCTGCCTTCACTATGCACCACCAGCTCGGGCTCCGTTGCTCCAGACTTGCTGTAAATTTCATAGGCGATCTCCCCGCCATCTTGCGGATAGAGCCCGATACTGACATCAACCGACTCCTCCCCAACCACAACTGGACGGATCCAATCCACATCTTTTAACCGGATGGACGTCCACTTGTCTTCTGGAGATCCTGCGACCTGCTCTACTGCCGCCCGCGCCATTTCAAGGTAGGCCACTCCAGGCAAGAGCTTCTGCCCCCTTATCACATGGTCAGACAGGAAAAATTCCTTCCCCGTAAAAATGGAGCTGAACTGCAGTCCATAAATATCGGACGTATTACGCTGAAGTAAGGGATGAATGCCGACTGCTGTCTCCCGTTCCAACACAACACCGCTTGCTCCCGTCCGTTTATTGATATCGGTTATACAATATCGTTCTTTGGCAAAGGGATAGGTTGGCAGACTGATACGGTTTGGTTTAGCCTCTCCGTACAACAGGGCCCAGTCAATTGCGACTCCTTTTACCCAAAGGTCTGCGATTTTTCCATAGCTGCCTTCGCTAACCAAAACATCAATCGTCGTGCCTGCACCCTCTCCGTCTTCACGAGCTCTATTTTCTTCTTTATGGCGTTTGGCGTGTCCCACGTGTAAGCCGTGGATACCATCCCGGCCTTCCACAAATCCTTTCAATTTCTCTTCAAGCTCCCGGAGAGAGCCTACAACGAAAGCCAAACGTTCTTCCATTGCTTCGCGCCCCACCTGAAGGGTATACGCTATATCTACCAGACTGCTGTCTGTGAACGGATGCTCCCCGATTGCAGCTAGTAATAGCTGCGCCTGCTCTAGCAGTTGTCCTTCACTCTTGGCTGACAGCACCACAATAGCCGATTTGGGGGTGGTAAGGGTAATAGAATTCTGCTCCTGCTTTCCAAGAATGTATTCTTCGATTATCAAATGGGCATTGGCACCCCCGAATCCAAAGGAGCTAACACCCGCTCTTCGAGGAATATTTTTCCCTTGAGTATCCCGCTGTGGCTTCCACTCCCGCGCCTCCTGAACGATATAGAACGGACTACCTTCAAGTTTTATATAGGGATTAATTGCCTCGCAATGAAGGCTTTTGACCAGCTTTTTATGCTTTAACTGAAGCAGTACTTTTATGACACCCGCGATTCCAGAAGCCAGTTCCAGATGTCCGATATTGGTCTTCACCGAGCCCAATCCGCAATGGGATTCTGTGATCCCGGGTCCCTCTGTATTCTCATAAAGCTCTTTGAAAGCTGCTTTCAGTCCGTTAATTTCAATCGGATCGCCCAGCTCGGTGCCTGTCCCGTGGGCCTCAATGTAAGAGACAGTCCTTGGATCGATTCCGGCCTTTGTATATGCATTTACCAACACATCCGCCTGAGCCCTCGGATTAGGAGCTGTCAGGGAATTGGCCCGGCCTCCGTGATTGACGGCAGTACCCCGAATTACACCATAAATATGGTCTCCGTCCTTCTCTGCATCCTTCAGCTTTTTCAGGAAAAGCATGCCGGCCCCTTCACCACGCACGTAGCCATTGGCCTTATCGGAGAAGGTTTTGCACCGACCGTCCTCACACAGCATTCCTGCTTTGTTGAAGCTGATATGGAGTTCAGGCGTGATAATCACATTGACACCGCCTGCAATCGCCATCTCGCAGCTTCCATCCTCTATGGCTCTAACGGCTCGGTGAATGGCCACCAGCGAACTGGAGCAAGCCGTTTCGATAGGCTCACTCGGACCATGAATATTAAGGAAATAGCTCATTCTATTGGGCCCAACAGACGGTGCCATACCGCTGGAGGAATACGCCTCGACACCCACATTTCCCTGATAGATCATACCGCTGTAGCCGCTGTTCGCGGTACCTACAAAGATTCCTGTGCGGGTTCCCGACAGACTCCCTGCCTGAATGCCTGCATCTTCAATCGCCTTCCAGATATAGGTCATCAACAGCCGTTGCTGCGGGTCCATGAGTGCGGCTTCCCGTGGTGAAATTCCAAAGAATAGCGGGTCAAACTCATAGATCCCGTCAATAAACCCGCCCCACTTGATGTTTGTTTTATTGGCCTCCTGCTCAGGGTCACCGTAATACGTCTTCCAATCCCACCGATCTTCAGGGATTTCAGTGATACAGTCCCTGCCTTCCTCAAGATTTTTCCAAAACTCATCCACATCCCGAGCCATGGGAAATACACCGCTCATTCCCACGATGGCAATAGGTTCAGGAACAGCCTGAGTCTGTTGCGGCATGGACAACACATTCCCGCCTGCAAACCGGAAACGCTGCCGTCTAACGTGGGTACTGTCTTCCCTATCATCCTCCACGGCCTGGACAGCAGGCTCAATCCGGGCATGCACGGCAAACTGCTCGCCAAGCACGGCATCATATTCGTCCACCAAATACCTGGTGAAGTCATGAATCGTTGTGTATTCAAAAAATATGTCCGGCGTCAGCTCAAGTCGGTATAAGTGATTGATGTTGTTGGTAAATTGTGTGAGCAGGATGGAATCGAAGCCATACTCACTCAGTTCTACATGTTCATCAATATCTTCAAGTTTGACTTTCAGCAATTTTGACACGGCCTGTATCATAGCGGCCTGTACCTTGTCCAGCAGATCCGGTACGGCATTGCTTTTAGGGGAAGCTTCTGAAATTCCTGTCACCTTTTCAGGCTGCCTAATCTCTGGAGTCGTGATTAAACCCATGCTTTTCTTCATTTTTGCGAGATTGCCTTCCATCACCATAACCTGATCACCGCCCGCGATCATGCCACGATACAAGGCCTGAACGCCG
Organism: Paenibacillus sp. FSL R10-2748; assembly: GCF_038005565.1. Classification (NCBI taxonomy): domain Bacteria; kingdom Bacillati; phylum Bacillota; class Bacilli; order Caryophanales; family Paenibacillaceae; genus Paenibacillus; species Paenibacillus sp. FSL R10-2748. The sequence continues at coordinate 749,648 of NZ_JBBOTK010000002.1, forward strand.
GAAGAGGTTGACATGCCGCTCATGCCTGTACGCTGCCTTACCAGCTTCTCCGTTTCCTCATCAATACGCATCCCACCCTCTTTCCATAGCGGCCAATTGATGGATAGCGTTTGACCCTGGCGCTGCTTAGATGCTATCAGAGTGTTCCGGTATCTGGCATAAGCATCCATAAATGCATTAGCTGCAGAATAGTCTGCCTGTCCCTGATTACCTAATCCTCCGGCTACAGATGAAAATAGAACAAAGAAGTCAAGTGGCAGGTTCTTGCTTGCCTGATCCAGATTCACTGTCCCTATTACTTTGGGAGCGAGAACCTCCAGCATTTCCTCGCTATTTTTTTGGAGTATGCGGTTGTCACGAATGACTCCTGCACTGTGAATGATGCCATTGATGTTTCCAAATTCCTCCTGAATTTCCTGGATTAAATCGGTCACCGCCTGCTCCAGAGTCACATCGACCTGTCTGTATATTATTCGTGCCCCTAATGCCTCCATTTTCTTTATCTCAGCCCGTTTGCCCTCATCCAGCGCGGAACGCCCCGTTAAAATCAAGACAGCTTTATGGACTTTATCCGTAATCTCTTTGGCAAAAATGAGTCCCAATCCACCGGCACCGCCGGTAATCAGGTACACTCCGCCATCCTTCCACGGGTTACCCGCCGCTTCCTGAGAGATGTGAACTTCGTTCCAGCAGGAAACCCACCGTGTGCCTTTCTCGTACCGGATCTGGATATCCCCGAGGCTACGGCTGTTTTCTTTTAAAATGTCTATGATTGCTCCCCAGTCCTCATCCTGTCCCAATTCTATTAACTGACCTACCAGTTTTGCATGCTCAAGCCGGGCCGTTTTTAAAAGACCGGAAAGTCCCGAGAAAAGCTGCTGCTCCTCCTGTCCGCTTATGGCAATCTGGATCAGCACCTTGCCATTGGGTTTTTCCCTGAAAATGCTTTGAATCTCTTCAACCACCTGGACGGCGTAATGCTGGAACTGTTCCGCGATTCCGTTTCGGTCGGGTTGCAGTACAATGCATTGCACGTCGTCCATCCGAGCTTCAACTTGTTCACGGGAAATCTCGGACGGCTGGCAGAGTAACACGACATGGCGATCATATACAGGCATTTCAGCCCCTAGAGCAATCCCTTGCTCTTTCCATACGGGTTCAAGCATCAAGTTACTGGAATTAGACTGAACATCCGAGGAAATCGAGTCCCTATTCAAAATTCTTGATGAATATCCTTTTATCCTGACACAGATGGCTCCGGTTTCGTCGCTCAGGTCAATATCCAGCTTCTGTGCCTTTTCCTCAGCTAGACCGTCTGCATTGTAGCGAATCAACGCCCACATGATGGAGCTGCAATTTTTTATAATTTCAACTTCTTGAATGGCGTAAGGCAGAGAAGGTTTGATCACGCCAGACCCCAGCGTCAAGCCTACGGTTGCCTGCAAGGCCGAATCTATCATACTTGGATGCAGGACAAATTGGCTTTGGTTGTCAGAAACGGAAGACGGCAAGCATAACTTAGCCAGCACTTGACCCTCTCCCGCATACACCATCTCAATTCCTTGATGTCCAGGGCCATAATCAATTCCCATATCCCTGAAAACTCCATACAATTGTGTGGGGTCGAAATTCCGACTGCATACATTCTGCAAGTCTTTAATATTCAGTGTTGGGATCTCCACAGCCGATCTTCGTGTGGCACTGCCGTAGCTATATATCACAATCCCTGCATCAGCTTCTTCGCTCTCCCCATATATTTCATAGGAAATCTCTTGATGATCATCCAGGAAAAGTCCGATGTGTAGCTGTAGTGGCCCATCCTCTACGATAATAGGTCGTGCCCAAACCACGTTTTTAAGGCAGATTCCGGTTGGCCCGCCCTCATCATATCCTGTTGCCTGATCCACGGCCGCCCGGACCATTTCAAGGCAAGCAGCCCCAGATAGAACCTTGCGTCCATTCACCACATGATCCTTCAGGAAAAACTCCTGGCCTGTAAAAGTCGAACTGAACCGCTGCTCCGAGAAATCGGAGGTGTTTCGATGCAGTAAAGGATGGAGCGAAGCAGCAGTGACAGAAGTCATGCCTTTGCCTGCCTTGCTGTCAAGCTCAGGCGCCCAGCAGCGTTCTCTCGCAAAAGGATAGGTCGGCAGACTGATCCGGTAAGGTTTGATGTCCCCATACAGCTTGTTCCAGTCAATAGTTAGCCCCTTTACCCACAACTCCGCTATTTTTTTCAGTTTTCTCTTCTTGATCCAGGTTTCAAGCAACGATTTGGCATCTTCATCCGCCTCAAACATCACAATCCCGTCTTTGCTCTTTTTCACCTGCGCCGTTAGGACGCCAGCAAGCAGATCATGATTCGCAAATCCTTCGAGCGCTTTTAGCAATGCCTCTTTTGAATCTGCCACAAAAGCCAGCCGGTAATCCATCGGCTCGCGGCTCACTTGCAGCGTATACCCCATATCCGAGAGGTTAAGATTTTCCCGGGATGCAATAAAGCTCCTCATTCTTTCGACATACGTTTTTAGTTGCTTTTCACCTTTAGCAGACAAAACGAAGAGAACGGGATTATGGATATCGGCGGCTGCTGGTGATGTCGCAGATGTTCCAGTCCCGGGACGATATTCTTCAATAATAAGATGGGCGTTCGTACCGCTAAATCCGAAAGAGCTCACAGCGGCGCGCCTTTTGTTCCCGCGGGAAGGTTCCCAGGCGTTCAATTCTGTATTGACATAAAAAGGAGAATTATCAAAATCAAAATGCTCATTCGGGTTCTTGAAATTCAGTGTCGGTACTAGTTTTCTATGCTTCATGCATAGCAACACCTTTTGCACGCTTGCTATGCCCGCTGCTGCAGAAGTATGCCCGATATTGCTTTTTACCGAACCTATGGCACAGTAGTTCTTCTGATCGGTTTTCTCTTTAAAGGCGGTTGATAAAGCTTCCAATTCAATAGGGTCGCCCAGCTTGGTTCCTGTCCCATGCATTTCAACATAGCTAATGCTTTCAGGCTCAATCTGATATTTGTTGTATATTTCCCGCTCCAGCTCAATTTGGCTGTTTGTGCTTGGAGCGGTAATCCCGTTGGTTTTTCCATCTTGATTGATTCCGGACCCAATAATAACTCCGTATATATGATCCCGATCAGCTTCAGCATCCTTCAGCCGCTTCAGAACCAGCGCCCCTACTCCTTCCCCTGGAACAAAGCCGTTGGCGCTATTGTCAAACGTTTTACACCGGCCATCTGGCGACAACATTCCGGATGCAGACATGCCTACATACGATTCAGGAGTCAGATATAGCGACACCCCGCCAACCAACGCCATTTCTATCTCTCCGTTAGATAACGCCTGGCAGGCCAGATGGGTTGCCACCAGCGATGAGGAGCATGCCGTATCTACGGATATGGCCGGACCTTTCAGATTGAGGAAATAAGAGATACGAGCCGCTGCAATAGCGTTACTGTTCCCAGTAGTATTGGTGAACTGCGCTTGATGCTTGTACCGCAGCATACTATATTCATTATTTAAAATTCCAAGGTAAACCCCGCATTTTTTATTTCCCAACTGTGAGCCACTATAGCCTGCATCCTCAATTGCCTTATATGCTTCCTGCATAAAAATGCGCTGCTGGGGATCCATCCCTTCCGCCTCGGTAGGAGAAATATTGAAAAATAACGGATCAAAATATTCCATATCCTCTAAAACACCCAGCCACTTGCAATTGATTTTCCCCTCTTGCGCTGGACGAGGATCGTAATATTGGCTTACATCCCAACGGTCCTTCGGGATTTCAATAATGGAATTTTTGCCTAGAGCAAGATTATCCCAATATTGCTGCACATCTTCCGCACCAGGATATCTTCCCGAAATCCCGACAATTGCAATTACTTCTTTATTTTCCGAAGGCATAGGCGATGAATCTTCTGCTACCTTTACCAGGTGGAATGGCTCGGAATCCTCCTTAGACGATAGCCTTGGGGAACATTGCAGCGTGTCAGGTCCCTTCGAATGGACTTTCGCAATAGGCTTATCCGTGTCCGGGACTGTGCTCAAGGACTGTTGATTGGAGCTTCCTCCACGCTTATTGATTTCTTGTGCCAAATATGCAGCGAATTGGCGAATGGTCGGATAGTCGTAGACCTTGGTCCCTGCTATAGATGTACCATATCGTTTATTAATGTTTCGAACCCACTCTACGCCTATAATGGAATCTAGTCCGGTATCTATAAAGTTTTTATCCGCCTCAATCTCGCTCCGTTCCATATACAAAGCTTCAGCCAGGCTTACCGTCAGTTCTTCCTGTAACAGCTCTGCAGAGGCGATGCACTCAGCCATGCTGGCCTGCGCCTGCTTTTCAAACGAAATCGGCATCAAATTCACCTGAATGGAAGCCTCTGCCGATTTCTCCGGCTCTAATGCAACGGATGACAGTGAATACTCTGCTGGAGAATGATCCGAAATAGACTGGGCAGAGAATGGCGCAATTGATTTGCTCAACAATTCCATCTCTACAAATTTGCTAAAATCCCGGATGGTTGGATAATCATAGACTTTTGTCGCTGTTATGGCTGTATTGTAATGCTTATTAATGCTACGAACCCACTCTACGCCAATAATGGAATCCAATCCAAGATCAACAAAGTTTCTATCCGAATCGATATCGCTCCGATCTATATATAAAGCCTGCGCCAGGCTTGTTGTCAGCTCCTCCTGCAATATTTCCGCCGATATTGCAGGAGGAATAGACGACAGCGCTTCCGTCTTCTTCTCATCCTCAAATGTGTGCGATGTCTCCTCCAGTGAAGTTAACATGATCGTTGTCCCCTCCTGGTTGGCAGACTTGCTTAGGTGCGGCTGACGGTCCAACAAATTCGGTAAGGATATGGCGCTTGGTTTTTCAGAACTATTCAAAAAACCGGGTAAAATTAGGGCTGTTGGCTGCATCGCATGAGTCTGGACGGGAATTGCCTTTTCCTGAGCTTCCGTAACAGCTCTTTCTACAGAAGAGACTCTTTCTACAAATGGGCTCATAATATCCGTGATCCAGTACCGCTCCCTCGCAAAAGGATAGGCCGGCAGGCTGATTCGTCGCGGCTTGGCATCCCCATAAAGCATGTTCCAATCCATCGACAGTCCCTTGACCCAGAGATCAACAACCTTCGAATATTTCCTTTTCCCTATCCAGGCAGCGATCGTTTTG